>NZ_JBEAIO010000005.1:0-370292 GCF_040065095.1 Klebsiella sp. CN_Kp091 | reverse complement strand
CGACAGCGCCACCGGGGATTTTGAAGCCACCCGGCCTCCCGGATTGCGCTGCGCTAATCCGGGCTACCAAATCGCACAGCGCTGTAGCCCCGGTAAGCGACAGCGCCACCGGGGATTTTGAAGCCACCCGGCCTCCCGGATTGCGCTGCGCTAATCCGGGCTACCAAATCGCACAGCGCTGTAGCCCCGGTAAGCGGGGTTTTCTCATCCTGCCCGCACTCTCTGCGCTTCACCTATACTTGCAGTTTAAGCGGGACAGGAGAACGACGATGACGCTACCCGATTTTCACGTCTCAGCGCCTTTTACGCTTGGTATTGAGCTGGAGTTACAGGTCGTCAACCCGCCGGGATATGACCTCAGCCAGGATGCCTCCACGCTGATTGCCGATGTGCAGGATGAACTGACGGCGGGAGAGGCCAAACACGACATCACCGAAAGCATGCTGGAGATAGCGACCGGCATCTGTCGCGATATCAGCCACGCCACAACACAGCTCGGCGCCATCCATCAGGCGGTACAGCGCGCCGCACTCCGTCACCACCTGCAAATCTGCGGCGGCGGTTCGCACCCTTTCCACGCCTGGCAGCGTCAACAAATCAGCGATAACCCGCGCTATGTGAAAACCGTCGAGCACTTCGGCTATCTGGCAAAGCAGGCGACGGTGTTTGGCCAGCACGTCCACGTCGGCTGTCAGAACGGCGATGACGCCATCTATTTACTACACGGGCTGTCTCGCTTTGTACCGCACTTTATCGCCCTCAACGCCGCCTCGCCGTGGTTCGACAGCACCGACAGCCGCTTCGCCTGCTCGCGCCTGAACCGTTTCTCTTCCTATCCCGACAACGGGCCGATGCCGTGGGTAGAGAACTGGCAGGCCTTTCAGCGTTTATTCCGCCGCCTGAGCTACACCAGCATGATAGACAGCATGAAGGATCTGCACTGGGATATTCGCCCGAGCCCGGTTTTCGGTACCGTCGAAGTGCGGGTGATGGATACGCCGCTGACGATAGGCCAGGCGGTGAATATCGCCGGATTTATCCAGACGCTGGCCTGTTGGCTGTTAAGCGAACGACCGTTTAAACATCAGCCAGAAGATTATCTACTCTACCCTTTCAACCGCTATCAGGCCTGTCGTTACGGCCTCGACGGGGTGATAACCGATGTCTGGTCCGGCGAACAACAGAGCATCCGCGCGAACATTCTACAGTTAGCCGACAGACTGGCGCCCTTTGCCCATAAGGTGCACGCCAGCGCGGCGCTGGAATCGGTTGTGCGCCAGGCCAGGTCCACCATCAGCGAAGCGCAGCAGATGCGCGAATTCATCGCCAACGGCGGTTCGCTGATCGGTCTGGTACAAAAGCACTGCGAGATTTGGGCGGCATAAGGAAGCGAAACGGGTATACTCGGCGCAGGATATTTAAAAGGATTGTTCATGTTATTACGCCGCCTGATCCCTCTTGCGCTTCTCCCCTTCACCGCCTTTACCCATGCAGCCTGTACTCTCACCGACCCAACGCTGATCTTGCAAAGCTATACGGTTAATCCGCAGCAAGAGCGCATCGTGATGTACTGGCAAAAGCAAAATGGTAAAGCCTGGGGATCGTTACGATCGCTGCTGTCCGATATCAATAAAGACGACCGCGTCCAGATGGCGATGAACGGCGGGATATACGATAAGGCCTACGAACCGCTGGGCTTGTATATCGAAAATGGCGAGCAGATAAAGCCCCTCAACCGCGCCTCCGGCGGCGGCAATTTTTTCATTCGCCCCGGCGGCGTATTCTGGCTGAAAGGCCAGCGGGCGGGAATAACGCCTATCAACAAGTTTACGCCATCGCCTGAGATAACCTACGCCGTGCAGTCTGGTCCGATGCTGATTGAAAACGGCGCCATTAACTGGCGGCTGAAGCCCTCCGCCAGCTCGCGTAAGCTGCGCAACGGCGTCGGCATTGATAAACAGGGACGGGTGGTATTTATGCTTAGCGAGCGCGAAACCAATTTCTACGATTTTGCCTGTTACGCGCAGTCCAAACTCCACGTGCGCCAGATGCTGTACCTCGACGGCACGATTTCAAAAATGTATCAAAAGGGCGGCGGCATACCGTGGCAGTATCACCCTTTCGTCACCATGATAACCGTAGAAAGAAAAAACCTGGCTAAATGAAAATGGCGCCCGCTCAATCCTGAAGGGGCGCCGGACGGTATCAAGCAGGTTTACGCAAACGGCGGGTCAGCCGCTTCTCGACTTCAACCACCAGGAACATGGCCACACCAATTACCAGGGTCACGAACCAGTAGCGCAGCGGTAGCGCTTCGGTGCCGAACATGTTCTGCATTAGCGGTACATAGATGATGACCAACTGCATCAGCAACAGAACGCCGGTCACCAACCAGATGCCTTTGTTGCGCAGCAATCCTTTGTTCAGGGAGAAGCTGTCGCTGCTGCGGCAGTTAATCATATAGACCCACTGCGCGGTCACCAACATCTGCAGCAGCACGGTGCGGATGAACTCGGCGCTGTGGCCGCGCGGCGCCAGCCAGGCTTCGAGAATAAAAGCGGCGACGGCAATCATCGAACCGACAAAGGCGACGCGCCAGACGGCAAACCCATCCATCACGTGCTGGCCGGTCTTACGCGGCGGGCGATTCATCACGTTGCGCTCGGCGGCTTCAAAGGCCAGGCCGAAGGAGAGCGTGGCCGAGGTCGCCATGTTCATCCACAAAATCAGCACCGGCGTCAGCGGAATAATATTGCCCGCCAGCAGCGCGATGATGATCAACAGTCCCTGCGCGAGGTTGGTCGGCATGATGAACAGGATGGTCTTTTTCAAGTTGTCATAGACGCGACGCCCCTCCTTCACCGAGCTGGCGATGGTGGCGAAGTTGTCGTCGGTGAGCACCATATCGGCGGCCTCTTTGGTCACCTCGGTCCCTTTAATGCCCATGGCGATGCCCACGTCGGCCTGGCGCAGCGCCGGGGCGTCGTTAACGCCGTCACCGGTCATGCCGACCACTTCGCCGCTATCCTGTAGCGCCTTTACCAGGCGCAGCTTATGCTCCGGACTGGTACGGGCGAAAATATCAAACTCCACTGCAGCCTTCGCCAGCTCGGCATCATCCATATGCTCAAGCTGATAGCCGGTTATCGCCTGGCGGCTATTGGCGATCCCCAGCATCTGGCCGATGCTCATCGCCGTCTGCGGGTGGTCGCCGGTGATCATCTTCACGCGGATCCCGGCGGTCTGGCAGGCGTGGATCGCGTCAATCGCCTCCGGACGCGGCGGATCCATCATTCCGGCGATGCCGAGGAACACCAGACCTTCCTTCAGATCATCGTGGGTCAATGTGGCGCTGCCGACGGTTGCCGGTTTACAGGCGGCGGCAACCATCCGTAAACCCTGCCGGGCGAAGCGCGCCATTTCGTCTTCCCAGTACTGACGGTCAAATGGCATTGGCCCCTGTTTGCTCATCTGCTGGCCGCACAGGGCGAAGATGACATCCGGCGCGCCGGTAATCAGCACCCGCTCTTCATCGCCAATCTGCTGATGGGTGGCCATATATTTATACTGCGAATCAAACGGAATCTTCGCCACCAGCCGGGTAACGAGGGGCGCCAACCGGGCTTTTGCCGCCAGCACCTTCAGCGCCCCTTCGGTCGGGCCGCCGGTGATACCCCACAGGCCACGCTCGTCCTGAACGATCTGGCTGTCGTTGCACAGATCGATGGTGCGCAGGTAGGTTTCCAGCACGCTACCCGGCTGGACCACCACCGGTTCGTCGCTGCCTTCCTGGAAAATGCGCCCCTGCGGCTCATAGCTATCGCCTTCTACACGGTAGCAGCAGTCAGCGGTGATGACTGCTTTCACCGTCATTTCGTTCATGGTCAGGGTGCCGGTTTTGTCCGAGCACACCACGGTCATCGCGCCAAGCGTTTCAACCGTCGGTAGCTTACGGATAATCGCCCGCTTGCGCGCCATCGCCTGTACGCCGAGCGACAGGATAATCGAGATAATCGCCGGCAGGCCTTCCGGCACCGCCGCCACCGCGAGGCTAATCAGCGACAGCAGCAGCTCGCCCAGCGGAATATCGCGCAACGCAAGGCTGAAGAAGAACAGCGCCACCATCATCGCGAGAATGATGACAAAAATCGCTTTCCCCAACTTATCCATCTGCACCAGCAGCGGAGTACGGTGCTTTTCAATAGCCGCCATCATCTGATTGATGTGGCCTAGCTCGGTCTCTTGACCGGTAGCGGTAACCACACCGACGCCGCTGCCGGCGCTGATAGTGGTGCCGGAGAAGACCATATTGGTGCGGTCGCCCAGCGGCAATTCCCCCTGTAGCGTCACGGTGGTTTTATCCACCACCGTCGACTCACCGGTGAGGATAGCCTCTTCTACCCGTAGATTGTGGCTTTCAATCAGGCGCAGATCCGCCGGAACGCGATCGCCGGCGCGCAGAATAACAATATCGCCCGGCACCAGGTCACGGGTGGGAATCGTTTCATGCTTGCCGTTTCGCTGTACGCGGGCATCGCTGGAGAGCATGTTGCGGATCCCCTGCAGCGATTTTTCGGCATTGCTCTCCTGAATATGACCGATCAACGCATTTATGACGGTAACGCCGAGAATAACCAGAGTATCGACCCAGTGGCCCATCACCGCAGTGAGCGCGGCAGCGGCCAGCAGGACGTAAATCAGGACATCGTTGAAGTGGGCGAGAAAACGCAGCCATGCGGGTTTGCCTTTCTTTTCCGGCAGTGCGTTAGGGCCGTATGATTTCAGGCGACCGGCGGCTTCAGCGCTGCTAAGACCGTCGGCATGGCTCTTTTTTTGCGCCAGTACCGCCTCGACTGTTTGCTGATAAGCCTGCTGCGGCGCGCTGTCGCCCGAAGGCGTGATGTTGTGGGGATTAATCATCTTGGTCAAAATAAAGTTTCCTTTTAAATTCCGTGAATCGGAAAGCCTGAAATCATTTCTGGCCAATGAATTAATGCGTTTTGCGAGCAAGATCAAATTATCCAGCCACAACATTTATTTGCTCGCAAATTAAAAAATACATGGTAAGTTGGTTCTGAAAAACAAATATTACAGGGTATTTCTAAACCATTTATAAACGAGGTGAAACATGTTTGGAATCTACCGCGGACGCCGACTGGCGCTGTATGTCGCGTTGGCAATCATTATTGCCACAATAGTGGGATATAGTACCTATACTTTTGTAAAAATGCTGGGGTAATAAATGACGTTAATTTACATCCAGGTGAAATTAACTTAATCACAAATATTACCCAATAAATTAACAGAGGGTTTTTTATTAATAATATTAGAAATAATATGAATGACGTAAATCAATCAGCAGATAAAGCATATTGCGTTAACGGACTTTTTACCGGACAATATGTTTTTTAACTGACGATTAACATTATAATGAAACACCCGCTGGAAACGCTGTTATCCGCCGCCGGCATTTTGCTGTTAGCCCTGATCTCATGCTTGCTGTTGCCGGCGCCCTCGCTCGGCCTGACGCTGGCGCAAAAGCTAGTCACATCCTTCCACCTGATGGATCTCAACCAGCTCTATACTTTGATCTTCTGCCTGTGGTTCTTAGCGCTGGGGGTAGTTGAGTATCTGGTATTGCGCTGGATATGGCGCCGCTGGTTCTCGCTGGCAGATTAAGCCGCAAGCGAGCAAAAAAAAGCCCGCCGAAGAGGCGGACTGGTATGCGACCGGCGCTCAATGCGCGCGACTGTGGTTCTCTTTGCGATACGCGCCCGGCGGCTGATTGAAAGTACGGGTAAAGATGCGGGTAAAGGTTTGCTGAGAATCAAAGCCGTATTTCAGGCAGATATCATAAACCCGCTGGTCGGTATCTCGCAGGTCGCGCGCCGCCAGCAGCAGTTTACGCTCGCGAATGTAGCGCCCGAGACTTTCCCCTTTGTACTGTAAAAACAGCCGTTGCAGATGCCATTTTGAGTATCCGGCATGGCGCGCAATATCATCAATTCGCAGCGGTTGATGCAGATTGTCATCAATCCATTCCACGATAGTGTCAATCACCTGAGCGGATATATTCATATCTCTTCTCTCCTCCTGAACCACTCTGGCGGTTAGCGCCACCAGGCGTTAAATGATTGTGTCTTATCAGCGACCCACACCGGTTCGCCCAGCATTGGCGTGACTAAACGCCACTCACGTCCTTCACTGGCTGCCGCCAGCCGCTGGTACGGATCGTCCCAGCTGTGTTTTGCCAGCACAAAGCGTCCGGCATGCCCCGGTAATACCGACCGGGCGCGTAAATCATCGGCGGCCTGCGCCGTTTCTTCCGGCATCATGTGGATGTATTTCCAGTCCTGGTCATATTGACCGTTTTCCATGATTGCCAGGTCGATGGGACCAAACTGCTCGCCAATGGCCTTAAAATGCGGGCCATAGCCGCTATCGCCGCTGTAATAAATCTTTTGCTGCGGGGTGACGAACAGGAAGCTGGCCCACAAGGTTTGGTTGCGTTTCAACCCGCGGCCGGAAAAATGGCGAGCCGGCAGCGCGTGTACGGTCAGTTCATCGCCGATTTTTACCGCCTGGTTCCAGTCCATTTCATCAATGATCGCCGCATCCATTCCCCAGTAGCGCAGATGCGAGCCGACGCCGAGCGGCGTCACCACGCGTTTAACTTTCGGCATCAGCGCTTTGATGGTGGCGTAGTCGAGATGGTCGTAGTGATCGTGGGAGATAATCAGCAGATCGATCCCCGGCATCCGCTGCGCGTTCCACGGATAATCACCGGGGAAAGCCTTATTGATGAAAGAAAACGGCGCGGCGTAATCGCTAAATACCGGGTCGATCAGGATACGTTTACCCGCCAGCTGCAGATACCACGATGAGTGACCGAGCCAGACCATCACGTCTTCACCAGAAGGTAGACCGGCAAGATCGGTATTCACCAGCGGCAACGGCTGCTGCGGGCGCGCGTTCTCTCGCTTCGTGACCAGAAAATCCCACCACGCGGCCAGCATGTTTTTCTGCCCGGTGAATCCCGGCGTCGGCAGTTGGTTATGGAACTGGCCGTCACGGTAGTTCGGCGACTGTTCGACAAGACTGAGCTGCGCACCCTGCGGCGCTTTGCCAAAACCGGCATTGAGAACAAACGGCAATGTCGTTGCTGCTGCTAATAACATAATGGCGACCACGCTAAAGGTGACACGGTTCATATCCTGACCAGACAAAAGCCCCATCCAGGGGACTTTATGATATAACTTGATTATGAGTGAGTAAGCACTCATTATTAGGAAGGAGTAGAAAATCGTCAAGACTATTTTCAATTTTTGACATCTGGCGTTGCAGTTGTGCGGTCCGCCGTGATTAGATCGAGGTTTAACTTTCAGCGAGGTAAAATGTAGTGGCTCGTCCTAAGAGTGAAGATAAAAAACAAGCGTTACTGGAAGCCGCCACGGCCGCTTTCGCCCAGTCCGGCATTGCCGCTTCAACATCGGCGATAGCCCGCAGCGCGGGGGTTGCTGAAGGAACGCTGTTTCGCTATTTCGCCACTAAAGATGAGTTGCTCAACGAGTTATACCTCGCCATTAAGATGCGCTTAGTACAGACGATGATCGACGGGCTCAATCCTGACGAAAAGCGCCCGAAAGAGAACGCGCGCAACATCTGGAACAGCTATATCGACTGGGGGATGCGTAACCCTATGGAATACCGCGCCATTCGCCGCATGGCATTGAGCGAACGCATCACCGATGAAACCCGCAGCCAGGTTAAAGAGAGTTTTCCCGAGCTGAACGAGATGTGTCAGCTGTCGGTGAAAGCGGTTTTCCTTAGCGACGCCTATCGCGCCTTCGGCGATGCCCTGTTCCTGTCGCTGGCCGAAACCACCATCGAGTTCGCCAGCCACGACCCGCAGCGCGCTCGAGAAATCATCGCCCTCGGTTTTGAGGCTATGTGGAATGCGCTGCATGAGAATGAGCATTAATGGATAACGAAGCGCTACACCATCACGCGCAGCGTATCGCGCTGACCTACCCTTTTACCGAACACTGCTGGCCGTTTGGCCCAGAGTATGACGTGTTTAAAGTCGGCGGGCGGATTTTCATGCTGACCATGACCCTTCGCGGGCGGGCGATCGTTAACCTGAAGGCCGAACCGCAAAAATCGCTGCTCAATCAGCAAATTTACCGCAGTATCGAGCCGGGCTATCACATGAACAAAAAGCACTGGATCACCGTGGTGCCGGGCGAGGATATCAGCGAGGATTTACTTGCCGAGCTTATTGATGACTCGTGGAATCTGGTGGTGGATAAGCTGGCGAAAAAAGACCAACGTCGGCTACGTCCCGGCTGATTTTCAAATAAATGCGATAAGTGTTATCGCATTTTTCACTCTTATCATTTCCCGCGCATCGCTGTACTCTTCCTCCCACGAAATGTGCCCGTAAGGGGCTGAAAATTGTGAGGAAGAGTCATGGATATTATCTCAGTTGCCTTAAAACGTTACTCCACTAAGGCTTTCGATCCGGCGAAAAAACTGACGGCCGAACAGGCGGAAAACCTGAAAACGCTGCTGCAATATAGCCCGTCGAGCACCAACTCCCAGCCGTGGCACTTTATCGTCGCCAGCAGCGATGAAGGGAAAGCCCGCGTCGCGAAAGCGGCCAGCGGCACCTACGTGTTCAACGAACGTAAAATCCTCGACGCTTCCCACGTTGTCGTGTTCTGTGCGAAAACCGCGATGGACGATGCGTGGCTGGAAAAAGTCGTTGATCAGGAAGATGCCGATGGCCGTTTTGCCACTCCGGAAGCCAAAGCCGGTAACCACAAAGGCCGCACCTTCTTTGCCGATATGCACCGCAAAGAGCTGAAAGATGACGATCAGTGGATGGCGAAGCAGGTTTATCTTAACGTGGGCAACTTCCTGCTCGGCGTGGCGGCAATGGGTCTGGATGCGGTGCCGATCGAAGGCGTCGATTTCTCCATCCTCGACGAAGAGTTTGGCCTGAAAGCGCAAGGTTATACCAGCGTAGTCGTGGTGCCGGTCGGTCATCACAGCGTGGAGGACTTCAACGCCGCACTGCCGAAATCCCGCCTGCCGCAGTCTACCACCATCACAGAGATCTAATCTCCGCACGCTGCCCTCCCCGGATGGCGGCGCTTTGCGCCTTATCCGGGCTACGGTCCAGTACTCAGTTGGTAGCCCCGGTAAGCGTAGCGCCACCGGGGAAGGTTACTTTTTCTCCCCTTCGCCGGCGTGCCAGATCCGCTCGGCGTAGCGGCCAATCATCGCCAGCGATGCCGCCAGGATCAGGAAGAACACCACCTTGTGCAGGCTATACCAGAAGAATTCGAAGAAGCGGGTGTAGAGGTTGATGGCGAGGAACGTCAGGCCAAATCCACGCAGCATGCCATCGTCGGTTTTCAGGCTGATATAAATACACAGCACCGCCGCCAGCGCAAACAGCAGCCCCCACGGCAGCAGTTGCGCCTGGCTCACCCCATACCAGCTCTCGGAATCGTAGTTGCCGAAAATCGACAGGATCCACAGCGCGACAAACAGCCAGGTCAGCCCCATCGCCTTACTGACGGTAAACAACTGCCGCTGGCGTAATACATTTTGCATCAAGTAGCACAGCGCCAGCAGCACGCCGCCGAACAGCACGAAACGAATCGGGAAGCTCATCCCCAGCCAGTAGGCGCCCCAACCTGATACATAGCCGGTTTCCGCGCCAAACCAGTTCCCCAGCGCCAGCAGAAAGAACAGCCACACCAGCCCGGAACGGGCAAAATACCCTATCAGGCCGTAAATCGCGCAGCCGAGCAGTATCAGCGGCGCCACGTGGCCGCTGCCGTCGTCCAGCCGATCGCCTAGCTGCCACAAGGCAATGGCGGTGCAAATCACGCCGAGGAACAAAATCGCCTCGGTGCTATAGTGCCACTGCGCTTCGCGACGCTGACGGCGGAACCCCCAATAATAAAATGCGATGGCCAGCAGCGTCGGCAGGATAATGCGCGCGACAGCGGAGTCGCTGAAAAGATTGATAATCGCCGTAATCAATTCGGCGTCGGCGAACAGACTCCCCAGCGCAATCAGTACGCAGGCCATCGCGGTCCAGAAGGCATAGCGGCTCAGGCGCTGCCAGTCGAAAGCGCGAACAGATAGCGACGCTGACAGCCGTTGGCCGTCGCTGCTGTTCAGGATCCCCTCCTGCTGCCATTGCTCGATAGCACGTTGAATAATCCGCTGCTGCTTGCGGGTGACGTTCATAAGCGTTCCTTGTCCATTGCGGGCTTAGCCCTGTTGATCCAGCCAGGCCAGCGCCTGTTCTCCGGTTTCATCCAGCGGTAAATAGACCAGCAGACGCGAACCGTTGCGCGGCGCGGAATACCAGTACATTTGCTGCAGACTAAAGCGCCCGAGCTGCGGATGGTTAAAATTTTTCACCTGGTTTTCGACGCCGCGCACCTCATAGCGCTGGTGCCATAGCGCTTCAAACTCCGCCGAGGCGGCGAAAAAACGCGCCAGCTTATCTTCCCACTCTGGCGAGCCGCGATGCTCAGCCATCGCCGCGCGAAAATAGGAAACAAAAGTGGGCAACACATCGCGATTTTCAATGCGGCTACGCCAGGTTTCGCAGGTGAGATAGAGATAAATGCAATTGCGGTCTTCTTCGGCAATCGTCGCGAAATCAACGCCCATCAGGCGGCAAAAGCTGTCGTTCCAGGCGACGATATCAAAGTTTGGTTTCTGAATGCTGGCGGGCTGCGGCATCAGGCTATCAAGCATGCGTCGGGTTCCGGGACTGATCCCCTCGCAGACCGTGGCCTGCGTGTTCTCCGGCGGCGTTAAGCCTGCCAGAACGAACAGATGACGGGTTTCCAGCGGGCTGCACTGAAGCGCGCTGGCCACGCCGCTTAATACCGCCGCCGACGGATTCACTTCCCGCCCCTGCTCAAGCCAGGTATACCAGGTCACGCCGACGTCCGCCAACATCGCCACCTCTTCCCGGCGCAGGCCCGGCGTCCTTCGCCGCCCGACGCGCGGCAGGCCGAGGCGCTGCGGGTCAAGACTTTCGCGGCGGGCGCGCAGAAATGCCCCCAGCTGTTTACGGCTATCATCGGGCGCGAGGTTCGGGGCCTCACGTTGCAGTATTAGCGACATCGTTCCTCCAGCATGGTAGTACCAATACCAGTATAGACAGGAACTGGTACCCGTTTAATTAATCGGTGATGCTACGGCCATACGCTGAATGACGCAATGGAGAGATCCGATGAATTCGTCTGCTGTTTCACCCGGCCGCGCCGGTTTACTGCTGTTACTGACCGGCCAGATGCTGCCGTTAATCGATACCTCGATAACCAACGTGGCACTGGACTCGATCACCCACTCCCTCGATGCCAGCGCCACCCAACTGGAGCTTATCGTCGCGCTGTACGGCGTGGCCTTTGCCGTCTGCCTGGCGATGGGCAGCAAACTGGGCGATAACTATGGACGCCGCCGCCTGTTCCTGTGGGGCGTGGCGGTATTCGGCATCGCCTCGCTGCTATGCGGGATGGCTAACTCAATCACTACCCTGCTGGCCGCGAGAACGCTGCAAGGCGCGGGCGCCGCGCTGATCGTGCCGCAAATACTCGCCACCCTGCACGTCACCTTGAAAGGTTCCGCCCACGCCCGGGCGATCAGCCTCTACGGCGGTATCGGCGGCATCGCGTTTATCGTCGGCCAGATGGGCGGCGGTTGGCTGGTCTCCGCCGATATCGCCGGGCTCGGCTGGCGTAACGCCTTCTTTATCAACATCCCTATCTGCCTGCTGGTGTTAGCTTTTAGCCGCCGCTATGTGCCGGAAACCCGCCGCGAAAGCCATTCCAGCATCGATTGGCAGGGAACTTTCAGCCTGGCGTTAATCCTCTGCTGCCTGCTGTTCCCGATGGCGCTGGGGCCGGAACTGCACTGGCCATGGGAGCTACAGCTGCTTTTGCTGGCCGTACTCCCCCTGCTCGGCTGGATGCGCCTGAGCGCGCTGCGTAAGCAGCAGCGCGGCGAGCAACCGCTGCTGCCGCCGCGGCTGTTGAAGCTCACCAGCATCCGTTTTGGTATGGCTATCGCGCTGCTGTTCTTCAGCGCCTGGTCCGGCTTTATGTTTTGTATGGCGCTGACCATGCAGGCCGGGCTTGGGATGGCGCCGTGGCAGTCCGGCAACAGTTTTATCGCTCTCGGGGTGGCCTATTTTATCTCCGCGCTGTACGCGCCGAAGCTTATCGCTCGCTATAGTATGGGGCGGATTTTGCTGATTGGCCTGGCAGTGCAGATTAGCGGCCTGCTGATGCTGAGCGCCACCTTTTATCAACTTGGCCTGCGGACCACGACGCTGGCGCTGGTGCCCTCCACCGCGCTGGTCGGCTATGGCCAGGCGTTAATCGTCAACAGTTTCTATCGTATCGGGATGCGGGACATTCGCGCCTGCGACGCCGGGGCCGGTAGCGCCATTCTCAGTACCCTGCAACAGGCGACGCTGGGGCTGGGGCCGGCCATTCTCGGCTCGCTGTTCTTAACCCTGGCCCAGCGCGGCGGTGGTGACTATGCGCAGGCGCTGATCGTCTTCCTGCTGGTCGAGGTGGCGATGATGCTGCTGCTGGGCGCTATAGCCCTCTGGCTGCGCCATCACCTGAATCTGCAGGCGGCGGCGACGGCGTCCTGATTCACAACTGTGTAACCTCTGATTTGCATAATAGTCATCCAGCGGTCATCATAACCGCTGGATGTACAGGAGACGTTATGCAGGAATTAATATCGCAAATCGCCGCATTAGGCATCAAAATCACCCCAACCACCTCGCTCATCATTACTTTTGGCATTATTTTTCTGACGGCGATTGTCGTTCATCTCATTCTACATAAAGTGGTACTACGCACCTTCGAAAAGCGGGCGCAGGCCAGCAGCCATTTATGGCTGCAGATCATCACGCAAAATAAACTTTTCCACCGCCTGGCGTTCACCCTACAGGGGATTATCGTCAACGTTCAGGCCGTGCTCTGGCTGCAGAAAGGCAGCGAAGCGGCGGAAATTTTATCCACCTGCGCGCAACTGTGGGTCATGGTTTACGCCATGCTCTCCTTCTTCTCGCTGCTGGACGTGATTTTCAATCTGGCGCAAAAATTCCCGACTGCCTCGCAGCTGCCGCTTAAAGGCATCTTCCAGGGTATTAAACTGGTTACGGCGATTATTATCGGCATTCTGATCATATCTCTGCTGATTGGCCAGTCGCCGGCGATTCTCATTAGCGGTCTTGGCGCGATGGCCGCCGTACTGATGTTAGTATTTAAAGACCCGATTCTTGGCCTGGTGGCCGGCATCCAGCTTTCCGCCAACGACATGCTCAAACTCGGCGACTGGCTGGAAATGCCGAAATATGGCGCCGATGGCGCGGTTATTGATATCGGCCTGACCACGGTAAAAGTGCGCAACTGGGATAACACTATCACCACAATCCCCACCTGGTCGCTGGTCTCGGATTCGTTTAAAAACTGGAGCGGGATGTCGGCCTCCGGCGGTCGTCGCATTAAGCGCAGCCTGAACATCGATACCACCAGCATCCATTTTCTTGACGAGCAGGAGCAGCAGCGGCTGATTCAGGCCAAATTGCTGAAGCCGTATATGGACTCGCGCCATCAGGAAATTAACGAGTGGAACCAACAGCACGCTAATGAACCCTCGGTGCTTAACCTGCGCAAAATGACCAATATCGGCACCTTCCGCGCCTATCTGCAGGAGTATCTGCGCAACCACCCTCGGCTACGTAAGGATATGACCATGATGGTGCGCCAGCTAGCGCCGGACGCTAACGGCCTGCCGATTGAGATCTACTGCTTCACCAATACCGTGGTGTGGGCGGAGTATGAAGGCATTCAGGCGGATATCTTCGACCATATCTTTGCGGTGGTTGACGAGTTCGGCCTGCGTATTCACCAGACGCCAACCGGCAACGACATTCGTTCACTGTCGGGCGCGCTGTCGTCCTGATTCCCGGCTGGCGCGCATTGCGGGCGCCAGCGTACTCTCACTCCACTATCATTTCTCAGGGCTAGCCGTCGACACTGTTTAAGGAGATGATCTTTTCACCAACATGGATTATCGCCAAAGGACGCTCTGCATAATGAAATTAACCACAACGTTTGTCGCGCTTGGCTGCGCTTTAGCACTCCTCTCCGGTTGCACCTCATCGAAGACCTCGCCAGAACGCCATGCTTACAGCTTCGTGTCTCATCGTTCTGATTTCGTCGGCGGTAATTTCACCGTTAACCGTCAGCAAAATTATCAGATGAACCTGCCTAACTTCCGCGATATCTACGCCCGCGGGCAAGAAGATCGGAAAAAAGGGGTGAGTGAAAGCGATGCGCAGCGAGTTGCCGACGCCATTAAGCAACAGGCGCTGGAAGGGGTGAAGTCGCAACACTCCTTCAACGGTAATGCGAGCGATCGGTGGAGCGAAACGATGGAAGCGAAGGATGCTCGTCTGTTTGGCAATGAGCTGGCTGGCGCCTATCTGGATGGCTTCCACGGGATAAAATAAGTTATGTCGCCCCGCCATTCCGCGGGGCGATAAGCCTTACGCCGGGCGGCGCAGCAGTTTGAAAGCGGCAAACAGGAAGATAATCCACACCGGCAGCAATATCGCCGACAGACGCATCCCGTCAATGGTGCACATCAGCACCAGAATCAAACCGAGAAAAGCGATGCAAAAGTAGTTGCTGGCTGGCGCCAGTAACGCTTTGAACTTCGACTCGCGACCTTTACGACGCTGCGCGGCGCGAAACTTCAGATGCGCCATGCAGATCATTATCCAGTTCAGCAGCAGCGTCGCCACTACCAGCGCCATCAGCAACCCCAGCGCTTCATGCGGCAGCAGATAGTTCAGTACCACCACCAGCGAGGTAATGACGCCCGACAGCAGCAGCGAATTCACCGGCACGCCGCGTTTGCTGACGCGGGCGAGAAACTTCGGCGCGTTGCCTTGTACCGACAACCCGAACAGCATGCGGCTGTTAGAATAGACGCCGCTGTTATAGACCGACAGCGATGCCACCAGAATAACGAAATTCAGCGCGGAAGCCACCACGTTGCTGTCAAGATTATGGAAAATCATCACAAACGGACTACTATCGGATTTGATCTCTACCCACGGATAAAGCGCCAGCAGCACCACCAGCGAGCCGATGTAAAACAGCAGGATACGGTAAACCACCTGGTTGACCGCTTTCGGAATGCTCTTTTCCGGATCCTGCGCTTCCGCGGCGGTAATGCCGATTAGCTCCAGGCCGCCAAAAGAGAACATAATGACCGCCAACGACAGCACCAGGCCATGCCAGCCGGTCGCGAGGAAGCCGCCATGCTTCCACAGGTTATCAAAACCAGCTTTACTGCCGCCGTGACCGCCAAACAGCATCCACAGGCCAAAGGCGATCATGCCGATAATCGCCAGCACTTTAATCAGCGCGAACCAGAATTCCGCTTCGCCATACAGACGTACGTTGACCAGGTTGACGGCGTTAATAATGATGAAGAAGGCCGCCGCCCAAACCCAGGTGGGAACATCAGGGAGCCAGTACTGCATATAAATCCCGGCGGCGGTTAGTTCCGCCATCCCTACCAGCACGAACATCACCCAGTAGTTCCAGCCAGAGAGAAAGCCGGCGAACGGGCCCCAGTATTTATAGGCAAAGTGGGCAAAAGAGCCAGATACCGGCTCTTCCACCACCATCTCGCCAAGCTGGCGCATAATCAGAAAAGCCACAATACCGGCCACGGCGTAACCCAGTAATACCGCCGGGCCAGCCATTTGAATCGCGGGACCAATGCCAAGAAACAGGCCGGTGCCAATCGCGCCGCCAAGGGCGATAAGTTGAATATGTCGGTTCTGTAAACCGCGATGAAGCGTCGGGCCGCTCTCTTCCACGGCATCCGACGACGTTGACGCGTCTTTCACGTCGTTCCCCTGTGTATTTTTGTGAAGGGGCACCTTTTATCACTTAGGGGGAATTGTCGCAAGTTGCACGGGGCGCCGGGCCCCATGTCGGACTAAAAAACCACGATCAATGCAATTTCAGGCGCGGGCGAATAATCCGGTTTATCCCCCCGGATAACATCATCAGGCCGGTTTTAAAATAACCGTGCAGCGTCACCTGATGCATCCGATACAACGAATCGTAAACCATCCGCGCAATACGGCCTTCGACCATCATCGGGCCAATCGGTAGATGTCCCATAATGCTGCCAAAGGTCGTGTAGCCGGAGAGAGAAACCAGCGAACCGCGATCGCGATAGGAGAACGATTTCAACTTATGCCCCTTCATGCGGGCGATAATGTTGTCGGCGGTCAAGAGCGCCATTTGATGCGCCGCCTGGCCGCGCGGCGGGATAAATCCACCTTCCGGACGCGGGCATGCCGCGCAGTCGCCGAAAGCAAAAATATCAGCGTCGCGCGTCGTCTGCAGCGTCGGGGTCACCACCAGTTGATTGATACGGTTGGTCTCCAGCCCGGCGATATCCTTCATGAAGTCCGGCGCTTTTATCCCCGCCGCCCAGACAATTAAACTCGCCTCGATAAACTGGCCATCTTTGGTCTGCAGGCCACCTTTTTCAACGCCGGTGATCATGGTATTGGTCATCACATTCACGCCAAGTTTACTCAGCTTTTCGTGCGCGGCGCGGGAAATCCGTTTTGGCAGTGCAGATAAAATACCGTCGCCGGCTTCTATCAGACTGACATTTAACGCCTCGTTGGTCAGATCTTTATAACCGTAGCTGCGCAGTTCTTTCACCGCATTGTGTAATTCAGCAGATAATTCAACGCCGGTAGCGCCACCGCCAACAATGGCAATATTGACCTTACCGGTCGTCTGCGGGTCGGCGGAATAGCGCAGAAATTGGTTCAGCATTTGCTGATGAAATACTTTTGCCTGCTCAGCGCTGTCGAGGAAAATACAGTGTTCTTTTACCCCTGGCGTATTAAAATCGTTCGACGTACTACCCAGCGCCATCACCAGCGTATCCCAGCGCAACTTGCGTTCCGGCACCAGTACTTCGCCCTGCTCATCCCGCAGCGCGGCGATAGTAATGGTCTTATTCTGCCTATCGATATCCATTACCGAACCGTGCTGGAAGGAAAAGTGGTGTTTGCTGGCATGGGCGAGGAAACTCAACGCATCCACGCCTTCATCCAGCGAACCGGTGGCGACTTCATGCAACAGCGGTTTCCACAGATGACTCTGGCTGCGGTCGACAAGGGTAATATTCGCTTTCCGCCGACGCCCTAATTTACGTCCCAGTTGGGTCGCTAGCTCCAGCCCGCCGGCGCCGCCGCCGACAATAACGATCTCTTTTAATGGCGTAGTCAAGGTGAACTCCAAAATAATTAATTAAATGTTAATTAAAAACTCTCAGATAATTTTTAGTTAACAATAATTCAAACAATAAAATGCCAGTCATCCATTAGATGATTACGGGATGCATATTGGTAATCGCAAATTTAATTGGCGGCAATTTTTAATCGGGATATTATTGTACAAGTTTTCAGGCAATTTCCTTGCACGCATATTCGAGGTAAATAAAAAGGCCACTAAATTATTATTTAGCGGCCTGGCGGTGGGTTAGATAATAATAACCAGCAAGTCTTATCTTTCATTAATTAATAGTGATTAGCGGCATGCCGATATTCCTGTATTTTAATAACGCATCATCACTGATTTAAGTTCGGTATAATCATCAATAAACGCGCTACCAAACTCACGGCCAATACCCGATCCTTTCATGCCGCCGAACGGCACTGCCGGGTCGAGGAAGGTATGCATGTTGACCCATACGATCCCGGCGTCAATGGCCTGCGAGTAGCGCAGCGCCTGGCGGATATTATCCGACCAGACGCTGGCCGCCAGTCCAAATGGGGAAGCATTAATTCGGGCCAGCGCTTCTTCTTCGCTGCGATAGCCAATAAAGCTGCATACTGGGCCGAAGGTCTCCTCGCGCATCAGGGTGCTCTCTTCGCTGCGCACCTTAACCGCCGTCGGCTGCAGGAAATAGCCCTCGCCGGGCAGCGCTTCGCCGCCGCAAACGATGGTATCACCCTCTTCGCGCGCGGTCTGAATGAGACGCAAGACTTTGTCATACTGCTGGCGGTTAGCCAGCGGCCCCATCAGCGTTTGTTCATCCAGCGGGGACCCCGGGGCGAAAGCGCTGAGCTTGTCTTTCAGCAGCGCCAGCACCGCATCCAGTTTTCCCTGCGGCAGATAAAAGCGCTCAGCGGCGGCGCAAATCTGCCCCTGGTTGAGGTAACCGGCTTCGATAATGCCGTTCACCATGGCCTCTGGCGGCAGGTCATCGAGGAACAGCGCGGCGTTTTTACCGCCCAGCTCCAGCGTAACCCGTTTACCTGACGCACTGGCCGACTGCTGGACTTTTTCCCCGGTCGCCACCGAGCCGGTGAAGCTCACTTTGGCGCAGGCCGAATGCGTGATAAGGCGTTGGGCGATTTCGCCGCCGGCGCCGTTGACCACGTTAATCACGCCATCCGGAATACCGGCTGCCTTCGCCAGTTCCGCCACCCGCAGCAGCGTCAGCGGCGTATACTCGCTCGGCTTGAGGACGATAGTGCAGCCGCAGACCAGCGCCGCCGCCATCTTCCAGATGGCAATCATAATCGAGAAGTTCCACGGCACGATGCCGACCACCACGCCCAACGGCTGGCGGCGGGTAAAGGCGGTATATCTTTCCCCGGCCATCGACGGCAGTGACACATCCAGGGTTTCTCCGGTGATTTTCCCCGCCCAGCCGGCGAAGTAGCGCAAAAACGCTACCGACTGATCCAGTTCGAGCATCCGCGCCAGGGTGATGGTCTTACCGGAGCAGAGGCTTTCCAGCTGCGCCAGCTCTTCGCGATGCTCTGCCAGCGTGTCCGCCAGCTTTAGCAGCAGCGCGCCGCGGGCCAGCGTCGGCATCTCGCGCCACTGATTAAACGCCAGGCGGGCGCTCTCCATTGCGCGGTCCGCCTGGCCGACATCCGCCGCCGTGACTTCGGCGATTGACTCTCCGGTCGCCGGGTTTATCACAGCGAACGGCGCGCCGTGGCCCGCCTCACGATGGCCGGCAATAAACTGCCCGTGCGGCTGGCGTAAAAAGGCGGTCACTTCCGCCAGTATGGTTATCTCGCTCATCGTCAGCACTCGTTTTTTAGCAAAGTTAGCCCATCACAGCACGGTTGCGCCGCGCCGCCCATCGTTCTAAAGAACGTCATTCTTCCGGACGATATTCAACGCCCGCACGGCGTGCTGTTATGAGGACATTGAGCCAGGCAAGACGACAGGGTAACGCGATGAATATTAAAATCGATGCGCTGAATTACTACGGCGCGACGAAGAAATACCAGCTCCATTTTCCGGCGCTGCGGGAAGATATCGAAGCCGATGTGGTGATTATCGGCGGCGGCTTTTCCGGTATTAACACCGCGCTGGAGCTGGCGGAACAGGGGATCACCAACGTGGTGGTGCTGGAAGCGCGCCATCTTGGCTATGGCGGCACCGGGCGCAACGGCGGCCAGGTGATGGCCGGGATCGGCCACGATATCGAAGCGGTGAAAAAACACGTCGGCAAAGAGGGGCTGGAGACGCTATTTAAAATCGCCAACCTCGGCGCGGGCATCATTCGCGAACGCATCCGCAAATACAACATCGACGCTGATTTCGTCCCCGGCTACGGCTACCTGGCCTATAACCAGCGGCAGCTTAAAACACTACGCCAGTGGGAGAAGGAGTTTAAAGCCGCCACCCCGGATGAAGAGATCGAACTGTATACCGGGAAAGAGGTACAGCAGGTGGTCGGCTCCGAGGTCTACTGCGGCGCGCTGAAACATATGGGCGGCGGGCAGATCCATTCACTCAATATGCTGCTTGGTTCGGCACAGGCCGCGCATTCGCTGGGGGTGAAGATTTTCGAATCCTCACCGGTAGTAGAGGTGAATTACGGCAAACAGGTGCAGGTGCGCACCGCGATGGGCAGCGTTAAAGCCGCCAAACTGCTGTGGGCCTGCGACAGCTTCCTCAACAATATGGAGCCGGAGATCTACAACAAAACGCTGGTCACCTACTCTTATCAGGTATCGACCGAGCCGCTCTCCGATGAACTGATCGAGCGCATCAGCCCGCTGCGCGGCGCCTTCAGCGATATTCGCCCGGTGATTAACTATTATCGCGTCACTCGTGAAAACCGCCTGCTGTTTGGTAGCGCCACCCGCTTCCTGGAGTATACGCCGAACGATTTCGCCGCCTGGAATCGTACGCTGCTGGCGGAGGTCTTCCCGTACCTTAAAGATGTGAAGATCGATTTCGCCTGGGGCGGGCCGATGGCCTGCAGCGCCAACCTGTTCCCGCAGATTGGCACCTTACGCGACCATAACAACGTCTTTTACGTCCAGGGGTACTCCGGCTTCGGCGTCACCCCCTCGCACATCGTGTGCAAAATCCTCGCCGAAGGGATCAATGGCGGTTCCGACCGCTATCGTCTGCTAAGCAGCATTCCCCACGCGACCATCCACGGCCGTGACAGCCTGCGCTTGCTATTAGTCACCGCCGGAAAACTGATGCATCAAACCGCCGGTTTCTGGAAAGGCCGGAGTTAATCAGGAGAACGCTATGCACGCTTTTAAACTCAAACACCCGGTACCTGAACTACAGCCGATCGGCAGCGTCAGCCTGCTCGGCGCGACGCCGACCGCCGGCGACCCGCAGGTGGCCGGGGCGATGATCTACGGCGAGCCGCAGGACGCCTTTACCTGCGGACTGTTTTCGTCCACCGAAGGGAGCTTCACCATGACCTATCCATTTACCGAACACGCCACCGTGCTGGAGGGCGAAGTAGAACTGACCGTCGCCGGCGGCGAGCCGCAGCGCTTCGCGCCGGGGGACAGCTGGTTTGTCAAACAAGGCACCGAAGTGGAGTGGAAAATTCTCACCCCGCGTTTCGTCAAACACTATCTGGCGAACGTTGAGACGCGCTAACACGCTGATAATGCCCGGCGACGCATTGCGCCTTCTCCGGGCTACCAAATCGCACAGCGCTGTAGCCCCGGTAAGCGGCAGCGCCACCGGGGTTTTGAGGCCAAATTAAAGGCAGGCCGCACGGACCGTAGGCCGGGTAAGGCGCTAGCCGCCACCCGGCAGAAATACGCGCAACGTGGCAAGACAGATGGCCCCGGTTTCCGGGGCCATCTTGTTTATCAGTCGCCACATTCATGGACTACGTCACAGATTCACCCGTTGCTCTCCACCTTCCGGACGATATTCGTTGAGCAGGATGCCCGCCTAAATTATGACTATCCGGGAGTGGCGCTGGCTATTCCCTGCCCTCCCCTACATTGTGCAGAGGTTGACTATGTTTAGTAACAGACTCGCCAGCCATCTTGAACGCGGCGTCGTCGGCTTTCCGACGACCCTCGCCAGCTCGGTTGGGCTGATTATGGCAAGCCCGGTGATCCTGACGGTCACCAGCGGATTTGGCATGGGCGGCGACACCTTCGCGCTGGCGGTACTGCTGGCTTTTATTATGATGCAGGCGCAGGTCACTACCTTCGCCGAAGCCGCGACGTTAATCCCCACCACCGGTTCGGTGTACGACTATATCTCCTGCGGTATGGGCCGCTTCTTCGCCATTACCGGCGCGCTGTGCGCCTATCTTATCGTCCATATCTTCGCCGGCACCGCGGAGACCATTCTCGCCGGCATTATGGCGCTGGTGAACTTCGAATCGGTCAACGCGCAGATGGCCGCCCATCAAAACACCTGGATGGTAGGCGTCGGTATGGTGGTCATTTTCGGCCTGCTCAACGCCATTGGCGTGGAAATTTTCGGCAAGGTCGAAGTGGTGCTTACCTTTGGCATGTGGACGACGCTGACCATTTTCGGCCTGTGCGGCATTTTTATGGCGCCGGTGACTCACCTTTCCGGCTGGTTCGGCACGCCGCTGAACGTTAGCGATATCTCCGGCCTGTTCGGCTATATCGGCATGGCGATGTTTATGTTCGTCGGCTGCGAACTGGTGACGCCGATGGCGCCGGAAATCAAAAAAGCCCACCGCACCATTCCTCGGGCGATGGCGCTGGGTCTGCTGGGCGTCGCCAGCTGCATGTTTATCTACGGCGCGGCGATTAACCGCCAGGTGGAAAACGTGGTGGTCGATGCGGCGAATAACGTCCATCTGCTGGACACGCCGATGGCTATCCCGGCCTTCGCCGAGCGGGTGATGGGCCACGCCGGCCAGTATTGGCTCGGAGTCGGCCTGCTGCTGGCGGGCTGCGCCACGATTAATACCTTGATGGCCGCGGTGCCACGTATTATTTACGGTATGGCGCTGGACGGCGCGCTGCCGCGTTTTCTTACCTGGCTGCATCCGCGCTTCAAAACGCCGGTGATCGCGATTGCCATCGGCGTGGCCATCCCCTGCCTGCACGCCTGGTACCTGAACGGCGATCTGGACCGCATCGTACCGCTGATCCTCGCCGCGGTCTGCGCCTGGGGCGTGGCCTATCTGTTGGTGACGCTGTCGGTGGTGATGCTGCGCATTCGCCGCCCGGACCTACCGCGCGCCTACCGCTCGCCGTGGTTCCCGCTACCGCAGATTATCTCCAGCGTCGGGATTATCATCGCTATTGTGAATATTACCCCTCCGGGGATGGACAGCCGCGAGGTGCTGGTGCCGTTCGGGATTATGCTCGGCCTGACCGCCGCCTATGCCCTGTTCTGGACGCTGTGCGTACAGCGCGTTAATCCGTTCAAGCCGCTGGCGGTAGAAGAGGTGGTCGAGCGCGCTATCGGCAACTATGAGAAACAGACCCGCGGGGAGATGACGCCTGATGCCCTCCGTCCCCTGGTTTGAAACGCCATTAATGAACGCGGTGCAGCGCGATTTAGCGGGCTGGCCGAGCGAAAAACTCAGCGAAAGCAGCGCGATGTTGCGCCTGAACGACGCCACCTTCGTCACCTACAGGGTGCGTCAGAAGCGACTATTTATGGCCAGCATTCACAGCTGCGAGTTTGTCGTCGAAGGGCCGGTTACCCGGCCCGCTCGCGGTAAGATCCGCGCTCACCAATCCGGCTGGCTGAAACGTCAGCCAGTCCGCTTTATCGGCGGTAAAGAGAGCGCGGAACTCGCCGGCTATCTCAACGGTTTTCCTAATCTTCAGCAGACCTTAAGCGAGCTGGACTACCGCCGCTTTTCGTTGACCTTTGACGGTCGCGACTGGCGCTGCTGCATTGAACCCTGGGCCGCCAGCGAAGTGGTCTGCAAAATGCCGCCGCTGCGCCGTTATCTGAAGCTCGAAGCGCAGCAGCGGATGCTGCTGCTCAGCGTGATGGCGATGATTAATCAGGCGGTAAGTCAGTGGATGCGCGGTGAAATCGCAGAAGAGAAAGCATTGACTTCCCCGCCATCACAGCGGGGAGGCTGAGGTGGTTTATAGCAGACCGAACTGCTGAGCCAGTCGATCGATAGCCTGGCGCTGGAACTGCGCGAACGCGGCGCGCGGCTGCTGCTGCTGAATAAATTCCAGCAGCGGATCCTGAACCTCGGTGCGCACGCCGCTCAGCGTTTCCATCACCGCCAGGCCGCAGAACGGCACGTAGGATTCGGCATAGCCGCCTTCGTGCACCATCACCAGTTTGCCGCCGCACAGGCGATCCGCCGCCTGCTGGACCTGTTCGGTCATCGCCCGGAAGCTGTCGCTATGTAGCTGCATCCGCGCCAATGGATCCATCGCGTTGGCGTCATAGCCGCAGGCGATAATAATCAGTTCCGGCTCAAAACGCGCCAGCGCGGGAATGACGATAGTTTCCAGCGCATAGCGCCAGCTGTCGTCGCCCGCCCCGGCCAGCAGCGGAATATTGATATTGTAACCTTCGCCGGCGCCAACGCCGCGATCGTCCTCGCCGGAGTAGCCCGGCGGGAAGCAGCCGTCCTGATGCAATGAGATAGTCAGCACGTCATCGCGCTGCAGATAGATATGCTGCGTACCGTTACCGTGGTGAACGTCCCAGTCAATAATCGCTACCTTGCCGAGCCCCAGCAACGCTTTCGCCCGTTCAACGGCAATGGGAATATTGGCGAGGAAACAAAACCCCATCGACTGCTCCGGCAGGCAGTGGTGTCCGGGCGGCCGCGACAGCGAATAGGCGTTATCCAGTTCGCCCTTAAGCACCGCCTCGACGGCGGCGCAGGCCAGCCCGGCGGAAAGGCAGGCGATTTCATAACTCCCCGGCCCCAGCGGCGCCTCTTTGCCGAGCATGCCGCCGCCGTTATCGCTGATTGCCTTAAAGCGCTCAAGATAGCTATCGGGATGGATCCGCCGCAGGTCTTCCAGGCTCGCTGCCGCCGCGCTGCGTAGTTCCAGTTGCGGCGTCAGCCCGGAGACGTCCATCAGGTTTTTCATCCGCCGTTTGGTCTCCGGCGACTCGGCATGGCCGCCGCCGGCAGGCGGCTGTACCCAACCACCGACCGGCAGCGTTACCGCGTGCAGGCCGGTACTGTGCCAGAAACAACGTTCATCAAAGAAGAAACCGGTTTTTCTTTTCACTCTATCCTCCCGTTGGCTAAACCTTTCCCGGCGGACGACGCCGCCGCAATCAAAATCAGCGACAGCAGCGCGCAGGCGCCTGCCGCCGCCAGCAGCGGATTGGCGCTGGCGAAGTGTTGCAGTAAGGCCCCCGCGATCGCCGGACCGGCGGCCATTCCGCCGCCGATCACCAGATTGATGCTGTTCATCAACCGGCCGTTGTTATCGAGCGCGGCCACGCGAGCGAGGATAAAGGGCAACACGAAAGTCCAGGTGAACTTAAACAGCAGCGCCGCGATGGCGTAACGCACCAGCAGCGGATGACCTGTCAGTAACAGCACGCTGGCGATCAGCAGCGCGTATCCCAGCCACACCGCCAGCCGGTCCGGACGTTGGGTACCGCGCAGCGCCGCGCCGCCGGCGCCGATAATGCCGAACACCGTCGCCGCCGCCAGCACCAGACCGACCTGTGTCGGACTCAACCCCGCCCCGCTGCCGATGGTGCCGATAAAGGTCCATACGGCGCTGAGGCTGATATAGAAGGTGAGAACCGCCAGCACCGCCAGCGCCTTTCGCCACGACGCCGCAGACGGCTGGCGATGGGAAGCCGATTGCGCTTGAAAACACGACGGGAAGGCGGAAACCAGCGGCAAACAGCAGAGCATGATGGCGGCAAGAATCAGATAAACGACCTTCAGGCCAAAGGTCACAAACAGGCCGGGCAACACCAGCAGGCCAAGCATGCCTAACAGCAGTTGCCCCAGTACCCAGAATGCGTACACCCGTGATGGATTCGGCGTTCCCGCCGCGCAGCTGATGCACAAGATCATCAGCGTGCCTCCCGCCAGGGAAGCAATAAAGCGTACCGCCAGCAGCGACGAATACTGGGTTACCGCCGCCGAGGCAAGGTTAGCGAGCAGAAATACCGCACAGGCAACGAGCGCGACCCGCCGCCAGTCGAGGCGGCTCATCCACCACCACGCCGGGAGCGTCGCCAGGCTCATCGCGCCGAGCTCCGCCGAAAACAACCAACCGATCTGTCCGGGTTTAAGGTGCCATTCGCTGCCCAGTTGCGCCGCCACCGCCGGCGCGGTCATTAAAATCCCCGGCGCAAGGGCGGCGAAAATGACAATCGCCGCCAGCAAACGCAGCGACACCACCAGCCTGCCAGGCCGCGAAAGAGTATTATCAGAAAAAGGTGTACTCGACATCGTAGGGCGTGCTCCAGTCAAAAAAGCCTCCCCCCGGACGGTTATCCAGGGAGTGATACCCTCAGGCATCAGGAAAACGCCGTGCTGCCACGGCGCGCGCGGGATGCGATAGTCAGATTACAGATGCAGCGTACGCTGAGCGGCAGGCATCCAGGTTCGGGAAACGAGTTCAGTCCGGTTGACGACTTCAGTCTTGGCGAAAATATTGCGCAGATGGGTTTTCACCGTCGAGAGCGAGATATCCAGCTGGCGGGCAATCAGCTTGTTGCTGGCGCCTTCACGCACCATGCCGACGATTTCGCGCTCTTTGGCTGTCAGGATGGCGGGGAGTTCATCCTCTTCCTGCAGGAAATCGCGAATAGCCAGTTCCACCAACGGCAGTACCGCCTGGGCCCGCAGCCGTTCTTCGCTGGAAAAAGGCACGTCGCGCATCAGCGAGATACCGGCAACGATCCGCCGTTCGCGGCGAATAAAGATTTCGGTCATGTCGCGTACGTTATTCGGCAACATAAATTCATGGTAGTAGTGCCGGTTACGGTCACAGAGTCGCGGCGTCATCGCCGCCATGGTCGTGCTCTGGTGGCTAAAGTGCGCCGGCAGGTGTGGATCCAACGGCTGGAAGCTCTCCAGATATTGTTGGTGTGTATTATCCGAAATATTATGCAATATATAGTTTTCAGGTTTTAAACGATTATTTACTCGATAAAAAACCGCTGAAGACAGTGGAATTAACTGTGAAATAGTCTGTAAACAACGGGCTATTATCGCATCATTACGACTGGCTTTTAATAAAGCAGACATGATATTTCCCCCCGTCAAGGTGGTGGTGCGTAACACGCGGATTACCAGAGTAGGATGAAGCATACATTTCACATTTAAGTAACACAATCATTAACATGTTAACAATGTGATATCGATTACATTATTTTCATCAATGCATTGTTATTTAAAGCATTTAAAAACAAGCCAGCGTTCTGTTAACGTGGACACGTTAAAACATAAACAAAAGTTATTAACACCACGCGTTATTTTCCGGCAAGGATTAAAAACCCTTATATTGGCAGGTCCGATCTCATCCTTAAGAACGATAGTTTTTTGCATTTTTTCATTTATACCCTAAAAAGGATGTCGATAATTTAACGCCGCGGCTTAATCAACGGATTACGCCTGACTTGCTATTGCCCAAATACGCCGCCCCAGGCCAGCAATTAATAGAGGATAAGCCGATGCTGAATATCGCCGCCTTACGCCAGCAGCAAATTCCGCTGGCCGTCGAACCGCGCTCATCGCTGCCGTTTCATATTCTGATGAAACCGATTGGCCCCGCCTGTAACCTCGCCTGCCGCTACTGCTACTACCCGCAGGATGAAACGCCGGTCAGGAAGATGGACGAGGCGCGGCTGGAGCAGTTTATCCGCCGCTATATTGCCGCCCAGCCCGCCAGCGCGCGGGAAATCAACTTTGTCTGGCAGGGCGGCGAGCCGCTACTGGCCGGGCTAAGTTTCTATAAAAAAGCGCTCGCCCTGCAGCAGCGCTACGCCCCTGATGGCGTAACCATCAGCAATAGCCTGCAAACCAACGGGACGCTGATCAACGACGCCTGGTGCCGGCTGTTTCGCGAACATCGCTTTATTATCGGCGTCAGCCTCGAAGGTAGCGAAGCGCTGCAAAACCACCACCGTCCTGATAAACGCGGGCAGGCTTCCTGGCCGGCTGCGCTGCGCGGTATCGCCCTGCTCCACCAGCATCAGGTGGAGTTTAATCTGCTGGTAGTGGTGCATAACGAAATCGCCGCCCACGCGGGGGCGATTTATGACCGGATGGTCACGCTTGGCGCGCGCTATCTGCAGTTCCAGCCGCTAATGAGCGAAGGCGCGGCGCTGCGCGAGGGTTATCAGCTCAGCGCCGATAATTGGGGGCGTTTTATGGTCGGTATCTGGCGACAGTGGCAAAAGCGCTGCGATATGGGGCGGGTGTTCGTCATCAATATCGAACAGGCGTGGGCGCAGTACTTTACCCATAGCAGCGGCAACTGCGTGCATAGCGCCCGCTGCGGCAGCAATCTGATGATGGAGTCTGACGGCCAGCTTTACGCCTGCGATCATCTGATCAACGCCGAACATCGGCTGGGCCGTCTTGACGAGCAGACGCTCGCCGCGGCGGTCGACGCGTCTGTTCAGCTCCCTTTTGGCCAGCAAAAAAGCCGGCGCCGCGAATGTCAGACTTGCGCTGTAAAAATGGTCTGCCAGGGCGGCTGCCCCGCACATCTCAACGCCGCTGGCAACAACCGCCTCTGCGGCGGCTATTACCGGTTCTTTAGCGAAATCCTCGCGCCAGTACGCCCCTTTTCCCGCGACCTTAACGGCCTGAAGGCCTGGCGGGCCGCGTTTGTTGGGTCTGCGCATACTGCGTAGCGCCTTACCCTGATGATATCCCCCTCTGAACAGGAGAGTCAGTCGTGAACAAAAAAGCCATGGCCGCGGCGGTCAGCATGATCCTCGCCGGCGGCGCGCACGGCGCGCAGAATGAGCATCCAAACGTCATCGTGATTATCGCCGATGATATGGGTTATTCCGATATCAGCCCCTTCGGCGGTGAGATCCCCACCCCCAACCTGCAGGCCATGGCGGAGCAAAGTATCCGCATGAGCCAGTATTACACCTCGCCGATGTCGGCCCCGGCGCGTTCGATGCTGTTGACCGGCAACAGTAACCAGCAGGCCGGGATGGGCGGCATGTGGTGGTACGACAGTACCATTGGCAAGGAGGGTTACGAGCTGCGGCTGACCGACCGCGTCACCACCATGGCCGAGCGCTTTAAAGATGCCGGCTATAACACGCTGATGGCCGGCAAATGGCATCTCGGTTTTGTTCCCGGCGCCACGCCGAAGGACCGCGGTTTTAACCACTCCTTCGCCTTTATGGGCGGCGGCACCAGCCATTTTAACGATGCGATACCGCTCGGAACCGTCGAGGCGTTCCACACTTACTATACCCGCGATGGCGAGCGCGTCTCCCTGCCAGATGATTTTTACTCCAGCGAAGCTTACGCCCGCCAGATGAATAGCTGGATTAAAGCGACGCCGAAGGAGCAGCCGGTCTTCGCCTGGCTGGCGTTTACCGCCCCTCATGATCCCCTGCAGGCGCCGGACGAGTGGATTAAGCGCTTTAAAGGCCAGTATGAGCAGGGTTACGCCGAGGTCTACCGCCAGCGCATCGCCCGCCTGAAAGCATTGGGAATCATTCATGACGACACCCCGCTGCCGCATCTGGAGCTGGATAAAGAGTGGGAAGCGCTAACGCCAGAGCAGCAGAAATATACGGCGAAAGTGATGCAGGTATATGCGGCGATGATCGCCAATATGGACGCGCAAATCGGCACGCTGATAGAGACGCTGAAACAAACCGGGCGCGATAAAAATACCCTGCTGGTATTTTTAACCGATAACGGCGCCAACCCGGCACAGGGTTTTTATTACGAATCTACCCCCGAATTCTGGAAGCAGTTCGATAACAGCTATGACAACGTGGGCCGCAAAGGATCATTTGTCTCCTACGGCCCCCACTGGGCGAACGTCAGCAATGCCCCCTACGCCAATTATCACAAAACCACCAGCGCCCAGGGCGGCATCAATACCGACTTTATGATCTCCGGTCCCGGCATTACCCGGCGCGGTAAAATTGACGCCTCAACGATGGCGGTGTACGACGTGGCGCCGACGCTATATGAATTCGCCGGCATCGATCCCAATAAATCGCTGGCGAAGAAACCCGTGTTACCGATGATTGGCGTCAGCTTTAAGCGCTATCTAACCGGTGAAGTCCAGCAGCCGCCGCGCGGCAACTACGGGGTTGAACTGCATAATCAGGCGGCCTGGGTCGATGGCGAATGGAAGTTGCGGCGGCTGGTACCTCGCGGCCTCAACGCCGGCGATGCGCCGTGGCAGCTGTTTAACCTGCATGACGATCCGCTGGAAACGCATGACGTCGCGGCCCAACATGCCGATCGGGTCAAAACGATGAGCGACGCTTACGAGGCATTCGCCAAACGTACGATGGTCACCAAAGCGCAGGGCAAGATGATCGATTACGTCGGTATCGATAACAAAACCGGGCGTTATCTGGCGGTCGATCCGGCGACCATGAAGCCGGTGCCCGCGCCGCAGGCTATTCCTGTGAGCGAGGGCAAATAAACGAACCCGGCTATCGTTCTTCCGGGCGATAGCCGGAAGCTAACTCGCTTTCTAAGGTAATCCTGAACCCCATTACTGGAGAGAGCGAATGGCGAGAGTCGTGGTGATTACCGGCGGTGGAAGCGGGATCGGCGCCGCCTGCGCGCGGTTGATGAGCGCGGCGGGCGATCGGGTGTTTATTACCGGCAGACGCGAAGCGCCGCTACACAAGATCGCCGTTGAAACCGGCGCGACGGCGCTGGTGGGCGATGCCGCCGACGGCGACGTCTGGCGGGAACGGCTGCTACCGCCGATTCTCGACCAGACTCACGGTATTGATGTACTCATCTGCAGCGCCGGCGGCATGGGCAATAGCGCCACCGCCGATACCAGCGATCGCCAATGGCGCGAGGCGCTGAACGCGAACCTGAATAGCGCTTTCGTCAGCGTGCGCGCCTGCCTGCCTTCACTGATTGCCTGCCGCGGCAATGTGCTGTTTGTCGCCTCCATCGCCTCCATCGCTGCCGGGCCGCAGGCCTGTGGCTATGTCACCGCCAAACACGCGTTAATTGGCCTGATGCGCTCCATCGCCCGTGATTACGGCCCACAGGGCGTCCGCGCCAATGCGATTTGTCCCGGCTGGGTCACCACCCCGATGGCGGATGAAGAGATGATCCCACTGATGCAGCAACACGGGCTGTCGCTTACCGAAGCCTATCAACGGGTGTGCCGCGACGTTCCGCTACGCCGCCCCGCCAGCCCCGAGGAGATAGCCCTGGCCTGTCAGTTTCTCTGCTCGCCGCAGGCCGCCATCATCAGCGGCGCGACGCTGGTCGCCGATGGCGGGTCCAGCATCGTCGATGTTCCAACGCTGGCGTTTACTTAGCGCCCCCACTCTACTCAGGAGCTCACATGACTTCAGAAGCCGTATTTATCCAGGTCGGCGCGCTGGCCGATGGTTTCGCCCCGCACGGCAACCTGCTGGCCACCGCCAGTCTTCCCGCAGGCGAACGCTTTACCTTTTATGCCGCCGGGAGCGAGCCGCAGCAGTTGATTATCGAAGATGAACAAACGCTTAGCTGGAACGGCAAACGCGCGCCCTGGCGGGCAACCGCCCTGCGCCCCGATATTCTGTTTATCGATTTTCTTGACCCGGAGCGCGATAACGCCAGTATCAGCGCGGTATGCAACCTGACGCAGCGCAACGCCACGCTGGTATACGGCCAGCTACCTGACGAAGCCGCCGCGCGACTGGACGCCTTCAGCCGGGTAGAGCAAGGGTTGCCGCTGACCGCCGTCGAGGCGCGATTTGTCTTCGCCCGCCTGGATGCCCAGCCGGGACCGCTGCCTGACTTTACCACCGCGCTGGTCGGCATGCGCAATCAGTACACCTATAGCCCGACCGAGCGTTATGAACACATCTATCTCAACGATAATTTTTACGCCTGGCAGTGTCTCGATGGCGTGGAAAAGGGGCTGGCGGATGTCGATCGCTGCCATTACGTGCAGGTGGCTGAGGATCTCTATTTGTTCGTCTGGCGGGAGAAAATCATTCCCACGCTGGGGGTTATCCTTATCGATCTTAAGCAGATGCGAACCGATGGCAAGATCATGGGCTATCAGGGCAGTGATTTTGGCGCCTTGAGCAAATTCCCGGTCGGCGCGAGCGCGAAGATCCTCAACGTCACCCGCCATCAGGAATAATATTGCGTTGCCGCAAAATCCCCGGTGGCGCTAGCGCTTACCGGGGCTACGGCACTGTGCGATTTGGTAGCCCGGACAAGGCGCAACGCGCCGCCTCCGGGGAGAGCGACTGACTCAGGCGCTGGCGCTGTCGAGCCGCGCCAGTTGTTCGCTGCCGAGGTTCAGCGCCGCCGCGCGGGCGAAGCTTTGCACCTGCGCCAGGCTGGTGGCGCTGGCAATCGGCGCGGTAACGCCTTCCCGGCTCATCAGCCACGCTAACGCCACTTCTGCAGGCTTCGCGCGCTGTTCTTCCGCCACCGCGACCAGCGTGTCAATAATCCGCATTCCGCGTGGATTGAGATATTTAGCGATGCCGCTGCCGCGCTGGCTTTGCGCTAAATCGGACGACTGGCGATACTTGCCGCTCAGGAAGCCGGAAGCCAGGCTGTAGTAGGTCACCACGCCTATATCGCGGCTGACGCAGAGATCGCGAAGCGCCCCTTCAAAGGCGGAGCGGTGATAGAGGTTATATTCCGGCTGCAGCACCTGCCAGGCCGGTACACCGCCTTTACGCGCCACTTCCAGCGCCGACGATAGCTGCCCGGCGTCGAGGTTCGAGGCGCCAATCGCCCGCACCTTCCCCGCCTGCTGCAGCGCCTGGAATGCCTCTAACGTTTCATCGATGGGCGTTTCGGGATCCGGCCAGTGGGCAAAATAGAGGTCGACATAGTCGGTATTGAGGCGGCGCAGAGAGTCGTCGATCGCCTGATGGATCCAGGCTTTCTTCAAGCCTTTATGCCCAGCAATACCTAAGTCTGAACCTACTTTAGTGAAGATTTTAACTTTATCGCGCATCCCGGGACGCGCCTGCAGCCAGCGGCCAATAATAGTTTCGGATTCACCGCCCTGATTGCCTTCCGCCCAGCGGGAGTACACATCCGCCGTATCGATAGCATCAAAACCGTGGTCAACAAAAGCATCAAGAATGGCAAAACTGGTTTTCTCATCGATGGTCCAGCCAAAGACGTTGCCGCCAAATACTAATGGGGCGATGGAAAATCCGCTTTTGCCCAATGGACGTGTCATCATGCCGATACTCCTTAGCTTATATTCTGTTTCCCTCAGATAACCGCAGGGGGTCTGAAGAGGATGTCGAGTGGATAATCAGAAAAGGAATCTTGCGGCGGGCAGTCCATGCCCGCAGGGTACACTCTGACATTATGTCCCGGAATAAACGTCAAAGCTAAAATATTTCCCGGCCAGTTTTTTGTAGGTGCCGTCGGCAAGCATTTTCGCAATCGCGCCATTTATCTCTTCGCGCAGCGCATCGTCGCCTTGACGCAGGCCAATCGCCGCCCCGGCGCCAAACAGTTTATTATCCTGCAGTTGTCCGCCAACAAAGGCGAAATCCTTGCCCTGCGGCTGCTGCAGGAAGCTGTAATCGGCCATCATGCCGGAGAGCACCGCGCCATCGAGACGACCTGATTCAAGGTCGCGAACGACGCTATCGGCCCCCTGATAGGCGACAATGTTAATCCCCTGCGGCCGCCAGTACTGGTTAACGTAAGTTTCCTGCGCCGACCCCTGTTCGACGCCGATAGTTTTCCCCTTCAACTGCTCTGGCGTATTGCCTTTGAGGGTATTTTTGCGCGCCACCAGAAACACCGGCCCGTTGTACAGCTTATCGCTAAAGGCAATCTGCTCTTTACGTTTTTCGGTCATATACATCCCTGAGAGGATCGCGTCGAATTTACGCGCCTTCAGCGCCGGGATGATGCCGTCGAAGTTGCTTTCCACCCACACGCACTTCGCCTGCAGCTGCTGACAAATCGCGTTGCCTAAATCGATATCAAATCCCGCCAGCTTGCCCTGCGGATCTTTCCATTCAAACGGCGCGAAGGTCGGGTCAACGCCAAAACGGATCTCTTTCGCCCCGGCGGCCAGCGCCGACGTCGACGCCATTAATGCCAAACATAACAACAGTGATTTTTTCATTCGAGATTTTCTCCAGGGATTAACGGCAGTGCGCTTGCACTAAACGCGCGAACAGCGTCGCGCCGGTGCTGATAATGTCATCGTTAAAGTCATAACCGGGGTTATGCACCATGCAGCCGCCCTTCTCGCCTTTTTCACCGTTGCCGAGCAGGAAGTAACAGCCCGGACGCTCGCGCAGCATAAAAGCGAAATCTTCGCTGGCGTTCATTGGCGATACCGACTCCAGCACCCCTTCGCGGCCAAAGACTTCCAGCGCCAGCGCCTGGGCGAAATCGGTCTCTTCGTTACTGTTGGTTAATACCGGGTAAGAGTCGTAAATCTCGACTTCGCTGCTGGCGCCATAGCTTTTGGCAGTAAACTCGGTCAGCTCTTGAATACGCTTAATCAGCAGATCGCGAATTTCCGGTTTCATCGCCCGCACGCTGAGCTCCATCACCACGCTCTCAGGAATCACGTTCGAGGCGATGCCGGCCTGGAAAGTCCCCACGCTGACGACCGCCGTTTCACCCGGCGGCACGTTGCGCGCGACGATGCTCTGCAACGCCATCACCAGCGCCGCGCCGGCCACGATAGGGTCGACGGTGCGTTCCGGATGCGCGCCGTGGCCGCCGTAGCCGGTAATCGTGATTTTGACCGTGTCCGCCGAGGCCATAAAGTTGCCGGCATAGAAGCCCAGCTTGCCAACCGGTAGCCCCGGCATATTGTGCAGGCCGAAGATGCGTTCGCAGGGGAACTGCTCAAACAGGCCATCTTTAATCATCAGATCCGCGCCGCCGATGGCTTCTTCCGCGGGCTGGAAAATCAGATGCACCGTGCCGTTAAACTGGCAGGCCGGCGAGGCGATATATTTCGCCGCCGCGAGCAAAATCGTGGTATGTCCATCATGGCCGCAGGCGTGCATTTTTCCAGGTACCGTGCTGGCCCAGGGTAAATCGGTGGTTTCATAAATCGGTAATGCGTCCATGTCGGCACGCAGGCCAATAGTGCGCGGCGAATCGCCTTTACTCAGGCTGCCGACGACGCCGGTTTTACCGAGGCCGCGGGTCACCTGATAGCCCCATTCTGTCAGCTTACCGGCAACCAGCTCGCTGGTATTAAACTCTTCCAGACTTAATTCCGGATTGGCATGTAAATAATGACGGATAGAAATCATTTCATCTTCCGTGGCTTTAATTTCTGGAATTACACAATCAGACATGCCGTTCTCCGGGAATAGATTAAGAACTTAACAAGTTATCCTGGCTCAAAGTTTATGCAAGTAGCATTTCTAATTGCTGGAACGTCATCCATCATATTTTTAATACAGAAAAATCGCAGAACAATAGCCATTAAAACTGGCAAAATTTAAATATAAACGTTTATTTTATGGGCTCCATACCAACACTTACTCTACCATCCCCGCTTTAATTCAGTTTTAAATAAAAATAAACAGCCATGAAATATCATTTACTTTTACTTACCTGCGCGCTGACGCTGACAGGCTGCAGCGCTGAGGGCGACACCGCCAGCCAGCAACGCGCCAGTATTCAAAAGATGCGTACCAACACGCTCAGTAAACTCTATAGCCTGTACCCGGAAGCACGTAGCGATATCCAGCATTCAAAGGGCTACGCGGTCTTCGCCAGCAACAGTAGTAAGATATTAGTCTTTGGCTTCGGCAGCGGTTACGGCGTCGTTAAAAATAGCGCCACCGGCAAAGATACCTATATGAAAATGGCCCAGGGCGGCGCCGGTGTGGGTATGGGCGTGAAACAGCTGCGCACCGTACTGGTATTCCACGATAAAGACGCCTTGAATACTTTCATTACTAAAGGCTATATGGTCGGCGCGGATGCCAACGCGGCAGCGAAATATGACGACAACGGCATCGCCCCGATAGGCGCGTCGGCCAACGGCGTGGCGAAAGATACCGCCTCGCTGCCGTCAAAAGTCAACGTTTATGAAATCACCGAGAAAGGTTTGGCGGCTCAGGCAATGGTCAACGGTTATAAATACTGGCCGGATGACGAGCTGAATAAAAGGTAGGGCTTTGCGGTCCGTACAAGTTAGCATCAATAAGCCGGGTCAGACGCTAGCCTGACCCGGCGCGAATGCCATGCCACTGATATCATTATTTAATGACCAAGGGCGCCGCTTACCAGTATTGAGGTAATGATTCCTGTCGCCGCGGCGATCAGCACGTAATTGCCATCAATATAAGACCAATGATGGCCCTCCGGCGGGCGCGGCAGGCCACGCTCGTTCCAGTTACTGACGCGATATTCATCACCGCGATAACGCTCCGGCGCCGGATGGCCTTTACGGAAATCGTTCCCCCTCCAGGCGAAATGATCCTGCTCATGGCGTTCCTGGCGACGATCGTCATGACCGCTACGCTCCGGGCCGCGGTGGTCATTGTTGTCCTGATGGTTATCGCCAGGACCGCCCGGCTGGTGGCGTCCGTTTTGGTCGCCCTGTTTCGGGCCATTCTGCCATACCTGCTGTTGCCCCGGACGATGGTCATCATTTGGGCCATCGGCAAAAGCCTGAGCGCTCAGCACGCAGGATAAAATAACCGCCAGAGAAATAATCTTTTTCATAGTACACCTCCTGATATATTTCTTTTTTACCCTGCAAATGTGGAGAAATAGTGATTAGCAAACTATCCAGGACTATTCCTGGCTAAATCAGGAAGGCAGCAAACAATAAATTCAGCGAGCGCCAGACGTAAAAAAGGCCGCTTGCGCGGCCATTTTATTCTCAGTGAGTCCGTTTTACTCAGAGACTTTATTCTTTAACTCTTCAGCGCCTTGCTTGGTTTTATCCCAGCCTTTCTCGCTGACTTCTTTGGTCTTATCCCAACCTTTGCTGGCGCCTTCTTTAGTAGCGTTCCAGCCTTTCTCGGTGCCTTCTTTGGTCTTATCCCAACCCTTCTCGGCGCCTTCTTTGGTTTTGTTCCAGGTTTTCTGCGTGCCTTCACTTACCTGGCTGCCGACGCTATCGCTTTTCCCTTCAGCAGCATGTTTGGACTTGAGCTTCATCTCTTCGCCCTGATTCTGCGCCTGGTGCAGTTTTTCTTTCGCCGTGTTGGCATTCTCATGCGCTGCGGCCACGGTGTCATCGGTTGCATGTGTAGTGGTTGCTGCGAATACCGGAGAAGCGACCAGAATAGCGGATAGTGCAATCATTGCTTTTTTCATATTTTTCCTCTCTTAACGCGTGCTTTATGTTACGAGTCACATTCAGCATGGCATAAGCTCCTGCGCTTAGCATTAGGAAAAGTTCTTAAAACTGCCTCACCGCTATTCCGTCGTTTTAGTGATCGAGATAAAGATAGCTTTCCCAGCTTTTCATGCGGATGAGGATCTTTCTTATCAGCGACAGGTGCTCAAAATGCTGCGAATAGACGGCGGCTTCGACGTCCGCGCCCTGCGGCAGCTGATAATTTGCCAGACGATCGTCGGTCACTTTTAATACCACCAGCGCTCGACCGCGCGCCGCCAGATCGTTGGCCGTCAGCAACGTTCCCTGCCCCTGAAACTGGCTTTCGCCAATCGCCGGCAGCACTTCCGCCACCTGCGCTTTAAACACGGTTCCGGGAATAGAGGGGAACAGCAATTCAGCCTGTTCACCTTTTTGCAAACGCTGCAGCGCGTTTTGACGGAATGCGGCGACGTATTCACGTGAATTCACATTATCCGTTGGCACAAACGTCATTACCGGCTTCAACCCCAACGCGGTGGACATGGTCCCAGGACGCAGACCGACGGTACTGACGTAGCCGTCAGACGGCGCGCGCACCACCGTGTTATCGAGCTTAAATTGCGCCTCACGCAGCTGCGCCAGCAGCGAAGCAACTTTGGTGTTCTCGCCGTGCACCACCGAATTGAGATCGTTATGCGCCTGTACGACCTTTGCCCGGGCGGCGTCAACCGCCGCCTGCGTCGCTTTCCAGTTCTGGCGACGCGTATCGACCATCTGATCGGAAAAGGCCCCTTTATCATGACCTGCCTGGAAGCGGGCGTATTCACGCTGGGCCCGGTCGCGCTCGGCGACCGCTTTGCTTAAATCAGCCTGCGCGCTGGTTAACCCCGCATCCAGCGACAACGCATCCTGGCTGGCCGCTTTCACCTGAGCGGTCAGGTCGTCGACTTTCGCCTGGAACGGGGTTGGGTCGATGGTGAACAAGATGTCGCCTTCATGCAGCATCTGATTTGGTTTCACCGGCACGCTGGTGACTCGACCGCGGGTTTGCGAAACAATGGGCACCGTGCGATAAACCTGCTTCCCGACTTCGCTATAGGGGAAGTTATAATTCATACCGAGGATTAACATGCCAATCAGTATCACGCCACCTAATACCGCAGTGGGAACCGTCCATTTATTTAATGGAATACGGAATACTTTAAATATCACGATACACAAGGCGGCATAACACAGCAGTAATAACGTTTCCATTATTTACCCTCCTGATTGACGGCGCTATTTTTCAGACGGTTTAATTCCGCCTGCATCGCATCCAGACGCTGATGTAAATCGTGCTGGTCGGTCTTTAACTGCTGCATTCCCCAGCCGCGGTCTTCTCGCCACAGCGTGGCCCAGATCCACAGCAGCGGCCACAGCACGTGCAGGGTGAACAAGCTCACCCAGCCAGCGTAATGAATCGCATCCTGGTGCGGATGATTTCTTTTTTTGGCTATTTCATAAGGAATATCGTGGATCACGATAATTCCATAAAATAAAATCAGCACCACCGCAATCAGGATGGCTAAAGCAATATAATCCAGGGTCATAAAATAACTCCAGAATGTGTGACGTATTTCACATTCACTTTATACAGGCGTCAGCAAGCCGGGCATAACCGCCCTGATAACTGACCATATTAATCAGAATTTATCCGGTATTTTTCGGTCGATAGAAATGAGTTGACCTTTTTTCACCGTGATATAACCGCCTTCTTTTAACGCCGCTAAAACCTGATAAACATAGCTGCGCGAAAGATTGGTCCGTTTAATAATAAAAGCGGACAGGCTTTCACGTTTTCCACTATCGATCTCGTTACGGTACAGATAACGCGATAACATCGATTTTATGGTCTGAAAACCGGACAGGTTGCCGCGCTCGTTGTGCGCATCGAGAGCAAAAATGCCCATGTAGGCCAGAATGGTCGTCAGTTCTTTCATATACTCCGGCGAAGAGTAAAAGAAGATACGCTCGAAATCCTCCACGCTGATTCTGGCGAAACGGCAGCGGTCGAGGCATTGATATAGCAGCTCTACCGCCGGGCAGTAATACTCAAGCAGGCCCAGCGGCATATGCTCAATCACAATACCCAACAGGTTGTCAGGGTCGTTGACTGCGAGGGTGATTTGCCCGGACAGCAGAAAGTAAATGAACCCATCCTGCGGCTGAAAACGCTCGCCGGCGGCGCACTCGACGTTTTCGCTACAGGCGATGACGTGCGGGAGATGCGCATTTAACTGCAGCTTCTGGTAGCACGCATGAATACGACCAAAACTGCTATTCAACTTCCCCGTATCCATTGCCGTACTTTCCCGTATCACCGACGTCATCAAATATATATAAGGCAAAGCGAGGGGAAAAGTCCACAGCTGGAGTTTTGGCGTAAAGATATGTGTGGCAAGACTATTTCGCCTCTCCACGATGCAATAAATCAGCATATACAGCCGTTAAAATCCCGCCGGGGCGAAATTGCTTTTTTATCCACTGCGTCACCTGGCCGGTGGCGGCATGCTGCGTCGCCAGCAGCATGCCGGAATCCTGACGCGGATTGTGGATCTGACGGATCACCAACAGTTTCTCAGCTATCGCTTCGTTCACCATATAGTCAGGTAAAAAACCGATCCCCTCACCGAGGATCTGACACTGGCATTTAGTATTGAAGTCAGGGACCAGGATCGCCTCCTGACCATGCAGCAGCCAACCGACCTTTTTATTGATCGTGCTGGCGGTGTCCTCAACCATGATATTGGGATAGAGGCGTAACTGGCTTTCCGAAATAGGTTCGGGCATAAACGCCAGCGGATGATCCGGGGCAATAGCAAACACCCAGCGGATCGCGCCGATCTCGGTGTAATCAATACCGCCGCCGTCGAGCAGCGTGTCCGGCGCGCCGATGGCAATATTCGCCTGGTTATTGATGATCGAATCCCAAACGCCGTTGTATACCTCGGTGGTGACGGTTATCTGACAGGTGGGAAACTGTTTTTTCAGCACCTGCAGCAGGCGGGCGGTATGGCGCGGCGTGTATAGCAGTTGATTAATGCAGATGCGCACCCGCGCTTCGATACCTTGCGAGATAGTATCTATGCTGCGCTTTATCGCATGGAAATCATTAAGCAGATCGGTAGCCTTGCGAAACAGATAGTAGCCGGATTCCGTCAGTTCAATGCTGCGGGTGTTGCGGGTAAACAGCACCACGTCCAGCCCGGCTTCCATCCGTTTGATGGTATAGCTGATGGCTGAGGTGGTTAACCCCAGCTCGTCGGCCGCCTTGCTGAAGCTGCCAAAACGCGCCGCGGTGGTGAATGCCAGCAGATTTTCTTCAGTAAAAATCGAGTTCATGCGCCCTTCCCGCCTCCGCTAAACCATACCTGAGCTGAATGTATTGGTTACTGTGGCGAGGGGCAATCATTTTTGAACAATGCTTAATACCCGTCGCGACTTCAGGCACGCTACTTACTGGTCGCCTCGCTGAGTTTGCGCCCGCTATATTCTGAAATAAAGCCGACACAATTTCCCGCCAGAAATCCCAACAGCGTCACCGTCCAGTTCAAACCGGTGGCGAAAAAGAGCGTCATACCGAGGAAACCGCCGGGAATAAACGAGGTTAGCGTAAAGCGCCCCTGCCAGACGATGACTGCCGAAAACGGCACCGTGGTAATGACGCTTGCCCAGAATCCCGACATACCGCTGGCTGAGGCGAGAGCGCCGGCGGCCAGCGCCGCCAGCCACGCCCACACCGCTCCGGAATAGTTAACGCACAGGCTTTTGACAAAGCCGGATTGGCCTCCCCCTGCCGCATAGAAACTACAGAACGCCACGAAGCCAATGGTTCCCAATAATTCCCAACCATGCTGCAGCCCAACGTGCGAGGAAATCAGCTGCCAAACGCCTGCGCAAATCCCGACGGTGATCCCCGTAGCGGTGAGTCCGTTCATCTCTTTCCCCTCTGAAAAATAGATTGATGACGTTGCTTTCTGACGGCAACTATATCGAAAGAAAACCCGATTGCGTTAAGGGGTATAAGCGTAAAGAAGTAAACATTGCTCTGCCGCACAGTCTGCATCAATTATTGAAATTTATTCAATAATCTACCGGATTATGGCGAATAAAATTTAAGCGGGTTCTTTTATCTATTTCTGGTTGCTATGCTCAAGCCATCGAGAAAGTCTCAGCCGCAACAACAGGAGCAAGATGATGGCCACGGAAAATATTATTGCTGACTATTTTTTGGCTGCAGAGCAGGGAAATATCACGAAATTAAAAGCCTGCCTGGCAAGCGGTGTCGATATTAATGCCAGTAATCGTCAGGGGCGAACCGCCATTACCCTCGCCAGCCTGAATAAACATTATGCTTGTGTCTCGGTTCTTATTGCCGCTGGCGCGGATATTAATAAGCAGGACCAGACCTGTTTTAACCCGTTTTTAATTAGCTGCCTGAATAACGACGTCGAACTACTGCGCTTAATTTTGCCGGCAAATCCCGACCTCGAACGATTAACGCGTTTCGGTGGCGTAGGCCTGACCCCGGCCTGTGAAAAAGGCCATCTTGAGATCGTAAAAATATTGCTGGCGGAAACTGACATTAACGTTAACCACACCAATTTCGTTGGCTGGACACCGCTACTGGAAGCGATTGTCTTAAACGACGGCGGTGCGACGCAACAGGAGATCGTCAGACTGCTGCTGGACCACGGCGCCAACCCGCATATGACCGATAAGTACGGTAAATCGCCGCTGGAGCTGGCATGGGATAAGGGATTCAGTGAAATCGCCCACCTGCTGGTCGCCGCCGGAGCCTGAGGAAGGAGAATCGCCATTAACACCCCCTCATGGCGGTGTGTGCAAGCGCTAACTGCGGATGAGAGCTTTCTCGCGCAGCGCGGCGGCGGACAGGTCGAGCAGGTTTTCACTCATGCGGTGAACCTGCTCATCCCCGGCAAACCAGGGCTTCTGACGCTGCTGTGTGAAACCTCTGACAATGCGCCTAATAGCTGTAGGTTAGCACTCACCCACTTTGACAACCTGCTCCGGCCAGGGGAAAGCGTCCGGTTTACCGATTCAGGGATTTACATTGGCGATAATACATGGATAGACATCCACCGTTGTGAGCGCTGGCAAACGCCGCGGGCAGTATTAAACGCGGCAACATTTAGCCAGATAGCCTGGCGACGATGGCGCAACATTATCGTTACGCAGTTACATGAGGATGACACGTTATTTCTCTATCGCGGCGACAATCCCTTTTATCACGCGATGCGTCATGAACTCCAGCAGCGACGGGAAACCTTATTTAAAGCGCTTGGCGAAAATAAAAATATCAGCGCCGCCGTGGCGAACATGATCGGATTAGGCATTGGCCTGACGCCATCGGCGGATGATTATTTGCTAGGTCTAAGCGTTATTTTATTCATAAAGGGGCACCCGGCTAATCAATACCGGGAAGCATTTATAACCGCGCTGCAGAGCGCCCGACAAAATACTACGCCGCTCAGCGCGATAACGCTGGAGGCAGCGATAAACCAACGTTATCGCGAAAGTATCGCCGTGTTGATTAATCTGCTGGTTAATCAACCGACAACCTTTTCTATTAAGGCTATTGCCGATATTAAAAATATTGGCTCAAGTTCCGGCAGCGACATGCTATTGGGCATGGCGGATGCCTGCGCGCTGAGCCAAACGTATGGAGGGAATAATGTCAGTTAAAATAGTGGTGAAGAAGAATACCTATTTTGATTCCGTCTCATTAATGTCGATTTCCACCCGCGCTAATAAGCTCGATGGCGTAGAGCAGGCATTTGTGGCGATGGCGACGGAAATGAACAAAGGGGTGCTGAATAACCTGGGACTGCTGACGCCGGAGCTGGAAGCAGCGAAAAACGGCGACCTGATGATTGTTATCAAGGGCAAAGACGGCGCCGATAGTGAACAAATACTCGGTGAAATAGAAGCGCTGTTCAGCAAAAAGGCCGACAGCGGCCAGCACGAAGCGCGCTACGCCACCCTCGCCAGCGCCAAAAAACATCTTCCGCAAAGTAACCTCGCGATTATCTCGGTCAACGGTCTGTTTGCCGCTCGCGAAGCGCGCCAGGCGCTGCAAAACGATCTTAACGTGATGCTGTTTTCCGATAACGTCTCTATTGACGACGAACTGGCGCTGAAACAGCTGGCCCACGAAAAAGGGTTATTGATGATGGGGCCAGACTGCGGCACCGCCATTATTAACGGCGCGGCGCTGTGCTTCGGTAACGCGGTTCGCCGCGGCAACATCGGTATTATCGGCGCCTCTGGTACCGGTAGCCAGGAGCTGAGCGTCCGTATCCATGATTTCGGCGGCGGGATCTCGCAGTTAATCGGTACCGGCGGTCGCGATCTGAGTGAGAAAATCGGCGGCCTGATGATGCTCGACGCTATTCAGATGCTGGAAGCCGATCCGCAAACGGAAATCATCGTCCTTGTTTCTAAACCACCGGCTCCAGCGGTGGCGAAAAAAGTGCTCGAACGCGCTCGCGCCTGCCGTAAACCGGTAGTGGCGTGCTTCCTCGGCCGCGCCGAGCCTCCCGCCGATGAGCAAGGTCTGCAGTTCGCCCGCGGCACTAAAGACGCGGCGCTGAAGGCTGTCCTGCTGAGCGGTATTAAGCAGGAAAATCTCGATGTGCATCCGCTGAACCAGGCGCTGATTGCTGACGTTCGCGCGCAGCTCACGCCACGGCAAAAGTACATTCGCGGCCTGTTCTGCGGCGGTACCCTGTGCGATGAAACCATGTTCGCGGTACTGGAAAAACACGCGGATGTTTATAGCAACATTCAGCCGGATCCGGCCTATCGTCTGAGCGATATCAATCGCAGCATCAAGCACACTTTCCTCGATTTCGGCGATGACGACTTCACCAACGGTAAGCCGCACCCGATGATCGACCCGACCAACCGCATCAGCCGCCTGCTGCAGGAGGCGCGCGATCCCGAAGTGGCGGTCATCGTCATGGACTTCGTGCTGGGCTTCGGATCGCATGAAGATCCGGTGGGTTCGACGATCGCGGCGATCAAAGAGGCCAAAGCCATTGCCGCCGCCGATGGGCGCCCATTGACGATCCTCGCTTACGTGTTAGGTACCGACATCGATACGCCGTCGCTGGAGCAACAGCGCCAGATGCTACTTGACGCTGGCGTCATTCTGGCCAGCAGCAGCACCAATACCGGTTTGCTGGCGCGTGAATTTATCTGCAAAGGGGAGCAAGCCTGATGAGCCAGTCGCTATTTAACCAGCCGTTGAACGTAATTAACGTCGGTATCGCCATGTTCAGCGACGATTTGAAAAAGCAGCATACCGCCGTCACCCAGCTCGACTGGACGCCGCCGGGCCAGGGCAATATGCAGGTGGTCGAGGCGTTGGATCGCATCGCCGACTCGCCGCTGGCGGATAAAATCGCCGCCGCCAACCAGCAGGCGCTGGAGCGTATTATTCAGTCGCACCCGGTACTCATCGGCTTTGATCAGGCCATTAACGTCGTGCCGGGCATGACGCCAAAAACTATTCTGCACGCCGGCCCGCCGGTGGAATGGCAAAACATGTGCGGCGCCATGAAAGGCGCGGTCACCGGCGCGCTGGTCTTTGAAGGGCTGGCAAAAGATCTGGATGAAGCGGCCGAGCTTGCCGCCTCCGGGGAAATTACCTTCTCACCCTGTCACGAACACGACTGCGTGGGTTCGATGGCGGGCGTAACGTCGGCGTCGATGTTCATGCACATCGTCGAGAACAAAACCTACGGCAATATCGCTTATACCAATATGAGCGAACAGATGGCCAAGATTTTACGCATGGGCGCCAACGATCAAAGCGTTATCGATCGCCTGAACTGGATGCGCGACGTGCAGGGTCCCATGCTGCGCGACGCCATGAAGATCATTGGCGAAATCGATCTGCGCTTAATGCTGGCGCAGGCGCTGCATATGGGCGATGAGTGTCATAACCGCAACAACGCTGGCACCACCCTGCTGATTCAGGCGCTCACGCCGGGGATTATTCAGGCCGGTTATCCGGTAGAGCAGCAGCGCGAAGTGTTCGAATTTGTCGCCAGCAGCGATTACTTCTCCGGGCCGACGTGGATGGCGATGTGCAAAGCGGCGATGGACGCGGCCCACGGTATTGAATACAGCACCGTGGTGACCACCATGGCGCGCAACGGCGTCGAGTTCGGACTGCGGGTCAGCGGCCTGCCGGGACAGTGGTTTACCGGCCCGGCCCAGCAGGTGATAGGCCCGATGTTCGCTGGTTTTAAACCAGAAGACTCCGGCCTCGATATCGGCGACAGCGCCATTACTGAAACCTATGGCATCGGCGGTTTCGCCATGGCGACGGCGCCGGCTATCGTCGCGCTGGTCGGTGGAACGGTAGAAGAAGCGGTCGATTTCTCTCGCCAGATGCGTGAAATCACCCTTGGCGAAAACCCGAACGTCACCATTCCGCTGCTCGGCTTTATGGGGATCCCGACCGCGATCGACATCACCCGCGTCGGCAGCAGCGGTATTTTACCGGTGATCAACACCGCCATCGCCCATAAAGACGCCGGGATCGGCATGATTGGCGCCGGTATCGTCCATCCGCCGTTCGCCTGTTTCGAAAAAGCGATCCTCCGCTGGTGCGATCGTTACGACGTTTAACGTTGTAGCCCGGGCGAGGCGTTTGCGCCGACCCCGGGAAATCCCCGGCAGCCCTACGCCTGGCCGGGCGACTACCACGACCACACAATAACAATAACTACATCACCTTCTGTAGCGGAAGCCAGATATGAAAGAACTTATCGTCGTTGCCATTGGCGGCAACAGCATTATCAAAGATAACGCCAGCCAGTCGATCGAGCATCAGGCCGAGGCGGTCAAAGCGGTGGCCAGCACGGTGCTGGAGATGCTGGCATCGGACTATAACGTGGTGCTAACCCACGGTAACGGCCCGCAGGTTGGGCTGGATTTACGCCGCTCGGAGATAGCCCACGAACGAGAAGGTCTGCCGCTGACGCCGCTGGCCAACTGCGTCGCCGATACCCAGGGCGGCATCGGCTACCTCATTCAGCAGGCGCTGAATAACCGCCTCGCCCAGCGCGGCGGACAAAAGGCGGTCACCGTCGTCACCCAGGTTGAAGTCGATAAAAACGATCCCGGCTTTACCCATCCGACCAAGCCTATCGGCGCGTTCTTCAGCGAAAGCCAGCGCGATGAATTGCAGCAGGCGCATCCTGAGTGGCGCTTTGTGGAAGATTCGGGTCGCGGCTATCGCCGGGTGGTCGCCTCGCCGGAGCCGAAACGCATTGTCGAAGCGGAAGCTATCAAGGCGCTGACCCGGCAAGGCTTTGTGGTGATCGGCGCCGGCGGCGGCGGGATCCCGGTGGTACGCAGCCCGCAGGGCGACTACCAGAGCGTGGATGCGGTGATCGATAAAGATCTCTCAACCGCCCTGCTGGCCCGCGAAATTGATGCTGATATTCTGGTGATCACCACCGGTGTGGAGAAAGTGTGCGTTAATTTCGGCAAGCCTAATCAGCAGGCGCTGGGTTGCGTTGGCATCAGCGAGATGAGCCGCTATATGCAGGAAGGGCATTTCCCGGCAGGCAGTATGCTGCCAAAAATCGTCGCCAGCCTCACGTTCCTGCAACACGGCGGCAAACGGGTGATCATCACCACGCCGGAATGTCTGCCAGCCGCGCTACGTGGCGAAACGGGAACCCATATTGTGCATGACTGACACAAAAGGAAGAAAGAATGAATAAAGACAATAGCCGTCGCGAATTTCTTACCCAAAGCGGCAAGATGGTCACCGCCGCCGCGCTGCTGGCAGCGGGCGCGCCGGCGGCGTATGCCGCGGGAAGCCAATCGTCCGCGGCCGCCTGCGATAATAAAGGCGCGGTCAACGTCGCCGTTAAACATTACTACCTTGATAACGTGCTGCTGGAAAGCGGCTTCGAATATGAAAACGGCGTGGTGGTTCACACCCGGACCGAGCTGCAAACGCTGGAAATAAAAGACGGCAAAATCGTCGCCCTGCGCAGCAATAATAGCCACCCGGATGCCACGCTGCCGCGCTACGATGCGGGCGGCAAACTGATGCTGCCCGCCATGCGCGACATGCATATCCATCTGGACAAAACGTTTTACGGCGGCCCGTGGCGCTCGCTTAACCGCCCGGCGGGCACCACCATTCAGGATATGATCAAGCTTGAGCAGAAACTGCTGCCGGAACTCCAGCCTTATACGCAGGCGCACGCCGAGAAGCTTATCGACCTGATCCAGTCCAAAGGCTCCACTATCGCCCGCAGCCACTGCAACATTGAGCCGGTGTCCGGGCTGAAGAACCTTGAGAATCTGCAGGAAGTGCTGGCGCGGCGTAAACCAGGCTTCGATTGCGAAATCGTCGCTTTTCCGCAGCACGGGCTGCTGCTGTCGAAATCGGAATCACTGGTTCGCGAAGCGATGCAGGCCGGCGCCCATTATGTCGGCGGTCTCGATCCGACTAATGTCGATGGCGCGATGGAGAAATCGCTCGATACCATGTTCCAGATTGCGCTGGATTACGACAAAGGGGTGGATATTCACCTGCATGAAACCAGCCCGGCGGGCGTGGCGGCGGTGAACTATATGGTGGAAACCGTGGAGAAGACCCCGGCGCTGAAAGGCAAGCTGACCATCAGCCACGCTTTTGCGCTGGCGACGCTGAACGAGCAGCAGGTCGATGCCATCGCGACCCGCATGGCGGCGCAGCAAATCACCATCGCCTCCACCGTGCCGATCGGCACTCTGCACATGCCGCTCAAGCAACTGCGCGAAAAAGGCGTCTTCGTGATGACCGGTACCGATAGCGTGATTGACCACTGGTCGCCCTACGGACTGGGCGACATGCTGGAGAAAGCCAATCTCTACGCCCAGCTGTATATCCGCCCCAATGAGCAGACCCTGTCGCGCGCGCTGGCCATCGCCACCGGCGACGTGCTGCCGTTGAATGACAAAGGCGAGCGCGTATGGCCAAAAGCACAGGACGACGCCAGCTTTGTGCTGGTCGATGCCTCCTGCTCCGCCGAAGCCGTGGCGCGAATTTCGCCGCGTACCGCCACCTTCCATAACGGTAAGATGGTCTGGGGCAGCGTCGGAGCCTGATGGCAGCGTCATGTAAAAAACCCCGGCAAGCCGGGGTTTTTTCATTTACCAAACACGATTACTTCTGCGGACGCATGGCCGGGAACAGGATAACGTCGCGGATGGTGTGGCTGTTGGTAAACAGCATCACCATGCGGTCGATACCGATACCCAGGCCGGCGGTCGGCGGCAGGCCGTACTCCAGCGCGGTGACGTAGTCTTCGTCATAGAACATCGCTTCGTCATCGCCCGCCGCTTTGGCGTTGACCTGATCCTGGAAACGCTGCGCCTGATCTTCCGCATCGTTCAACTCGCTGAAACCGTTACCGATTTCGCGGCCGCCGATGAAGAACTCGAAGCGGTCGGTGATTTCCGGGTTCACGTCGTTACGGCGGGCCAGCGGAGAAACTTCCGCCGGATATTCGGTGATGAAGGTCGGCTGAATCAGATGCGCTTCCGCCACTTCATCAAAGATCTCCGTGACGATACGTCCCAGACCCCAGCTTTTCTCAACCTGAATACCGATAGATTCCGCCAGCGCTTTCGCCGCGTCGAAATTATCCAGATCCGCCATGTTGGTTTCCGGACGGTGTTTCTTGATGGCTTCACGCATGGTCAGTTTTTCAAACGGTTTGCCGAAGTCAAACACCTGGTCGCCATACGGCACTTCGGTTTTGCCCAGCACCGTCTGCGCCAGAGTGCGGAACAGCGACTCGGTCAGTTCGATCAGGTCTTTGTAATCCGCATACGCCATATACAGTTCCATCATGGTGAACTCTGGGTTATGACGTACGGAGATCCCTTCGTTACGGAAGTTACGGTTGATTTCGAAGACGCGTTCGAAGCCGCCAACCACCAGACGTTTCAGATACAGTTCCGGCGCGATACGCAGGTACATATCCAGATCCAGCGCGTTGTGATGGGTGATGAACGGACGGGCGGAAGCGCCGCCGGGGATCACCTGCATCATCGGGGTTTCGACTTCCATAAAGCCGCGGGCAACCATGAACTGACGCATGGTGGCGAGGATCTGCGAACGGATACGGAACGTATGACGCGACTCTTCGTTGGCGATCAGATCCAGATAACGCTGGCGATAGCGGACTTCCTGATCCTGCAGGCCGTGGAATTTATCCGGCAGCGGGCGCAGGGCTTTGGTCAGCAGACGCAGCTCGGTGCAGTGAATGGAGAGTTCGCCGGTTTGCGTTTTGAACAGCTTGCCGCGGGCGGCGATGATATCGCCGAGATCCCATTTTTTAAACTGTTCGTTGTAGACGCCTTCCGGCAGGTCATCGCGCGCGACGTACAGCTGAATGCGGCCGCCGACGTCCTGAAGGGTAACGAAAGAGGCTTTACCCATGATGCGGCGGGTCATCATACGGCCAGCAACAGAGACTTCAACGTTCAGGGAAGCGAGTTCATCGTTATCCTTCGCATCGAATTCAGCGTGCAATTGGTCAGAGGTATGATCGCGACGGAAATCGTTCGGGAAAGCGACGCCCTGCTCACGCAGCGCAGCCAATTTTTCGCGACGAGTTTTCAGTTCATTATTAAGGTCAATTGCCTCATCGGCACCTTGTGCTTGTTGTTCAGACATGTTGGTTCCTCATAACCCTGCTTTCAAACTAGCTTCGATAAATTGAACCAGGTCACCATTCAGCGCGGCCTGTCTCTGGTAACACACCAGAGAACAATCTTAACGACTCTGGATTCACTACAAGCTGATCTCACTCAGCTATGGCTTCACTAACGGTATTTTTTATCGTTGGCTTCCGCGCCTGCCAGAATATCCACCTCCTGCTCACTTGGCTGTTGAGTTAATGTCCCCGGTCGCGCTGCGCTGGCCGGTGCTGCAAATCGCGGCAAAGGCGACAATGACAATCACCGCTACGCAGCCGATAGTCCATTCACCCATCTGCGAGAAGAAATGCTGATAGGCGGCAATCGCCGTGTCGCTGATTTGCGATTCGGTGGTTTGCTGCGCCACCACCCCGGCCAGCCAGTTGGCGACCGCGCCGGTGGCCAACATATAAATGCCGGTTAATACGCCGGTGACGCCGGGCATGTTCAGACGGGTTATCTGCGCCATCGCCACCGGGTCAATAAACAGTTCGGCAAAGCCCATCATTGCCAGCCCGGCGACCATCATGCCCATCGAGGCCTGACCATCAGCCGCGCCGTGGCGGGCATTCAGCGCCAGCAGCATAAATCCACCGCCCATCAGCAGCAGGCCGAAAGCAAATTTCAGCCACACTTTTAACACCGAGCGGGTTCGCCCTTCCGGGCGGATAAGCCACGCCAGGATCACGCCGGCGGCCATCACCGCCACCGCGTTAACCGACTGGAACAGCGCGGTCGGTACTTCAATATTGAACAGCCGGCGATCAACAAAGTGGTCGATAAACAGGCTAATCGAGCTGCCGCCCTGCTGCGCCAGCACCCAGAACAGCGTTCCGGTCAACATCAGCAGAACGATTTGCCACAGCGCGCGGCGGTGCTGCGGCGATTTGATCATGATCCGCGCCACCATTTGCGCGGCGAACAGGCAGACAATCGCCAGCAGATAACCGGACCAGTTGTTTTCTAACAGCAAGGTGAAGAACACCGGCGCCAGGCACAGCATCACCACCAGCCAGCCCCAGGTCGGCAACACGAATTTCACCGCACGCAGCGCCTGTTTGTCGACGCCGCGGGTGTCGCGGAAGTAGCGGCTGCCGCTTAAGAAAATCATCAGGCCGATAAACATGCCGATCCCCGCCAGCGCAAAGCCGATATGCCAGCCGTACCACTGCGCCGCCAGCCCGCAGGCAATGGGGGCGGCTATCGAACCGACGTTACCGGCGGCATACAGCAGCGAGAAACCGCCATCGCGACGATGGTCGTCAGCGGCGTACAGTTCGCCGAGCAGGCAGCTGATATTGGATTTGAACAGACCATAGCCGCAGATAATGATCGCCAGCGCCAGATAGAGGCTCCAGGTGGAATCAGATTCGACGCCCAGCACCACGTGGCCGAGGGTCATCAACAACGCCCCGGCAATCACCGCCGTGCGGTTGCCGAGCAGGCGGTCGGCAAGCCAGCCGCCGAGAATGGGGGTTACGTAAACTAAAGATGCGTAGGCGCTGAACAGACTGATGGCGTGGCTATCGTCAAAGCCAAGTTGGTGGGTGAGATAAAGGATGAGTAAGGCGCGCATGCCGTAAAAGCTGAAGTACTCCCAGATCTGGATCGCTACGATGTAGTAAATCGCGCGCGGCTGTGAGGGTGTTTTCATAGGTTCTCCTTGCAGCGTGAAAAAAGGGAAGTGGCAAGCCACTTCCCTTGTGTGCGTCTATTACTTGTTGTTTTCTTCTTTCAGCACTTTAACGGTGTAACGACCATCCGCCTGACGATATGCGCCGTGGATATCGGTTTCGAAGCCCGGGTAGTGAGCGCCGATTTCGCACAGCATCTGCAGGAACTCCAGTACCGGGCGGCTTTCTTCGGTGATCATCTCACCAGGCATAACCAACGGTACTCCCGGAGGATACGGCAGGATCATGTTGGCGTTGACGCGGCCTACCATCTCTTCGAGGTACACTTCTTCAGTCTGACCGTGCAGCTCTTTCTGGAACGCGGCATACGGGGTCATCACCATGGATGGCAGCACTTCGAATGCGCGGAACATCAGGTCCGGCAGGTTGTGATGCTCAACCAGTTTATGGATGTTCTGCGCCAGGTCCTGAATACGCATGTTTTCATAGAATTCAGGATCTTCACGGTACAGAGACGGCAGCATGTTTTTCACCCGCAGGTTCAGGTCGAACGCGCGTTTGAAGTCGGTCAGCGCACGCAGCAGGCTCAGCGCTTTTGTCTTATCGATACCGATGCTGAACAGGAACAGCAGGTTGTACGGACCGGTTTTCTCAACCACGATGCCGTGTTCGTCGAGATATTTCGCCACGATGCTTGCCGGAATACCGAAATCATCCATGGTGCCGTCTTTCTTCATCCCCGGAGTCAGCAGCGTGACTTTGATAGGGTCGAGGTACATGTGCTCGTTATCGATGTTTTTGAAACCGTGCCATGCGCTATCGGAGCGCAGCGGCCAGCATTCAGCGCCATCGATATGTTCCGGCTGCCATACATCGAAGAACCAGCCTTCAGACTCGCCTTTCAGACGTTTGATCTCTTTACGGAACTTGATCGAACGTTCGATAGAACCGTCGATCAGGCGTTTACCGGCGTTACCGCGCATCATCGCCGCCGCGGTTTCGGTGGAAGCCACGATACCGTAGTGCGGAGAAGTGGTGGTGTGCATCATGTAGGCTTCGTTGAAGGTTTCTTCGTTAACGTCGCCTTTCACGTGGATCATCGAAGCCTGAGAGAATGCCGCCAGCAGTTTATGCGTGGACTGGGTTTCGTAGATCACTTTCCCTTCAACGCGACCGCCGCTCATCCCGCATTTGCCTTCATAGATCGGCGAGAAGTTGGTGTAAGGCACCCATGCGGAGTCAAAGTGGATGGATTTCACATCCAGGGTTTTCTTGATGAAGTCGGTGTTATACAGCAGACCATCATAGGTTGAGTTGGTGATAACCGCGTGTACCGGCCAGGTCGCATTCGGCGTCTCTTTCACACGCTTGGCGATAGTCGCGTGCTGGAATTCGCTCTGCGGGATACCGCCGAGGATACCGTAGGCGTTACGGGTCGGACGGAAGTAGATCGGCGTAATGTCGCTCATCATCATCAGGTGAGTCAGCGATTTGTGGCAGTTACGGTCAATCAGCACGGTGCTGCCGGCAGGCGCGGAGTACATACCGACGATTTTGTTAGCGGTTGATGTACCGTTGGTCACCATGTAGCTGCGTTCAGCGTTGAAGACGCGAGCGATATACTCTTCCGCTTCTTTGTGCGGGCCGCTGTGGTCAAGCAGTGAACCCAGTTCAGAAACCGAAATGGAGATATCGGATTTCATGGTGTTGGAACCAAAGAAATCATAGAAGATGCTGCCTACCGGGCTTTTCTGGAACGCGGTACCGCCCATGTGGCCTGGGGTACAGAAGGTGTATTTGCCTTCACGTACATATTTGAACAGCGCTTTGGTCAGCGGCGGCAGAATGGTGTCGATGTATTCGTCAGTGTTCTGTTTGATTTTGTTCGCGATATCTTCAGCGGCGCCCAGCGCATATTCGAAGAAGCGAACCTGCATGCGCAGATCGTTGAGGCTAACGTCCAGAGTGGAGTAGGTGTTAGCGAAAGCGTACAGCGGCATGTACTCGTTCATTTTGCTGATTTCTTCGCACAGTTCGAGATTGTATTTATCCCAGTCGAAGATCACGCCGCACAGACGAGAGTTGTTTTCGATAAGTTTTAATAAGTCGTCACGGTCGTTCGGGTAGACAATACGGAAGTCCAGGCGTTCGAGAGCACGATGCAGTTCACGGATGGGTTCTTCTTTGAAGTAAACACCCATGTGATTCATGATTGCAATAACGTTCATAGTCAAATCTCCAGATGTAGAAAGCCCCTCCCGTCTCGATGTGACAGGTGATGGAAGGAGCCTCAGGAAAAAGGGTTACTGATTAGTGCGCGTTAGCGGGGCTGTTGTTATCCGTTGCGTTGTTCTGCTGGCGCTGGTGCATTTTGCGACCGTAGAACATCAGGATAATCAGGCTAACGATAAAGGTGCCGGCCAGTTCGAAGGAGCTTGCGCCCATCAGCGCGATGAAGCAGAACACGCAACCCAGTACCGAACAAATCAGGCTAACGAAGTTGCGGATGTTGATGCCTTCGAAACGAATCAGGTCAACACAGGAGTAGAAGTAAGGCAGCATGGTCAGCAGTACCGCGATACCGGTCAGCTCGCCGAACAGGTCAGATGCTTTACCACCGGCGGAGTTCATCAGGGTAATCAGCACCATCAGCGCGGTCATTTTCACCGCGGCCAGCAGCAGGCCTTTTTTCGGGATACCGTTGCTATCGACTTCGCCATACACTTTCGGGAAGTTACCGTCGTTGGCGGCACGTACACCGGCCTGGCCAACCAGCATCATCCACGAGCCCAGAGAAGTCAGGCAAGCGAAGGCGGTGAAAGCGGAAACCATCGGAGCAGCCCAGCCGCCGAGAATGGTAGAGGCGCTAATTGCGAACGGCGCACCGGACGCGGCCATCTGAGAAGCAGGATACATACCGGCGATAACCTGAGTCGCGGCGATATAGACGATACCGGCCATCGCCGTACCCAGCATGGTTGCCAGCGGTACGGTACGTTTCGGGTTTTTCACCATCCCGGTACTCACTGCGGCGGATTCTACGCCAACGAAGGCCCACAGGCAGAGCAGGATACTTTTAATGACCGCGTGGCTATCAGTGGTGCTGGAGGTGTTCCAGTTCGCCTGATAAGTTGCCGCGTCAAACCAATGCCAGCCGACGACCGCTGTCATTACCACCGGAATAAGCACCAGTACCAGACCAATAGTGGTCAGACGGCTTACCCAGGTCCCGCCGAGCATATTAACGAAAGTAAAGATCCACACGATGGCAATACAGGCAATACCTGCTGGCACCGGGTTATTTAAAATTGGGAAGAACGTAGAGAGATAAGAGACGGCGGTAATACCGATTGCCAGGTTACCAATCCAGTTTGCATGATAATAAAGGACGCCGGTCTGGAAACCGAAGGCCGGAGAAATTTCCCCTGCGTAAGCAATTGGACCACCCTGCTGCGGGTTCTTGGTCGCCAGTCGGGCATAAACATAAGCCAAAGACATCGCGCCAATAATAGAAATCACCCAACCCCAAATGGCAATACCACCGATGCTGGCGAGGTTCGCAGGTAATAGTGCAATACCGCTCCCCATCATATTACCGGCGACTACGCCGGTACAGGCAAATAGCCCGATCTTCTTGGCAGAACTCATGGTTGTTTTTCTCCTAAGTTTATTTGGGAGGTACAGATCATGATAGAGAACCATTTATTGACCCGACCAACTGCCAACAAGATTACTGATTCGTACGAGATAAATCCTAAAGATAAAGTGAAATAACTACAAACATCAGACAAATGATATTTTGACCTTTTTCGATTAACATATAAACATGACATGTTGATATCAAAAAAAGATAAACATCGCCTATTTACAAAGGGTTAGACGTGCATACCGGTGTTGAAATTGTGTTACCAGGCAGGAAAATAACGCTTATTTCAGGTAACAATCAGAGTGCTCATGAGATACATAAATTTAACCTCATCATACTCAAAACCATGAGCATGATGAGGGTTTACTTATTCTGAAGCGAGGAAATTGTCGAGATATGGTACTACGCGGGTGACGGAGGTCTGGAATACTCCGTTTTCAATCCAGTACAAGGTGTTTTCGCCAGGGCGTAAATTAAACGCCGTCAGGTAGGCATCCGCAGCTTCGCGGTTCTGTCCTTTCATCTCATAGACTTTACCGAGCAGCACGTAATTCATCCACGACATTTCTAAATCAATGCCTGTGTTGATAGCGCTGTACGCCTCATCTATTTTCCCTTTGCCTAACATATCTACCGTTTTTATCTGGTAGAAGATCGCCATATCTTTAATACCGGGCATTTCACCCACTTTTTCAACCTCGGCATACAGCGTCGCTAATTGTTTTTCATCCAACGGCTGCTGCGAATGACGTAATACATCCACCAGCGCTTTTTCGGCGTAAGCATAAATAAAGTCCGGCGATTGTTTAATGACGTCATCGAGTATATCGCTGGCTTTACCTAATGAATCGACATCACCTTTCATTAACAGCTGATGGGCCTGATAAAGACGGGTTAATGAAGGGCTTTGCGCGGGTTGATACTGTTTCAGCATCGCTTTCATGCGATCCGGCCACGGCTGCATTAGCGCGGTTGACAGACTATCCAGCAGGTCATTCTGAATGGTGAGCTGGTTATCCATGGTAATAAAGTAGCGTTTATCGAGCATCGTCGAGCCGTCGGCGTTATCGACCAGTTGCACCGACATAAAGCACTGCTGGGCGCGATAGTGGCGCTGATTAACGAATTCGATGGTCAACGTTTTACCCGAACTGCTGGGCTCGTTGATGTTGTAGTTGGTTTTATCGTGGACCATAAAGGTCGAGAAAGTGTTGAGCGAGGTGGTTACCAGGCTGCCCAACCCTACCGCATAGGCATGCTGCGATGCCCAGTTGTTGCATGAACTGCCGTTTACCAGGTGTATGTCGATATCGCGCGGGTTTAGCAGCAGGCGAGTTTTGGTTTCCGGCGGCCGCGATTCTATCGACGACAAGGCGACTAACGCGACGCAACTGCCCAACGCCAGCAGGAACAGCGTCCACACCCAGAAGGTGGTGATCCGTTTACGTTTTTCCGGCACTGCCGCCGCCGCAGGCGAGGCAGATGAAGGAGAAATAGTCGGTGGCGACGTTTCAGGAACGGTGACAGGGGCCACTGGCGGGACAATCGGCGCCAACTCTTCACCCTCTTCCGTACACCAAATTACCGGGACCGTCAGCTTGTAACCGCGTTTGGGCACCGTCGCAATATATTCCATGCTGCCGTCATCGCCGTCTTTCAGTGACTTACGCAACTCGGAAATACTCTGGGTGACGACATGGCTGGTCACCACGTTGCGCGTCCAGACGTGATCGATAAGCTCGTCCCGGCTAAGTACCTCGCCAGGATGTTGAGCAAAGTAGACCAGAAGATCGATTAAACGCGGTTCGAGAGTAAGCTGACGTCCGTTCCGGCTAATTTGGTTTACAGAAGGAGTAACGAGCCATTCCCCAACGCGAACAACAGGTTGTTGCATAAAAAAACCCCAGGACGAAAAGGGAAAGGCGCGATAATACCACATTTCGCCTACCTAATTATGCGGGTGGTCAATACCCCACACGTTTGGCATACGCTACCCCCTTTATATACAAATCAGTTAACAGTCTATGAACATCGTTGTCATTTAATCCAAAATAGCCAGGGTCTATGCTGCGTCCATCAAGTCGTTAAGGAGACGCATTATGTTATTCGACCACTATTCTTTGCCGGCCCTACCGTTAAACAACCGTATCGTGATGCCGCCGATGACGCGTTCCCGCGCCGGGGCCGGTGACGTCGCTACCGATCAGATGGCGGAGTATTACGCCCAACGCGCCAGCGCCGGTTTAATTATCAGCGAAGGCACGCAGATTAGCCAACAGGGACAGGGTTATGCCTGGACGCCTGGCATCTATAATGAAGCGCAGATCGCCGGCTGGAAAAAAGTCACCGCCGCGGTACACCAGGCGGGAGGCAAAATTTTTGCCCAGCTCTGGCACGTAGGGCGTGTCTCCCATACCGTACTGCAGCCGGGTAATGCCGCACCGGTTTCTTCATCTGCAATTCAGGCTGAAGGAGTGAAGGTCTTTGTCGATGTCGAAGGACGCGGTCCGGAAAACGGCGTTGGTGAAATGGTGCAGCACTCGATGCCGCGCGCCCTGACTCGCGAAGAGATCCCGGCTATCATCGAACAATATGCACAGGCCGCGCGTAACGCTATTGCCGCCGGTTTTGATGGCGTTGAGCTACACGGTGCGAATGGCTATCTGATCAATCAGTTTATTGATTCTCGTGAAAACCAGCGTACCGATGAGTACGGCGGTTCGTTAACCAATCGCCTGCGTTTCCTCAAAGAAGTGGCGCAAGCCGTTGCCGATGCGATTGGTAAAGAGAAACTGGGCATCCGCCTGGCGCCGCTGACCACCTTGATGGGGTCGAAAGATGATACGCCGGAAGCCACCTATCTGGCGGCGGCCAGCGTCCTCAATGATATCGGCATCGCCTATATCCATATCGCCGAAGCCGACTGGGATGATGCGCCAGTGATGCCCGCTGCCTTTAAAGAAGCGCTACGACAGGTGTTCCGCGGCACAATGATTTATTCGGGGAAATACACCGTAGAACGTGCCGAAGAAGCGCTGGCCAAAGGCTGGGCCGACCTGATTGGTTTTGGTCGCCCGTTTATCGCCAACCCGGATCTGCCGTATCGTCTGCAGCACAACCTGCCGCTCAATCAGCCAATCAGAGAGCAGTTTTTCGGCGGTGGTAAAGAGGGCTACCTCGACTACCCTACCATCGACGCGAAGTAAACAGGATATATCGCTTCACAGTACTTAAATAAAAAACCCGGCAGCGCGGTGGCATGCCGGGTTAAAAATCAGACTTTCGACGTTTATATATAATTAATCAACGTGATTAATTATTTATACACTTCCGCCGTTGCTTCAAAGTTCGGCCCGTGTTCGCGCGCCGCGGTAATAATGTAATATTTACCGCCCTTCTCATCTGCCAGCTTAGAAAGCTGATCGTGAAGATCAGAAGGTGAAGAGAATTGCCCGCCAGACGGCCCCACAGAAATACTGCCCACGTGAGTCAGTTTGAAATGCGAAGCTTCTTCTTTAGTAATTAATTGCGCAGCAGAGGCGCCAAAGGCAACAGCAGAAAGAGCTAAAGCGACTAATACCTTTTTCATCCTACATTCTCCTTGGATTGAGCCTAATTGAGGCTCTTTCAGTATATACTCGTCATACTTCAAGTTGCATGTGCGTTGGCTTTCCTCGCTCACCCCAGTCACTTACTAGAGTAAGCTCCTGGGGATTCTCTGCGTCGCCGCCTGCCTGCAACTCGAATTATTTAGAGTATAGACACTAGATTAATAAGCGCGCTATTTATCGGATTATTTTTCACCGGCCACCGCGCTTAGTAGCGCGACGGAACCCCTTCCGGACGGGTCTTAAAACGACGGTGCAGCCACATGTACTGTTCCGGCGCCATCAGGATACATTGCTCAATAATTTTGTTCATCCAGCTGGCGGTAGTTTCCGGGGAATCCAGCGGCGGCGTCGCCTCTGGCTGCAGCGCAATCAGCTCATACCCGGCGCCGTTGGGCTTTCTTCGCGGAACAAAAGGAACGATGGTGGCTTTTGACATTCTCGCCAGCATCCAGGTCCCGGTGGTAGTCGCAGCATTATCAACATTGAAAAAGGGAACGAATACGCTGCTGGCGCGACCATAATCATGATCCGGAGCGTACCAGAGGATTTCTCCCTCTTTCAGTGACTTAACCATACCTTTCAAGTTCTTACGATCCAGCATCGTCTTGTTAGAACGCAGACGTCCCCAGGTTTGTAGCCAGTCGATCAGCGGATTATCGTTTGGCCGGTAAACGCCAATCCCCGGCGTGAACATGCCAAACATCCGCGCGCCGAGCTCCAGAGTCAGAAAGTGAATGCCAATCAGCAAAATACCCTGCTTCTGTTCCTGCAGTTCAACGACTTCGTTGACGCCGCTGGTCTCGGTCCAGCGCTCGACGCGATGGGTCGGCCAGAACCATGCCATGCCGGTTTCCATCAACCCCATGCCCAGAGATTCAAAATTCTTAACCAACATTTCATGGCGCTGCGCCGGGCTGAGATGTGGAAAACAGAGCTCAAGATTGCGCTTCGCAATACGTACCCTTCCGCGCAAAAAATGCATGGATAAACGCCCTAACCCATGGCCCAGACGATAGATCAGCGGATAAGGTAGTTGTACCACCAGCCACAATAAGCCAATACCCAGCCATGCCGGCCAGTAACGCGGGTGTAATAATGAAAGAGAGAATTTGGGTAAATGCGACATCTGAGTATTGCTCTTCAGGATCCTTGATTTACATACCAGCGGGAGGCCTCAGTCCGAATTTGCGGATAAGGTACCCGATCCATAACATTTAGTTTTTTCCTATTCGTGCGGTAATACGCGTACAAGCATAGACTATAACCTGTACGCTGCCCTGGTATTAAACGAACTATGTAACAAATTTATTATTAATTTTTTCGTACAGCGGCACGCAAACTAAAGTTTGCGTTATTCATCTTCAACAATAAATAAATAGCCTCCGAAGAAACGTCTTCGAAGGCTGAATATCGTTATGAACGAATGAAGGCCAGCAGATCGGCGTTAATCACATCCGCATGTGACGTGTGCATACCATGCGGTAAGCCCGGATAAATTTTAAGCTCGCTATTCGCTAAGAGTTTATCCTGCAAAATGGCGGCATTTTTATAAGGAACGACCTGGTCGTCGTCACCCTGCATAACCAGCACTGGCACCGTAATCGCTTTCAGATCTTCTGTCTGGTCGGTTTCAGAGAAGGCTTTAATCCCTTCATAGTGGGCTTTCGCGCTACCGGTCATCCCCTGGCGCCACCAGTTTTGAATGGTACCTTGCGAAACCTCTGCGCCATCGCGATTAAAGCCGTAGAACGGTCCACTGGCAACATCGAGATAAAACTGCGAGCGATTGGCGGCAAGCGCCTTGCGGAAACCGTCAAACACTTCGATGGGCGTACCGCCAGGGTTATTGTCGGTTTTGACCATCAGCGGCGGTACGGAACTGATTAATACCGCTTTAGCTACCCTGCCCTGCGGTTGGCCGTACTTGGCCACATAACGCGCGACCTGGCCGCCACCGGTTGAATGGCCAACGTGGACAGCGTTATGCAAATCCAGACTTTCCACTACCGCCGAAGCATCGGCCGCATAGTGATCCATATCATGGCCTTCGCTTACCTGGTCGGAACGCCCATGTCCACGGCGATCGATAGCGATGACGCGAAAACCCTGTGCGAGGAAAAACAGCATCTGGTTATCCCAGTCATCAGCGCTTAACGGCCAGCCATGGTGGAACACAATCGGCTGAGCCTCCTTCGGACCCCAGTCTTTAAAATAAATATTAACGCCATCTTTAGTTGTTACGAATGCCATATCAGGAACTCCTCTCTTGAAAATATGACAACTTCTCATTAACATTCAATTGGTTACATTCAGCGCTGATATGAAGCCTTTCCCTTGCTTGCGAAAAACCTCAATGGCAACGGCGCCATAAAGTGTAGAAGATGATGGCTCATTTAGCTCATCTCTCAGCAATTTAATATCAACGCAGCAACTAAAATACGCCATATACTGTTGAGCGTTAGTGCATATTACCTATTGATAAAATATGCCTTTCCGATATTTTTTATTTATAGATAAATATCAGTGCGTTATGTCAAAAAGGAATAATTAAAATATTTTCCTCTTATACTTACGTTTTACTGTAAATTTCTCTCAAATAGATTTCTTCAGATTATTCCCCGAGAAAAAAGAATAAACCAAATTCCACCGCAGGTGCGTCTCACTGACCTTATCCACGCAGAATATTTGCTATTAATTGTGAGCCAGGCAACGTCCTGAGCGATGCCCTTCCGCCAATGCTGTACAAAGCGCAGAAAACCGCCATACTCAGGCGCAAAGCCTGTGATTTTCAAGGGGTAAAATTTGCCTGTAGCAATCCCGGATAGTAAAACGAATAAGAAAGGAATGACTGCGATGCACTACAAATTGGTTAAGCAACTCAAAGATGATAATACATTAAGAAAGAGCTTTATTGATTTAGCCATCAAAACGTTCGATCTATCCTTTGACGCCTGGTATCAGCAGGGGTACTGGAGTGAATCCTATATCCCTTACGCTTTCGTTGATAAGAATAAAGTTATCGCCAACGCCTCCGCGAATATTATTGATCTGGTCTGGCAAGGCCAACCCCGACGCTATATTCAAATAGGTACGGTAATGACCAACATTGATTACCGTAATAAAGGGCTTGCCGGACAGTTGATACAACATATTCTTGATGACTGGCGTGGCAAAGCGGATGCTTTTTTCCTGTTTGCCAATTCTACTACCGTCGACTTCTATCCCAAATTTGGCTTTACGCGGACCGACGAATATCAATATGTTGCGCCCGTTTCGCCTACACCCGGCGACTTCCGTAAACTGGATATGGATAGTGCGCAGGATATCGCCCTGCTTAAGCACTACTACCAGAAATCCAACCCCTTTTCACAGCTACGAGTGGAAAATAACTTCGGTCTGCTGATGTTTTACTGTTCGGCGTTTATGAAGCATTTTGTCTACTACTCGGAGAAAAACCAGGCCGTCGCCATTGCGATGCAAAGCGCCCATGAGCTGATCTGCTTTGATATTTTTTGCGATGCCGGACAATCCATGGCGACCATTATCAATGAACTCGCCCAACCGCAATCGCAACAGGCGGTGCTCGGTTTTACGCCGAAGGAAGCGCGCCTGGGCGAGTACGAAAAAATAGACGGCGACGATATGTTGTTTATCTATTCGACTAAAGAGAACATCTTCCACGACAACAAATTAATGTTCCCGCTACTGGCGCACGCCTGATGCCGGGCCGCAGGTCATCTATTTAACCTGCGGCTGGTCGGCGTTGTTTCTTCCTGGAAAACAAAATAAACAGTACAATCAATTGTTGTTTTTTTGTTAAATCCAGGAGAAACGCCACTTGCCCCTTTTTGATCTGCAGGATCTCTACGCCTTTTTAGCCCTCAGCGAGCACGGCAGCTTTCGCTACGCCGCCGAGGCGATTTGCATTTCGCAATCGGCGTTAAGCAGGCGAATCGAGAAGCTGGAAACTGCTTTAGGGGTGAGATTGTTTGAAAGAACCACTCGCCGGGTGACGCTCACACAAACCGGCAGAGCTTTCGCTCCAAAGGCGCAGCATCTGCTTTCCGAATTCGAAGATGCCCTGGACGGCATTAGCGACCGCGCGGCTTTCGGCAACGGGCTGGTGACGGTCGCCTGCGTTCCTTCAGCCGCCAACTATTTTATGCCCCAGGTCATTACGCAATTCCGTCAACGTTTTCCTAAGGCGCGGATCAAGGTTATTGATACCAGCGCCGGAAATGTTTATAGCGCCGTGCAAAATCGCCAGGCGGATTTCGGCCTGAGTTTTCTCTCTGAGATCGCGTCTGATGTGGTGTTTACGCCGCTGGTTCATGAACGTTACCTGGCGGTTTGCCGACGCGACGATCCGCTGGCGCAGCGTAACAGCCTCTGCTGGCAGGAGTTTTTTAACCGCGATTATATCTGGCTCGATAAGATCTCCGGCAATCGCCACCTGCTGGATGGCGCCCTGAGCGATGTAGGGCCACGACGCACTGCGGTTTGTGAAACCCGCCATGTCACGACGATGCTGGGTATGGTGGATGCCGGCCTTGGTATCGCGGCAATACCGGCGATGGCGCTGCCGGCCTACGCGCACCACGCGTTAGCCAGTATTCCGCTAGTGGAACCTGAAGTGAAAAGGCAGGTGGGGCTGATAAAAAAAGCGGGCAGAGCGTTACCCCCTCTGGCCGCCGAACTCGAAAAAGCCATTACTGATTTTTACCATCCCACCGCATAATTAGCCCTCTTCCGGTAATTCGCAGGCGTTGGAGGGTAAAGGATCCATGCCTGTGCGACGAATTTCCGCCTGCGCCGGGACTGAAGCCAGATAGCACAGCAACTGCTTCGCCTGCGACTGCGCGGATGAATCGGCAACCACGGCGCCCGCGAAGCGAGTAACGTATTGCACTTCATCCGGCAGACGGCCAACGAACGTCACGCCGCTGACCGGCAACAGCTCGCTAACCTGCTGAAACCCTATCGCGTAGTCCCCTTTCGCCACCAGCGAAGCAACGGGGATTTTTTCGATCATTTTTGCTTTGGGGCTTGCCTGCGCGGCGATATCCAGTTTTCGGAACAGTTCCTTTTCAACATAACGCCCGCTGGCGCTATCCGAATAGGCGATGGATTTCGCCTGCAGCAATGTTTGTTTCAACGCGGCGACGCTACTGATATCCGGCACCGGGGAGCCCTTTGGCACAACGGCGCCAATTCGTGAGTCCGCCAGTTCAATACGCGACCCCGGCATCACTTTGCCCTGCTTCTGCAAATCATCCAGAGCGTATCCCACCATTATCACCACATCCGCTTTTTGCCCTGTCGCCAGGCGGTTCGGTATCGCCTCCGCGGATTTCCCCATCGAGGGACCATGAATGATATGTAAGGTATTGCCGCTTTTTTGCTGATAGTCGGGCGCCAGTTTATCCAACGCCGCGGAGAAGCCGCCGGAAATCATCACCGTGATCTCCTGCGCGGCGGCAACATGCGCATAGCCGCAGGTGAATATCACTAACGAGAAAACCCATGATTTACGTTGCATATTCACCTCTTAACCTAAAGAATTTTGCGTTTTCAATGCCTGCCGGGAAACGCGTTGATAGAGATACAGCGTCGCCAGTAGCGCGCAGATTGCCGCAAAACTCATCCAGTAGCCGGGCGCCGCCTTATCCCCGGTGACTTTAATTAGCGCGGTGGACATCGCCGGCGTGAAACCGCCAAACAGAGCGGTCGCCAGGCTGTAAGCCAGAGAAAAACCAGCGACCCTGACCGACCTGGGCATAATTTCCGTCAGCGCGGGGATCATCGCGCCGTTGTAGATGCCGTAAATAAAAGAGAGCCACAGCAGCACGGACAACATCATGGCGAAGTCCGGCATGCGGGCCAGCAACGATAACGCAGGCCAACTGGTGAAAATAGCCAGCAACGTCATGCTGACCAACACGGGTTTACGCCCAAACTTATCGGAAAGCATGCCGCCGATAGGCAGCCAGATGAAATTAGAGATAGCCACCAACAGCGTGACCAGCAGGCTATCCGAGGCGCTTAATAACAGCACGTTTTTGCCAAAGGTTGGCGCGTAGACCGTGATCAAATAGAACGCGGTAGTGGTCATGGCCACCATTAACATCCCCGCGATCACCACCCGCCAGTTTGCCAGCAGAATCGTCAGCGATTGTCCTAACGTCGGATGTTCCTTACGCTCCGAATACTCCGCGGTTTCATTCAGGTTGCGGCGTAAAAAGAAGATAAAAGGCACGATCAGGCAGCCAATCGCGAACGGAATTCGCCATCCCCACTGATGCAAACTCGACTCACTGAGCAGCATATTGAGCAGATAGCCCAGTGAAGCGGCCACCATAATCGAGACCTGCTGACTGGCGGATTGCCAGCTGGTATAAAACCCTTTACGTCCTGGCGTCGCCATTTCAGCGAGGTAAACCGAGACGCCGCCCAGCTCAGCACCGGCAGAAAAACCCTGCAACAGTCGGCCGCACAGCACCAGCGCCGGTGCCCACAAACCGATAGTCTGATAACCTGGCACCAGCACGATCAGGATGGTCCCCATCGCCATAATCGACAGCGTGCCGATTAAGCCTTTGCGTCTGCCGACCTTGTCAATCCAGGCGCCTAACACCACCGCGCCCACGGGTCGCATCAAGAACCCGGCACCGAAAACGGCGAAGGTCATCATTAATGAGGCGAATTCATTTTCGGAAGGAAAAAAAGTATGGGCGATATAGGTGGCGTAAAAACCAAATAAAAAGAAGTCAAACTGCTCAAGAAAATTCCCTGAGGTCACTTGCAGGATCACTTTGGCCCTGGCGCGAAACACTGAAGTAGCGGCAGTTGCGGACATCACACTCTCCCTGATTAACTGAATAGTTAACTCTCATTAACATTTAGGTAACCGTAAGAGTGCGGGAAGTTGCGAAAGAGAATAAGCGCATTTTGCGCATCTATTGATGCGTAAGACACATTAATAAAGTCGGCTATCTACGCGACACCAACAATGACGGGGCAAAGGGTCTTACCCCCCGCCCCGCCTCTAAACACTGATAGTGTGAACTCCGCTGCATTTCCCCCCAAGGCAATCCGGGCTTGAGGGGGAGTTTTAGCGTAGATCGCGTACGGCGACGTGATCCATATCGTCAAAGACCTGGTTCTCGCCGACCATCCCCCAGATGAAGGTATAAGCGCGGGTACCTACGCCTGAGTGAATCGACCAGCTTGGCGAAATTACCGCCTGCTCGTTATGCATCACAATATGACGGGTCTCCTGCGGCTGCCCCATAATGTGGAAGACGCAGGCGTCCTCATCCATGTTGAAATAGAAATAGACCTCCATCCGCCGCTCATGGGTATGGCAAGGCATGGTGTTCCACAGGTTGCCCGGCGCCAGTTCGGTCAGGCCCATGCTGAGCTGACAGGTTTCCAGCACATCCGGCACGAAATACTTATTGATGGTGCGGCGGTTGCTGGTCAGGTTGTCACCCAGCGTCACCGGCGCTACATCGGCAGGGGTGACTTTCTTCGTCGGATAAGTGGTATGCGCCGGGGCGCAGTTGTAGTAAAACTTCGCCGGTTTTGCGTGGTCGATGCTGGTAAACACCACCTCTTTCGCCCCCTTACCGACGTACAGCGCCTCACGGTGGCCGATTTCATAACATTGGCCATCAACGGTAATACAACCCGGGCCGCCGATATTAATCACCCCTAACTCACGGCGTTCGAGGAAATAGCTTACCCCAAGCTGTTTACCGACTTCTCCGCCCACCGAAACGCCGCGCTGCACCGGCATGACGCCGCCAACAATAATGCGGTCAATATGGCTGTACACCATGGTGTATTCGTCAGCCACAAACACTTTTTCAACTAAAAATTCATTACGCAGCCCCTGGGTATCCAGAGTTTTCGCATGCGCGCTGTGGATACTTTGTCTTACGTCCACGTTAGCCTCCAGGCAGATTCTTGAATGATAAAGCCCTCCTGCGGAGGGCGATAATAAGTTAGTGATTCGCGGATGGTGCAACATTTACCGCAGGTGCTTTCACCGCCTGCACGTTGCCAAAGCGTCTGGCATACAGCGCGGTAATAATCGGTACTAAAATCGCGGTGACGATGACGCTTGCCGCGACTAGCGCCGTCGCCGAAGCCGCCACCGGTTCAAAGGCCGGATTAATCTGCGCGATGATCACCGGGTTCGCGACCGCCGCGCCCGCTGCGGAAGAGGCCGCGACGCCAGCCGTCCCGTTGCCGCCGCCGATAACCCGGTCAGCAATAATCAGTGGGATACCGGTAATGATGATGACCGCCACGCCAAGCACGATCCCCAGCAGTCCGGTATCCAGAATCACGCTCAGGTTGATAGTGTTGCCCAGCGCAAAGCCAAAGAACGGAATCAGCACCGGGGTGGCTTTGCTAAAGAAAGCGCGGAAGTCGTGGTCGAGGTTACCTAAGGCAAAGCCCACCAGGAATGGCAGCACCGCGCCGATAAAATGGTGCGGCTCGAAGGAAGCCAGACCGGCGGAGCCAAGGATAACCATCGTCATCAACGGCCCGGACTCCAGCGACATCAGCACAAACGCGCCGGACTCTTCTTTACTGCCGTACTGATTCATCAGGCTGGCATACAGACCGCCGTTGGTCATATCCATTGCCGAGACAATAGCCAGCACCGACAGTCCGGCAAAGAAACCGGTCTGGACGCCATTTTCCGGAATGACCATCGCGGCGATAAAGGCCACAATCCAGGCGACGGCAATTTTGGTGATCACTAACGTGCCGGATTTACGTAATACGGTACCGGTGGCGCGCAAATCGATCGATGCGCCGATACAGAAAAACCACACCGCCAGGATTGGCACCGTCCCACCAATCATGCCTTTAGTGAATGAACCAAAGTAATTACCGGTATCCGGCGCAAGGGTATTAAGCACCGCGCCAAGCAGCAATGGGACCAGCATCATGCCGCCTGGGATACGTTCAATGGTTGCTTTGATTTTCATGTTTTATCCTCATCTCCACCCCACCTGTACGGCAAGGATGTGACTTATTCTTTCAATAGCGTTTGAAAAAATTCTTTCTGTTCATTGCATTACGAACAGATGAGAAAAGTCAGGAGTCTCAGGGTTGTGCGCACCACACTGATACCATGCCGTTATCATTGATCATGTGAAATAATGATTCAATGAAAACAAAACAGCGTTTTAGTTACCGTCATCACATATCAAAAAGAAATCGAACGAAGGATCGTTTATTGAAAACAAAAGGGAGGTATAGCCACGACGTTGCGGCAATCAGGGGCGGGATGAAATGTTAGATAGATGTTTTAGTGAATTCGGTGACATGCGCCGGACAAAGCAAGACACGACGGTCTTCGCTTTGCCCGGCCAGGAAATGTGCGTGGATCAACTACCGCGGTAGGTAGAGTAGCCATACTGGCTCAACAACAGCGGGATATGTAGCTTTTGGTTCTGTTCGGTTACGCTGAAAATAACCGGAATGACGGGAAAGAAGGTGCTCATATTATGACTTTTAAAGTAGTCACCGGTTTTGAAGGTCACTTTATACACCCCAGGTTCCATATTATCGGCCAGCGGATAGAGCGACTTGATACGGCCATCGGCATCCGTTTTACCGCTGGCGATATGCTGCCAGCCGCTGCCCTGCTGCTTATCGAGCTCAATCTGCACCCCTTGAGAAGGCAGACCGGTCTGCTGATTGAGAATATGTACGCTTAGTGTCCCTTCCGGCGCCGCAAGCGCGCTGAAACTCAACAATGAAATAACGGAAGCGATAATTAACTTCATGAGCGATGACCTTATTAAGCAAGTGAATGTGTCATCACTATAGTCAGCGTGCTGGGAAATAAAATTAAACTTTTCGTTATTAATTAACGGGTAATAGCAGCGCGGATCTACGTCAGAGGCTTGTGTTGGATGGAGGAATCGAACGTAAGAGAAGCGATAATGGCACGCCCTACAGGATTCGAACCTGTGACCTACGGCTTAGAAGTACGTAGGTTTATGGGTTTTAAGCACCTGAATCACATCAAAATAAAACACAATAAAAATAAAAATCAATGACATACATACAAATGCAAAATTGATAAATAGAGACTTGCGTTGATAAGTGTAGCCCTAATTTACTTACACCAGCCGTTACATTAACTTAAGAGATAATCTCCAACAGGAACTACCCAAATGGCTTCATCAAGACAAAAACTCACCTTTGAGCGTATTCGTAAATTTGAATTACCGGAAGGGAAGGCACAAGCTTTTCTCTGGGATGCAGATGTAACAACCCTAGCTTGCCGTGTAACAAGAAGCGGAGCTACATAGTAAATCCAGATACCGCCTTAATATCTGGCGTTATTTTGTGCATAAACGTCACGGTTGTTGCCGTTGCCATTTTTACTTGAGTGTTTGAGTTCCATGATGTTAGTGAGGTAAATGGAGACCGTAAGGCATCCAGTGGTCTTAACCATGCATACTTCCTATTCCATCCATCCACAATGTTATTCAGGAAGTAAAAGAAGAGGAATTGCGTTGATGAACCACCAACTGCAAAGCTTTTTGGCCTGAACTTAAGGTAGTTTCCAGTCGCATTACCATTGCGGAATAAAACCTCTTGCAGACAGTTAACGCTATTTACATTGCTAAATGTTGCATACTTTCCTGTGATGGCCAGGGCTTGATCACATCCAATGCCAGTGATTCCTTCAATTATGTTTGGCTTTGCTTGGTCGTTCATTGTGTCATCAACGTAAAAAGTGGACACTGCAGACTTAGCATTGCCCATTCGGATATTACTTACATGACAACCTTTGCTGTTATTGATCAATACCCCTTCAGATAACGCCGTTCTCCCTAAATTCGGTACGGAAATATCCCTAATAACGCAGTCCTCAGTGAAGTTAGTAGCCGCAAAACTGCCATTGCTAGTCCCATCAGTTAGCGGTTTCTCTAACGTTGCAATTATATGCATTCTTGGCTGAGTTGTAGTTAAATTCGCGTGAACTCCCTACAACCAAGCCACCCCTACCATATGAAGATAATGGATTAATGCAGACTATCTTTGCCCCAAATGCATGGATAGTTACGTTACTTGGAATGAAATTAATAAAGTCGATGTAATAGGTTGCTCTTGGGTTAAGGCATACAATCCCACCGCCTGTAGCGCGAAGATATTCGAACATAAGGAAGAAACTGTAGGAGTTCTGGTGTGCTTTCGACTCGTCTCCAGTAACCGCCCCCCCACGCCTCTGGAGATGTCCACCCACCAAACAAATCGTAAAGGGTTCCGGAGCCTGGGATTCCGATTAATGATATCCCTGCCTCGCCATCATTTGATTCAAGTTCTCTTCTAAACTGGTCTGGGTCATACATTTAAAATGTTAGGAAAGTAAAACTGTTGCGCTCCATAGGCGTCATAAATAGCCATGCTATGGCCTTGCACGGTAACAAACTTTGATACCTGACCGTTGTACACGGGGTAGCCGCCAGCATTAATGATAATTGGCAGTGAAACAGGAACGTGCGACCCATCCTCGTTTTCCAGATACACCTGAATTTGGTTGTCTGGATTTACTGGATCAGTATCAATCTGACCTATATAGATTTTCCCATTGGACGCAGCCTTAAAAGAGCGAGCCAACGTGAAGAGCTGATTTGGCATACTTACAACGACATTCGCGGTGATATCTGACATTTCCTGTGCTCCGGACGCAAGTGATCCCCACAGCAGAGCTGCGGTAAATTTTGGGGTATAAAAAAACCCCGCAGAAGCGAGGTTCGTTTTAGTTAAAGAAAGGGTTTAGTGTATCTTCTGACTTCAGGAAGGGTATGTGATTCCTTGAGTATCCAACGATAACAATCTCAGTGCTCGACACCTTTGCATAATGTATGCACTCATTAGATTGCATGCCGCCCGGGTTGAACTTCAAATCAATCGTTTGGCTTTTGAAAGGTGCATTATTCCATGTTGGTCCGCAGTGATAATGCCAATAGTTTTCAGCCTCATAACCACTTGTCCCTGGAATAGTTTCGTAATCGTCATAAACCCAAGAAGGCTTATTTTTGCCTCGCAGTGCATAACCATTACCTATGTTATGCATAAACTCTGCTATAACCGCCTGCTCTTGAGATGTCAAATATCCCCAATCTGCAGCAAACTCAGTATCGTATTCGCCGTCTAAAAAAGCATCAGATAACGTGGCAGTTATTTTCAATTATGCCTTCCTGCGGGACGAAGACCTTGCATTCGCCATGGCAATGATAGCCTCGGGGCTCATTCCTTCCTGGTAAGATACGCTAGATCTTGACACAGATTTGCTGCGGCCTAGGATAGCGCGACCGATGTCATCCCAGCTATCTTGTGCTTTTTTGGGTTCGCTAGTTATGCGCATTGCTGCAAATACTGCCATATCTCCTCCTCATCACCACTGGTGATTTCGTGTTCAGTATACAGCTACAATCCGCTTGTTAGCAATATCAGCTTGATATCAGGGAAGTGTAGGGTCATAAAAAACCCCGCCAGGCGAGGTTAGTTATTGGTTGTGTTTACTATCCGAGGACTTTTTGCATCCTTGCCAACTCCAATCTCCAGTTGATAGGGGGCATTGATGATGTTGCTATATGCTTGCTTTCTCTTTGAAGTAAGCGCCCAGCCCGATCGATAAATCCTGTTAACATTCCTAAATTGCCTGATATCTTTCTAGCCCAATCACTTCCAAGCAACTGGAGAGCGGGAAGAATTTCTTCAGAGTCCTCTTTCAGGATTAATGAGATACTCCATAGGCAAACCAGATCGTAGAGCTCACTATCATTGAACTGTTTATTAATGCTTATACCTTTTGCGCCGGTAACTCTTCCCTTCCCTCGCCACACCATTCATACCATTTAATCTGGAGCATAAAAATGTCATCACCTCTTCACGAGGCGGGTTACTTACGCCCACCGAAAGCATCAGGAAGCCGCGAAGAGGTTTTTGCGCGATGCTTTGAGGCTATCGCAAATAACGATTATCAGACGCCGAGCATGGAAGCTCGTATTCAGGAACGACTCGAGAAAGATGTCTGGTACGACAATCTTGAGGCAAGCAAATACCCTCAATTCCTACCAGTCGGACCGATGCGCCCAACTCGTGAAGATGAGCGCTTCAAACTTTATCGCACACGTTACGGCATGATTAGTAATAACTGATTCGGAGATTTCATCATGATAGGCCGTTCTTACGATCCATCTATATTCCCAGATGATTTATCAGTACGTCGCAGACAAAGAACAATGCCGCCAAGAGATGAGTTGATGAAGTGTAATAGCTTCCAGTCGGTTAACGAGAATAAGTCTCTGGATGCTTTGCTGAAGAAGATGAGGGGTATGTGATGGATTACAGCAAGATGAGTGATGGAGAGATTAGCGTTCGGATTGCGTACTTTCTAAAACAAAAATACACAGCAACAATTCATCCACATGATGATTCTGGAGCACAATTATCATGGAACTGGCTTAATACAGTGGCAACCGCAGGATATTTCCCATTAATATGCTCACCTGGCACCTAACCATTTAACGGAACCAGCACGGCAAATTGACTCGATTTTTGAGGACGATGTCCCAAATATGTCCCACAAGGAAAAATCAGCGATTGGGAGGGAGCTGATAAGTATTTGATTTTAAATGGCACGCCCTACAGGATTCGAACCTGTGACCTACGGCTTAGAAGGCCGTTGCTCTATCCAGCTGAGCTAAGGGCGCACTGAGAAGCGGGAGCTTCGGGAGGTGCAATCGCGTGAAATTATACGGTCAACCTCCGGTGAGTCAATGCATTTTGCCGGGAAAAGGCAGCAGCATAGCGAGCTTGTCGATTATTAACGCGATGTCTGGTTAAGGATTGTTCGCCCCGTTCGTTCGCGACTGGCCCCTTCCGCCGCCACGGCGCGGAAAAATAGCCTGTTTTTACCTCCTCGCGGCGGAAAACCGATAAAAACGCAAACGATAACTGACAGCGGGGCTGGCTTCTGACAAAATATCCACATCCCCCTTTCGTAAAGTGACAGATGGAATCCTCTCTCTGATGGCAGCAAAAATTATTGACGGTAAAACGATTGCGCAGCAGGTGCGCTCTGAGGTCGCGGAAAAAGTGAAGGCTCGCGTAGCGGCCGGAAAACGCGCCCCCGGGCTCGCCGTTGTGCTGGTCGGCAGCAACCCTGCGTCGCAGATTTATGTCGGCAGCAAACGCAAGGCATGTGAAGAGGTGGGCTTCGTCTCCCGCTCTTACGATCTCCCGGAAACCACCAGCGAAGCCGAGCTGCTGGAACTTATCGACACGCTTAACGGCGATAACACTATCGACGGCATCCTGGTGCAGTTGCCGCTGCCAGCCGGTATCGACAACGTTAAAGTCCTTGAGCGCATTGCCCCGGACAAAGACGTCGACGGCTTCCATCCGTATAACGTTGGTCGCCTGTGTCAGCGCGCGCCGCGCCTGCGTCCTTGTACGCCACGCGGCATTGTCACCCTGCTTGAGCGCTACAATATCGACACCTATGGCCTCAACGCGGTGGTGATCGGCGCCTCTAACATTGTCGGCCGTCCGATGAGCATGGAGCTGCTGCTGGCGGGCTGCACCACCACCGTCACCCACCGTTTCACCAAAAACCTGCGCCACCACGTCGAAAATGCCGATCTGCTGATTGTCGCGGTTGGTAAACCAGGCTTTATTCCGGGTGAATGGATTAAAGAAGGCGCCATCGTGGTGGACGTCGGCATTAACCGTCTGGAAAGCGGCAAAGTGGTCGGCGATGTAGTGTTTGAAGATGCAGCGGAACGCGCGTCCTACATTACGCCCGTGCCTGGCGGCGTTGGCCCAATGACCGTAGCGACCCTCATTCAGAATACGCTGCAGGCGTGCGAAGAGTATCACGACATTCAGGAGGCCTAAGATGGCGAATTTTTCTCTGGGCAAACACCCGCATGTTGAACTGTGTGATCTGCTGAAGCTGGAAGGCTGGAGCGAAAGCGGCGCGCAGGCCAAAATCTTTATCGCTGAAGGGCTGGTGAAAGTCGACGGCGCGGTGGAAACCCGCAAACGCTGCAAAATCGTCGCCGGCCAAACGGTGACCTTTGACGGTCAAAGCATTACCGTTATCGCCTAACCCTCTCTGGCGCCGGTCCCGGCGCCAGCGCTCTCCCGCAGGAAAATCAGAATAATGCGGGGATGTAATCCTCAAATACCCTACTGATAATAGGCTTTTATTTGTAGAATATAAGCCAATGCCAACCATCATCACTGATGCCGCCGTTCCGCTGTGTCTGGGGTTAGGGCTGGGATGCAAAATCATTCCCCCTCGCCTGCTGCTGGCTGGCGTGGCGTTGGGCATTTCTTAGTATCTGCCTCTTATCCCATAGCCTGCTCGATGCCATCACCGATGGTGGTAAAGGCGTCGGCTGGCTGTGGCCCTGGTCCGATCAACGCTTCTTCCTGCCCTGGCAGGTGATTAAAGTGGCGCCATTCGCGCTATCACGCTATGCCACGCCTTATGGACATCAGGTGATCCTCTCCGAGATGCAGTGGGTCTGGCTGCCTGTTTGCGTACTGGCGTTACTACTCTGGTTGTATCGTCAATCTATTCAACGTTAAGGGATTAACATGCATAAAACGACCATCCTCGCCGCTGCAGCACTGCTGGCGGTTTCTTCCACCATTCGCGCCGAGGATCATACCAACGCCTATGCCGTCTCTTCGACCATTACCAGTATCGGCAGTTCAGTGCTGGTGAGCGGTATCATTCTCTCCCCGGTCCTGCTTCCCGCCGCGCTTATCGCCGCTTCTGTCGACAAAAATAAAGAGCAGAAAACCGCGCTGTTGACCACCAAAGATCTTAAGCAGAACACCGTCAAAATGGTGCTGCCGCTGCAGGTGGTCGAAGAGGCGGAGCTTAAAGCCGGGGACAAGCTGACGCTGGAGAAAGCCCCGGAAGGCACCGGCGCATTGCTGAAAAAAGAAGATAAAGTCCTGGCCCATATGGTGAATCAAGAGGACGCCTCGCTCTCCGCTAACCAACCGTTGTCGGCGAAATGAAGCGCCTGGCGCTCGCCTTGTGCCTGAGCGTGACATCAGTAAGCGCAACGGCCGCCAGCACCGATTGCGGCACGGGGTCGCCATCGGCGGAAACCATTGCCGCAACCATGCATCAGGCACAGTTGCTCAAACAACAATTAAATAGCGAGCCGGAAGCGGTGGTTATTTTAGTCCGCCAGGGTCAGGATATGTCCAGCCGCGGGTTAACCTGGTCCCATGCCGGCTACGCCCTGCGACAGGCCGATAACAGCTGGCGGGTTTATCATAATCTGAATACCTGCGGCACCGCGCGGTCAGCGCTGTACGTGCAGGGATTATATGAGTTTCTCGCCGATGAACTGGTTAACCAGCAGATAGCGGTTTTACGCCCGCGCGGCGAACTTAACGCCGCCTTACAAGCACTTTTGCACAGTCCTGTCAAACTGAACCTGTTCCACAGCCCGCGCTATAACCTGATCGCCTGGCCCTTCTCCGGGCCGTATCAGAACTCTAACGGCTGGCTGCTGGAAGTCTTTGCCCGAGCGGGCGATAGCAATATCTGGTCACGTGAACAGGCCAGACATTGGCTCTTACAGCAGGGTTATCAACCCTCGTTAGTTAAGGTCACGCTTTTCGAACGCCTTGGGGCAAAAATGGTTGCCAGCAATGTTTTTACCGACGATCAGCCGGAACAACTATTGGCAAATGGCAAAGTAGGTTTAAACAGCGGCGATAGCATTATTCAGTTTATTGCCCGTTACAGCCGCAAAATATCCTCCTGCCAGCATCTGAATCTGCCCGAATCCGTATGCGTTTTTCAGCCAACACCACTGGAAGTCAGTCCCTAACGCAAAAAGGCCACGCAAGCGTGGCCTTTTCATTAGCAATGGCGCTTACTTACGACGCCAGGTGGTACCCTGCGGACCATCCTCCAGCACGATACCCATCTCGTTAAGACGGTCGCGCGCCGCATCCGCCGCCGCCCAGTCTTTCGCTTTACGCGCATCCAGACGCTGTTGGATAAGCCCTTCGATTTCCGCCACTTCGCCATCATCGGCCTGCGCGCCGCTCTGCAGGAAAGCGTCCGGTTCCTGTTCAAGCAGACCCAGCACCGATGAGAGCTTACGCATATGGGCCGCCAGCGCGTTCGCGGCAGCCGCGTCTTCCGTTTTCAGACGGTTTACTTCACGCGCCATATCGAACAGTACCGAATAGGCTTCCGGGGTGTTGAAGTCGTCATCCATTGCTTCGATAAAGCGTGCTTCGAAGGCTTCGCCGCCCGCAGGCTGTGCGGATTTGTCGGTTCCGCGCAGCGCGGTGTACAGACGCTCCAGCGCCGAACGCGCCTGCTTGAGGTTCTCTTCGCTGTAGTTCAACTGGCTGCGATAGTGGCCGGACATCAGGAAGTAGCGGATGGTTTCGGCATCGTAGTACTTCAGCACATCGCGGACGGTGAAGAAGTTACCCAACGATTTCGACATTTTCTCGCGATCGACCATCACCATTCCGGAGTGCATCCAGTAGTTGACGTATTCGCCGTCGTGGGCGCAGGTCGATTGCGCGATTTCGTTTTCGTGATGCGGGAACATCAGATCCGAACCGCCGCCGTGAATATCAAAGTGATTACCCAGCTGTTTGCAGTTCATCGCCGAGCACTCAATGTGCCAGCCCGGACGCCCTTCGCCCCACGGAGACGGCCAGCTCGGCTCGCCCTCTTTCGACATCTTCCACAAGACGAAGTCCATTGGGTTACGCTTGACGTCAACCACGTCGACGCGAGCGCCCGCCTGCAGCTGGTCGAGATCCTGGCGCGACAACAGACCGTAGTTAGGGTCGGTCGGTACGTCGAACATCACGTCGCCGTTATCCGCCACATAAGCGTGACCACGGGCGATCAGCTGCTCGGTGATTTCGATAATTTCGGCGATATGGTGGGTGGCGCGCGGCTCGTTGTCCGGGCGCAGAATGTTGAGGGCATCAAAATCTTTGTGCATTTCAGCGATCATGCGATCGACCAGCGCGACAAAGCTTTCGCCGTTTTCATTAGCGCGCTTAATGATTTTATCGTCGATATCGGTAATGTTGCGCACGTACTTCAGCTTGTAACCAAGGAAGCGCAGGTAGCGAGCGACAACGTCGAAGGAGACGAAGGTGCGGCCATGGCCGATATGACAGAGATCGTAAACGGTAATTCCACACACGTACATGCCAACTTCCCCGGCATGAATAGGTTTAAATTCTTCTTTTTGGCGCGTCAGTGTATTAAAAATTTTTAACATCGAAGATTCCGTGTAGACGTGTGTGGATATAAGTCGCTTATTCTAACCCTAATTCAAACCGGAAGCAGCACACATTGCAAGGTGCATCGACCCCCGCGGTTATGCTATAACAGCCACCTATGTCATACCCAACCTTGGGTTCAGCACTACAATCATCGGAACAGGATGCAAAAATGGTTACTTTCCACACCAATCATGGCGATATCGTAATCAAAACGTTTGACGACAAAGCGCCGGAAACAGTTAAAAACTTCCTGGACTACTGCCGCGAAGGTTTCTACGACAACACCATTTTCCACCGTGTTATCAACGGCTTCATGATTCAGGGCGGCGGTTTTGAACCGGGCATGAATCAGAAAGCGACCAAATCTCCGATTCAGAACGAAGCCAACAATGGTCTGAAAAACACCCGTGGTACGCTGGCGATGGCCCGTACCCAGGCGCCGCACTCCGCCACCGCGCAGTTCTTCATCAACGTGGTCGACAACGACTTCCTGAACTTCTCTGGCGAAAGCCTGCAGGGTTGGGGCTACTGCGTCTTTGCCGAAGTGGTTGAAGGTATGGACGTGGTCGACAAAATCAAAGCGGTTGCCACCGGCCGCAGCGGCATGCACCAGGATGTGCCGAAAGAAGATGTTGTGATCAAAAGCGTCACCGTCAGCGAATAATTCGTGGCGACACTTTTTATTGCAGACCTGCATCTGCAAACAGAAGAACCGGCGATCACCGCCGGTTTTCTGCGCTTTTTAGCCGGCAGCGCCCGCGAAGCGGACGCGCTGTATATTCTCGGCGACCTGTTCGAGGCCTGGATCGGCGATGACGATCCGAACCCGCTGCATCAGCAAATCGCTTCGGCCATCAAAGCCGTCGTCGACGCCGGCGTACCCTGCTACTTCATCCACGGCAACCGCGATTTTCTCGTCGGCCAGCGCTTCGCCCGCCAGAGCGGCATGATCCTGCTCACTGAAGAAGAGCGGCTGGATCTCTATGGCCGTGAAGTGTTGATTATGCATGGCGACACCTTATGTACCGATGACCCCGGTTACCTGGCGTTTCGCGCTAAAGTTCACACCCCGTGGATCCAACGTCTGTTTCTCGCCCTGCCGCTGTTTATCCGCCGCCGCATCGCCGCCAAAATGCGCGCCGATAGCCAAGCCGCCAACAGCAGCAAATCGATGGAAATTATGGATGTGAATCCGCAGGCGGTAATTGACGCGATGGAGCGGCATCAGGTGCAGTGGCTGATTCACGGCCATACCCATCGCCCGGCCGTCCATGAACTCCAGGCCAACGGGCAGCCCGCGTGGCGCGTGGTCCTCGGCGCGTGGCACAGCGAAGGGTCAATGGTGAAAGTCAGCGCCGACGGCGTCGAACTCATCTATTTCCCGTTTTAATTTCGCCAACGATTTCCCTGTATTTCCGCCGACGCAACCGTTTTCCTTGCCGGGATATCGTGCTATTCTCTGTGGCCTCTAAAGCAGTGTGAAGCACACCCACAGGAGTTTTCAGACGCATGTCTTCCCGCAATAATCCGGCGCGTATCGCCATCGTGATGGGGTCCAAAAGCGACTGGGCTACCATGCAGTTCGCCGCAGAAATCCTTGATACCCTGAACGTTCCGCACCATGTTGAAGTGGTCTCCGCCCACCGTACGCCCGATAAACTGTTTAGCTTCGCCGAAGGCGCGGAAAACAACGGTTATCAGGTGATCATCGCCGGTGCGGGCGGCGCGGCGCATTTGCCGGGCATGATTGCAGCGAAAACCCTGGTGCCGGTGCTCGGCGTGCCGGTTCAGAGCGCAGCATTAAGCGGCGTTGACAGCCTCTACTCTATTGTTCAAATGCCGCGCGGCATCCCGGTCGGCACGCTGGCCATCGGTAAAGCCGGCGCCGCTAACGCCGCCCTGCTCGCCGCGCAAATTCTCGCCCAGCATGATGCCGAACTGCACCAGCGCCTGAGCGCCTGGCGTCAGGCGCAGACCGATGAAGTGCTGGATAACCCGGACCCGCGAGGTGCGGCATGAAACAGGTTTGCGTCCTCGGTAACGGACAGTTAGGCCGCATGCTGCGTCAGGCCGGTGAACCGCTGGGCATCGCCGTCTGGCCGGTCGGTCTCGAAGCCGACCCGGAAGCGGTACCATTCCAGCAAAGCGTCATCACCGCTGAAATCGAACGCTGGCCGGAAACCGCCCTGACCCGCGAACTGGCGCGCCATCCGGCTTTCGTCAACCGCGACGTTTTTCCGATCATCGCCGACCGCCTGACCCAGAAACAGTTGTTCGACAAACTTGGCCTCGCCACCGCGCCGTGGCAGCTACTGGCGGATAAAAGCGAGTGGCCTGCCGTGTTTGCCCGCCTGGGCGAACTGGCTATCGTCAAGCGCCGCGTCGGCGGCTACGATGGCCGCGGGCAGTGGCGCCTGCGCGCTGACGAAACCGCACAACTGCCGGATGATAACTACGGCGAGTGCATCGTCGAGCAGGGAATTAACTTCTCCGGCGAAGTGTCGCTGGTCGGCGCCCGCGGGCGCGACGGCAGTACGGTGTTTTATCCGCTGACCCGCAACCTGCACCAGGATGGCATTCTGCGCGCCAGCGTCGCCTTCCCGCAGGCCAATGCGCGCCAACAGGCGCAGGCCGAAAGCATGCTGACGGCGATCATGAACGAGCTCGACTACGTGGGCGTGATGGCCATGGAGTGCTTCGTCACCGCCGAGGGACTACTGATCAACGAACTGGCGCCGCGCGTGCACAACAGCGGCCACTGGACGCAAAACGGCGCTTCCATTAGCCAGTTTGAACTGCATCTGCGCGCCATTACCGATTTACCGCTGCCGCCGCCGGTGGTCAATAGCCCGTCGGTGATGATCAACCTGATCGGCAGCGATCTGAACTACGACTGGCTGAAGCTGCCGCTGGTGCATCTGCACTGGTACGACAAAGAAGTCCGTCCGGGGCGTAAAGTCGGGCACCTGAATCTAACCGACAGCGATACCGATCGCCTGAGCGCCACGCTGGAAGCGCTAAAACCACTCCTGCCGGTTGAATACGCCAGCGGCGTTTTCTGGGCGCAGTCGCAGCTTAATTAAGCCATTCGTGCCGGGGATTTGATCTATCCCCTTCCCCGGCACGCCCTTCGGCGCGTAGAATCCCCACCTCGCAGTAAGCACATCTGGTTTTAACTCAAAAGGACGACCCATGGAAAATGGGACACACTATCGCGCCATCCTCTGCGCGGATACGCCGCTTATCGACGTTCGCGCGCCGGTGGAATTCCAGCAAAGCGCGATGCCCGCGGCGATTAACCTGCCGCTGATGAACGACGAAGAACGCGCCGCCGTCGGTACCTGTTACAAGCGCCAGGGGCCGGAAGCGGCATTATCCCTCGGCCATAAGCTGGTCGATGGCGACCTGCGCGCCAGCCGCCTGAAGGCGTGGCTGACAGCCTGCGCCCGCTATCCGCAGGGCTATCTGTGCTGCGCCCGCGGCGGCCAGCGCTCGCATATCGTGCAGCAGTGGCTGCGGGAAGCGGGCGTCGATTATCCGCTGATTGTCGGCGGCTACAAAGCGCTACGCCAGGCGGTAATACAGGCTACCGAGGAGCTGGTACAGCGCCCCATCGTGCTGATTGGCGGCTGCACCGGCAATGGCAAAACCCAGCTGGTTTGCTCGCGCCCGGACGGTATCGATCTCGAAGGCCACGCCCACCACCGCGGCTCGTCATTTGGCCGAACGCTGCTGCAGCAACACCCACAGGCGACGTTCGAAAACCATCTGGCGGTCTCCCTGCTTAAAAAGGCGGAACAACAAACACGTTGGGTGCTGGAAGATGAAGGCCATATGATCGGCGCGAACCACCTGCCGGAGTGCTTGCGCATCCGCATGGCGCAATCGCCGCTGGCGGTGGTGGAGGATCCCTTTGACGTTCGTCTCGAACGGTTGCGCGAAGAGTACTTCGATCGTATGCATCGCGACTTTATTACCGCCTATGGCGAAGAGAAAGGCTGGCAGGAATATAGCGAGTATCTGCATCATGGGCTGTTTGCCATCCGGCGTCGGCTGGGGCTACAGCGCTTTGCCCAGTTAACCGAACTGCTCGACGCGGCGCTGTTGCAGCAGCAGCGTTCCGCCAGTACCGAGGCGCACTTCGCCTGGCTGGTACCGCTGTTGAATGAATACTACGACCCGATGTATCGCTATCAGTTGGGGAAAAAAGCCGGAAAAATCATTTTTCGCGGCAACTGGCAAGAGGTCGCCGCCTGGCTGGCGAAGTAGTTCCCCCAACCAGACGGCTTCCCGGGTAGCGGCTAGCGCCTTACCCGGGCGACTCCCGCTTAACGCAGCGCAAGCCGGGGAAATTCCCAGCTTGCGGCAACTCATCGTCAGAAGTCGTAGCGCAGACGCACCAGGTTCATATCGCCCAGATCATCGGTGCTGGAGGTAAACACGTGCTCGTAATCAACACGGAAACCGTAATCCAGCTGGAAGCTAATACCCAAACCGTTATCAATACGCTGATAGTTGCGGCCATTCACATACTCCAGGCGGTCGCCCATAAAGTACGGCTGAATAGATTTAACAGCGTATTGATTGATCGGGAATTTATAGCCGGCAAAGTATTCAATACCCCAGGCATCGCCGGCGAAGTAGTTATGAACATCGGTTTTCTTGGTAGTCAGGAAGTTCTGATACCAGCCGCCGCCGAAGGAGAAAGTCCAGTTATCCGGGGTCCAGCTCAGCGCGGTACCAACAATATTCTGGTCATAGGTTTTGCTATCGGAGCTTGACGGGTCGCGCATTTCGGCGCGGGTGTAGTTCCACGCGGTACCCCAGGTCAGGTCCTTCATGATGTGGTAATCCGCACCGATAGAACCGCCGCCTTTACGCTTGTAGCGTAGGCCATTACCCGGCAGATATTCGCTATCTTCAAACAAATAGGATCCGTACAGATCGACATCGCCCACGGTTTTCTTATATTTCAACATATTGCGTGAACGATAAGAACCATCGTAGTCGCCATTGATACCGTTACCCGGGGCCTGACCAATCATATCGTAGTCCCAGATATCGGTTTTCACGCCGACGACATCATAGTAAATACTGTTCTGCTGACCGTAGGTTAAGGTACCCCAGGTATCACTCTTCAGACCGGTATAGAGCATACGACGGGAGGTATTGTTCGCCCCTTCCGCGTAGTGATTGTCCCAATCGAACAGCGCCGGAATATTGACGCCCAGTTCGTAGTAGCTGATCCAGCTAATATCATCAAACAGATAGTAATCAGCCGCAAAACGGAAACGGGTGCCGCCATCGAAACCGTTACGCTTGTAGGAACCTTTATCGCCATCGCCGGTCATCATATTGAACTGCGGACGAATACTGCCGCCGACGGTAAAGTTAAGGCGACTTAACGGATCGCCCGCCTGCGGATCTTGTTTCAGCAGCGTAATCTCAGCCTGGGATGCAAAAGAGGTTAACGCTAATGCTGCGCCGATCGAGATCGCCAGCGCTTTTATTTTATGTGCCATGCTTTTTCCTTGAGTAATAAGCAACCTTATATTTGCCAGTTGAATATTAACTGCGAATTAGCACGACGTGTTGTTGGTTTTTTAATGTTTTGTGCGCTTAAAAATCAAGGAATTATCATTTTGTGCCGTTAAAATAAAAGCGCCGCGAAATTGCGCGGCGCTTCATAAAAATGAAATCTATTTACTGGTTAAATTGTCGGAATAACGCTTTGCCTTTTAATAAGCGTAATCCCAACCATCCGCCGCATAATGATAATAAAATAGCGCCTGAGAGTGGCAGCATAACCCACAGCCGCCAGTCCGGCGTCCATGGGAAATCAAACACTTTTGTTTGCAGCATCGCCAGCGCTACCTCGGCGCCAATGGCCGCCACCAGCCCCGACACCACGCCAAGCAGGGCGAACTCCGCCCACAGCGTGGTACGCAGCAAGCTTTTTCCAGCCCCCAGCGTCCGCCAGACGACCAGCTCCTGATGCCGCTGACGCATCCCGACCTGCACCTGAGCCAGCAGCAGTAATACGCCGCAGGCGGTGACCAGCACCACCATGACTTCCAACGCCCGACTTACCTGCGTCAATACCTGGCCGACCTGGCGCAGGATGGCGCCGATATCCAGCAGGCTAACGGTGGGAAACTCGCGGTTAAGCTGGGTCAGCATCGCGTTGCCATTATCCCAGCGGAAGCTGGTGAGCCAGCTTTGCGGCTGCCCATCCAGCGCCCCTGGCGGGAAAATAAAGAAGAAGTTTGGCCGCAGGCTCTCCCAGTCAACTTTGCGCACGCTGGTCACCTTAGCGTTAAATTGCTGGGTGTCGCCGGTAAAGGTGACGCTATCACCGATCCTGACGCCCAACCGCTGCGCCAGCCCCTCTTCAATTGACACCTCGCCCGCCTTCGGCGGCCAGCTCCCGGCCACCAGCGGATTATGATCCGGGCGCTGCTCGCTCCAGGTGAGATTCAGTTCGCGATTCAGCGCTTCGTCTTTATTCCCTTCCGTCGTCTGACCGTTAATCTGCGTCAAACGCGCGCGCACGATGGGATAAAACTCCGCCGCCCGGGTCTGGTGTTCGGCCAGGAATGTCTTCACCGGCACAACCTGTTCGGGAGCGATATTAATCAGGAAGTAGTTCGGGCTTTCCGGGGGTAACTGCTGCTGCCAGCGTTCGAGCAGATCGCCGCGTAACACCAACAGCAGAGCCAGCAGCATAAACGACAGTGAAAACGCCGCCAGTTGGCTCAGCGTTGACCACGGCTGGCGCAACAGGCGGTTCACCGCCAGGCGTAGCGGTAACGCTTTCAGCGTTAAGCGCTTGAGCAACCACAGCAAGGCCCAGCCTACCAGCCCGCACAGCAGCGCCAGCACCAGCGCCCCGACCAGCACCGACCATAGCAGCGGACTACCGCCCATCAGCCAGGCTAGTCCGCCCACGACAACCGCGCAGACCACGGGAATATAGTGTTTCAGCGGCCAGACGTTAGCCACCACATCTTGCCGTAATACCCGTAGCGGCAGGGTCGCCAGCAGCAGCCGATAGGGCCGCCAACCAACCAGCAGCGAAATTACCACCATCGCGCCGATAGCCCATAGCCACGGCCAGCCGCTGGCCGGCGGCAGCGCGGCGGGCAGCACCGGTTTAAGCATCAACAGCAGGGCTTTTTCCAGCAGCAGCCCCATCGCGCCCCCCGCCGCCACCGCCAGCGCCAGCAACATCAGCCACTGACCGACGATAAGTTTACGTAGCTGCGCCCGCCCGGCGCCCAGCGTCTTAAGGATGGCGACCAAATCATAGCGGCTGCGGCAGTAATGCCCCATCGCGACCGCTACCGCAGCGACCGCCAGCAGCAACGTTAATAACGCGGACAGCAGCAAAAATTGCTGCGAGCGTTCCAGAGATTTCCCCAGCGCGCTATCATCCTGCTCCAGACCAATCCAGCGATGTTCCGCGCCAAGTTTCGGCAGCAGCCACCGCTCGTAAGCCGCCAGTTGCTGCGCGCTACCGGCGAACTTATAGCGCCAGGAGACGCGGCTGCCGGGCTGTACTGCGCCGGTTTTCGCCACGTCGGCGATATTCATCAGCAACCGCGGCGCCATCTGGAAGGGGTTGAAGCCGGCGTCAGGCTCCTGAATGACCTCGCCAGCGATGCGCAGGGTAGCGTCGCCAACATCAATGTTATCGCCGGTTTTTAGATTCAGCAGCGCCATCAGCCTTGGGGCCAGCAGGACGCTGCCGCGCTGCGGTTTTAATCCCGCCGGAGCGGTCTCCAGCGTGCCGTACAGCGGGTAGCTATCATCAACCGCCTTCACGTCCGCCAGCTGCGGGGTATCTACAGCGAAAGTCATGGTGGCGAAGCTCAGCTGTTCGCCCACGGTTAACCCTAGCGTACGCGCCTCGGCGATCCACTCGGCGGGCACTTCGCGCGAACTGCGCAGAGTGCGATCCCCGGCCATAAAATCGCGGCTTTGCTGGCTCAACCCTTTTTCCATACGGTCGCTGATTGAGCCCAGCGCCAGCACGCAGGCCACCGCCATGCTTAATGCCAGCCAGACGATGAGCAGCGAAGGCGAGCGCCATTCGCGCCAGAACCAGCGGGCTATCATACTTCCTCCTGCAACTTGCCATCCACCAGGCGTAAGCGACGATCGCAGCGCGCCGCCAGTAGCGGATCGTGGGTCACCAGAATCAGCGTGGTGCCGTGTTCGCGGTTAAGCGAGAACAGCAGATCGGCGATTTTATCGCCGGTATGACGGTCAAGATTGCCGGTCGGCTCATCGGCAAACAGCAGCGCCGGACGGCCGTTAAAGGCGCGGGCCAGCGCCACCCGCTGCTGCTCGCCGCCGGAAAGCTGGGCCGGCAAATGGTGCAGGCGTTTGCCAAGCCCCAGCTGTTCAAGCAGCGCGCGCGCATCGCCACGGCTCTGGCTATCGCTGGCGCCGCGCAGCAATGCCGGCAGCTCGACGTTCTCAAGGGCGTTTAACGTCGGAATCAACATAAACGATTGAAAGACAAAACCTACGTGCTTTGCGCGTAGCGTCGCCCTCGCCTCTTCATCCATCTGATGCAGCGGTTGCCCCAAAAGAGACACTTCGCCGCTGCTCCCATCATCAAGCCCGGCGAGAATGGCCAGCAACGTGGATTTCCCGGAACCAGACTCGCCAATCAGGGCGATGGTTTGCCCTGGTTTGACAACCAGCTCAACTCCGGTAAGGATGGACAACTGATGCTCTCCCTGACCGACGGATTTCTTAAGATGATGAACTTCAAGTATGTTTTCCGCTGGCATTTGCCTTTCCTGTTTATGGTTCTGTTTACCTGTCGCGCGATGGCGGCGGATACGCTGTTAGTGCTTGGCGATAGCCTGAGCGCCGGCTATCGAATGGCGGCCAATACGGCCTGGCCTGCTCTGCTCAACGACAAGTGGCAGGCCAAAACGACAGTGATCAATGCCAGTATCAGCGGCGACACCTCGCAGCAGGGACTGGCGCGCCTGCCGGCGCTACTGAAGCAGCACCAGCCGCGCTGGGTGCTGGTGGAGCTGGGCGGCAACGACGGGCTGCGCGGTTTCCCGCCGCAGCAAACGGAGCAGACGCTGCGCACCGTTATTCAGGATATCAAAGCGGCGAAGGCCCAGCCGCTGCTGATGCAAATACGCCTGCCCGCTAACTATGGGCGCCGTTATAATGAAGCCTTTAGCGCGATTTATCCGCAACTGGCCAAAGAGTTCGATATTCCTCTGCTGCCCTTTTTTATGGAGGAGGTTTATCTCAAGCCACAATGGATGCAGGACGACGGCATTCATCCTAATCGCGATGCGCAACCGTTTATTGCCGACTGGATGGCAACCCGGTTGGCTCCCTTAGTTAATCATGACTCCTGAACGCCGGGAGTCATTCACAGGTAAAGTTATGCAAAAATCGGTTTTAGTTACAGGATGTTCCAGCGGAATTGGCCTCGAAAGCGCCCTTGATTTAAAGCGCCAGGGCTTCCGCGTACTGGCCGCCTGCCGTAAGGGGGAGGATGTCGCTCGTATGCAGGAACTGGGTCTGACCGGTATTTTGTTGGATCTTGATGACCCGCAAAGCGTCGAAAATGCCGCCGCCGAAGTCATCGCGCTGACCGATAACCGCCTGTATGGCCTGTTCAATAATGCAGGCTACGGCGTCTATGGCCCGCTCACCACCATCAGCCGTCAGCAGATGGAACAGCAGTTTTCCGCCAACTTTTTTGGCGCCCATCAGCTCACCATGCTGTTGCTGCCCGCCATGCAGCCGCACGGCGAAGGCCGCATCGTGATGACCTCTTCGGTGATGGGCCTGATTTCCAGCCCCGGTCGCGGCGCCTATGCCGCCAGTAAATACGCGCTGGAGGCGTGGTCCGATGCGCTGCGTATGGAACTCCGCCACAGCGGCATAAAAGTCAGCCTGATTGAGCCTGGGCCAATCCGCACCCGCTTTACCAACAATGTTAACCAGACCGGCGACAAGACGGTAGAAAATCCCGGTATTGCCGCGCGCTTTACGCTCGGCCCGGAGGCGGTGGTGGAAAAAGTGCGTCATGCCTTCGTCAGCGACAAACCGAAACTGCGCTATCCGGTGACGCTGGTCACCCACGCAGTAGGCTGGTTAAAACGCCTGCTACCGGCCCGTGCGATGGACAAAATTATCCAGGGCTGAGTTGAAGCGCTGAATGTCGCCCCCATCTAAAACAGAAATCGACCAACGAGATAAGCTCATGTCCGAACAGAATATTGTCAATATTACCGAAGCTAATCTGCAGCAGACGCTGCAGCAATCCATGAATGCGCCGGTGCTGTTTTACTTCTGGTCCGCCCGCAGCCAGCACTGCGAACAGCTGACGCCGGTGCTTGAGCGCCTGGCCGCCCAATACCACGGTCAGTTTACGCTGGCGAAAGTAGATTGCGACGCGGAGCAGATGCTGGCCTCGCAGTTTGGTCTGCGCGCGATCCCAACGGTGTATCTGTTCCAGAACGGCCAGCCGGTAGATGGTTTTGAAGGCCCGCAGCCGGAAGAGGCTATCCGCGCCCTGCTGGATAAAGTGCTGCCGCGCGAAGAAGAATTGAAAGCGCAGGAAGCGCTGGCGCTGATGCAGGAAGAAAAATACGCCGACGCGCTGCCGCTGCTGAAAGACGCCTGGCAGTTGTCTAACCAGGATAGCCAGATTGGCCTGCTGCTGGCGGAAACGCTAATTGCCCTGCAGCGTTCCGATGAAGCTGAAAGCGTGCTGAAAACTGTGCCGCTGCAGGATCAGGACACCCGTTATCAGGGGCTGGTGGCACAGATTGAACTGCTTAAGCAGGCCGCTGATACCCCGGAAATCCAGCAACTTCAGCAGCAGGTCGAGCAGAACCCGGACGACGCGGCGCTGGCGTCTCAGTTGGCGTTGCAGCTGCACCAGGTCGGGCGCAACGAAGAAGCGCTGGCGCTGCTCTTCACGCATCTGCAAAAAGATTTAGGCGCCGGCGATGGCCAGGTGCGCAAAATGCTGCAAGAGATCCTCGCGGCGCTCGGCACCGGCGACGCCCTGGCGGCGAAGTACCGCCGCCAGCTGTATTCACTGCTGTATTAATCAGAGGCGCTGACCCGGATAGCGCTACGCTTATCCGGGCTACAGATTACGCCGTGGTAGCCCGGGTAAGGCGTAAGCCGTAACCCGGGAATACTTACGGGCGCTTTTTCAACTGCGTCACCACCAATTGATGGCGGGCATTGAAGAACTTCCGGTAGGTCAGATAACCGGCAATAATCGTCGACAGGCTGGCGGTCGATAGCAACATAAACGTGACCATAATCTGATACTTAATCGCCTTCACCGGGTCAATCCCGGCGAAAATCAGTCCCGACATCATGCCCGGTAAACTCACCAGCCCGACCGTTTTCGCCGAATCTACCGTGGGAATCAACGAAGCGCGTATGCTGTCGCGAATCAGCCGCGCGGAGGCCATCTTCGGCGTCGCGCCGAGGCTTAGCTTCTCCTGAATCTGCTGCTGCTCACTGTTAAAACGCTGGCCCATATTGTTGTAGCACAGTCCTACCGCCACCATAGCGTTACCGGCCACCATGCCGGCAATCGGAATAACCTGCATCGGCACAAAGGCGATCGACCCCGAGAAGACCAGTACCGCCAACGTTAGTCCAGCGCCGGTGGTAATAGCGATAAACGATGAAACAAAAGCTTTGTCGATATATTTACTGCGCTTCTTCGCATTCCACGCCGCGTTGAAGCAGATAAACAGCACCATCAATAGCGTCAACACCGCATGGTTGACGTTAAAGATATATTTCAGCACGTAGCCGACGATAATTAATTGCACTATCGCCCGGCAAATACTCCAGATGATATCTTTTTCCAGCGCTAGCTTTTCCCGATAGCTGACGACGATCGCTACCAGCACCAGCACCATCGAGAGCGCCAGTGATTCGTTAGTAATATTATGCCCGTTCATTTTTCACCTCCTGCATTTTCCCGCCGGCAGGCTGTAGCGTAATAACTTCATCAGCATGGGCAATTTCGTTCTGGTCGTGAGTGACCCACAGAATGGCCATCCCTTTTTCCGTCGCGTAGCGATGAATAATCTCGTTAACGTTGCGCTTATTACTTTCATCCAGCGCGCTGGTAATTTCATCAAGCAGCAAAACCTGCGGTAGAAACTGCAAATTACGAATGAGCGAGACCCGCTGCTTTTCACCGCCGGAAAGCTCATTAATGGATTTCTCCAACGTATTATCCGCCAGCCCGAATCGTTCGAGGTCGGCAATCAGCGCTTTAGGATCCGGCTGTTTGTTGCGGATCTGCCATGGGAAGACCAGGTTGTCATAGACCGAATCGCCGAATAGCGCCGGGGTTTGCGCGCAGTAAGAGACCTGCTGGCGATAGTTTTCTGGCGTCAGCGTAGTGATATCTTTGTCATTGAAAAAAATCACTCCGCTGGTCGGGCTCAGCAGCGAGGCGATAATTTTCAGCAGCGTACTTTTGCCGCATCCGGATGGCCCGGTAATCAACTTAAATTCCCCGGCCGCAATCCGGAGATCGATATTATTCAGGATGACCGCGTCGTCGGTTTTAAAACCAACGCCCTCGAGACGTAAAATCGCGTTATTTTCCTTCATTATATGTCCAGTTTATTTCCTCAAACCCAGACAGTTTACTCCAGTTTTCTTTCACCGGAACAAGGAGAAAGTTATACTCTGTTTAAACATGCGCCATTTCGCTGCGGCGCCCATCAGGCAACAAGACAGGAGGTTTTTGATGCTGATTTTTATCCCCGTTCTTATTTTTGTCGCACTGGTCATTGTGGGGGCGGCAGTAAAAATCGTGCCGCAGGGATATCAATGGACCGTCGAACGCTTTGGCCGCTACACGCAGACGCTGCAGCCGGGCTTAAGTTTAGTGGTGCCGTTTATGGACCGCATCGGCCGTAAAGTGAACATGATGGAGCAGGTGCTGGATATCCCTTCACAGGAGGTCATCTCCCGCGATAACGCCAACGTCACCATTGACGCCGTGTGCTTCATTCAGGTTATCGATGCGCCAAAAGCCGCCTATGAAGTCAGCAATCTTGAGCTGGCGATCGTCAATCTGACGATGACCAATATTCGTACCGTGCTCGGCTCGATGGAGCTGGATGAAATGCTCTCCCAGCGCGATAGCATTAACACCCGCCTGCTGCATATCGTCGACGACGCCACCAATCCTTGGGGGGTAAAAATCACCCGCGTCGAAATCCGCGACGTTCGTCCGCCTGCGGAACTTATCTCCTCAATGAACGCCCAGATGAAAGCCGAGCGAACCAAACGCGCCTACATCCTGGAGGCTGAAGGGGTGCGCCAGGCGGAAATTCTCAAAGCCGAAGGCGAAAAGCAGTCGCAAATCCTCAAAGCCGAAGGTGAACGTCAGTCAGCCTTCCTGCAGGCGGAAGCCCGCGAACGTTCCGCCGAAGCGGAAGCCCGCGCCACCCAGATGGTGTCATCGGCGATTGCCTCAGGGGACATTCAGGCGATTAACTACTTCGTGGCGCAGAAATATACCGACGCGCTGCAGCAGATTGGCGCCGCCAACAACAGCAAAGTGGTACTGATGCCGCTGGATGCCAGCAGCCTGATGGGCTCGATAGCCGGGATCGGCGAACTGTTGAAAGAGAGCAGCGCCGAGCGGAAAAAATCATGATCGCCCTGATCCTCGCCCATCCGCATATTTTCTGGCTGACTCTCGGCGGGCTATTGCTGGCGGCAGAGATGCTCGGAAGCAATGGCTACCTGCTGTGGAGCGGCGTAGCTGGCGTCGTCACCGGCCTGCTGACCTGGGCTATTCCGTTCAGTTGGGAATGGCAAGGGACGCTGTTTGCCGTTCTTACCCTGCTGGCGGCCTGGCTGTGGTCAAAATGGCTGCGTAAACGTATGAGGCAGCAGCGCCCCGCCGACGCGCAGCTTAACCAGCGCGGCCAGCAGCTGGTTGGCCGTCGTTTCACTCTCGACAACGCGCTGGAAAACGGTCGTGGCCACGTCCGCGTCGGCGATAGCTCCTGGCCGGTGATTGCCGATGAGGACCTCGCGGTGGGCAGCAAGGTTGAAGTGGTCGCCATCGAAGGAATTACCTTGCGGGTAAGAGCCGCCGTCCGTTAAGCCTGCGCTTTGCGGTGACAGCAGCCGGAGAGGTTATCCATTATTGGGCAATCCGCGCTGTCATCGCCTGGGCAGGCGTCCGCCAGCGCCAGCAGATGCGCGCGCATGTTTTGCAACTCGCGGATATGGTTCTCAATATCCGCGACTTTCTCCAGCGTTCTTTTTTTCACATCGGCGCTGTGCCGTGACGGATCGTTGAATAACGCCACCAGCTCGCGGCACTCTTCCAGATTAAATCCCACCTGCCGCGCCTGGCGCAGCAGCGTCAGTTCATCCAGATGCTTCTGACTATAGGTACGGTAGCCGTTATCGCTACGCAGCGGCGCCGTCACCAGCCCTTTCTCTTCGTAAAAACGAATCGCTTTGCTGGTTAAGCCGGTTTTTTTCGCCACATCGCTAATATTCATTTTTCCCCCTTGACCTTCCCCTTGCTGGAAGGTTTAACCTTCTTAATACTCGATGAAAGAGTGTGTTCGGTCAATCATTAACCGGAAATTATTCAGGAGTTATTTATGTCTAACACTATCGACCTGACGCTTGATGGCCTCTCTTGCGGCCACTGCGTTAAACGCGTGAAAGAGAGCCTCGAACAACGTCCCGACGTTGAACAGGCTGATGTCACTGTTACCGAAGCCCACGTCACGGGCAGCGCCAGCGCTGAAGCCCTGATTGAGACCATCAAACAAGCCGGATACGGCGCGGAGCTCAGCCACCCAAAGGCTAAACCGCTGGCAGAATCATCAATCCCGTCGGAAGCACTGACAGCGGCCACTCCCGAGCTTCCGGCAGCCCATGACGAGGATGACAGTCAACAGCTGCTGATCAACGGCATGAGCTGCGCCAGTTGCGTTTCCCGAGTACAAAACGCGCTTGCCGCGGTGCCGGGAGTCTCACAGGCGCGGGTAAACCTGGCGGAACGCACGGCGCTGGTAATGGGCAGTGCGTCCGCCGCCGAATTAGTGCAGGCGGTGGAAAAAGCCGGCTACGGCGCGGAGGCTATCGAAGACGATCTCGAACGCCGCGAACGACAGCAGGAAACCGCCATCGCCACCATGAAACGTTTTCGCTGGCAGGCGATTGTCGCCCTGCTGGTCGGCGTACCGGTTATGGTCTGGGGCATGATCGGCGATAACATGATGGTCAGCGACGACAATCGATCGCTGTGGCTGGTCATCGGCCTTATCACCCTCGCGGTGATGGTCTTCGCAGGCGGTCACTTCTACCGCAGCGCCTGGAAAAGCCTGAAAAACGGCACCGCCACCATGGATACGCTGGTCGCCCTGGGGACTGGTGTCGCCTGGCTATATTCAATGAGCGTCAACCTGTGGCCGCAGTGGTTTCCGATGGAAGCGCGCCACCTGTATTACGAAGCCAGCGCAATGATCATTGGTCTTATCAACCTCGGCCATATGCTGGAAGCCCGCGCGCGCCAGCGCTCCTCGAAAGCGCTGGAAAAACTGCTCGACCTGACGCCGCCTTCGGCACGCGTCGTGACGCCTGAAGGCGAGAAAGATCTGCCGCTCGCGGAAGTTGAGGCGGGTATGACGCTGCGCCTGACCACTGGCGATCGCGTTCCGGTTGACGGCGTGATAAGCCAGGGCGAAGCCTGGTTTGATGAAGCCATGCTTACCGGCGAACCGGTACCGCAGCAAAAAGGCGATGGCGACGCCATTCATGCCGGTACCGTGGTGCAGGACGGCAGCGTGCTGTTTACCGCCAGCGCCGTCGGCAGCCAGACCACGCTGGCGCGGATTATTCGCATGGTGCGCCAGGCGCAAAGTAGCAAACCGGAAATCGGCCAACTGGCGGATAAAATCTCGGCGGTATTTGTTCCGGCAGTGGTAGCCATTGCGCTGATTAGCGCCGCTATCTGGTACTTCTTCGGCCCGGCGCCGCAAATCGTCTATACCCTGGTCATTGCCACCACGGTACTGATTATCGCCTGTCCATGCGCGTTAGGCCTGGCAACACCGATGTCGATTATTTCCGGCGTCGGCCGGGCGGCAGAATATGGCGTTCTGGTGCGTGACGCCGATGCTCTGCAGCGCGCCAGCGAACTCGATACGCTGGTGTTTGATAAAACCGGCACCCTGACCGAAGGCAAGCCGCAGGTGGTGGCCGTGAAAACCTTTGCAGGGGTTGATGAAACAACCGCGGTGCGTCTTGCCGCCGCGCTCGAGCAGGGTTCGAGCCATCCGCTGGCGCGGGCGATCCTTGATAAAGCCGCCGACAGCACTTTACCGGAGGTAAGCGGCTTCCGTACCCTGCGCGGGCTCGGCGTCAGCGGTGAAGCGGAAGGCCATCGACTGCTGCTCGGCAACCAGGCGCTGCTTAACGAGCAGCATATCGCCACCGCCGAGCTGGAAAGCGAGATGACGACACAGGCCTCGCGCGGCGCCACGCCGGTACTGCTGGCGATCGATGGTCAGGCCGCCGCGCTGTTCGCCATCCGCGACCCGCTACGTGAAGATAGCATCGACGCGCTGGCGCGCCTGCATCATCAGGGCTACCGGCTGGTGATGCTGACCGGGGATAACCCTACTACCGCCAATGCCATCGCCAAAGAAGCGGGCATTGATGAAGTGATAGCCGGCGTGCTGCCGGACGGCAAAGCCGATGCCATTAAACGTCTGCAGAGCGAAGGACACAAAGTGGCGATGGTCGGCGACGGTATTAACGATGCCCCGGCACTGGCGCAGGCGGATGTCGGTATCGCCATGGGCGGCGGCAGCGATGTCGCCATTGAAACCGCGGCGATCACTCTGATGCGCCATAGTCTTAACGGCGTGGCCGATGCTTTAGCGATTTCGAAGGCGACGTTACGCAATATGAAACAGAACCTGCTGGGCGCATTTGTTTATAACTCGTTAGGCATCCCGATTGCCGCTGGGATCCTCTGGCCGCTGACCGGTACCCTGCTGAACCCGGTGGTCGCCGGCGCGGCAATGGCGCTGTCGTCAATCACCGTGGTGAGTAACGCTAACCGCCTGCTGCGCTTTAAACCGAAAGAATAGGCACAGCCACAGGAAAACGGGCGCTGAGGTTACTCAGCGCCCGTTTATTTATTGGCGGCAATAAAAACCCGCGGGAAAGATGACGGCCACCACCAGATGCGCTAGCATGAATGCCTCACACTTCGGAGCGCGTATGGGCCTGTTAAACCGAATAAAAATGCTGTGGCGAGCCGCCGTCGGCTCGTCTTATTCCTGGCCTGCAATGGATATCGTCCTGCCCGGCGACCGTTATTTACACCTCGTCGGCAGCATCCATATGGGCACCCGCGACATGGCGCCGCCGCCGGCTAAGCTACTGAAAAAGATACGTCAGGCCGACGCCTTAATCGTCGAAGCAGATATCACCGGTAATGAAACGCCTTTCAGTAATCTCCCCTCTTATCCCCCGCTAGCTGAACGTCTGAGCGAAACACAATTAGCAGAATTACGCTCACGCGCCGGCGAACTGGGTTTGTCGGTCGATCTTTTCGATAGCCAGCCGCTATGGCAGGTGGCGATGGTGCTACAAGCCACCCAGGCGCAAAAGCTGGGGTTACGACCCGATTACGGCATTGATTATCAGTTGCTGATGGCTGCCCGCGAGAGCAACATAAGGGTAATGGAGCTGGAAGGCGCCGATAGCCAGATCGCGCTGTTACGCAATCTACCTGACGGCGGTAAGGCGCTGCTGGAAGATACGCTGAGCCACTGGCGCACCAACGCCCGTTTACTGCAGGTCATGATCGGCTGGTGGCTGGAACAACCGCCGTCGCGCGGCGCGGAAACGCTGCCGACGACCTTCAGCCAGTCTTTATATGATGTACTGATGCATCAGCGCAACATAGCCTGGCGCGACACGCTGCTTGCCCTGCCGCCGGGGAGTTACGTCGTCGCCGTCGGCGCGCTGCATCTGTATGGTGAAGGGAACCTGCCGGATATGTTGACGTAAAAAAATGGCCAATATTGCTATTGGCCCGTCAAAGAGGAATTTCATCATTATTATTATCCCGGGATATACATCCCGGATCGTCTGATTGTCGCTCAAAGTGACCATCACTGCCAATACTATTGCGCAAGATGGTACTATTTTTTATACAACCCTCACGCGTATGCTGGTCATACGTTAGGTCGGTTGGTAAGAAGGATTACTATGACTCCCGCCGTTAAATTACTCGAAAAAAACAAAATTACCTTTCAGATCCACAGCTACGAACACGATCCTCAAGAGACCAATTTTGGCGATGAAGTGGTTCGCAAGCTGGGGCTCAATGCGGATCAGGTTTACAAGACGCTATTAGTGGCCGTTAACGGCGATATGAAACATCTGGCGGTCGCCGTCACCCCGGTTGCCGGTCAACTGGATTTGAAAAAAGTGGCCAAAGCGCTGGGCGCCAAGAAGGTAGATATGGCCGACCCAATGGTCGCACAGCGGATCACCGGATATCTGGTCGGCGGCATCAGCCCGCTGGGGCAGAAAAAGCGTCTGCCGACGGTGATTGATGCCCCGGCGCAGGAATTTGCCACCATCTATATTTCCGGCGGCAAACGCGGGCTGGATATTGAACTGGCGGCAAGCGATCTGGCGAAGCTTCTGGACGCGAAGTTCGCCGATATCGCCCGCCGCGATTAAGCACACCGTCCCGGATAGCGGCGCACGCGCCCTATCCGGGCCCCGCTAAGCGATGGCTTACTGCCAGCTGACCTCGCCCTTCGGCTCGTAGGCCACCGCATCCAGCGGCGAGTTCTTCTCGATGTACTCTTTCAGCACCTCGGCATCGATAAAACCGGTATTTACGTATCCCGGTTTATTATCGATGTGCGGGTAGCCGTCACCGCCGGTGGCGTTAAAGCTCAGCGTCGCCATACGGTAAGTTTTCGCCGGATCAACCGGTTCACCTTTGATTTTCAGATCGTTAAGCTTGCCGTCTTTGGCAACGAAACTGACGTTGGCGAACTGCGGATAAGCGCCGGAATCCGGCTTCATCTGCGCGACGGCGGTCAGGTACTCAGTCACCTCTTTACCGCTCATATCGACGTAAGTCAGCACGTTGCCGAACGGCTGCACTTTCATCACGTCTTTATAGGTAATATCACCCGCTTCGATAGAGTCGCGAATACCGCCGCCGCTCATCACCGCGAAATCAGCATTGCTGCGCGCCATCTGCGCCGCCAGCAGCAGACGCCCCATATTGGTTTGTACGAAGCGAACTTTGCTGCGATCGCCTTCAAGATGGCCGTTGACGCTGCCTATTTTCACCTGTAACTGCGCCTTGCCTTTATTCTGGAACGGCGTTAACAGCGAGAGCATCTGAGGGTTTTCAGCAATTTGCGGCGTATACAATACGCGCTCGCTCTGACCGTTATCCCAGGTCACTTTCTTCTTCAGGTTGACCGGGATTAGCTGATAGTGCACCAGCTTCATCTCACCGTTGCGGAATTCAAAATCGGCGCGGCCGACATATTTTCCCCACTCGTGAGCCTGCACGATCCAGATGCCATTCTGGCGATCCGGCGCGCACGGGGTTCCGGGGACATAATCGACCTGCTTTTTATTCTCCGACGCCATGCATACCGGATCCTGCGAGTGGCCGCCGACGATCATCGCCAGCGATCCCGCAGGTAGGCTCCGCGCCATTTCAACGTCGCCCGGCGCGTTAGAGCCGTGATTGCCGTTGTCATAGTGGCCCATGTGGGTGGTCGCCAGAATCACGTCCGGCTTTTCATTTTGCTGTAATTCCTGGATAACCAGCTTGGCTTCTGCCGCCGGATTACGGAATTCGATATCGGTGAAATATTCCGGGTTGCCGATTTTCGCCGTATCATCGGTGGTTAAGCCAATCACCGCAATCTTCAGCCCGCCGCGCTTAAACAGCGCCCAAGGTTTAAACAGGCGTTCGCCGGTGCTTTTCTGATAGATATTGGCCGACAGGAACGGGAACTTCGACCACTTCTCCTGCTGGCGCAGCACGCTGAGTGGGTTATCAAACTCATGGTTGCCGACCGCCATGGCATCGTAACCTATCAGGTTCATGCCGCGAAAATCAGGTTCTGCATCCTGTAAATCGGATTCCGGCACCCCGGTATTGATATCGCCGCCGGACAGCAGCAGGACGCTACCGCCTTCGGCCGCCACCTCTTTGCGGATACCGTCCACCAGCGTCTTCTGCGCCGCAAGGCCATATTCGCCATAATCGTTGCGCCAGAAATGACCGTGGTGGTCGTTGGTGTGCAGGATGGTGATTTTATAGGTTTTGCCCTGCTCATAGGCCTGCGCTGACAGGCTTCCCAGCGATAAGGCGGCGAATAACGCCAGCGCCACGCCGCGTTTTAAATAATGCATGTTTCACTCCCTGACTTAATAACAAGTGCCGAAAGTATAGCGAGTCAGTCGCTTTGACAAATATGTTTTCAGAATTGCGACTTCCTTCAAACCTTAGGGACAGGTATGTTAGTCGGATAATAATTCAACCTGCATTCTCTACAACAAATAGAACTCGCTGAAGTGAACCTATGACAACCAACCAATCCGCTCAGTCCTTACCCGGTACCGGCGCGCCGCCGCAAAAAGCGCGCACCTCATTTGGCATCCTGGGGGCAATCAGCCTCTCCCATCTGCTAAACGACATGATCCAGTCGCTCATCCTGGCGATTTATCCGCTGCTGCAGGCGGAATTCTCGTTAACTTTCGTGCAGATCGGCATGATCACCCTCACCTTCCAGCTGACGTCATCGCTTTTCCAGCCGGTGATTGGCTACATCACCGATAAACGCTCGATGCCGTGGTCATTACCGGTGGGGATGTGTTTCACCCTCTGCGGCTTAATTCTGTTAGCGCTGGCCGGCAGCTTCGGCATGGTGCTGCTGGCCGCTGCGCTTGTCGGCACCGGCTCTTCGGTCTTCCATCCGGAATCCTCACGCGTGGCGCGGATGGCTTCCGGCGGCCGTCACGGTCTGGCGCAATCACTATTCCAGGTTGGCGGCAACTTCGGCAGCTCGCTGGGGCCGCTGCTGGCGGCGGTGATCATCGCTCCCTACGGCAAAGGCAACGTCGCCTGGTTCGTGCTGGCCGCGCTGCTGGCGATCGTCGTGCTGTCGCAAATCAGCCGCTGGTACGCCGCGCAACACCGGATGAATAAAGGCAAACCGAAGCCGGTTATCGTTAATCCGCTGCCGCGTAACAAGGTCATCCTTGCCGTCTGCATCCTGTTAATGCTGATTTTCTCCAAATACTTCTACATGGCGAGCATCAGTAGCTATTACACCTTTTATCTTATGCATAAGTTCGGATTATCGGTGCAAAACGCCCAACTTCACTTGTTCGCCTTCCTGTTTGCAGTAGCCGCAGGTACGGTGATTGGCGGGCCTATTGGCGATAAGATAGGTCGTAAATATGTGATTTGGGGCTCTATCCTCGGTGTGGCGCCATTTACCCTTATTTTACCGTACGCATCGCTGGAATGGACCGGGATCCTGACGGTGATAATTGGTTTTATCCTCGCATCAGCCTTTTCCGCTATCCTGGTCTATGCCCAGGAGCTGTTGCCGGGGAGAATCGGTATGGTTTCCGGCCTGTTCTTCGGATTCGCGTTTGGCATGGGCGGCCTTGGCGCCGCGGTATTGGGGTTGTTAGCCGACCATACCAGTATCGATCTGGTCTATAAAATCTGTGCTTTCCTGCCGCTTCTTGGCATTCTGACGATATTCCTGCCTAATAACCATCAAAAAGCCTGAGTATCTGGCGGCCAAAGTGAAAGTTTGGCCGCCGCAATCCCTTATCCCATCAGCATTACGCCGCCATGACCTGCCGCCATTTTCCTGTCTGTGCTTTTTTCTGCCGTAATTCCAATTTTTCGCAAATTTCAATAATTATTCATAAACAAAACGAGCAAAAGTGTCATAAACTATTAATCGGTTTTTTGCTTTAAGTAGCGAAAATGGATCGGCTCACCACACGCAAGGAGACGGAATGCATCACGCAACACCGCTAATCACCACCATTGTCGGCGGCCTTGTGCTCGCCTTTATTCTCGGCATGATTGCCAATAAGCTACGTATTTCTCCACTGGTAGGATATTTATTAGCGGGCGTGCTGGCCGGTCCATTTACTCCTGGTTTTGTTGCGGATACCAAGCTTGCGCCTGAACTGGCCGAACTTGGCGTCATCTTGCTGATGTTTGGCGTCGGGCTGCACTTTTCGCTGAAAGATCTCATGGCGGTAAAGTCGATAGCCATTCCCGGAGCCATCGCCCAGATAGCCGTGGCGACGCTGCTCGGGATGGCGCTCTCTTCCCTGCTCGGCTGGTCGCTGATGACCGGCATCGTTTTTGGCCTGTGTCTTTCCACCGCCAGCACCGTGGTGTTGCTGCGCGCGCTGGAGGAACGGCAGCTTATTGATAGCCAGCGTGGGCAAATCGCCATCGGCTGGCTGATCGTTGAAGATTTAGTGATGGTACTGACGCTGGTGCTGCTGCCCGCTATCGCAGGAATGGTGGAAAAAGGCGATGTTGGGCTGGTATCGCTGGCGCTCGATATGGGTATTACCATCGGTAAAGTCGTCGCCTTTATTGCCATTATGATGCTGGTGGGCCGCCGTCTGGTGCCGTGGATCATGTCGCGCAGCGCGGCAACCGGCTCTCGCGAACTGTTTACCTTGTCGGTACTGGCGCTGGCGCTCGGCATCGCCTTCGGCGCCGTTGAGCTGTTCGACGTCTCCTTCGCACTGGGCGCATTCTTCGCCGGGATGGTGCTTAACGAATCCGAACTCAGCCACCGCGCCGCTCACGATACGCTGCCGCTGCGCGACGCCTTCGCGGTGCTGTTCTTTGTCTCCGTCGGGATGCTATTTGACCCGATGATCCTGGTCGAACAGCCGCTGGCGGTGCTGGCGACGCTGGCGATTATCATCTTTGGTAAATCCGCCGCCGCTTTCTTCCTGGTACGTATGTTCGGTCACTCGCCGCGTACCGCCCTGACCATCGCCGCCAGCCTGGCGCAAATCGGGGAATTCGCCTTTATTCTTGCCGGTCTCGGCATGGCGCTGGATCTGCTGCCGCAGGCCGGGCAGAACCTGGTGCTGGCCGGGGCGATAATTTCGATTATGCTCAACCCGGTGCTGTTTACCCTGCTGGAAAAATATCTCGATAAAACCGAAACGCTCGACGAACAGACGCTGGAAGAGGTGCTGGAAGACGAAAAACAGGTGCCGGTGGATATCTGCAACCATGCGCTGCTGGTCGGCTTCGGCCGCGTCGGCAGCCTGCTTGGCGAGAAACTGATGGCCCAGGGGATCCCGCTGGTAGTAATTGAAACCTCCCGCACCCGCGTGGATGAGCTGCGTGAGCGCGGCATCAGCGCCGTGTTGGGCAATGCCGCCAACGAAGAGATCATGAATCTGGCGCATCTCGACTGCGCCCGCTGGCTGCTGCTGACCATTCCTAACGGCTATGAAGCCGGTGAAATTGTCGCCTCAGCGCGGGAAAAATGCCCGAACATTGAGATTATCGCCCGCGCCCATTACGACGATGAGGTCGATTATATTACCGAACGCGGAGCCAATCAGGTGGTGATGGGGGAACGCGAAATCGCACGGGCGATGTTACGTCTGCTGGAAACGCCGCCGGCTGGCGAGATTGTTACCGGTTGATACGACGCCCCGCTCGCGGGGCGTACTCTTATCCACGGGATTAACGGTCCCAGTAGGCCTCTTCCAGACTATCTTCCCGCTCCGGCAGGCCGCGCGTTAAACGCGGCGAATGCTGATTCAGCACCTGATAGCTGACGCGGTTGGCGTATTTGCACACCTGCGCCAGCGATGAGTAGGTCAGCCATTTGCATTTATGTTTGCTGGAGTTCGGCACGTTATTACGATGGTAGTTATTGGCGGTGATATCATGCAACAACGCCGCCAGCGCGCCGTCGCCTGCGCCATTGGTGTTCATGATCTTCTCCGGGCCGCCCATATAAGGCGCGATGTGCGAATAGATACGCAGCGGATTAACACAATCCTGATGGCGCATCGCGCGGCTGAATTCATACTGGTTGAACTCGGCTATCGCCCCCGGCAGAAGTGGATGCTGCGTTTTACGCTTCGCTTCCTCTTCGGTGAAGCTCGCCATATAGAGACCCGCCGGTCCTGCGGTACACAGCACCAGGTCGACCCAGTCCAGCGCTTTATCCGCCGCGGTGAGCGGGTCGGCGATACCGGTCAGCGCTTCCGCTTCTTCTTCATTCATCGCCAGAATCGAAACGTGTTCCTTGAGGAACTGCTGCCACCATTGCGGGTTGTCGGCAATCACGTATTTCGTTCCCAGCGTCAGCACCACCGGCACGTCATGCTTTTTGGCATACTCAATGGCTTTCATCGTCGCGTCCGGCATCGGCTCGCCCGGCTTACAGCGCACAAGGTAGGAGGTCAGCACCAGCGCGGAAGCGCCGGCAATCACCTCTTCCGGGATGCTTTCCGGACGCAGCTTGTTCATGTGGCCTGGACTGATGGCAAAGGTACGTTCGCCGCTATCGCTAATCAGCGTAAAACAGCGGCCAATGGCGCCATCGACGCCCTGCAGGTAGTTGAGATCGGTACGGCTGGAAGTATTGCACAGGTAGCGATAAGCGTAGCCGCCGATCTCAATGTTGCTGCACATCACGCCGAGCAGCACCGAGCGGTCGTCCGCCAGCACCGAATAATTGTGCATGGTATTGCCAATGGTGCCGCCGGCAAATTGATGGGTGATCAGGCCGTCGCGTACCAGTTCCTGATACAGCGCTTCGGCGACATCATCTTCAATCACCAGCGAATGACCGGCGCTCAGGCCGTAGCGTACGATAAACGCCTCATCCACTTTCGCTTCGATATCCACCAGCGTCTGGTCGATGCCAACCACCCAGGAGACGTTGGACTCATTTTCTGGCTGAATTTGTTGCAGCAGCGGATCGCGAGCGCTAACGGGGAAATAGTGTTTAGATTTGCGTTTACCGGGAAATTTCATAGTGGCGATTTAATGACAGGGAACAAGCGGGGAATAGTAGCATATTCCCCGCCACGCGCGCGATCAGCGATACGACGCGGTCAGGTTCACCATCATCTCAATATGCGCAGGATCGGCATTAAGCGCCGGAATATACTCATATTGCTTACCGCCGGCCTCAAGGAAAATTTCCCGGTTCTGCACCGCGATTTCTTCCAGCGTTTCCAGACAGTCGGCGGAGAAGCCCGGACAGATAACCTGAACGTGCTTTGTGCCCTTCTCGCCGAGCATTTTTAGCGTTTCGTCGGTGTACGGCGTCAACCAGGGTTCACGGCCAAAGCGCGACTGGAAGGTCATCATCACCCGCTCCGGCGGCAGCCCGAGCACTGAGACCAGCTCGCGGGTCGTTACCCGGCAGCGCTGCGGGTAATCATCACCCTCATGGGCGTAGCGTTGCGGTATACCGTGATAGGAGAGCAGCAGCACATCCGGTTCGCCGTGAACGGCAAACGAAGCGCGCACGCTGGCCGCCAGCGCGTGGATATAGTCAGCGTCATCGGCATAGTCGCGAATAAACGAAACGCCCGGGATGGCGCGCTTTTTCGCGAGGATCCGCGCCAGTTCATCCCATACCGCCGCCACGGTAGAACACGAATATTGCGGATACAGCGGCAATACCACGATATGGTCAACGTCCTGAGCCAATAGCTCATCGACAGCGCTTGCCAGCGACGGCGAGCCATAGCTCATCCCCAGGGCCACCGGGACATCCGGTAATCTGGCCGCCAGCGCCTGCTGCTGCTGACGGCTATACACCATCAACGGCGAGCCTTCCGCCATCCATACGGACTGATAGAGCTTCGCCACGCGGGGAGCGCGAATCGGCAGTATGATGCCGCGCAGCAGCGGCCACCACAGCAGACGAGGCGTATCCACTACCCGTTTGTCGCTAAGAAATTGTCGCAGATAGCGCTTCACCGCATCGGGCGTGGGCGCATCGGGAGTGCCTAAATTGGCTAGCAAAATACCTGTTTTCGTCTGATGCATTACCGCCTCTTAACCATTTGAATCGCTGACAATTGTAGCGTAAATGGCGTTAAACGGAACCAATCATAGCAAAAGGTAGAAATGAGAGGTGTTCTCATCCTGCCGCAGCAGGATGAGAAAGGGCTTAATTAGCCGAGGATTTTTTCCAGATCGGCGCGCACGTCTGCCACCGCTTTGGTGCCGTCGACTTTCGCGTACTGGGTGTTACCCGCTTGCGCTTCTTTCTGATAGTAGCCGATCAGCGGCGCAGTCATCTGATGGTATTCCACCAGACGCTTACGTACGGTCTCTTCCTGATCGTCTTTACGGGTGGTCAGCTCTTCGCCGGTCACATCGTCTTTACCTTCCACCTTCGGCGGGTTGAATTTAATGTGATAGACACGGCCGGAAGCAGCGTGTACGCGGCGGCCTACGATACGATCGACGATCAGTTCGTCCGGTACCGCGAACTCCAGAACGTAGTCAACGGCGATGCCGGCTTCTTTCATGGCGTCAGCCTGCGGGATAGTGCGCGGGAAGCCGTCCAGCAGGAAACCGTTACGGCAATCTTCCTGGGCGATACGCTCTTTCACCAGCGCGATGACCAGCTCATCGGTAACCAGTTTGCCGGCGTCCATAATGTCTTTCGCTTGTTTACCGAGCTCGGAGCCGGATTTTACCGCGGCGCGCAGCATGTCGCCGGTGGAGATTTGCGGAATACCGTATTTCTCCATGATGAACTGAGCCTGAGTTCCTTTACCCGCGCCCGGAGCGCCAAGCAGAATAATACGCATTACGAAAATCCCCTCAAATGTCGTTTCAATTTTTCAAAAAACGCTAAACCATACCACCAGAACGGCCATGGCTCAAGGAAGGCGGTGCGGCTGAAACGGTTAATGGTGAGATATTTTACGGTTGAGGAAGATTAAGGCCCTCACCCCGGCCCTCTCCCGCAGGGAGAGGGAGAAAAGCCCCTCTGCGGCGAGCAGTCCCCTCTCCCTTTAGGGAGAGGGTTAGGGTGAGGGTAAAGCTTAGGATGCCAACAGTTGGTTCATACGACGGATGAACTGGTTAGGATCCTCCAGCGTACCGCGTTCCGCCAGCAGCGCCTGATCCAGCAGCAGCTCAACCCACTCGCCAAACTGCGCGTCGTCCTGGGTATCGGCGGCGCGTTTCACCAGCGGATGCGCCGGGTTCAGCTCGAAGATGTACTTCACTTCCGGCGCCGCCTGACCGGCAGCGGCGAACAGCTTCGCCATCTGGGTGCTCATTTCGTCGGCATCGGTGGTGACAATCGCCGGAGTGTCGGTCAGACGATGCGTCAGACGCACCTCTTTCACGCGCTCGCCAAGCAGACCTTTCACGCGCTCAACGAACGGCTCCAGCGCTTTTTCAGCTTCTTTGGCGGATTCGTCAACTTCGTCCGCCAGTTTCTCCAGCGACTCGTCGGCTTTGGCGACCGACTGGAACGCCTTGCCGTCGAACTCGGTCAGGTAGCTCATCATCCACTCGTCAATGCGATCGGACAGCAGCAGAACTTCGATACCTTTCTTACGCAGCAGCTCGAGATGCGGGCTGCTCTTCGCCGCCGCATAGCTGTCGGCGGTGATGTAGTAGATCTTCTCCTGCCCTTCTTTCATGCGCGAGACGTACTCTTCCAGCGACACGGTCTGCGCGGAAGAATCGGTATGAGTAGTGGCGAAGCGCAGCAGCTTAGCAATGGCTTGCTGGTTGGAGGCATCTTCCGCCGGGCCTTCTTTCAGCACCAGGCCGAACTGTTTCCAGAAGGTCTGATATTTTTCGGCGTCGTCTTTCGCCAGCTTTTCCAGCATCTGCAGCACGCGTTTGGTCAGCGCGGTACGCAGGTTGCGGGTGACGTTGCTATCCTGCAGGATTTCACGCGACACGTTCAGCGGCAGGTCGTTGGAGTCTATCAGGCCGCGCACGAAACGCAGGTAGTTCGGCATAAACTGCTCGGCGTCATCCATGATGAAGACGCGCTGCACGTACAGCTTCAGGCCGTGCTTATGATCGCGGTTCCACATATCCCATGGCGCCTGCGACGGAATATACAGCAGGCTGGTATACTCCTGCTTACCTTCGACGCGGTTGTGGCTCCAGGTCAGCGGATCGCTGAAATCATGGGCAATATGCTTATAGAATTCTTTGTATTCGTCATCGCTGACTTCAGACTTGCTGCGGGTCCACAGCGCCTGCGCCTTGTTGATTTTCTCCCACGAAATAACGGTTTCGCCGTCCACTTCTTCGCGTTTTTCAATCTCAACCGGCAGCGCGATATGATCAGAATATTTGCTGATGATCGAGCGCACGCGCCAGTCGTTGAGGAAGTCGTCTTCGCCTTCACGCAGATGCAGCGTAATTTCAGTTCCGCGATCGGCTTTGGTGATATCGGCAACGGTATATTCGCCTTCGCCAGCGGATTCCCAGAACACGCCGTTCTCCGGCTTGTCGCCCGCGGCGCGGGTGCGCACGGTGACTTTGTCGGCAACGATAAAGGCCGAATAGAAGCCGACGCCGAACTGGCCGATCAGCTGGCTGTCTTTCGCCTGATCGGAGCCCATCGATTCGAGGAACGCCTTGGTGCCGGATTTGGCGATGGTGCCGAGATGGTCAATAACCTCATCGCGGTTCATACCAATACCGTTATCGGCGATAGTCAGCGTGCGGTTGTCTTTATCAAACGATACGCGTACGCGCAGCTCGCCGTCGCCTTCATACAGATCCGGCTGGGACAGCGCGCGGAAACGCAGCTTATCCGCCGCATCCGAGGCGTTAGAAATGAGCTCGCGCAGGAAGATTTCTTTGTTGGAATAAAGAGAATGGATCATCAGGTGCAGAAGCTGTTTCACTTCTGACTGGAAACCACGGGTTTCTTGTCCTTTCATGTAAGTCGACCTCAACAATGCCATTTATTATTAATGGAAATAACGTGTTGGGGAGGAGATGGGGATAGGTGCGAGATTTTTCAAGCGGAGGCGGCGAACGCAGCCTCCATTTGTTCAGAAAATAATCTTGTGACGCCCGGCCAGTGAGTGCGACAGCGTGGTGCCGTCGACCATTTCCAGCTCGCCGCCAACCGGTACGCCGTGGGCGATGCGGCTGGCGTCAACGCCATACTGCGCGCAGAGCTCAGCGATGTAGTTGGCCGTCGCCTCGCCTTCAACCGTTGGGTTGGTGGCGAGGATCAGCTCGCTGATTGACTCGGCTTCAAGACGTTGTTCAAGACGATCGAGCCCGATGTCATCCGGCCCGATGCCGTCAAGCGGCGACAGGTGGCCCATCAGCACGAAGTAGCGGCCGGAATACTGCCCGGTCTGCTCAATGGCGTAGATGTCCGCTGGACTCTCCACCACGCAGATCTGACCGTTTTCCTTGCGACGCGGATTGCTGCAAATATTGCACACCTCCTGCTCGGTGAAGGTGCGGCAATCGGCGCAGTGGCCGATTTCCGACATTGCGCGCGTCAGCGCCTGCGCCAGACGCATACCGCCGCTGCGATCGCGCTGCAGTAGCGTAAACGCCATGCGCTGCGCCGACTTGGGGCCAACGCCCGGCAGACAGCGAAGCGCTTCCATAAGCTGAGTTAACAGCGGGCTGGTTTGCATCAGAACGGCATCTTGAAGCCTGGCGGCAGCTGCATGCCGGCAGAAACGGAGGCCATTTTCTCTTTCTGGGTCTCTTCAATGCGGCGCGCAGCGTCGTTGAACGCAGCAGCCACCAGATCTTCCAGCATCTCTTTGTCGTCTTCCAGCAGGCTTGGGTCGATTTCCACGCGACGGCAGTTATGCGCGCCGTTGATGGTCACTTTTACCAGACCCGCGCCGGACTCACCGGTCACTTCCAGCTGCGCGATCTCTTCCTGCATTTTCTGCATTTTGTCTTGCATCTGCTGGGCCTGTTTCATCAGGTTACCCAGGCCGCCTTTTCCACCAAACATAGGCTTCTCTCTCAGTAAGTCATCGTTAAGGGTACTGAACGCCAGTCAGACTGGCGATCAAATGGGGCGGATACTCTCTTCATCCAGATCGGCGTCGAAGAATCTTCGCAGGGTCTGAACGTTGTTATCCGCAATAATTGCCTCGCGCGCCTGCGCGAGCTTCTCTTCATAAATTGCCTGTCGCCACTCCAGCGGCGTGCGCATCGCCGAATTATCGTCTTCAACGATGGTCAATTCAACCGGCGCGCCGTACAACACGCCCAGCGCTTCGGCCAGTTTTTGCTGCGCGCCGGCGGAGTTGAGATGGCGCTGACTCGGGCGCAGATGCAGGCAAATGCGGTTGCCGTCCTGCTCTTTCCACGCGTTCAGCGCGACCTGCTCAACCAGTTTCGGTACCGCCAATTGGCTCACTTCCGCCGCCCAGCTATCGCGCTCGACCGCTTCCACGGCCAGTTTCGCCGCCAGCTCCGGCGTTTTTTCATGCTCCAGCGCTTTTTTCAACGCTTTTGGCGTGGCGACTTCGACTTTGGTCTCTTCAATCGGAGCCGTCGATTTCCAGCGATAGGCTTCTTTTTTCGCCGGGGCCTGCTCAAGCGCGGCCGCAGCCGGACGAGCCTGTACGCGCTCGGTAATCGAACTCAGTCGTTCCAGCGCAGCGTTATTCACCGGCCGCGCGCGGGATGCGGCTGCCGGTTCACTCTTTTTTGGGGTGGTTGCTCCCGGGGTTCGCTGCAGCCGACTACGCGCCGCCAGCACCTGGCTGGTGCTTTGCGGTAGATTCTGCGGCGGCGCTGATGGCGACGATACGGGCGGTGCCGCTTGTTGTACCGGCGCAGAGGTTGGAACCTGAACGGGCTTCACTTCCGGCTCCGGCAGCGGCTGACGCGGATGGAAAGCCAGCGCGCGCAGCAGCGTCATTTCAACTCCCATACGCCGGTCCGGCGCATAAGGCAGCTCTTTGCGGCCAATCAGCAGCGTCTGATAGTAAAGCTGCACATCAGCCGGCGGTACGGTACGAGCCAGCTCGCGCATTCGTAGCTCGACGGCGGCCATATCCGCCCCCAGCGCCGATGGCGAGAGCTGGACCATCGCGATACGGTGCAGCAGGCTTTGCATTTCCACCAGCAGCGCTTCCCACTCAACGCCGCGCGCGGCGGCGTCGCTGACGCCTGCCATCACGCGCTCGCCGTCGGCGGCCACCAGCGCTTCTATCAAGGATAGCGCCTGATCGTCATCGAGGGTGCCGAGCATTTCGCTGACGGACTGCGCGCTTAAGCGGCCATCGCCGCTGGCGATGGCCTGATCGGTCAGGCTTAACGCATCGCGCAGGCTGCCATCCGCGGCGCGCGACAGCAGCTGCAGCGCGCGCGGCTCAAACGCGATCTGCTCTTCGCCAAGTATGTGTTCAAGCTGATGGCGGATCTGTTCGACATCCAGCGCCTTGAGGTGGAACTGCAGGCAGCGGGATAAAATCGTCACCGGCAGCTTTTGCGGATCGGTGGTCGCCAGCAGGAATTTGACGTGCGCGGGCGGCTCCTCCAGCGTTTTTAATAACGCGTTGAAGCTGTGGCGCGACAGCATATGCACTTCATCGATCAGGTAGACCTTGAAGCGGCCGCGGGCCGGCGCGTACTGGACGTTGTCAAGCAGATCGCGGGTATCTTCCACTTTGGTGCGCGAGGCGGCATCGATCTCGATCAGATCGACAAAGCGGCCTTGTTCTATTTCGCGACAGTTATCGCAGACGCCGCACGGCGTCGCGGTAATACCGCTTTCGCAGTTTAACCCCTTCGCCAACAGCCGGGCGATGGAAGTTTTCCCTACTCCGCGGGTACCGGAAAAGAGATATGCGTGATGGATGCGCCCTAACGATAAGCCGTTCGCCAGTGCGGTCAGCACATGTTCCTGGCCGACGACGTCAGCAAAGGTTTGTGGGCGCCATTTACGGGCTAAGACCTGATAACTCATGGGCTGGCTCTGAAACGCTGGAAGGTGAATTCACGAGGGGGTAATGCTATCACAGCCCCGCCGGATCGGCGAGGCTATGTGTCGGGATTTGCTTAGTGGCCCGGGAAAGGCACCAGGCTAAAGCAATTGATGCCCAGTTTTTCCAGGCGCTGTTCGCCGCCCAGATCGAAAAGATTGATAATAAAAGCGGCATCGTGAACTTCGCCGCCCAGGCGACGAATCAGCTTCACGGTGGCGTCAATGGTGCCGCCGGTCGCCAGCAGGTCATCAACGACCAGCACTTTATCGCCTTTTTTGATGGCATCAACGTGGATTTCCAGCTGATCGGTGCCATATTCAAGCTCATAGCTTTCGGCGATGGTTTCGCGCGGCAACTTGCGCGGCTTACGAACCGGAACAAAGCCAACGCCCAGCGCCAACGCAACCGGGGCGCCGAACAGAAAACCACGCGCTTCGGTCCCCACCACTTTGGTGATACCGGCGTCTTTATAACGCTCGGTTAGCAGTTCAATGCTAAGCGCATAGGCTTTAGGGTCTTCCAGCAAGCTGGTGACATCGCGGAAAAGGATGCCCGGTTTCGGATAATCCTGGACGCTTTGGATGCTGTTTTTCAGATATTCAAGCTGCTGTGCAGTTGCGGTCATAAGTGTATGCCTGATTGAAACGGTGTTACCCACGGGCGTGCAAAATGGGCCAAAGAAACATTTGTTTAACCTTTGACCAGGCTTACCCGCGCTCGAAAACGCCAGAATTTACTGGCTGTCGCCAACAATTGCAACAGGCATTATTGCGCATCAGTGCTTTTGTTGCTTTGCGTCAACCACCGGAATGCGCCACATAAATATCAGCAGGCAGGCGAGGATTGCCAGCAACAGGATGCGCACCCACATAAGCTTAACCAGCCACAGAGAAATGGCAAAGGTCAGTAAAATCATGATAATGGCTCGCGGCTTGGCCCCCGGCGGCATCGCCCGGTACTGCTGCCAGTGGCGAAGATAGCCGCCAAACCACGAGCGATACAGCAGCCAGTGGTGAAAGCGCGGCGACGAGCGGGCAAAACACCATGCGGCGAGCAGGATAAATGGCGTTGTCGGTAACAGCGGTAAGAAGACGCCCAGCGTCCCCAGCACTACCGCCAGCCAGCCAATGATGATTAAAATAATACGTGGCATAATGCGAATCGTTATCAAGCAGATGTCGCTACTGTAGCACAGTTGCTGAGTAGGGAATGGAGGAGTTATTTGAAAACAACCCGGCTTTTACAAACGCTGAAAAGTCAGCTGGCCGAGCTGGCGCTTCAGGTGGCGCCGCTGTCCAGCCACGCTACGCTGAGCCCGCGTTTCGACCGCCAGCTGTTCCGTACCCGCGACACGCAGATGCAGGCGTATCTCGACGAAGCGCGGCACAATCTCGCCGAACTCCAGCATGCCGTTGAGCATCAGCATCTGCCCCAGGTCGCCTGGCTCGCCGAGCGGCTGGTGGCGCAAATTGCCGCCATTAGCCGTGAGACGGCGACCTGGTCGTTACGCCAATGGGACAGCGCCTCGCCGACGCTAAACCGCTGGCAACGCCGCCGCCTGCAGCACCAGGAGTATGAGCGCCGCCTGTTGGCGATGCGCAACGATCGTCAACGTCAGCTGGCGTCGGCAACAACCCTTGCTGAACAGCAACAGCTAACGAAAGAGGTCGAGGCCTATGCCGGGCGCCTGGCCCGCTGTCGCGATGCGCTGGAAAAAATTGAAAACGTACTGGCGCGTTTAACGCGCTAACAGGAGAGGATTATGTCGCTGGAAAATGCACCGGACGAGGTCAAACTGGCCGTCGATTTAATCATGTTGCTGGAGGAAAACCGGGTCAGCGCAAAAACGGTGCTGGGAGCGTTGGATATTATTAAGCGCGACTATGAAAACAAACTGAAAAATGCCCAACCTGACGCGCCTTTGTCAGAAGAATAAAACGAATCGGGGCGGCATATGCCACCCCGATTAGCGATTATACGACGCCTGGCGCCGTATCATCCCCTTTATTATCGCGCTTCACTTCCGTCACTTCATCTCCCTTCTCGTTACGCAGATGAACTTCCAGCTGGTTGAAGGCAATATCGATATTGTTTTCACGGCACAGGCGATCGATCGAGCGGTTAAGTTCGTCCACCGCGTAGCTGCGATCGCGCAGTTCACGCACGTAGAGGCGCAGTTCATGATCCAGCGTGCTGGCGCCGAAGGTGGTAAAGAAGACCGACGGCGCCGGTTCCTGCATCACTTTCGGATGTTCATGCGCCGCCTGCAGCAGCACTTCTTTAACTTTATCGAGATCGGATCCATAAGCCACGCCCAGGCGAATCACCACGCGGGTGATGGTATCGGAGAGCGACCAGTTGATCAGCCGTTCCGTCACGAAGGCCTTGTTCGGAATAATCACCTCTTTGCGATCGAAATCGGTGATGGTCGTCGCGCGGATACGGATCTTACTGACGGTGCCTGAGAAGGTACCGATAGTGACCGTATCGCCGATACGCACCGGGCGTTCGAAGAGAATGATCAGGCCGGAGACGAAGTTACCGAAGATCTCCTGTAAGCCGAAACCTAAACCAACCGACAGCGCCGCGGCCAGCCACTGCAATTTATCCCACGACACGCCTAACGAGCCGAATACCGTCATCGCGCCGATGGCGATAATCGCGTAGTTGAGGATCGTCGTTATCGCATAGGAAGCGCCCTGGCGCATATTAAGACGCGACAGCACCAGCACTTCCAGCAGGCCCGGTAAGTTACGGATCAGCGCCCAGGCGACCATCGAGGCGACAATCGCAAACAGCAGGCTGCCCATGGTCACGCTTTTCACCACGCTGGCCCCGGCTTCAGTGCCGTTGTAGTGCCAGAGCGTAATGCTGTCGAGATAGGCGAACACGGTTATCAGATCGGACCAAATCGCCCAGAACAGCACCGCGAACAGCGCCACCATCACCAGCATGGTGATACGCAGCGTTTGCTGGTTAACCTGTTCGAGCGCGATCGTTGGCTCTTCCTGCGGTTCAGCGCCTTCCGCCCCTTCTTTCACCAGATGCTGGCGACGCGCCAGCGCCCGGCGCCAGGCAATACGTCGCGCCGCTACGCTCAGGCCGCGCAGCACGGTCTGGTACAGCAGGTTCCACATCATTACCAGATAGACGGTCTCAATCCAGCGGCCAGCCAGACGCAGCGTGGTATAGAAGTAACCGGTCGCCGTGAGGACCATCAGCGCGACGGGTACAATCGACAGCACGGTCACCGTCAGCAGGCGTAGGCTGTGCGACTCTTTGTCACGCCAGCTTTCGCGGCACATCGGCCACACCAGCACCGCAATCAGCAGCAGGTTGACGAAGATAACAAACTGCCCAAGTACATCGTCCATCAAATTAAGCGGAGAGAGCTCAGAAACAACCGACCAGAAATTCAGCGGCAGCAGCGCCAGGCTGACGCGGACGATCTGCCGCCGCCAGTGGCTGGTCAGCTGCGCGGGCATATTGAAATGCTTCACCGCCACGCCATCTTTTTCCAGTACCTTCCAGCACAGGCCGAACACCAGCCAGAACATCGCCAGCTTCTTACTGTAAGCCCACAGCAGGTTGCTGACATTCAGCTGCATGGTCAGCAGGATAAGCCCGACGGCGAGGATGAGCAGCACCACCGGCAGCGCTCTGATCAAATCAATCAGGATCGCTTTTGGCGTGTTGAGCTGGGTATCGTTGCGTAACTGACCTACCTGAGAGGCCAGCTTCGCCTGGTAATCACGCAGCCACTGCAGGCGCCAGCGGATGAGACCGGCAATCAGCAGCAGCGGCAGCCCGGCAAGGAACGCGATAAACACCGCCGGCCAGGCTTTTTCCCAGTTGACGGTGATTTTCATCGATTTGAACTGGCCTTTCAGCGCTTCCGGGAAGGATTTAATCCACTCCCAATCCATCGGCTTATTGCTGTTCACCCAGAAAATCTGCTGGGTCAGAATTGATTTCAGATTGCTGGAGACGCTCATCAACTGCTGCTGGTTAATCTGCAGGTTGATGGCCATCATCAGCTGGTTCCCCAGCTGTTTGTTAAACTGGTCGAGCAATTCACGGCGCATGTCCACAACCTCCAACAGGGCGGCGTGAACCTCCGGCGTGACTTCGCTGCTATGGCCCTCTTCCAGTTTTGCCACGAAGGCATCGCTCTGGAATAACGCATCGCGCTGCTGGTTAACTTCAAACTGCTCCAGGCGTAGGTCGGCGATGCGGTTGGTCATATCCTGCAGCTCATCCGCTGATGGCAACGTTTGCTGCTGCTGATAAAGGATACGCGACAGCAGCAGGCTGCCTTTCAATACGGAAATCTGCTCTTTGATATCGCGTTCGGACTGCAGCGCGCGGTCGAGCCAGTTTTTGACTCTGATATTACGCTGCACCAGCTGGTTGCCGTTTTCGGTCGCCTGAATCAGCTTTTCGCTGAGCTGGTGGTTGACATCAAGCTCCTGCTTAACCAGCGGATTATTTTGGATCCGCGTAGTCTCCTCCGGCGAGACCGCTTCCTGAGCGGTTTTCTCGGTGAGCGTCAGTCGCTTGCTGTTCACCGCTTCCTGTAAGAGCTGCAACTGATGTTCCAACCGGTTGCTATGGGCGGTGACGTAGTCGCGCTGTTTCTGCAGCGTATCCTGCAGAACGGTATTGCCTTCCAGGCTCTTACGCTGCTGTTCGATCTCCGCATTCAGTAACGCCTGCTGCGCCAGCAGCAACCCCTGCTGCGTCGGGCGCAACGTCTCTTCGCCCGGCGCGGTGCCGTTGAGGCGGTTACGAATTTGCTGTAATTGCTGAGAGGCAGAATACATCGCGTTCTGCACGCGCTCCGGCTGAGTCTGCAGCGAAACTAATTGGCTGTTGTAGGTCGCCAGATCGTTCTGCGCGCTTTGCAGATCGTCGAGCGCCTGGGACACGCGCGACTCAAGCTGTCGCAGCGACAACGTGCTCAGAGTTTTACGGGTGACTTCATCATCAGGAACGTCGCTCAGCGCATTCAGACTGTCTACCGCCTGACGCATTTTCGCCGGCGCCTGTTCAACCTGCTGACGCAGTTGAACGGTTTCAGACTTTATACGTTCAATCTTATCGAGCGTTTCTAAAGTCTGAGTCAGGTCCTGCTGAACTAATTTTTCCTGCGGCGTGAGTTCTTTTTGCTTATTTAGCGTAGTGAGCTGGCTTTGAATGTCAGAACGGTCAGGTAAATCTGCAGCCTGAACCTGGCTGAAGCTCAGAGTGCCAACTATAAGGACCAGTGCAAAGACAATGGTGGAAATAGCATGAGGCCAACGATTTGTATGCTGCATAGTATTAACATGAATGGTTGCAAATGCCGGAGAATACCGGGGGTCGTCGCAGCGCGCAGAATAGCACTTCTCCCTGCACACGAATAGCGGCAGAGATAAGTAAAATTTACCTTTATTTACTGCTGGTCGTCAGGCCACAATTGCAGACGGGCTACGCAACGATGGACAGGTTTGGTACATCTCAATGAGCGTGTCTACATAAGCGCGGGCTTCCGCATGGAGATTAAAGGTCTCGGGCGCAAAGAGCCAATTTTCCATTAATCCGGAAAGATAACTGCGCATCAGAATTGCCGCACGGCGAGTGAGTAAATTCGCAGGTAATTGTTGAGCAGTGATACACTCTTTTAATGTTTGCTCAATACGATCGTAGCTTTCAAGCCATAAACTGCGCTGTGCTTGTTGGACAACGGCCATTTCTCCGACAAATTCGCATTTATGGAAGATGATTTCCATCATCAGGCGTCTACGTTCCTCTACTACCGTCGCTTCGAGGATATAGACCAGTATTTCGCGAACAACTGACAGTGGATCGTTAGGGAATTTTGCCCGATACTCAACTTCGAGATCGCTAATGCTGGCGTCAGAGAGACTCCATATTTCATTAAACAGATCGGATTTGTTTTTGAAATGCCAGTAAATCGCGCCCCTGGTCACTCCGGCAGCTTTTGCAATCGCGGCCAACGAGGTAGATGATACGCCTTGCTGCGAAAACAAACGCAGGGCAACGTCAAGAATCAGTTGCCGGGTTTCAAGTGCCTGTTGTTTGGTTTTTCGTGCCATAGGTTGATGACTTTACAGAGGTTGCGTTTACATACATTTGTGAATGTATGTACCATAGCATGACCATAATAGAAAGACTGAAGTGGGTTTGTGGACGTTTGAGCCACTGAAAATTTGAAATTGGACACTCGAGGTTTACATATGAACAAAAACAGAGGGTTAACGCCTCTGGCGGTCGTTCTGATGCTCTCAGGCAGCTTAGCGCTAACAGGATGTGACGATAAACCGGCTCAACAAGGAGCCCAGCAAATGCCGGAAGTCGGTATTGTCACGCTCAAATCCGCACCTCTACAAATCACCACTGAACTTCCTGGTCGTACCAATGCTTATCGTGTCGCAGAAGTCCGTCCTCAGGTAAGTGGCATTATTCTGAAACGTAACTTCACTGAAGGCAGCGATATTCAGGCGGGGGTGTCTCTTTATCAGATCGATCCGGCAACCTATCAGGCAAGCTATGAAAGCGCCAAAGGCGACTTAGCGAAAGCCCAGGCCGCCGCAAACATCGCTCAGTTGACGGTTAAACGCTACCAGAAACTGGTTGGTACCAAATACATCAGCCAACAAGAATATGATTCAGCCGTTGCCGATGCTCAGCAAAGCAACGCCGCCGTCGTTGCCGCCAAGGCTGCTGTTGAAACTGCGCGTATCAATCTGGCTTATACTAAAGTGACTTCGCCAATCAGCGGACGCATCGGTAAATCTACGGTCACCGAAGGCGCGCTGGTGCAAAACGGGCAAACCACCGCGCTGGCTACCGTTCAGCAGTTGGATCCTATCTATGTTGACGTTACCCAATCGAGCAACGATTTCCTGCGTCTGAAACAGGAACTGGCGAACGGTAAACTGAAGCAGGAAAACGGTAAGGCCAAAGTCGAACTGGTCACCAATGACGGCCTGAAGTACCCGCAAGAGGGTACGCTGGAATTCTCCGATGTTACCGTTGACCAGACCACCGGTTCTATCACGCTGCGCGCTATCTTCCCGAACCCGGACCACACTCTGCTGCCAGGGATGTTCGTCCGCGCACGTCTGGAAGAAGGTATTAACCCGGATGCGCTGCTGGTTCCACAACAGGGCGTTACCCGTACCCCGCGCGGCGATGCCAGCGTAATGGTGGTCGGCGAAGGCGACAAAGTTGAAGTTCGCCAGGTCACCGCAACTCAGGCTATCGGCGATAAGTGGTTAGTGACCGAGGGTCTGAAATCAGGCGATCGCGTGATCGTCGCTGGCCTGCAAAAAGTCAAACCAGGCGTACAGGTAAAAGCGCAGGAAGTAGCTTCAGACAACCAACAGCAAACCGCCGGCAACGCGAACGCTCAGTCTGAACAAACCAAGTCTTAACTTAAACAGGAGCCGTTAAGACATGCCTAATTTCTTTATCGATCGCCCCATATTTGCATGGGTGATCGCCATAATCATCATGTTGGCCGGGGGGCTTTCAATTATGAAACTCCCCGTGGCGCAATATCCAACGATTGCGCCGCCAGCAGTGACGATCTCGGCCACCTACCCGGGGGCTGATGCGAAAACGGTGCAGGATACCGTGACACAGGTTATCGAACAGAACATGAACGGTATCGATAACCTGATGTACATGTCCTCAAACAGTGACTCCACCGGTACGGTGCAGATCACCCTTACCTTCCAGTCCGGTACTGACGCAGATATCGCCCAGGTACAGGTGCAGAATAAGCTGCAGCTGGCGATGCCGCTGCTGCCGCAGGAAGTACAACAACAGGGCGTGAGCGTGGAGAAATCCTCCAGTAGCTTCCTGATGGTTGTCGGGGTTATCAACACTAACGGCACCATGACGCAGGAGGATATTTCCGACTACGTGGGCGCCAATATGAAGGATGCCATCAGCCGTACCTCCGGCGTCGGCGACGTTCAGCTGTTCGGTTCCCAGTACGCGATGCGTATCTGGATGGACCCGACGAAGCTAAACAACTTCCAGTTGACTCCGGTAGATGTCATCAACGCCATTAAAGCGCAGAACGCCCAGGTCGCGGCAGGTCAGTTAGGCGGTACGCCGCCGGTGAAAGGCCAGCAGTTGAACGCCTCGATCATCGCCCAGACGCGTCTGACTTCCGCTGATGAATTCAGTAAGATTCTGCTGAAAGTCAATCAGGATGGTTCACAGGTTCGTCTGCGCGACGTGGCGAAAGTTGAGCTCGGCGGCGAAAACTACGACATCATCGCGAAGTTTAACGGCCAACCGGCTTCCGGTCTGGGGATTAAACTGGCCACCGGCGCTAACGCCCTGGATACCGCCAACGCCATCCGTGCCGAGCTGGCGAAGATGGAACCGTACTTCCCGTCAGGCCTGAAAATCGTCTACCCGTACGATACTACCCCGTTCGTGAAAATCTCTATTCATGAAGTGGTAAAAACGCTGGTGGAAGCGATCATCCTGGTGTTCCTGGTCATGTATCTGTTCCTGCAGAACTTCCGCGCCACGCTGATCCCGACCATTGCAGTACCGGTGGTATTGCTTGGGACATTCGCCATCCTGGCGGTGTTTGGCTTCTCGATAAACACCCTGACGATGTTCGGGATGGTGCTGGCCATCGGCTTGCTGGTGGATGACGCCATCGTGGTAGTAGAAAACGTCGAGCGCGTGATGGCGGAGGAAGGATTGCCGCCGAAAGAAGCGACCCGTAAGTCGATGGGTCAGATTCAGGGCGCGCTGGTCGGTATCGCGATGGTGCTGTCTGCGGTATTTATCCCGATGGCCTTCTTTGGCGGTTCAACCGGCGCGATTTATCGCCAGTTCTCGATCACTATCGTTTCCGCGATGGCGCTGTCGGTACTGGTAGCGCTGATTCTGACGCCAGCGCTGTGCGCCACCATGCTGAAACCGATTCAGAAAGGCGGCCATGGCGAGCACAAAGGCTTCTTTGGCTGGTTTAACCGCATGTTCGATAAGAGCACGCACCACTACACCGACAGCGTAGGCAACATTCTGCGTAGTACCGGTCGTTACCTGGTGCTGTATCTGATTATCGTCGTCGGTATGGCCTACCTGTTCGTTCGTCTGCCAAGCTCCTTCTTGCCGGACGAAGACCAGGGCGTGTTCTTGAGTATGGCGCAGCTTCCGGCGGGCGCGAGTCAGGAACGTACGCAGAAAGTCCTCGACGAGATGACTGACTACTACCTGACCAAAGAGAAGAACAACGTTGAATCGGTGTTCGCGGTTAACGGTTTTGGTTTTGCAGGTCGCGGTCAGAACACCGGTATCGCCTTCGTGTCGTTAAAAGACTGGAGCGAACGCCCGGGTTCAGAAAACAAAGTTGAAGCGATTACCGGCCGCGCGATGGCCCGTTTCTCGCAGATTAAAGATGCGATGGTCTTCGCCTTTAACCTGCCGGCGATCGTCGAACTGGGTACCGCTACCGGCTTTGACTTCCAGCTTATCGATCAGGGTGGTTTAGGGCATGAGAAATTAACTCAGGCGCGTAACCAGCTGTTTGGTATGGTCGCGCAGCATCCCGATCTGCTGGTCGGCGTGCGTCCTAACGGCCTGGAAGATACGCCGCAGTTCAAGATCGATATCGATCAGGAAAAAGCGCAGGCGCTGGGTGTTTCAATTAGCGACATTAACACCACCCTCGGCGCAGCGTGGGGCGGCAGCTACGTCAACGACTTCATCGACCGCGGTCGTGTGAAGAAAGTGTACGTCATGTCTGAAGCGAAATACCGTATGCTGCCAGAAGATATCGGCAACTGGTATGTCCGCGGCAGCGATGGCCAAATGGTGCCGTTCTCCGCCTTCTCCACTTCCCACTGGGAATATGGTTCACCGCGTCTGGAGCGTTACAACGGTCTGCCATCGATGGAAATCCTCGGTCAGGCAGCCCCGGGCCGCAGTACGGGTGAAGCGATGGCGATGATGGAACAGCTGGCAAGCAAACTGCCTTCTGGCGTCGGCTACGACTGGACCGGTATGTCCTATCAGGAACGCCTGTCAGGCAACCAGGCCCCGGCGCTGTACGCTATCTCGCTTATCGTCGTCTTCCTGTGTCTGGCGGCGTTGTACGAGAGCTGGTCGATTCCGTTCTCCGTCATGCTGGTGGTACCGTTGGGTGTTGTTGGCGCGCTGTTAGCGGCAACCTTCCGCGGGCTGACTAACGACGTTTACTTCCAGGTCGGCCTGCTGACGACCATCGGCCTGTCGGCGAAGAACGCGATACTTATCGTTGAATTCGCCAAAGACCTGATGGAAAAAGAAGGCAAAGGCCTGATTGAAGCGACGCTGGAAGCGGTACGTATGCGTCTGCGCCCAATCCTGATGACTTCTCTGGCGTTTATCCTCGGGGTAATGCCGCTGGTTATCAGCTCAGGCGCAGGTTCCGGCGCGCAGAACGCCGTCGGTACCGGCGTAATGGGCGGGATGGTGACCGCGACGGTTCTGGCGATCTTCTTCGTGCCGGTATTCTTCGTGGTGGTTCGTCGCCGCTTCAGTAAGAAAACTGAAGATATTGAGCATAACCATCCGGTTGAGCATCATTAATCTTGCTTAAGCTAAGGGCCGCGTTTGCGGCCCTTTTTCTTTAGGGGTATTTAAACGCACACATTGTTATTGTTTATTTTACGTTCTGACATATAATATACATTGATGAACGTTGTTCTATCTTTATTAAGATTTCCGTTATCGGCTTCACCATCAGGCTTTATTCAGAATATTCTTAATCACCAACAACTTCCCGACAACCTCTCGCTGCAGGCAGGCGTCAATCAGATAAACTGATGATATATAAGGCTGACGTTCCAGTTTCGCCAAACATAAAAGGAATCCGTATAATAGGATCTGTTTTTTTAAGATAAATTAACCGTATTTATTGTAATTTTTCGTAATAGCACGGTGAAATGTTTTTGAGACTGGATTATAGTTAAATCACAGGATTACAATGTTTGAGCCTGGTCTTCATCCCACAACGGTGTTTGTTAGTCGTCGTTTAAACCACTTACAAGGGGATGTGTTATGGACGAGTACTCGCCAAAAAGACATGATATCGCGCAGCTTAGATTTCTCTGCGAAACCCTGTATCATGACTGTCTTGCAAACCTGGAAGAGAGCAACCGCGGCTGGGTTAACGACCCCACTTCGGCAGTGAATCTTCAATTAAATGAATTGATCGAGCACATAGCAACTTACGCGCTTAATTATAAAATTAAGTATGCTGAGGATAATAAGCTGATTTCTCAGCTTGACGAATACCTGGATGACACTTTTATGCTGTTCAGTAGTTATGGCATAAACACAAGCGATCTCCAAAAATGGCGCAAATCAGGCAATCGCCTATTCCGATGCTTTGTCAACGCCAGCCGGGAGAACCCGGCGAGTCTTTCTTGTTAGAATTATTACATTCAAAAGGTGAAATGATGTCTGGTAAACCATTAACTAAAACAGACTATTTGATGCGTTTACGCCGCTGTCAGACAATTGATACGCTGGAGCGCGTAATTGAAAAGAATAAATATGAACTTTCCGACAATGAATTGGCGGTATTTTACTCAGCAGCCGATCATCGTCTTGCTGAATTGACCATGAATAAGCTATACGACAAAATCCCAACTTCAGTATGGAAATTTATCCGCTAGTTCATTTTCTGTCATTAATACAACGGCACCTCAACAGGGATTGATCAGAATATTAAACGTCTGAGTCCCGTATTGCTGCATATGAAACCGGTTTCGCTTTATACTGTTTCTTCTTTAACCAGGAGAAGACCATGAGCGAAGAGAAAAGGAAAATGATCGCCGGCGAGCCGTATCTGGCTGGAGACGCCACGTTAAAAGCAGACCGCCTGCACGCCAGGCAGGTACTGCACCGTTACAATCACTCTGCGCCGGATGAACGCGAAATACGCGCCACGCTGCTGGCTGAACTTTTTGGCAAGGCGACCGACGCCTATATTGAACCCACTTTCCGCTGCGATTACGGCTATAACATCAGCCTCGGCGCCAATTTTTACGCTAACTTTGACTGCGTGATGCTCGATGTTTGCCCGATCCGGATTGGCGATAACTGTATGCTGGCGCCGGGCGTCCATATCTATACCGCCACCCATCCACTGGATCCGACGGAACGCAATAGCGGTATTGAGTACGGAAAACCGGTGGTTATCGGCCATAACGTGTGGATTGGCGGCCGGGCGGTTATCAACCCCGGCGTAACAATCGGCGACAACGCGGTTATCGCATCCGGCGCCGTGGTGGTGAAAGATGTGCCGGCCAATGCGGTGGTCGGCGGTAATCCTGCAAAAATCATCAAGCAGCTATTAACCGAATAATAGTAACTGTTATGCTTTTCTGTAACTGATCTGTTACTTTAACCCCGGTCTCCGGCAACATAAAATAACTGCCAAACTGAGCCGTAGAGCCTGAAATGCCGGGCTCTACGAAGAATTCGGGGATTAAAATGACAGAAATACAGCGCCTGCTAACTAACACCATTGAGGAACTGAACGAAAAAGAAAAACGCGATAATCGCCCGCGTTTTAGTATCAGTTTTATTCGCAATCACCCGTGGCTATTTGTCGCCATGTACGCCGCCTTTTTGGCCACTCTCGTCGTCATGCTGCGCTCTGAGACGCTGGTTGATTCCGTATGGCTGCTGGTCGTCCTGTTTGTTCTGTTGAACGGCTTTTTCTTCTTTGACGTCTACCCGCGTTACCGTTATGAAGATATCGACGTGCTCGATTTTCGCGTCTGTTATAACGGCGAATGGTATAACACCCGTTTCGTCCCTGAGCAGCTGATTGACGGTATTCTGCAATCGCCGCAGGTCGCTCATGAGCAGAAAGCCCAACTGCAGAAAATGATCGCCACGAAAGGTGAACTCTCGTTCTACGATGTTTTCACCTTGACCCGCGTTGCTGCTTGATTAGCCGGTTCAACGTCCGCAGCGCCGGTACGAAATGCGCCGCTGATGTATTACCATATCCCAACACCAGGCCGCTACGCGCGGTCTGCTGGTTAAGATAAAAGCGGCTTAGCGCCGCTGGCGCCATTTGATAACGTCGCGCCTGCTCGACAATTTGCACATCGTCGATGCCATCAATGGCGACGGTTAAATGCAGCCCGCCCTCTCCGCCCCAAATCTCATTCGCCAGCGCGAATTCGCTTGCGACCGCCTCGCGTAACAGCTGCTGACGCCGACGATACAACCGGCGCATTGAAGCCAGATGGCGCGCATAATGCCCCTCTTCGATGAACAGCGCCAGCGCACGCTGCTCCAGCCGATGGCCGCCGCGCAACAGCGCGCCGATCGCCTCCTGCGCCGCCTCGGCCAGCGCCGGAGGCATTACTGCAAATCCTATCCTAAGTGACGGGAAGAGCGTTTTACTGAAGGTACCAAGGTAAACCACCGGCGCCTGTGCCACCATGCCGAGCATCGCCTGAATGGGTTCGCCGCTGTAGCGAAACTCGCTGTCATAGTCATCTTCAATAATCCACGCATCATGCTGGCGGGCATACTCCAGCAACGCCAGACGGCGCCCGGCGCTCATCACCGCCCCGCTCGGATACTGGTGCGAAGGTGAGGTAAAAATAAGCCTCGGCGCCCGCTCTTCCGCGGTATCTGGCCGCATGCCATCGCTATCAACCGCAATTCCCTTTATTTGCAGACCGGCTTTAATAAACACGCTTTTGGCGCCGAAATAACCGGGCTCTTCGACCCAGGCGGTATCCCCCGCCTCGCTCAGCAGATGCGTGCAAAGATTAACCCCCTCCAGCGCGCCTTCAGTGATCACAATTTGCCGCGCTGTGCAGCGAATGCCCCGGGATAAGGTCAGATGACGGGCAATCGCCTCGCGCAGCGCCGGTTCACCGGCCGCCTCCCCATACCCAAGAATCGTGCTGCCGTCCTCGCGCAGCACCCGATCGAGCAAACGGCGCCAGATAGCCAGCGGGAAGTAGTTCACCGCGGGCATGCCGGTAGTCAACAACAGTGCCGGCGAATCCCGTCGCCCCGGCAGCGGTAATGCGCGCAAGCGCTCAGGTAACACAACCTTTGGCGGCGTCGGTTCGCTTTCCACCAGCGTATTGAGCGCCGCGACATACGTCCCCTGACGACTGCGGATCAGATATCCCTCTATCGCCAGCTGTTCCAGCGCGCTGTTTACGGTATTGCGCGATATGCCAGCACGCTGAGCAATAACGCGCGCCCCCGGCAACCGGCTATGACTGAGTAGCTCGCCCTGTAAAATGGCCTCGCGCAGCGCCTGATAGAGCGCGCGCTGTAGCGTCGCGTCTCCCCGCTGCTGTATCCCCCGCGTCAGCAAGGTAAAAAAAGCATCGTCCGGAATATTCATCATGGCTCCTCGTGGCACCATGAAAAGATACCCTTATGGCCCTTTTTATAGAACCAGTAGACGTTTAATCTCAGGACTCTTCCCGCAAACAGGACTTGACCGATGACGCAATACAACCAATTTAACCAACTCGTTGGCGACGCTTTACCTGACTGGCAGCCGCGTCCCTGGCCGCAGCGCCAGACCTTGCAAGGACAGTCATGCCGCCTGGAACCGCTTGCCGTCAAACACGCGCAAGCGCTGTTCAACGCCTATCGACAGGCGCCTGATACCCGCGCCTGGACCTGGCTTTTGCGTGAACCGGAAAACAGCGTTGCCGAGTTCAGCGCCTGGATTGCCAGCATCAGCGAGCTAAACGATCCGCTTCACTTCGCGGTGATTGATGAACGCAGTGGGCAACCGGTCGGATCGCTAGCACTGATGCGTATTGACGCCAAAAACGGCGTCGTTGAAGTCGGCCATGTTCACTTTTCGCCGCTGCTAAGCCGCAAAGCAATGGCCACCGAAGCACAGTGGCTGCTGATGCGTTATGTCTTTGAGTCGCTCGGCTACCGCCGCTATGAGTGGAAATGCAATAGCCTGAATGAACCATCGCGGCGCGCGGCGCTGCGCTTAGGCTTTCAGTTCGAGGGGCGCTTTCGACAAGCGCTGGTGATAAAAGGCCACAATCGCGATACCGACTGGTTTTCCATTATTGATAGCGAGTGGCCGCAGGTGGATAGCGCAATGCGTCAGTGGCTGGCCGCCGGTAATTTTGATGCCAACGGCCAGCAATATCGCACGCTGGAGAGCTTTCGCAAGCCTACGAATTAACGCCGTTTTTTACGCCCCTGCACCGCTTTAAAGCGCGGGTTACTTTTGCAGATAACGTACAACCGCCCTTTGCGTTTCACTATCTGGCAATCCGGGTGGCGCTGTTTAGCGCTACGCAATGAGTTCAGTACCTGCATATTTAGCTCCTTTTGGCATCAATAAAACCACCGAAGCGCTGACGGAAACGGGCGGCGCTACCTTCGGTGGCATGCGTTTTCTGCTTACCGGTGTAATACGGATGGGATTTAGACGAAACATCTAAGGTGACATACGGATAGGTCACGCCATCCAGTTCAATCTCACGCTCGGTTTTAATGGTGGATCCCACTTTGAAGTACTCGTTCACGCTCGTATCGTGGAAAACGACGGTACGGTAGTGCGGATGAATATTAGCTTTCATGGCGAACCTCAATCAATATGTTATAACATAACAATTAAGGTACACCGTTCATAGCTAAAGATCAACCATACGAAATTAGCGGCTTCAACGAGCACCACGCGGAGCCTCAATGGACGATGATTTGCGGCCCCCTCCCCTCCAAATCGCGGTATTCGCGATCCGAGTCTTTTTTCCGCTTTCGCGTATACTCTGTGCAATCCCCGTTAAAATAAGGACATACCCATGACGACTCGCCATTTAATGAGTCTGGTTACAGGGGTGCTTATTCTCGCTATCGTACTCCCCATCGCCCTAAGCATCTGGCTGGCAATGCGTCAGGCGCAGGCGCAGTTTTATAGCGAGCTCGACCACTACTCAAAGCGTATTGTGATGCGCGTGGAACAGGTCGCCACTCAGGCCAAAGAAGCGTTACAAGAAGCCGATGCTCACAGCGCCACCGCCTGTTCACCAGAACATTTGCTGAATATGCGCCGCATTGCCTACACCCATCGCTACGTGCAGGAGGTACTATGGTTGCGTAATTCGGTACCGATGTGCTCATCACTTGAAGATCATCGGGTTTCAGTGACATTCCCACAACCCGATCACGTGACCGCCGACGGCTACAGTACCTGGCTTACCTCGATCAATGACCTCGGCCTGCAACATCGCATGACCGCCTTCGGCAACAAAAATCATATTGTGATGATCGACCCGATATCATTTATTGATGTTATTGCCAGCGGCCAGGAAAAGATCCATACGATATTATTCGGCACTGAGCACGATCGGGTGGTGATCAGCAGCCAACCTCTCGATCCCGCGGTTTGGGCGCGAATTAAAAACCTCCATAGCGAGACGCTAACGCTGAATGACACCGTCTATCGCGTGCATATTATCCCGGAACTGGGTCTTGGCGTCGCAAGTTGGTCGTCCACGCAGCCCCTGGATGCGCGCCTTCGCCAGCAGCTGCTGTTATGGCTGCCGATAGGGCTCTTTACCAGCCTGTTGACCTCTTTTTTACTTCTACGCCTGCTGCGCAGATTACGTTCGCCACGTTATGGCATGCTGGATGCGCTGCAATCCGATGCCATCCAGGTTTACTATCAGCCGATAGTCTCGCTGGAAGATGGCAAAATCGCCGGCGCAGAAGCGCTGGCCCGCTGGCAGCAGCCGGATGGCACTTTTTTATCACCCGATATCTTTATCCCACTGGCTGAGCAAACCGGGCTTATCACCCGGTTGACCGAAGATATTGTGCGCAAAATCTTCGCCGACCTCGGCCCCTGGCTGCGCCAACATCCGCAGATGCATGTCTCCATAAATCTGTCGGTTGATGACCTGCGCTCGCCTACGTTACCCACGCTACTCAAGGAGCAGCTGGCGCGCTGGGGAGTCAATCCGGAACAGATTCCTCTTGAGCTTACCGAACGCGGTTTTGTCGATCCGCAAACCACCCTGCCGGTAATTATTGGCTATCGCCAGGCGGGACACAGGATCTCGATCGATGATTTCGGCACCGGCTATTCCAGCCTCAGCTACCTGCAGACGCTGGATGTGGATACGCTGAAGATCGACAAGTCATTTGTCGATACGCTGGAATATAAGCCGCTGACGCCGCATATCATTGAGATGGCGAAGGCGCTGAATCTGGCGATTGTCGCCGAAGGGGTGGAAACGCCCGCTCAGCGCGACTGGCTGCGCGCGCATGGCGTCAATTACGCGCAAGGCTGGCTGTATTGTAAGGCGCTACCGAAAGAGGAATTTGTTCAGTGGGCGGAACATAATATTAAAGCGCATTAATTCATGTGCGGCGCGCTGGCAACCAGTCGCGCCGCCGGATTTACTCGTCAAGAATCGGCGCAAACCCACCGAAGATCATACGCTTGCCGTCAAAAGGCAAGCTATCGCTAAGCGCTTTGATCCGCGGGTCGCTCATCATTTTCGCATTGGCCGCATCCCTGATCTCCTTAGACGGGTACTCGATCCAACTGAAAACCACTTCCTCATCCGCCTGCGCTTTAACCGACATGCGGAAATCCGTCAGCTTCCCTTCCGGGACATCATCCGACCAACACTCCACCACGCGCGTGGCGCCAAACTCTTTAAATAGCGGCGCCGATTTTGCTGCCAGTTCGCGGTATGCCTCCTTATTTTCCGCAGGGACGGCAACGACAAAACCATCAACATACTTCATGAGTGAGTCTCCGAAGTGAACAGCGCCGGCGGCATATCCGTCGGCGTCTGAGTGATAAGTTTAGTCGCTGCTATCGCGAACGGCGATTTCAGGACGCCAGCTCCCGGCTTTTCGCCGCCGCGCTGACTAGCCGCGGTTGACGGAACCAGGGTAAAAACAGCTGGATCAGCGGGCCGATAGCAAAGGCGTAAACCACGGTGCCGACCCCTACTTTGCCACCCAGCAGCCAGCCAATTAGCAGCACCGAGACTTCGATGGCGGTACGGATACCACGCAAAGACCAACCGGTTCGCGCATGCAATCCGGTCATCAGGCCATCACGCGGCCCGGGACCAAAACCGGCGCCGATATACATCCCGGTTGCTATCGCATTCATCACTACCGCGCCGGCTAGCAGCAGACTACGCGCGGGCAGCGATTCCAGCGGCGGAAGTACCGCGAGTGTGGCATCGGCAGCAAGGCCAAGCACGATGACATTGCTAATGGTACCGAGACCCGGCATCTGACGCAGCGGGATCCACAGCAGTAGCACCGCGGCGCCGGTCACAATAATCACCGTGCCGAAACTGATATTAAGCTGTTTCGCCACCCCCAGATGAAACACATCCCACGGATCGGCCCCGAGGTTGGCATGGACGAATAACGCCGTCGACACGCCATAGAGAACCAGACCAATATAAAGTTGTAGCAAGCGACGGACCATAAACACCTCAGTATGTATTGCGAATGCCCCCATCATCAGCAAAAATGGATTGGTAATTAATGGCCAGTTTTTTAAAAGTGGATCGCTATGTCAGTACGTCGTTTTGGAACACAATCACTGGTACGCCTGCTCGGCAACTGGCAGTCCCCCTCCTCGCGCGCGCCGCTGTGGCGGCAGCTGGCGGAAGCGCTGCGTCTGTTGATCCTCGATGGACGGCTGGCGCTGGAGACCCGTCTGCCCGGCGAACGAGAACTGGCGACGGCGCTAAATGTTAGCCGCACCACTATCGCCAGCGCGCTGGGGTTATTGCGAGAAGAAGGCTATCTGCAAAGTCGCCAGGGGAGTGGTTCACGCATTGCGCTACCTGCCGGTCCGCTACTTCCCGGCGAGCAGACGCTTTCGGCGCCATCGGTCAATCTCGCCACCGCCGCCCTCAGCGCCGGACCGGAGATTCATCAAGCCTACAGCCACGCGCTGACGCTGATGCCGCAGTATTTGTCCTATACCGGGTACGATCAGCAGGGGTTAGTCGATTTGCGCGCAGTCATTGCCCGCCGCTATAGCGAACGCGGCCTGCCGACGCAGGCGGATGAAGTGATGATTGTGAATGGCGCGCTGAGCGGATTTGCCCTGGTACTGCGTCTGTTAACCGGGCCTGGCGACCGGGTGGTGGTTGACGCGCCCTCTTACCCGATGGCGATTAACGCTATTCGCGGCGCCTCCTGCCGACCGGTAGGCGTCGCCTTACCGGAAAAGGGCTGGGACTGCGACGGCCTGGCGGCGACCATTGCGCAAACTTCGCCGCGGCTGGCCTTTATGATGCCGGATTTTCATAATCCCACCGGTCGCTGCATGGATAGCGAAACCCGGCAACGCGTCGCCGATTTGGCCGCCAGCACGCGAACGACGCTGGTCGCCGACGAAACGATGGTCGATTTATGGTACAACGCCCCGCCGCCGGCGCCGCTGGCGGCTTTCAATCCGGAAGCGCCAATAATCACTATTGGTTCAGCGGGTAAAACGTTCTGGGGAGGACTGCGAATTGGCTGGATCCGCGCCCCGGCGCGGACTATTGCCTCGCTCATCCAGGCGCGGGATACGCTCGATCTCGGTTCGCCGCTGCTGGAACAGCTGGCTTGTTGTTGGCTACTGGAGAACGAACAAACACTGTTGCCGCAACGGCGGGCAATGCTGGCCGCGCGTCGTGATATGTGCGCTGCGTTGATGGCGGAATATTTTCCCCACTGGCGCTTTTCCGTCCCCGAGGGCGGGCTATCGTTTTGGGTGGAGCTGCCGGAGATGTTGGCAACGCAGTTCTCGGTGCGCGCTGAGAATGCCGGCATTCATATTGGCACCGGTACGCGATTCGGTCTGGAAGGTGCCTTCGACCGTTATTTACGTTTGCCTTTCACGCTACCAGATATGGAATTGCGCAACGCCTTCAGCATTTTACAACCGCTGTGGCAAACTCTTACGCAACAGAAAGAAATGGCGAGAACACGTAAAATTATATAATAAAATATCGACGGGCTGCGATCAGCCCGTCAAAAACCACCATCCATGATGAATATGAGATGTTTTATAAAATTGCAGTTCCATCTTGCCCACGCCGCATGTCATTACGATGACAGCGGTGTAGTAATTTCATTAATGCTGGCGCGGAATAGGAAAACCTTTTAGCGAAATAATAAAGCCATCGTCATCTTTTTTAATTTTTGCGCCGGTTTCACACCAGTCGGAAGCAATGCGAAAAAACTCATCACTACCGATATTCCAGTTCAGGCGCACGTGCTTAACGTACCCGGAACGCAGCAGGTCACAGGCTTCACTGTAACTGCTGGCTGTAGAGAATTGTTGTTTCATCTTTTCTTCTTCAGAAGTTTTCGTAATGCTTTGATTTCTTTAGGGGTTAACGGCAACGCTTCCTCTTCGGTATGCTGGTTATCAATATCCTCATGCGAAACCCCCGCCTCGTCTGCTGAATCAATGGCCGCAAGCGCCAATTGCAGCAGCTTCTCCGTAGCCGTGCCTAAATTCTCGTTATTCACTTCCGCATAATGACGCAGTTTATCTTTTAACTCTGCGTCAATTTTCACATTCAGAACTACTGTGGTCATGATCACGCTTCCCGTGCAATAAAATCATCATAATTAATACACGAAGTTAACATCTTGATCCAGAGATATTATTTATCCTTAATAATATCTGGTAATTCCAGGAAATAATTTGCCCATTATATATGACATGAAGATGTCATTAGTATGTCATTATTATTTCACATTTATGACAATGCAAAATTAAGGAATGAAAAAGAGTCGTTTTAATCACGTAAAACAATAAATGAGGTGAAGCTGCCTATAATGGTAGCAGAGAATAAAAGCACATCAAATGAAGGGAAATTAAATCAGGACCGCCAGAATTGGGTGGGGGCCCTGCCAGCTACATCCCGGCACACACGTCGTCTGCTCTGGCTGCTTCCTTCCGGACCTGACCTGGTAAACAGAGTAGCGTTGCGGGAGAACCAACAGAGCCCCCATTGAGAGCGTTGATAACCAACGCGCTGGCGCATTATCCCTATAGCACTCCTGAATTGCAAGCCACTCGCGTCCAGCTGCTGGTTTATTACGCAAAACGTTGGATTTCACAGCAAATAGTGCCTTCACAAGGCCATACGTCCCAGCAATGAAAAAGATTGCGAGCCCCATCGCGGCACACTTTACCGCAACCCGCCATACTTATTCGTCCTGTATCTTTTCAACGTGTAGCCGCTACGGTAATCGCATGACTCAATCGCCACGCCCCACCACCACCTTGCCCATGCCCGCCATTGATGGCGTAACCGTACCCTTTCACGGCATGAATTTTCTACGCCCCGAGCTGCTGCTGGATTTCGTCAGCGTCAGTCCCGCGCCGTTGTTATCAGTGACCCCCGTCGCCCTGCTCTTTTCCACGGTGGGCGTGTTGCAACACGTCGAGCTGCGTAAGCTGCCCGTTGAGGTCAAAGGCAAGGTGGTCTATCCCATTTCATCACTCAAATACCCGACGCTGCGCGGCAAACTGATTATCAATGCGCAATCACAGCGGCTGAAATTTCTTGAAAGCCTGATCGCTACCAGCCCGCATGACAATATTCACGGTATGCAGATCCTCGGGCTGGCGCTGGAATTCACCGTCCTTTGACGGCTGTACAGCACGCGGGCTAGCGCTTATTCTGGGCTTTTCTCACGCGAAGGAGTGATGATGGAGGACGCCCACGACAGCTTTCCCCAGCGGGTCTGGCAGATAGTCGCCTCAATTCCAGAGGGGTATGTCACCACCTATGGCGATGTCGCTCTGCTGGCGGGTTCACCGCGCGCGGCGCGTCAGGTGGGCGGCGTGTTAAAGCGCCTACCGGAAGGCTCAACGCTGCCATGGCACCGGGTGGTGAATCGCCACGGCGATATTTCTCTGACCGGCCCCGACCTTCAGCGCCAACGCCAGGCGCTGCTGGCGGAAGGCGTCCAGGTCTCCGGCAGCGGTCATATCGACCTGCAACGCTATCGCTGGGTATATTAAGGGCAAAAAAATGCCCCTGAACAGGGGCATGAAGACGTTTATTGCGCCATCGGCGCCATATCGTTAGCCACCGGCACTGGCGCATGCTGCACCGGCACCAGCACCAGATCGGCACGATTACCGCCCTGGGTAATCACGGTCTGTACGGTATCGGTAATAAACATCAGTTGGCCATTTACGGTGATCGCCGAACTCAGCAGGATCCGCGCGTTCGGTTTGATATCCGCCTGGTTATACGGCAGAACAAAGTTGAACGGCGCCTGCTTACCTTCTGTGCGGACCGCTTTTTGCGACAATACGCGGGCTGGCGCATCGGCGAGCGACGCATCGGACAACGTCACGGTCAGTACCGCATCCGGCGGTAACGCTACGCGTTGGCGAATATTGATAGTCCCGGAAACATTAGGCTGTTGCTGCGAGGAGCTCAGTGAGGCAATGCCGTAAGGATCGGGTGCCGTCGTCTGATGAGCGGCGTTGCTGTTCGGGTTATTCGCACAGGCGGATAAGGCCGCAGCAACGGCGATAGCACTTAACATATAGGCAAATTTCATTATGTTCTCCTTTTCATCCCTTTAGTCACAGGAGTACGTCCTGCCATCACGATGGCTAAGACATTAGTATCGTGAATAAGTGTGGCACAGATCTCAGAATAATTCCCGGAAAGGGGCATTTATTCAGATTATTACACCCATCGGACCACTTGAGATTCCAGGTTATACTTGCCCTCAATATGCGCTGCGTCAGCGCCGCTATCAATAATTGAGGGTATCTATGAGTCAGGCTCTAACCAATCTGCTGGCATTATTAAATCTGGAAAAAATTGAAGAAGGGCTGTTTCGCGGGCAGAGCGAAGATCTGGGCTTACGTCAGGTCTTCGGCGGCCAGGTGGTCGGTCAGGCGCTGTATGCCGCTAAAGAAACCGTGCCTGAGGGCCGCCTGATTCATTCCTTTCATAGTTACTTCCTGCGTCCTGGCGATAGCCAGAAACCTATCGTTTATGATGTTGAAGTACTACGAGACGGCAACAGCTTCAGCGCTCGCCGGGTGGCGGCTATCCAGCACGGTAAACCCATCTTTTACATGACCGCCTCGTTCCAGGCGCCGGAACCGGGCTACGAACATCAAAAAGCAATGCCGTCAGCGCCTTCACCGGAAGGCCTGCCCTCTGAAACCGATATCGCTCGTAAGCTGGCGCATCTGCTGCCGCCACAGGCGAAAGAGAAGTTTCTCAGCGACAAACCGCTGGAAATTCGCCCGGTTGAGTTCCATAACCCGCTAAAAGGCCACGTTGCCGAACCCACCCGCCAGGTGTGGATCCGCGCCAACGGCGTAGTACCGGATGATATTCGCGTCCATCAGTCGCTGCTGGGCTACGCGTCTGATTTTAATTTCCTGCCGGTGGCGCTGCAGCCACACGGCGTCGGCTTCCTTGAGCCTGGTATGCAGGTCGCCACCATCGACCACTCAATGTGGTTCCACCGCCCGTTTAACATCAACGAATGGCTGCTGTACAGCGTCGAAAGCACTTCCGCCTCCAGCGCCCGTGGCTTTGTTCGCGGCGAATTCTATACCCAGGACGGTATTCTGGTCGCCTCGACGGTGCAGGAAGGTGTCATGCGTAACCGCAATAACTAATTCGCGACGGGCCCACGGCGGGCCCGCTCGCCCCCTAACGGCCAAGCAGTTCGCGAACATCGGCAATAAAATCCCCCAAAAGTCCGTTGCGACTCTGCCGCCGCCAGCACAACGTGAGCGTCGTTACGGCAAAGGTCTCTTCCAGCAGGCAATAACTGACTTCCGACACCAGCATGGCGCTTTGCGTCTCGGGCACCAACGTCACCCCCATCCCCATCGATACCTGGCCAATCGCCGTGGAGACATCGCGCGTGTACTGAATCTTACGGGGCGTAAAACCCGCCTGCCGACAGGCGCTGATGGCTGACCACCCCAATCCGACGCCGCTGGGATCCTGCTGAATGAAAAACGTCTCTTCCGCCAGCGCCGCAAGTGGAATAGCGCGCCGGCTGGCGAGCGCATGATGGCGAGGCACCACCGCTACCAGCGGCCGGGTCGCAATATCCAGCGACTCCAGTTCATCATATTGCGCGCCTGGCGAGCGGATAAACGCCAGATCGACCGTATCGCTTAAGAGCCCGGTTATCAGGTCGTTAACGTTATGCTCTTCAATCAGCAGATCGGCTTCGGGTTTACGTTGACGATAATTTCCAATTAACACGCTCAACGCCGGGTCGAAAATAGCAGAGCCAACGTAGCCAATTTTCAACTGCCCTTTGCGCCCCTGCCGCAAACTGCGCGCATTCTCGCGAAATTTATCGCAGTGGCCGAGGATCATCCGCGCCTCGGCCAGCAAAAATTGCCCCTCGGCGGTCAGCGCGACGTTGCGTCGATCGCGGGTAAATAGCCGCAATTCCAGCGCGTTCTCAAAACTTTTAATCTGCTGCGTCAGCGCCGGTTGCGTGATATGCAGACGCTGCGCCGCCCGGCCAAAGTGCAACTCTTCCGCCAGCACCGTAAATGCCTGTAGTTGTCGATAATCCATCACGTCCTCCCGAAAACACTGATAATAATCTCTTATTAAAATAAGGGGAAATGTGATTGGACTCTTATCGGTATCTGGTGAGAATGAATAGCCATTGCCAGAAACCTGAAGGAAGTATGATGTCTGAACAACAAAAAGTAACCGATCTGCGTTCTGCTTTGGCGCTACTAAGCCAGTACGATGATGAACTTATCTACACCGACGAACCCGTTGACCCCATTGCCGAGCTCTCCGGGGTGTACCGCTATGTCGGCGCCCACGGAACCGTACAGCGCCCGACCCGCATTGGCCCGGCGATGATCTTTAATAAGGTCAAAGGCTACGATGATGTCAGAGTGCTTATTGGCCTGCTGTGTTCACGCCAGCGTGTCGCTCGTCTGTTTGGCACCACGCCGGAAAATCTGGCGTTTATGCTCAAAGACTCCGTGGCGAATCCTATCGCCCCAATCACCATCCCTCGCGACCAGGCGGCCTGCCAGGAGGTGGTACATCTGGCAAGCGATCCTGATTTCGATATTCTCAAAATTTTGCCGGCGCCGACCAACACCCCGGAAGACGCCGGCCCCTACTTTACCCTCGGCATGTGCTACGCCGCGGATCCGGAAACCGGCGATCATGACGTCACCATCCACCGCCTGTGCGTACAGAGCAAAGACGAAATCTCGATGTATTTCGTACCAGGACGTCATCTCGATACTTTCCGGCAAAAAGCCGAGGCGGCCGGGAAAGCGTTGCCTATCTCGATTAGCATCGGTGTGGATCCGGCGATTGAAATTGGCGCCTGCTTTGAGCCGCCGACCACTCCTCTCGGGTTTGATGAGCTCTCCATCGCCGGCGCTCTGCGTAATCAGGCCGTCGAGCTCAGCGAATGCGTGAGCGTCAACGCCCGCGCCATCGCCAATGCCGAAATCGTTATTGAAGGTGAACTACTGCCGGGCGTGCGGGTACGCGAAGATCAGAATACCAACAGCGGGAAAGCGATGCCGGAGTTCCCAGGCTACACCGGTAGCGCTCAGGCGGAAGTGCCGGTGATTAAAGTCAAAGCGATTACCCACCGCCGCCACCCGATTCTGCAAACCTGTATCGGGCCGAGCGATGAGCATACCAATCTTGCCGGGATCCCGACCGAAGCCAGCATTCTGCAAATGGTAGAGCGCGCACTTCCAGGCTTTGTGCAAAACGTCCACTGCCCCTCTCCGGGCACCGGTAAATATCTCGCCGTGCTGCAGGTGAAGAAACGCACCCCCAGCGATGAGGGCCGTCAGCGCCAGGCCGCGCTATTGGCGTTTTCCGCTTTCTCGGAGCTGAAGCACGTGATGCTGGTCGATGAAGACGTCGACGTTTTCGACATCAACGACGTGATGTGGGCGATGACCACCCGCTATCAGGGCGATGTCAGCACCGTGTTTATCCCCGGCGTGCGCTGCCATCCGCTGGATCCGTCATCCGACCCGGCCTTCAGCCCATCGATTCGCGATAACGGTATTGCCTGTAAAACCATTTTCGACTGCACCGTCCCGTGGAATATGAAAGCCCACTTCCAGCGCAGCCAGTTTATGGAAGTGGATGTTGACCGCTTTATCCCTGGCTTCAGTAAGAAATAAATTCCACGCAAAGAAAAAGCCTCCCATGCGGGAGGCTTTGACGCTTATGGAGATTGCTCAATACATCAGGCGTTGTAGGCGTTTTCGCCGTGGCTGTTGACGTCCAGCCCTTCGCGCTCCTGCTCTTCCGGTACCCGCAGGCCGACGGTCATCGCCGCCACTTTGAAGCCGATCCAGGCGACGACGGCGGACCACACCACGGTAATACCGATACTTTCCAGCTGTACCAGCAACTGATGCCCCATCGTTACGCCTTCCGCATAGCCGACGCCGCCAAGGGTGGTAGAGGCGAAGATGCCGGTCAGGATACAACCGATGATACCGCACACGCCGTGAACGCCAAACACATCGCATGGGTCATCGACGCGCAGCCAGCGCTTCAGCACCGTGACGCCCCACAGCCCAGCCAGTCCGGCGATGATACCGATAATCAGCGAACCGCCAACGCCAACATAACCGCACGCCGGAGTAATGCCGACCAGACCGGCAATCGCGCCGGAGCAGGCGCCCAGCAGCGAGGGTTTGCCGCGGGTGGCCCATTCGCCGAAGGTCCAGGCCAGAATCGCGCCAGCGGTCGCCACGACGGTATTAACGAAGGCCAGGGCGGCAATTTCGTTAGCCGCGCTTGCGGAACCGGCGTTAAAGCCGAACCAGCCGACATACAGAATCGCCGTACCGGTAAAGACCATCGGCAGGTTATGCGGTTTAAACGCTTCTTTGCCAAAGCCCACGCGTTTGCCCATCATATACGCGCCCACCAGCCCCGCCACCGCGGCGTTGATGTGTACGACGGTACCACCGGCGAAGTCCAGCGCGCCATGGGTCGCCAGCAAACCGCCGCCCCACACCATATGCGCAATCGGTACGTAGGAAAGCGTTAACCATACCACCACGAAAATCAGTACCGCGGAGAAACGAATACGTTCCGCCAGCGCGCCGACGATCAGGCCTACGGTGATACAGGCGAAAGAGCCCTGGAAAGCGACGTGAATATATTGATAGAACGAGCCCATCAGCGCTTTCAGTTCAATATTCTTCAGCATCACCCAGTCGAAACTGCCGAAGAAGCTACCGCCGCTACCGAAGGCAAGCGTATAGCCATAGATAACCCACAGCACGCAAACCAGGCCAAAAGTCACAATGACCTGAGTGAGCATTGAGAGCACGTTTTTACCGCGAATCAGGCCGCCGTAGAACAACGCAATGCCGGGGATTGTCATAAACAGCACCAGCGCGGTGCAAATCATCATAAAAGCGTTGTCGGCTTTATCCGCCACCGCCGGTTCGGCCGCCAGCGCCAGTCCCGGAAGCAGCGCCAGCGCTCCCAGAGCCGTTTTCATCGTCGTTCTCATCATCTCTTCATCCCCATCGCTGTGTGGTCAGGCAATTACAGTGCCGCTTCGTCGGATTCGCCGGTACGAATACGAATCACGCGCTGCAGTTCGGCGACAAAAATTTTGCCGTCGCCAATTTTTCCGGTCCAGGCGGCCTTGCCTATCACCTCGACAACCTCATCCAGCTGATCGTCGGCAATCGCAATATCAATTTTTACTTTTGGCAGGAAATTGACGCTGTATTCGGCGCCGCGATAGAGCTCGGCGTGGCCTTTCTGGCGGCCGAAGCCTTTCACTTCCGTGACCGTCAGGCCCTGAATGCCGATGGAGGACAACGCTTCGCGAACGTCTTCCAGTTTGAATGGTTTGATTACCACGGTAACCAGCTTCATAAATCCCCTCCAGTCAGTATTTGATAGTGGCCGCAGCTAACACAGGAGATAAAGCAAGGGATATGCCAAAAATGAAAACGGGCCGTGAATCGGCCCGTTTATGGAGAAAAAAACGCGAGGATGTTACTGGCAAGACGGCAAATGGCCGCTAATGCGCAAAAACGCACCAATTCGGTGCACACTCAGTGAGCAAGTTGCACCACTTCACGTCACCCCTGCCCCCATGCCTGCTGATGGTGCATCAGGCGCTCAGTGACTCCTCCTCAACGCTGGCGGCTAGCTCTTCGCCAGCCAGCTGTAGCTGGTACATCTGCCAGTAGCGGCCCTTCGCCGCCAGCAATTGCTGATGGTTCCCGCGTTCGACGGCCTGGCCACGATGCAACACCAGGATTGTATCAGCCTCGACGATAGTCGACAGACGGTGGGCGATGACCACCAGCGTGGTGTGCTCGCGCACTTTCGCCAGCGCCTGCTGGATAGCCTGCTCGGTACCGGAGTCGATGTTCGCTGTCGCTTCATCGAGGATCAGCACCTGCGGCGTCTCGACCAGCACACGGGCCAGCGCCAACAGCTGTTTCTGTCCCACCGATAGGTTATTGCCCTGCTCGCCCAGTTGGGTATAAATCCCGTCGCTCATTTCACGGGCAAGGTCAGCGAGCTGCACCGCTTCCAGCGCTTCCCAGACCTGCTGCTCGCTGATATCGCGGCCCAGCGTCACGTTGGCATAGAAGGTATCGGCTAATACCACCGGATCCTGTTGCACCATCGCGACGCCCCGACGTAAAGCGCTGTGGCTTAACGACGATAGCGGGCGACCATCGAGGCGAATTTCGCCTTTAGTCAACGGGTAGTAGCCCATCATCAGGCTGGCCAGCGTGCTCTTGCCGCTACCGGTATGGCCAACCAGCGCCACAAAACCGCGCGAAGGAATATCCAGATTGATATCCTGCAGCACCAGCCGATCGTCGCGATAGGCAAAAGAGACGTTATCAATCGCCACCGCGCCGCTGCGTAACGGCGCGCTATCGTTACCCCAGCTCTGGCGTGGACGGTCCATCAGCTCAAACACGCGTTCGCCCGCCACCACCGCTTGCTGCAGCATCGACTGCTGAGTGGTGAGTTCGATCAGCGGTTCGTTAAGCCGCCCGAGGTAGCTAATAAAGGCATATAACACGCCGACTTCGATACTTCCGGAAGTGCTAAAACCAAACAGCATCAGCAGGCCGCAGAGGATCAGCGATGAAAACAGACTTAACAGCGGGCGCAGCAGGAAACCATCCAGACGCAGCGTCTGCATGCGCGCCAGATAGTGGCCGTAACTGGCTTCACGCATTCGCTCGCCGAATCGCGCCTGCTGGCGGAATTGCTGAATAACGCCCATACCGTTGATCACTTCGTTGAAGCCATCATTGATATCGGCAAGCCATGCGCGCATGCGACGCACGATCGGCGTGCTGTAACGCTGATAGATAGCCATCACGATCAGCACCGCCGGGAAGATAGCCACCGCCACCAGCGCCATTCGCCAGTCGAGACTAAACATCGCCACCAGCATCGCGCCAATCAGCGCCGCGCTACGCAGCACCGTCGCCACGACCGTCACGTACAGGTCGCGGATCACTTCGGTATCGTTGGTAACGCGTGATATCAACTGGCCGACGGGTTGCGTATCAAACTCGCTTAACGGCTGACGCAGCGCGGCATCCATCACATCGCTGCGCAACTGCTGCACCACGCCGACCGCCGCCCGGTTAAACAGCAGCGCCTGGTTATAGTGCAGCGTAGCGGCAAGGATCTGCAGGCAGATATAGGCCGCCGCCAGGCCGCTGACCAGCTTCACCGGTAGCGACTGTTTCGCCACCATGTTATCAATGAAATAGCTTATCAGCAGCGGGCCGCTGACTTCCGCCGCCGCCGCTATCCACATCATGATAACCGCAATGATAAGCGGCTTACGCCACGGCGAACCGTAGGCCAGCAGACGTTTCAGGGTCGGCCAGAGATCGGCGAAATTACGCATCTGTCGCCTCCTCATCCTGCGGCGCATCGTCGAGCGCCGCTTCCAGTTGCTGATAGCGGTACATGTCGCGATACCATCCCGACTGGGCGGCAAGCTGCTCATGGCGTCCGCGCTGGGCAATATGGCCGTGTTGCAGAACCAAAATTTCACTGGCTTCCGTTAATGCTGAAAGGCGGTGGGCGCTGATAATCACCGTCCGCCCTTCCCCCCACTGCCGCAGGTTATGCAAAATATCATGCTCCGTCCGCCCATCAACCGCCGACAGCGCGTCATCAAGGATCAGGATTTCCGCCTCCAGCAGCAGCGCTCGGGCAATAGAAATACGTTGTTTCTGACCGCCTGAGAGCATGACGCCGCGCTCGCCGACTTCCGTTTCATAGCCCTGCGGCAGGCGCAGAATATCATCATGAACGCTGGCCAGCCGCGCGACGTGCTCGATTTGTTCCCGCGTCGCGTCCGGTTTACCCAAGGCAATGTTATTGGCCACGGTATCGGAGAACAGGAATGGGGTTTGATTGACCACCGCCAGCCGCCCGCGCCAGCTATCAAGCTGCAGGCGAGACAGCGGAATATCATGGAAACGGATCTCACCCTCGGTAACATCAAAATGGCGCTGAATAAGGGATAGAATGGTACTTTTCCCGGCTCCCGTCGGGCCGCAGATACCGAGCATTTGCCCCGGCTGCAGGGTGAAGTTAACCTTCTCCAGCGACGCTTTCGTCGCCTGCGGATAGATAAATTCGCGCACCGCCACGTTTAGCGAACCGCGCCCCTCCGGCACCGTTTCGCTACCATCGTTGACCACCGGCGCTTCTTCCAGCATCGAACGAATACGTCCATAGGCGGCGCTACCTCGCTCAACGATGTTAAACATCCACGCCAGCGCCAGCATTGGCCAAATCATCAGCCCGAGGTACATGACAAAACTGGTTAACTGACCAAGGGTCAGCTCGCCCTGCAACACCAGCCAGCTGCCGCCGCCGATTGCCAGCAGGTTGGCCGCGCCAATGGCAATATAGATTGTCGGGTCGAAACGGGCATCAATACGCGCGACCCGCATGTTCTTCGCTCCGGTATCCGCCGCATCGGCGGCAAACTGCGCCGACTGGCGGTCCTCAAGGCCGAACGCTTTAATCATCCGTATGCTGGTCAGGCTTTCCTGCGTGCGATCGTTGAGGCTGGAAAAAGCCGCCTGCGCCACGCGGAAACGCTCATGCAGGGCATCGCCATTGCGTTTGATCGCCAGCGCCATAAACGGCATCGGCACCAGCGCCAGCAGCGTTAACTGCCAGCTGATTTGCGTCGACATCACAATCAGTACCGCACAGCCCATCACCAGTGAATCCACAAGCGTCAGGACGCCCTCGCCGGCGGCGAAGACGACGCGGTCAACATCGTTAGTCGCGCGGGCAATGAGATCGCCGGTACGGTGACGCAGATAAAAGGCCGGATGTTGGCGGCTGAGCTGGCGGTAGAAGTCTTCACGCAGTTCAACGGCCAATTGATAAGAGGCGCCGAAGAGCAGCACGCGCCAGACATAGCGCAGTAGATAAATCATCACCGCGATAACCACCAGCGCGCCGATCCACATCCACACCTGCTCTGCGGTGTAATGTTCTTTAGTCACGCCATCGACCACAATCCCCACCACTTTCGGCGGGATTAGCTGGAGTACGGCAATAACGGCAAGCAGAGCGACGGCGCCGAGATAGCGGCGCCACTCCCGGCGAAAGTACCAGCTAAGTTGAGCAAATAATCGCAAACGGTAAAATCCTGAATGTATAATTCGTGGCGGCAAAAAGCCGTTAATCAATAGGCAAGGCCGTGGTGTATTTTATCTGTTCCATGGCAAAACTCGAAGTGACATCCGACAGCCCCGGCACGCTGTTCACCAGACGTTTATAAAAGTCGTCATAGCGCTTCATATCCGCGACCTGCACCCTTAGCAGGTAGTCGTACTCTCCAGCCATACGCCAGAAACCCAGCACTTCCGCCATTTGCGACACTTCGCTGACAAAACGGCAGTACCAGTCACTGCTGTGGTGCTGGGTTTTTATCAACACAAAGGCGGTTAACCCGAGCCCCAGCTTTTCCGCATCCAGGATGGCCACGCGCTCGCGCAGGATGCCTTCGTCCTCAAGACGCTTGAGCCGTTTCCAGCAGGGCGTGGTGGTCAGATTAACGGCATCCGCCAGCGCCTGCAAAGAGAGGGTGCAGTCAGTTTGCAGCAATGAGAGCAGCTTACGGTCAATTTTATCTAGCATAAGGCCACCAGAGAGAATAATTTACTCCCGTAATTGTAATTGAAAGGCCAAATAGCAACAATTTTTCCCGCACAATCCGCTAAGCTGGGCACAAAATGACAAACAGGAATCCGAGATGAACAGCGCCTGGGTAAAACATGCCATTAGTGAAATTAACGCCGACTATCAGCGTTCCGCCGATACACACCTGATCCGCCTGGCGCTGCCTGGTTTTCCGGGGATCCCTATTTATCTGAAGGATGAAAGTACGCATCCAACCGGTAGCCTTAAGCACCGTCTGGCGCGCTCGCTGTTTCTCTATGGCCTGTGCAACGGATGGATCAAAGAAGGCACCACGATTATCGAATCGTCTTCGGGTTCGACGGCGGTCTCAGAAGCCTATTTTGCTCGCCTGCTGGGCCTGCCGTTTATCGCCGTGATGCCCTCCTGCACGGCGAAGCGTAAAATCGAACAGATTGAATTTTATGGCGGACGCTGTCATTTCGTCGACAACGCCTGCGAAATCTACGCCGCTTCTGAAATGCTGGCGCGCGAGTTGAATGGCCACTATATGGATCAGTTCACCTTCGCCGAGCGCGCCACCGACTGGCGCGGCAATAACAATATCGCCGACAGCATTTTCCGCCAGATGACCCATGAGCCGTATCCGCAGCCGTCGTGGATCGTCATGAGCGCCGGTACCGGCGGTACTTCTGCGACCATCGGCCGCTATATTCGCTGCCAGGGCTACGAAACGCAACTGATGGTCGTCGACCCGCAGAATTCGGTATTCCTTGATTACTGGCAAAGCCGCGACGCCAGCCTGCGCAGCCCGGTCGGCAGCAAGATCGAAGGGATTGGCCGTCCGCGCGTCGAGCCATCGTTTATTCCCGACGTCGTCGATGAGATGCTGCGCGTTCCGGATGCCGCCAGCGTCGCTACCGCCTTGTGGCTGGAAACGCAGCTTGGAAGAAAAGTCGGCGCCTCCACCGGTACCAATATGTGGGGCGTACTGCAGCTGGCCGCACGGATGCGCGATGAAGGACGCAAGGGTTCCATCGTTACCCTGTTGTGCGACAGCGGCGAACGTTACCTCGAAAGCTATTACAGCCCGCAGTGGGTCGCGGCGAATATCGGCGATATTACCCCATGGCAGACGCAGATTATGCAACTGAGCGGCGCACAATAAAAAAAGCCGGATAGAACGCTATCCGGCTTGCTGGTAGGGTCTCTCTATTCGGGGGAATAAGGAAGATCAGGATTATCCAGCCAATGTGTTAAAAAATGGGAAACAGCCTGATGACGGCAGTCTCCGATGATCGGTAGATGCGGCAGTTCAGCTTTGAGCTGCGGCATCGCGTTGCCCATAATGAACCCTCGCCCTACGCTACCAAGCATCTCGCGATCGTTCATTGCATCACCAAATGCCATGCAATCCTGCAACGTAAAACCTAAGTGCTGGCTCAGCACCGCCAGCGCGGCCCCTTTATTACAGCCGACCGGCAGCACCTCCAGACAATCCATCGCCGAGAAACAAAGAAACGCGCGATCGCCTAGCGCTTCATTTAGCTGGATCCGCAGACGGCGCAGATCGTCATGATCGCCGCAGAAACAGATCTTGGTGACGTGATGCGCCGGCATCCGTTTCGGATCGCGCAGTTGATAATGAAAGCCGCTGAAGGCGTGAGCTCGGAGTAGTTCCGGCCTTGCCTGGCCGGTAAACCAGCCGCCATCATTGAAAACGTGCATACTCGCCTGAGTATCCCACACGCTGTGCAGCACCTCTTCCGCCACTTCCGGATTTAGATCCTGGCGATACAGCTCTTCACCTTCCAGTGAATGGATGCGCGTGCCGTTACCGGTAATCAGAAAAGCATCAAGGGAAAACTCGCCGATCACATGGTGCATTTCCAGAGCATGGCGACCGGTGGCAAAGGTCAGGGCGATATCGCGTTCACGCAGCCGTCTCAGCGCCGTCAGAGTCTGTTCTCCGAGACGATGGTCCGGCATCAGCAGGGTGCCGTCCATATCAAATGCCGCTAATTTTGCCATGGTATTTTCCCCGATGTGTGATGGGTTTCGCTTGTGTTGCAGTATCGCCTGAGATATACGGAAGTAATAGTGAATAGATATTTTTTATTGTTCCGGGTTTTCGGCAAATGAGATTATTAAACCGATTAAATCAGTACCAGCGGCTATGGCTGCCGTCGTCCGGCGCACCGCAGCAGGTGACCGTGGGCGAGTTGGCTGAACGCTGCTTTTGCAGCGAGCGTCATATCCGTACGCTGCTGCGTCAGGCTCAGGAGGCCGGTTGGTTAAGCTGGCAGGCCAGCTCCGGGCGCGGTAAGCGCGGGCAACTCAGTTTCCACAAGACCCCGGAAAGCCTGCGTAACGAAATGATGGAACAGGCGCTAAATAAGGGTCAGCAGCAAAACGCGCTGGAGCTGGCGCAGCTGGCGCCGGTTGAGCTGAAAGCGTTGTTGCACCCCTTCCTCGGCGGACAGTGGCAAAACAATACCCCGACGCTGCGTATTCCCTACTATCGTCCACTGGAACCGCTGCGCCCCGGTTTTCTCCCCGGGCGTGCGGAACAACATTTGGCCGGGCAGATCTATTCCGGCCTGACGCGTTTTGACGATAGCGACAGTACGCCGGTGGGCGATCTGGCGCACCACTGGCAGGTATCACCCGATGGACTGCGCTGGCACTTTTATATCCGCTCTACCCTGTGCTGGCATAACGGCGATACCGTGGAAACCTCACAGCTGCGGCAAAGACTACTGTTGCTACTGGAACTGCCGGCTCTCCGCACCCTTTTTGCCAGCATTAGCCGCATCGATGTCACCCACGCCCAATGTTTGACGATTACGCTGCATCGCCCGGACTACTGGCTACCGTTCCGTTTAGCCAGCTACTGCAGCGTGCTGGCGCATCCTGACGATCCGGCGCTCGGTAGCGGTCCGTTCCGAATAAAGCTTTTTGGCCCGGATCTGGTCCGGCTGGAGAACCATCCCCGCTACCATTTACAGCATCCGCTGATCCAGGCGGTAGAATATTGGATCACGCCGCAGCTATTCGAAAGCGATCTCGGCACCAGCTGTCGCCATCCAGTACAGATCACCATCGGCGATCCAGAAGAGCTCAATAATTTGCGCCAGGTGAGCAATAGCATCAGCCTCGGCTTCTGCTATTTGACCCTGCGTCAGAGTCCACGTCTCAGTAAAGCGCAGGCCCAGCGGCTGATTTCGATTATCCACCGCTCGTCGTTGCTGGAAACGCTACCGCTGGATGAAGATCTGATCACGCCGAGCCATGAGGTGCTGCCCGGCTGGTCCATTCCTCAGGGCCCGGAAAACCATGAGGTGCCGCTGCCGCCCCAGCTCACCCTGCTCTATCATTTGCCGGTCGAATTACACACTATGGCTGAGCAGCTCAAACAGCGCCTCGCCACTCTCGGCTGCGAACTGACGCTCATTTTTCACGACGCCAAAAATTGGGACGGCTGCCGATATCTGGCGCAGGCCGATATGATGATGGGCGACCGGCTGATTGGCGAAGCGCCGGAATATACCCTTGAACAGTGGCTGCGCTGCGACACGCTGTGGCCCCATTTGCTGAGCGGGGCGCAATATGCGCACCTGCAGGCTACGTTAGATGCCGTGCAGGCGCAGCCCGAAGCGCGTAGCCGCAACGATGCCCTGCGCAACGTCTTCAATACGCTGATGGATGACGCCATCATGACGCCGTTATTCAAATACAATTACCGCATCAGCGCGCCGCCGGGGGTTAACGGCCTGCGCCTTAATGCCAGAGGTTGGTTCGACTTTACCAGCGCCTGGCTACCGGCATCGTCGACGTGAGAGAGCTGGTCGCCGCGAGCGTCTGACGGTACCATATGGCTCTCACTTATTTAGTCAGGAATTGCCATGAAACGCGCCGTAGTTGTCTTCAGCGGAGGACAAGACTCAACAACCTGCCTGGTGCAGGCACTGGAACAGTATGATGAAGTGCATTGCGTCACTTTTGATTATGGCCAACGCCACCGCGCCGAGATTGACGTGGCTCGCGAGCTGGCGCTAAAACTGGGCGCGGTGGCGCATAAAGTGCTGGACGTTACCCTGCTTAACGAACTGGCGGTGAGCAGCCTGACGCGCGATAGCATCCCGGTACCGGATTACGAGCCGGATGCCGATGGTATTCCGAATACCTTCGTTCCAGGTCGCAATATTCTGTTTTTAACCCTGACGGCGATCTACGCCTATCAGGTTAAGGCCGAAGCAATTATTACCGGCGTTTGCGAGACCGACTTCTCTGGTTACCCGGACTGCCGCGACGAATTTGTTAAAGCGCTGCACCATGCGGTTAGCCTTGGCATGGCGAAAGACATTCGCTTTGAAACGCCGCTGATGTGGCTCAACAAAGCCGAGACCTGGGCGCTGGCCGATTATTGGGGCCAGTTGGATCTGGTTCGCCGCGAAACGCTCACCTGCTATAACGGCATCAAGGGCGACGGCTGTGGCCATTGCGCGGCCTGCAACCTGCGCGCCAACGGCCTGAATCAGTATCTGGGCGATAAGGCCGGCGTGATGGCGGTCATGAAGCAAAAAACCGGCCTGGGCCAAGGGCACGAAGCTTAAGTTCAACGTCCCCGGTGGCGCTTCGCTTACCGGGGCTACGGGTGCACCGCATCCCACCAGCCGGTAGCCCGGAAAAGGCGCGTCAGGCGCCGCCTCCGGGAATCGATTAGCACGAAGCTTCAGTTCAACGTCCCCGGTGGCGCTTCGCTTACCGGGGCTACGGGTTCACAGCATCCCACCAGCCGGTAGCCCGGAAAAGGCGCGTCAGGCGCCGCCTCCGGGAAACAATTGGCACGAAGCCTGAGCTCAACCTCCCCGACGGGTTCACAGCTCTCCTCGGTCCGACTGTTGTTAGCGTAAATTCATCTGGTCGAGCTTTTCGCGCAACTCCCCTTCCAGCGGCTGCGCCTTCTGCGTTTTCAGATCAATGCAGACAAAGGTAATCAACGCATCGGCCACCACTTCACCGTTAGGATTAAGGGTCACCACCTGACTTAGGGTGCCGCTTTTACCGTTCAACTGCTCAAGTTTACTGGTGACGGTAAGCACATCCCCGAGTACCGCCGGGCGACGATAATTGATATTGATGTTGACCACCACAAAAGCAATGTTATGGCTGGTCATCCAGTGAAACGCCGGACTACTCTCCAGCCCATCCCAGCGCGCTTCTTCAAGAAACTCCAGATAACGAGCATTGTTAACGTGCTGGTAAACATCCAGGTGATAACCGCGAACTTTAATTTGAGTCTGCATAGCGCACATGCCTTACTATTATTGTTGTTAATCAGGTAAGAGGTCACACCAGATGATGTAACCTCTTTAGCATGGCAAAGATTTGCCACTGTGCAAAGCAGCGGGTGAAATTAGAGCGTCAGATGTGACAGATTTCTCTCTACCAGTGAACTCCCCATCCCCGGAACCTGTTTAAGATCGTCGAGAGTCTTAAACGGTCCGTACTCTTCGCGGTAGCTGACGATTGCCTGCGCTTTCTTGAGCCCAACGCCGTTCATGGCCTGTGCTAGCTCCTCCGCGCTGGCTGTATTAATGCTGGCCCGCGCGCCGACGTTATCCGTCGTTTTCGCTTCCGCCGGCATTTTCGTTTGCGGAGTCTGAATAGTCTCTTTTGCCGATACCGCCTTACCGCTCGCCGGTGCCGCCAGCGCCCCCTGAAAACCCGCCGTACAAGCCAGCAATACGGCGACAATAACCATTTTCATTCCTCTGTTCATGCTGTTATCTCCTTGTTTGTTGACAGCAAGGTCACGATAGCGGCTGCGAAAAAGGAGTACAAAAGGCAGATTGCGGAAATGGAAAAGGCCGCGAAAGCGGCCTTTGAGTGTTGCATCACGTTACCTCGTTTTGCGAGGCAGCGCGAAATTATTGCTGCTGGTCGACGAGGTCGCCGAGCTTGATTTTGGCTTCTTTACGCAGATTGCTCATCAGCGCTTCGAATGCGATTTGCGCATTATTCTGGGTAATACCCTGCACCATCGCTTTCTTCTGCTCTTCTGGCATAGAACCCGCTTTCACTTCATCCAGCGCCAGCAATACTACGTTGCCTTTGGCATCGCTGCCCACGCCGTAGCTCGCTTTATCTTTCTGCGGCAGCGGCAGAGAGAAGGCCGCCTGGCTCAGCGGATCCTGGCCGGTACGGGACAGGGTCTGCGCGGCACCGAAGCTCAGCCCTGCGGCTTTCATCGCGTCATCGCCCTTGCCCGCTTTCAGGTCGGCCAACAGCTTATCGGCATCCAGTTTCGCCTGCTGTTCCGCTTTATTGCGCTTAACGATATCGGTCACCTGCGCTTTCACTTCCGCCAGCGGCTTAACGCTTTCCGCTTTGTGCTCGCTGATACGCAGAACGAAAGCCCGATCGCCGTCAACGGTAATGATGTCGGAGTTATTGCCCGGCGCGCCGTTTTCACCCACCAGACCACCATTAAAGATAGCATCGGCAACCGGCTTGAAGTTCAGCTCTTCCGGCAGGCTGTCACGACCAAACCAGCCGGTCTCAACCACTTTCAGGCCGGCGACCTGCGCCGCCCCCGCCAGGGATTCGTTATCATTGCTGGCCGCGTCGCTGACCTTCTGCTGTAGCGCGTAGTATGCATCCAGTGCTTTTTCCTGTTTCACTTTTGCCGCGATGTCGTTACGCACGTCGGCCAGCGGTTTTACCTGTGCCGGCTGAACATCGTCAAGACGCGCCACCAGGAAGCCTACGGAAGATTTGATCACCCCGGAAAGCTGACCTTTGTCTTTCAGGCCGGCATCTTTGAGCTCAGGTACGGTGGAAGCTTCTTCCATCCAGCCCATATCACCGCCGTTACGCGCAGAGATGATGTCGGTGGATTTCTCTTTTGCCAGCGTGGCGAAATCGGCGCCTTTTTGCAGTTCGGCCAGTACCGCTTTCGCATCAGCTTCAGTTTTAGTCTGAATCACGCTGTAGCGATTACGCTGCGGCTGAGTGAACTGATCTTTATGCTGGTCGTACCATGACTGGATTTCTTCGTCAGAGGCGTTTTCCTGCATGCTGGCGGCATCCATCTTGATGTAGCTCACGCGGAACTGCTCCGGCGCCATAAAACGGGCCTGGTTCTGCTGCCAGAAAGCGTTAATCTCTTCATCACTAACGGTCTGTTTCGCCGCCAGCGCGTTAACGTCGATAGTTGCTTCACGTACCACACGCTGCTGGGAGACCAGCGCCGCCAGTTGGTCGGACTCGCCCGGCAGCATGAAATCGGTACCGGCTACCGCATTGATCAGCTGTTGCGTCGTCAACTGGTTACGCAGCGCTTGCGCGTATTGATCGGTAGTCATACCCATTTGATTCACGATGCCGCTGAAGCGTTCGTTATCAAACTTGCCGTTCGACTGGAAGGCCTGGGTCTGGAAGATGGCCTGTTTCACCTGGTCGTCGCTGATGCTCAGGCCCAGCTCACGGGCATACTGGTCCAGCAGCGATTCATCGATCAGGCGGTTCAGCACCTGCTGACGCATGGTCTTCATGTAGTTTTCGTTGGCCGCCAGCTCAGAGAACTGATCGCCTAACTGCTGCTGCATGCGGTTACGCTCGCTGGCAACGGCATTTTCAAACTGCGCGCGGCCAATCTCCTGACCATTCACTTTTGCGGCATAGTTGTTGCCGCCGCCAATCAGGTAACCACTCACCCCGGTCAAAATGAACGAGACAATAATGATACCGAAAATAATCTTGAGCACGACGCTGTTGGCGGCCGTGCGTAGGTTGTCCATCATGGTGTAACAACGCTCCGCTGTAGATGACTTTAGCTCGCGCAGCATAGCACGTGATGCCTGCCGCGCGTGAGGACGTATTTTGACAAGAAAACGGGGCAATTGTCAGCCCACAAGTGCGCATAAACACACATAAAGTCGCGTTCTGGACAAATAAAAAAGGCACATCTCGCGATGCGCCCTTGTACTTCGTCACATTCCCTGACGGGAGTGCCGATTAGTTTACCGCGTCTTTCAGCGCTTTACCTGCACGGAAGCCCGGTACTTTAGCGGCAGCAATGGTAATTTCTTTACCTGTTTGCGGGTTGCGACCAGTACGGGCAGCACGCTCTTTAACAGCAAAAGTACCGAACCCTACCAGCGCAACATCATCCCCAGCTTGCAGAGATTCAGTAACAGAAGCGATCAAAGCATCTAACGCACGTCCAGCTGCAGCTTTAGAAATGTCCGCACCCGCAGCAATTTTGTCAATCAGTTGAGATTTATTCACTGTTCTCTTCCTCTCTTTATAATTTATATCGCACCAGAATCCTTCATGGCGCGACCGCGCAGCAGTTATATCAGGACTGTCATGCCCTTACAACAGAGTTGTCGATGACCCCTGCCAGCGATCTAAGTTAGCTACACAAAAAAAGGCTGGCAAGTACGAATTTACTCACCAGCCACACTTTTCTTAACGCTATTTGCGCGATATCACTATTTTGCGCTTACGACCTGCATGCCAAACGGTTCATTTTGCAGAGCAAGTGTCAGAACTTCCTCGATTCGCTGTACCGGGTGGATATCCAAATCGGCGATAACGTTTTCCGGAATTTCTTCAAGGTCACGCTTGTTTTCGTAAGGAATCAGAACAGTCTTAATGCCTCCACGATGCGCAGCCAGCAGTTTTTCCTTCAGGCCGCCGATTGGCAGCACCTGACCGCGCAGGGTGATTTCCCCTGTCATCGCCACATCGGCGCGTACCGGGTTACCGGTCAGGCAGGAAACCAACGCGGTGCACATCGCCGTACCGGCGCTCGGGCCATCTTTCGGCGTAGCCCCTTCCGGTACGTGCACGTGAATATCGCGTTTTTCGTAGAAGTCCGGGTTAATACCGAGCTTCTCAGCACGCGCGCGAACCACGGTCAGCGCAGCCTGAATCGACTCCTGCATGACTTCGCCCAGTGAACCGGTGTAGGTCAACTTGCCTTTACCCGGAACGCAGGCGGTTTCGATGGTCAGCAAATCGCCGCCCACTTCCGTCCACGCCAGACCGGTGACCTGACCTACGCGGTTTTCGCTATCCGCACGGCCGTAGTCAAAGCGCTGTACGCCGAGATAATCGTGCAGGTTTTCACCGTTAATCTCGATATGTTTCAGCGATTTATCAAGCAATAACTGCTTAACGGCTTTACGGCACAGCTTGGAGATTTCACGCTCCAGGCTACGAACGCCCGCTTCACGAGTGTAGTAACGAATAATGCCGATAATGGCGCTATCGTCGACCGTCAGCTCGCCCTTTTTCAGCGCATTGCGTTCGATCTGCTTCGGCAGCAGGTGACGCTTAGCAATGTTCAGTTTTTCATCTTCGGTATAGCCGGAGAGACGAATCACTTCCATACGGTCCAGCAGCGGCGCAGGGATATTCATGGAGTTGGAGGTCGCCACGAACATCACGTCGCTGAGATCGTAGTCCACTTCCAGATAGTGGTCGTTAAAGGCCACGTTCTGTTCCGGATCCAGTACCTCCAGCAGTGCTGAAGCCGGGTCACCGCGCATGTCGGAGGACATTTTGTCGATCTCATCCAGCAGGAACAGTGGGTTTTTCACCCCCACTTTCGCCATTTTCTGGATCAGTTTACCCGGCATTGAGCCAATGTAGGTACGGCGGTGACCGCGGATTTCCGCTTCATCACGCACGCCGCCCAGCGCCATGCGTACGTATTTACGCCCGGTGGCTTTGGCAATCGATTGACCCAGCGAGGTTTTACCCACCCCCGGCGGCCCAACCAGGCACAGGATCGGCCCTTTCAGCTTGTTAACGCGGCTCTGCACCGCAAGGTACTCAAGGATGCGGTCCTTGACTCGCTCCAGACCATAGTGGTCGGTATCGAGGATCTCTTGCGCCTGACGCAGATCCTTTTTGACCTTGCTACGGGCATTCCACGGCACCTGCACCATCCAGTCGATGTAGCCGCGCACGACGGTAGCTTCCGCCGACATCGGGGACATCATCTTCAGCTTTTGCAGTTCCGCTTCAGTTTTTTCTTTCGCCTCTTTCGGCATTTTCGCCGCGTCGATCTTACGCTTCAGCGCTTCGTTTTCGTCCGGGGCGTCATCCATCTCGCCGAGCTCTTTCTGGATGGCTTTCATTTGCTCATTCAGATAGTACTCACGCTGAGATTTTTCCATCTGCTTTTTCACGCGGTTGCGAATGCGTTTCTCAACCTGCAGCAGATCGATTTCAGATTCCATCATCGCCATCAGATATTCCAGACGTTCATTCACGTCGGACATCTCCAGCACGGACTGTTTGTCCGCCAGCTTAAGCGGCATATGCGCAGCGATGGTATCCGCCAGACGCGCGGGATCGTCGATGCTATTGAGCGACGTCAACACTTCCGGTGGGATTTTTTTGTTCAGCTTGATGTAGCCTTCAAACTGGCTGATAGCCGTACGCACCAGCACTTCCTGCTCACGCTCTTCAATGACCGGAGAAGCAAGGTACTCTGCTTTGGCGGAGAAGTGCTCTCCGTTATCAGACAGCGCAGTAATACGCGCACGCTGCAAGCCTTCCACCAGCACTTTCACAGTGCCGTCCGGCAGCTTCAGCATTTGCAAAATTGACGCCACGGTCCCGACGGTGAAAAGATCGTTTACACCCGGCTCATCCGTCGACGCTTCTTTCTGCGCGACCAGCATGATTTTTTTATCATGGTCCATGGCCGCTTCCAGACAACGGATAGATTTTTCCCGCCCTACAAACAGGGGTATGACCATGTGCGGATAAACCACCACATCGCGCAACGGCAATACGGGGATTTCAATGCGTTCAGAACGCTCAGGATTCATAGAGCTCTCTCTTAGTTTAAAGTCCGCCAGGTAGCCGACGACGCCTTCATTAACGCGTCGCCGTTAATATGTAATCCAGTATATGGGGATGTATTCCATACATTCAACGGCGGGAACACAGGAAAAATAAAAGGGGGGATAAAATCCCCCCTTTTTGCTTAACTGCTTGTGTCGATTGGCGAATTATTCGCCAGATGCCTGCTGCGCTTCCGGCTTGCCGTAGATCAGCAGCGGCTTGCTCTGACCTTCGATCACCGACTCGTCAATCACCACTTTTTCGACATCTTCCATGGACGGCAGATCGTACATGGTGTCGAGCAGGGCGGCTTCAACGATTGAACGCAGACCACGGGCGCCGGTTTTACGCGCCATCGCTTTCTTGGCTATCGCATCCAGCGCTTCATCACGGAATTCCAGCTCTGCGCCTTCAAGGCCAAACAGCGCCTGATACTGTTTAGTCAGGGCGTTTTTCGGCTCTTTCAGGATCTGAATCAGCGCTTCTTCACTCAGTTCATTCAGCGTCGCGACAACCGGCAGACGGCCGATAAACTCCGGGATCAGACCAAACTTGATCAGATCTTCCGGCTCGACCTGCGCCAGCAGCTCGCCTTCGCTGGCTTTGTCGGATTTCGCTTTAACCGTCGCGCCAAAACCAATGCCGGAGCCGGTTTCTACACGATGGGAAATCACTTTGTCCAGGCCTGCGAACGCGCCGCCGCAGATAAACAGAATCTTGGAGGTATCGACCTGCAAGAACTCCTGCTGCGGATGTTTACGCCCGCCCTGTGGCGGAACAGCGGCTACGGTGCCTTCGATTAGCTTCAGCAGCGCCTGCTGAACGCCCTCGCCGGACACGTCGCGGGTAATCGACGGGTTATCCGATTTACGGGAAATTTTGTCGATTTCATCGATGTACACGATGCCGCGCTGCGCTTTCTGCACATCGTAATCGCATTTCTGCAGCAGCTTCTGAATGATGTTTTCCACGTCTTCACCCACGTAACCCGCTTCGGTCAGCGTGGTGGCATCGGCCATAGTAAACGGAACATCCAACAGACGCGCCAGCGTTTCAGCCAACAGCGTTTTACCGGAGCCGGTCGGCCCGATCAGCAGAATGTTGCTTTTACCCAGTTCTACGCCATTGCTGGTGTCGCCGTTGCGCAGACGTTTGTAGTGGTTGTATACCGCCACGGCCAGCACTTTTTTCGCCTGTTCCTGGCCGATAACATAATCGTCCAGATGGTGGCGAATTTCGTGCGGCGTCGGCAGCGCGCTGCGCTCGCGGTGCGGAGCGACTTCTTTAATCTCTTCGCGAATGATGTCGTTACATAAGTCAACGCATTCGTCGCAGATATACACGGATGGCCCGGCGATCAGCTTACGCACTTCATGCTGGCTTTTGCCGCAAAAAGAGCAGTACAACAGTTTGCCCGAACCATCTTTGCGTTTATCTGTCATGAGTCCAAACCTCTTCTTAAGTTCTTTGTGCCGCAGATGACGACGCAAATGCCATTCTCAGGCGCAAGTCGCGATCACGCGTTGTGCCGCCCAGTAGTTAAAACAAGTATAGCGGCACCCTTACGCCACGGGCATCAATTACGATGGGTTAAGATGGAATCGACCAGGCCGTATTCCACCGCTTCCGACGCCGACAGGAAGCGGTCACGCTCGGTATCGCGCTCGATCTGCTCAAGGGATTGACCCGTATGATGCGCCATCAGTTCATTCATGCGCCCTTTCACTTTCAGAATTTCACGGGCATGGATTTCGATATCCGTCGCCTGGCCCTGATAGCCGCCCAGCGGCTGGTGAATCATCACGCGGGAGTTCGGCAGGCAGAAACGCTTACCTTTCGCCCCGGCGGTCAGCAGGAAGGCGCCCATTGAAGCCGCCTGCCCCATACAGATAGTGCTGACATCCGGCTTGATGAACTGCATGGTGTCGTAAATTGACATCCCGGCGGTGATCACGCCGCCCGGAGAGTTAATGTACAGGTAAATATCTTTTTCTGGATTTTCCGCTTCCAGAAACAGCATCTGCGCCACGATCAGATTAGCCATGTGGTCTTCCACCTGGCCGGTCAGGAAAATAACGCGTTCCTTGAGCAGACGGGAATAGATATCAAAAGAACGTTCACCGCGTGAGGTCTGTTCAATGACCATCGGCACCAGGGCCATATGGGGTGCAAAGTTATCTCGTTCGCCACTGTATGACATTTCCGTCTCCTGGATTAATTTTGAAAAAACCTGCTGCACTGATTGTAACCTTATGGACGGATTATCAGCCAGAGTTTCTATCCGCAGGGCACTGATACGTTGAGCTGGTCATTATTTCTGACGCTGCGGATGCAGATACGTCCCCCGGTTATGGGGATGGCGCAGCCATAATTCAAGCATAACAACCTTTTGGAGTAACGCTATCACTGAAAATGTGTTTTAGCACTCATCCTAAGCCTATCATTGCAATAAAAAAACCCGCAGCCTTTCGGCAACGGGTTTTTGCGCGAACTTTAAACAGCCGGGCGAAATTACGCCTGCTGGTTCATCAGTTCGTTGAAGGAAGTGGCTTTTTCAGACACTTTAGCTTTCGCCAGCACGGCTTCAACAGCCTGCTCTTCCAGCGCCACGTTGCGCATGTTGTCCATCAGCTCTTTGTTTTTGCTGTAGAACTCAACCACTTCTGACGGATCTTCGTACGCGGAAGCCATCTCTTCGATCAGGCCTTTCACGCGCTCTTCGTCAGCTTTCAGCTCGTTGGTGCGAATCACTTCGCCCAGCAGCAGGCCAACAACTACGCGACGTTTAGCCTGCTCTTCGAACAGTTCGCGAGGCAGTTCCAGAGCCTGTTTCTCGTTACCGCCGAAACGCTGAGCAGCCTGACGACGCAGTACGTCGATTTCGCTGTCGATCAGAGCAGCCGGAACGTCGATGTCGTTCGCTTTCACCAGGCCTTCGATAGCCTGAGATTTAACGCGGTTACGCACGGCGCCTTTCAGCTCGCGTTCCATGTTTTTACGCACTTCAGCGCGCAGACCTTCTACGGAACCATCTTCAACGCCGAAACGTTTGATGAATTCAGCAGTCAGTTCCGGCAGTTCGCGTTCTTCAACTTTTTTCAGGTTGATAACGAACTTAGCGGCTTTACCTTTCAGGTTTTCAGCGTGGTACTCTTCCGGGAAGGTCACGTCGATGGTGAACTCTTCGCCAGCTTTGTGGCCTTTGATACCGTCTTCGAAGCCCGGGATCATACGACCCTGGCCCATCGCCAGTACGAAGTCAGACGCTTTACCGCCTTCGAACTCTTCGCCGTCTACGGAACCGGTGAAGTCGATGGTAACGCGATCTTCAGCGTCAACGGCGCCTTCTTTTTCTTTCCAGTTCGCCTGCTGCTTGCGCAGAGTGTCCAGCATGCCGTCAACGTCAGCGTCGGTGACTTCAACAACCGGTTTTTCAACTTCGATTGCGTCCAGACCTTTCAGTTCAACTTCCGGATACACTTCGAACTCTACCGCGTAGGTGAAGTCTTCGCCCAGCTTGTATTCGCCCGGAACGTAGTTCGGCGCGCCGGCCGGATTAATTTTCTCTTTGATGATCGCGTCAACGAAATGACGGCTCATCAGGTCGCCCAGCACGTCCTGGCGAACGGAAGCGCCATAACGCTGAGCAACAACATTCATCGGCACTTTGCCTTTACGGAAGCCGTCAATGCGAACTTTTTTCGCTACGTTGACCAGCTCGCTTTTGACAGCATTCTCGATGCTGTCAGCGGCGATAGTAATCGTTACACGGCGCCCAAGGCCCTGAGTGGTTTCAACTGAAACTTGCATCTTGTTACCTCAAAAAAATCACAGTGCTCGGTCAACTCTGGAAGCGCGTGTAGGTGGCTTCGCAGAACCGGGATGCCCTCTTCAAATCAGAAACACATTCCCTGTCGTCAGAATCATCCCGAAGACATTCATATATAAGACGCGGCATTATAGCGGCATCACTTTTGTGAGTCGAGAACGGTTGTCACCCACTGCTGCGGGGTTTTTCACATTTCCCGCTCAAATTTGTCTGCAAAAGCGCGAACTTTGCGCATTTTCCAGGCAAAAGAAAACGGCCCGCAGGCCGTTTTTGCTAAATCTTCACGCAACATACTGGAAAAGCGCCAGCGGTTGCAAATGTGATTTTTACGCGATGCTCCCCGCTCCGCGGCAGGGCGGAGAGGCAAAGACGGTATCCTGTAGCCCTTCCCACTCTTTAATCGTATAGGTATGCAGCGCCAGCGCGTGCACGGTGCTTGACAGCTCCTCGGTCAACGTACCGTAAATCATACGATGACGATTAAGGAAACGTTCGCCGGTGAAGCGGTCGCTCACCAACACCACTTTAAAATGACTTTCAGAGCCCGCAGGGACGTTGTGCCGATAGCTTTCATCCACGACTTCCAGATACATCGGGTCGAACGCTGCTCTAAGTTTTGCTTCGATCTGCTCACGTATCATCATGAATTTTCTCCTCCGACAACGCTGAGATGCCGCCTTTCCCTTTAAATGTTAGCCGCTTTTACCGCTTCCATTGGCAGAAAACAACAAAAAATTAGCATTCCTCTGATATTTTCACGCAAAAGTATCAGGTTTACTGATATCTCCAGGCCAAATCGCCACCGGAAATGGGACGAGGTCATAAAACGCACAACACGATGATTTTCCACTCGTAGCCACTTCCCCTCACCGTTGGCGATGTTATGATGGCGGGAATTTTCCTTAAACACCCTAACTACTTCGAGTTGCAGAAAAAAGCGCCCACGATAACCCCGTAGCGCCTGAAACCTGAATTATGACGGGTATAACAACACCGTGCGTTGAGACCCTGAACATGCTGAAGAAAATTCTATTCCCGTTGGTCGCGATGTTTGTACTGGCAGGATGCGCCACTCCACCGACGACCATTGAAGTATCACCGAAAATCACCCTGCCGCAGCAGGATCCGAGCCTGATGGGCGTTACCGTCAGCATTAACGGCGCGGACCAGCGTACCGATCAGGCGCTGGCGAAAGTCACCCGCAACAACCAGTTGGTGACCCTGACCGCCTCTCGCGACCTGCGCTTCCTGCTGCAGGAAGTGCTTGAGAAGCAAATGACGTCGCGCGGCTACATGATTGGCCCGAACGGCGCCGTCGACCTGCAGATCATTGTTAACAAACTGTATGCTGACGTCTCACAGGGCAACGTGCGTTACAACATCGCCACCAAAGCGGATATCGCCATCGTCGCCACCGCCGCTAACGGCAACAAGATGACTAAGAACTACCGCGCCAGCTACTCCGTTGAGGGCGCTTTCCAGGCTTCCAACGAGAACATTGCTAACGCGGTTAATAGCGTGCTGACCGATACCATCGCCGACATGGCGCAGGACACCAGCATTCACGACTTTATCAAACAAAACGCTCGTTAATAAAATAGCAGGCCCGGTTCACTCCGGGCCTGCTCTATATGCCATGTCCAATCACTACTTGCGTATTTTTCAGCAGCCCAAATCAGCTATTTTGCTGATCCTCGGCTTTGCCTCTGGTTTACCTCTCGCACTGACTTCCGGCACGCTGCAAGCGTGGATGACCGTTGAAAATATCGATTTAAAAACTATCGGCTTCTTCTCTCTCGTCGGTCAGGCCTACGTGTTTAAATTTTTGTGGTCGCCATTAATGGACCGCTACACGCCGCCTTTTTTAGGCCGCCGCCGCGGCTGGCTGCTGACGACTCAGCTTGCGCTACTCGTCGCCATCGCCGCGATGGGCTTTCTTGAACCTTCAACGCAGTTGCGCTGGATGGCGGCGCTGGCTGTAGTTATCGCCTTTTGCTCCGCGTCGCAGGATATCGTCTTTGATGCCTGGAAAACGGACGTCCTCCCGGCGGAAGAGCGCGGCGCCGGTGCGGCGATAAGCGTGCTCGGTTATCGTTTGGGAATGCTGGTTTCCGGAGGGTTAGCGCTCTGGTTGGCCGACCGTTGGCTGGGCTGGCAAGGTATGTACTGGCTGATGGCCGCGCTGCTTATTCCTTGTATTATCGCCACGCTGCTGGCGCCGGAGCCCAGCGACGTCATTCCGGTGCCTAAATCGCTTGAGCAGGCCGTCGCCGCGCCGTTGCGCGATTTCTTCGGTCGCAACAACGCCTGGCTTATTCTGCTGTTAATTGTCCTTTATAAGCTCGGCGATGCCTTCGCCATGAGCCTGACCACCACTTTCCTTATTCGCGGCGTCGGTTTTGATGCCGGCGAAGTCGGAATGGTGAATAAAACGTTGGGCCTGTTCGCCACCATTGTCGGCGCACTCTACGGCGGCGTGCTGATGCAGCGCCTGACGCTGTTCCGCGCCCTGCTGATCTTTGGCTTGCTGCAGGGGGCCTCCAACGCCGGATACTGGATCCTCTCGGTCACCGATAAACACCTTTATTCGATGGCGGCGGCGGTATTTTTTGAGAACCTGTGCGGCGGGATGGGCACCGCGGCGTTTGTTGCGCTGTTAATGACGCTGTGTAACAAGTCGTTTTCCGCCACTCAGTTTGCGCTGCTGTCGGCGCTGTCGGCGGTAGGTCGCGTTTACGTTGGGCCGATTGCCGGCTGGTTTGTCGAAGCGAACGGCTGGCCGACGTTTTATCTTTTCTCCGTCGTTGCCGCCGTGCCGGGGATTTTGCTCCTGCTTCTGTGTCGGCGTACGCTGGAATATACTCAACGAACGGAAAGCTTCTTGCCGCGCACGCAATACCCTCAGACTTACGCCCTGGCGCTGGTTATCCTGGCGGTAGGTTGTTTGATGCTGGCGATATGGCTGCTGCTGTTGGCGATGAACGCGCTGGATTACACCTCTTTCTCCTTCCTGCCAGGCCTACTGGAAGTCGCCGCACTGACCGCTATCGGTGGTATTTTGCTCGGCGCTGTTCTGGACTATATGGCGCTACGCAAAACGCAGCTGATTTAATTTTCGCCAAACCGTTAATAGCCGTTTTAATTACCCGAGGTAATTATAACGGCTTATTAGCGATTTTATTTTCCCTGGGAGCTGATTTGTTGTTTTGTGCGTTTTAGATTTCTGGAAATTATTGACAATTTTTACGCGATTCTTTAATTAATTTAACCGATTCAGCAGCGTTACTTTATTTTAACGTTTTCTTTATGTCTTTTATTTGATAATTAATTGTTAATTATTTGTGTTATTTTTACGATGTTTATACTCGTAACTCCATAAGCATTCCCTTTCTTATCCCTTTCGTTATAGATCCAGCGTAAATCAGGCTTTGCAAGCAATTACGTCACATTCCGTAACATATGTGACAATCCAAGCAGAACCCGCTAACACAGAACTGACACAGATCCAATCGTGTTTACAGTAATGCAACCTTACCGTAAAATGCCCATACACTTTAAACGCCACCAGATCCCGTGGAATTGAGGTCGTTCAATGAGACTCAGGAAATACAATAAAAGTTTGGGATGGATGTCATTAATCGCAGGTACTGTATTACTCAGTGGTTGTGATTCTGCGCTCCTTGACCCAAAAGGACAGATTGGACTGGAGCAACGCTCTTTGATTCTGACGGCATTCGGCCTGATGATGATTGTCGTTATTCCCGCCGTCTTAATGGCAGTAGGATTTGCCTGGAAGTATCGCGCGAGCAATAAAGATGCGAAGTATAGCCCGAACTGGTCACACTCCAACAAAGTTGAAGCTGTGGTCTGGACGGTTCCTATTCTGATCATCTTGTTCCTGGCCGTTCTGACCTGGAAAACCACTCACGCTCTGGAGCCAAGCAAACCGCTTGTCCACGACGAGAAAGCAATCACCATCGAAGTTGTATCGATGGACTGGAAATGGTTCTTTATTTACCCGGAACAGGGTATCGCTACCGTCAACGAAATCGCCTTCCCGGCGAACGTACCGGTACACTTTAAAGTCACTTCCAACTCCGTGATGAACTCGTTCTTTATTCCGCGCTTAGGTAGCCAGATTTATGCGATGGCCGGGATGCAGACTCAGCTGCACCTCATCGCTGATGAAGCAGGCACTTATGACGGTATCTCCGCAAGCTATAGTGGCCCTGGCTTCTCTGGTATGAAGTTCAAGGCTATCGCCACCCCGGATCGTGCAACCTTCGATCAGTGGGTAGCAAAAGCGAAACAGTCCCCGAACTCCATGGACTCCATGGCTGCATTCGACAAAGTGGCTGTGCCTAGCGAAAACAACAAAGTGGAATACTTCTCTAACGTGAAACCGGATTTGTTCAAAGACGTTGTTAACAAATTCATGTCTCACGAGAGCATGAACATGTCTAAACCTGAAGGCGAGCACGCTGCGCACGAAGGGATGGAAGGCATGGACATGAGCCACGCGGAAACCGCTCACTAAGGGGCCGAGGAAGAAAACGATGTTCGGAAAACTTACACTGGATGCAGTGCCCTACCACGAACCTATTATCGTGGTAACGGTTGCTGCAATCATCGTCGGGGGACTGGCGATACTGGCAGCGATCACTTACTTCGGTAAGTGGTCCTACCTATGGAACGAGTGGCTGACGTCCGTCGACCACAAACGTCTCGGTATCATGTACGTTATCGTGGCTATCGTCATGTTGCTGCGTGGCTTTGCCGACGCCGTTATGATGCGTAGCCAGCAGGTGCTGGCTTCAGCCGGGGAAGCAGGATTCCTGCCGCCTCATCACTACGATCAGATCTTTACCGCCCACGGCGTTATCATGATCTTCTTCGTGGCAATGCCATTCGTTATCGGCCTGATGAACCTGGTGGTTCCGCTTCAGCTCGGCGCGCGTGACGTTGCGTTCCCGTTCCTCAACAACCTGAGCTTCTGGTTCACGGTTGTGGGCGTGATTCTGGTTAACCTGTCTCTGGGCGTCGGTGAGTTCGCACAGACCGGTTGGCTGGCGTATCCGCCGCTTTCGGGAATTGAGTACAGTCCTGGCGTAGGGGTCGATTACTGGATTTGGGCGCTGCAGCTCTCCGGTATCGGTACTACCCTGACCGGTATCAACTTCTTTGTGACCATTATCAAGATGCGTGCCCCTGGCATGACCATGTTCAAGATGCCGGTATTCTCCTGGGCATCTCTGTGCGCCAACATCCTGATTATCGCCTCCTTCCCAATTCTGACCGTCACCGTCGCGCTGCTGACCCTGGACCGCTACCTGGGCACCCATTTCTTTACCAACGATATGGGTGGCAACATGATGATGTACATCAACCTGATTTGGGCCTGGGGTCACCCGGAAGTGTACATTCTGGTTCTGCCGGTATTCGGGGTCTTCTCCGAAGTCGCAGCGACCTTCTCGCGTAAACGTCTGTTTGGTTACACCTCGCTGGTGTGGGCAACCGTCTGTATTACCGTTCTGTCGTTCATCGTTTGGCTGCACCACTTCTTCACCATGGGTGCCGGCGCGAACGTAAACGCCTTCTTCGGTATTACCACCATGATTATCGCAATCCCGACCGGGGTTAAGATCTTCAACTGGCTGTTCACCATGTACCAGGGCCGCATCGTCTTCAACTCGGCGATGATGTGGACTATCGGCTTCATCGTTACCTTCTCCGTTGGTGGGATGACCGGCGTTCTGCTGGCGGTACCGGGCGCAGACTTCGTACTGCACAACAGTCTGTTCCTGATTGCGCACTTCCATAACGTCATCATCGGCGGCGTGGTATTCGGTTGCTTCGCAGGTCTGACCTACTGGTGGCCGAAAGCCTTTGGTTTCACCCTGAACGAAACCTGGGGTAAACGCGCATTCTGGTTCTGGATCATCGGCTTCTTCGTGGCATTTATGCCGCTGTACGTGCTGGGCTTCATGGGGATGACCCGTCGCCTGAGCCAGGACATCGATCCGCAGTTCCACTCCATGCTGGTAGTTGCAGCATGCGGCGCGGCGCTGATCGCTTGCGGTATCCTGTGCCAGCTGATTCAGTTCTACGTTTCTATCCGCGATCGCGATCAGAACCGTGACCTGACCGGCGACCCATGGGGCGGCCGTACTCTGGAGTGGGCAACCTCTTCTCCACCGCCGTTCTATAACTTCGCAGTCGTTCCTAACGTTCACGAACGTGACGCGTTCTGGGAAATGAAAGAAAAAGGCGAAGCGTACAAGCAACCTGCGCATTATGAAGAAATTCATATGCCGAAAAACAGCGGCGCGGGCATCATCATTGCTGCATTCGCAACGGTGTTTGGCTTCGCGATGATCTGGCATATCTGGTGGATGGCGATTGTTGGTTTCGCCGGCATCGTAGTGACCTGGATTATCAAGAGCTTTGACGAGGACGTGGATTACTACGTACCGGTTGCGGAAGTCGAAAAACTGGAAAATCAGCATTTCGATGAGATTAACAAAGCAGGGCTGAAAAATGGCAACTGATACTCTTGCGCACAATGCCCACGCGCATGAACACGGGCACCATGATACAGGACCGATGAAAGTCTTCGGTTTCTGGATCTACCTGATGAGCGACTGCATTATCTTCGCTACGCTGTTCGCAACCTATGCCGTTCTGGTGAACGGCACGGCTGGCGGCCCGGCGGGTAAAGATATCTTTGAACTGCCGTTCGTTCTGGTTGAAACCGCACTGCTGTTATTCAGCTCCATCACCTATGGCATGGCGGCTATCGCCATGTACAAAAACAACAAGAGCCAGGTCGTTTCCTGGCTCGCCCTGACCTTCCTCTTCGGTGCAGGGTTCGTTGGTATGGAAATCTATGAATTCCATCACCTGATTGTTGAAGGTATGGGTCCGGATCGTAGCGGCTTCCTGTCAGCGTTCTTCGCGCTGGTTGGTACCCACGGTCTGCACGTCACCTCCGGTCTGCTGTGGATGGCGGTGCTGATGGTTCAGGTATCGCGTCGCGGCCTGACCAACACTAACCGTACCCGTATTATGTGCCTGAGCCTGTTCTGGCACTTCCTGGACGTGGTGTGGATCTGCGTGTTCTCTGTTGTTTATCTGATGGGGGCGATGTAATGAGTCATTCTACCGATCATAGCGGCGCTTCTCACGGCAGCGTGAAGAGCTACATGACAGGGTTCATCCTGTCGATCATTCTGACGGCTATCCCGTTTGCAATGGTTATGAGTGGCTCTGCCTCGCATGCAGCGATTCTGGGAACCATCCTGGTCACGGCTGTGGTGCAGATTCTGGTACACCTGGTGTACTTCCTGCACATGAACAGTAAATCAGACGAAGGTTGGAACCTGACCGCGTTTATCTTCACCGTAATCATCATTGCTATCGTAGTTGTCGGCTCCATCTGGATTATGTGGAACCTCAACTACAACATGATGATGCACTAAGAGCGGCGAGTATGTTTAAGCAATACCTGCAAGTAACGAAACCAGGCATCATTTTTGGCAACCTGATCTCCGTGATCGGCGGTTTCCTGCTGGCCTCCAAAGGCCACATCGACTATCCGCTGTTCGTCTGGACGCTCCTCGGAGTATCCCTGGTGGTCGCCTCGGGTTGTGTTTTCAACAACTACATCGACCGTGATATCGATCGTAAGATGGAACGGACGAAAAACCGGGTGCTGGTCAAAGGGCTGATCTCGCCAGAATCATCGCTGGTATACGCCACCTTGCTGGGTATTGCTGGCTTCATGCTGTTGTGGTTCGGCGCCAACCCGCTGGCCTGCTGGCTTGGCGTGATGGGGTTTGTGGTTTATGTCGGCATCTACAGCCTGTACATGAAACGCCACTCCGTCTACGGCACGCTGATTGGCTCACTCTCCGGCGCTGCGCCGCCGGTGATTGGCTACTGCGCGGTAACCGGTGATTTTGACAGCGGCGCGGCGATTCTGCTGGCGATCTTTAGCCTGTGGCAGATGCCTCACTCTTACGCCATCGCGATCTTCCGTTTCAAGGATTATCAGGCGGCGAATATTCCGGTTCTGCCGGTAGTGAAAGGTATCTCCGTCGCGAAAAACCATATCACGCTGTACATCGTGGCCTTTGCCGTGGCAACGCTGATGCTTTCCCTTGGTGGTTATGCCGGATACAAATATCTGGTCGTCGCTGCCGCCGTAAGCGTCTGGTGGCTTGGCATGGCGCTGCGCGGGTATAAAGTGGCGGATGATAAAGTCTGGGCACGTAAGCTGTTCGTCTTTTCCATCGTCGCCATCACCGCGCTGTCAGTCATGATGTCTGTCGATTTCATGGTGCCGGATTCACATAATCTGCTGGCTTACGTCAGATAAGATTACGCTAATGTGAAATGAAAAGAGCCTCCGCTAGTCGGGGGCTTTTTTATGCGCCAACATCGGATTACTTCATTAATACCGCCCTCCCCTCACTTTTCTACTTCATTTTCTTCACTCATCACGCAGCTAAAAATTGAGGAAAAAATTGAGCATCGCTAACCGCCGCCCATCTCGCGCCATTAGCGGAGATGGTGCTAGCCTTGCACGGTAGGCAAACGTCTACAAAAAATATGGATTTTTAATAGCAAGGAATAACAATGAAAGAATTAACATTCAACGAAATGGAATCTGTCTCAGGTGGTTTCAACCTGGTGAGCGCTGCAACCGGCTTCGCCAGCTTTGTCGCTAATTCTGCAGCAGGATTTACCTCATTTGCGCTGACCTCCGGTCTGGCTTTCGCCTCTTTCGTTGGCGATAGCGCAATTGAATTTGGTAAATTCCTCCTTGGACAAGCAAACTGGGAAAGCGTAGTCAGCACCGGTCAGGAAAACTGGGCAAACTTCGTTTCCACTGCTGGAAACAGCTGGAATACTTTCGTGAATAACGCCGCAACCGACTGGAACAGCTTCCTGGATCAGGCTGCGTCCTAATCGGTATAATGATAAGGGCAGGTTTCATTTCTGCCCTTTCTGTTGTTTTAACGCTTTTATTTAGCGCTTCACCATTTTAGCCTCGGGTTCTCATCCCTTCTTCTATTACGCAACACAGTCGTAATATCTGCTAAACAAACATTTATTTACGCGTCCTTATCCCCCCACTACACTAGTCACAGTTTTTATATTGAGGTGGTAATGAACGATAACAAAATGACGCCAGGAGAACTGCGCGCAACCTGGGGTTTAGGGACCGTGTTTTCACTGCGCATGCTAGGCATGTTTATGGTCCTGCCCGTTTTGACCACATATGGCATGGCGCTGCAGGGGGCTAGCGAAGCGCTGATTGGTTTGGCTATTGGTATTTACGGGCTCGCCCAGGCCGTCTTCCAGATCCCGTTCGGCCTCCTGTCTGACCGCATTGGCCGTAAGCCGTTAATTATTGGCGGTTTGCTGATATTTGTTATCGGCAGCGTCATCGCCGCGCTGACCAATTCCATCTGGGGCATTATTCTTGGCCGCGCGCTGCAGGGCTCTGGCGCTATCGCCGCCGCCGTCATGGCACTACTTTCTGATTTAACCCGCGAACAGAACCGTACCAAAGCCATGGCCTTCATTGGCGTCAGTTTTGGCGTGACCTTTGCTATCGCCATGGTGCTCGGCCCTATTGTCACTCACCAGTTAGGATTGCATGCGCTATTCTGGATGATCGCTATTCTGGCCAGCCTCGGTATTTTGCTGACTCTATGGGTAGTACCAAATAGCCACAATCATGTACTGAACCGTGAATCTGGCATGGTAAAGGGCTGCTTTAGCAAAGTGCTTGCTGAACCTAAACTCCTCAAGCTGAACTTCGGCATTATGTGTCTGCACATCATGCTAATGTCGACTTTTGTTGCGCTGCCAGGACAACTGGAGGCCGCTGGTTTCCCGGCCGCCGAGCACTGGAAAATTTACCTGGTGACCATGGTCATTTCCTTTGTCGCCGTGGTGCCATTCATCATCTATGCGGAAGTGAAGCGCAAGATGAAACGAGTGTTCCTGTTCTGCGTCGCCCTACTCCTCATCGCTGAAATCGTACTCTGGGGCGCAGGTGGCTATTTCTGGGAGTTAGTCGCAGGGGTGCAGCTGTTCTTTCTCGCCTTTAACCTCCTGGAAGCATTATTGCCTTCATTAATTAGCAAGGAATCGCCAGCAGGGTATAAAGGCACGGCAATGGGTATTTACTCTACCAGCCAGTTTATCGGCGTGGCCATCGGTGGCGCCCTCGGCGGCTGGGTCGATGGTTTCTTTGATTCACAAACGGTGTTCCTGCTTGGGGCCCTACTCGCAATGTTATGGCTGCTGGTTGCCAGTACCATGAGCGAACCACCTTACGTGAGCAGTCTCCGAGTTGAGATCCCGGACGATGTCATCATTAATGATGAACTACAGCGCCGTCTGTTGTCGAAACCTGGCGTTGAGCAGGTCATGATTGTCGCTGAAGAACGTTCAGCCTACATAAAAATTGACAGCAAAGTAACCAACCGCTTTGAGGTTGAACAGGCTATTATCGCAACTTCGTAATCGTCCCCCATTTCTACGCTCTAAACAATAAGTTGAACGCGCGGCCACACAGAAGATACCTTCGGGTATCTTCTGTTATCAAACATGAATTGACGTAATAAGCCCCCGCACTTTTCTAATTCTGTTTTGTGAAGTTTAATTCACATTAAAACTAATAGATCATTTAAATATTCACTATTATATAAAAAACCCTCTGATTAGTATATTGCCCGGTGTGCATAGGCACATCATTAACAATTCATTAATCTAGGATGGAATTAAAAATGAAAGAATTAACCGCAAACGAAATGGAATATGTCTCTGGTGCAGGCATTATCGACCTGCCTTGCGCTTTGGTTGATTTCACCATTCAATCAGCGCTGGGCCTGGTAGCAGCAGGTATTAATGCTGGTATGATTCTGGCCTCCTCCGCACTGGAAACCACTATTGATTTGGTTTCCAATATTCTTGGCGGTTCGCCATCTAGCCTGGGAAGCATTATAACCGACCATATCAACTCCCTGCTGTATGCTGAATCAGGGGTTTGGTCAAACTTTGTTTATAATGCTGCTACTGACTGGGGTGGTGTTGTCGATGCCCTGCAGAGCTAAATAGCATATGGCCAGTCAGTTTCTGACTGGCCATATTTTTTGATGTTAATTATTATTTTCACCACATCTGAGATACATATCACATGCCGTCATGTAATCATCATGCCATCGCCAGTAAACATGTAAATAAAAATATCCTATCGCAGGTATCATACATAATATGAAATATGCATAAAAATACATTTCCCACCCTAATAATTTCAGTAACAGGCTTAAAGTGAGGATCCATAACAGTTGAAGAATAAAGAGAATAACTAACCGTAACCACAGCGGTTTCCTATAAATCAGGGTAAGTGGAATAGTTTTCGCCAGATTCACATCAAACTCTTTCTGAAAAAGCCGTCCTAAAAAAGTATAGCGTCTGGAGGGATGAGCAAAAATTAAATTGACCACCAGTATCGCTGAACACAGAATCAACATAGCGACTATCAACTTTGCTGAAAAAAAACCATTTGATAAGGAAAAATCCTCATCCGCTACCAACGGACTGACAACCCAAAAACTGGTTAGAAACGTGACGGTAACGTTCAAACAAGCATAGTGGTGGAGATTACGGTATTTAAGCGTATGCACAGTTGCCTGCTGTAACTGCTTGACGTAACAATTCCTGGCGAACCAGCACATCATATAGACCATTATCGGCACAAAGATGACAATACAGGCCATCGCGGCAATGCTTGAAAAAAAGAGTAGAAATCCTCTAACAACCAGGTAGCACCCCAGTAAACAGCAAGCTGTAGCAACGAGCGGATGCCATAGTATTACCTCAAATTGCGAATACTTTTTCCCTTGAAACCATGAAAAGTTAATATTTTTTATCGCATATTTGTATGACCAATAACCTTTAAGCTCATAAACAAAGCTAAACATAGTTAACGAAAAAATGGCGCTTACGGGAAATGCATCTTCCACGGTCAACAGATACCCTCTGTTTTTAACGTAGAATGCAATCAGCAGTGTACAAATAAAGTACAAATAGGGCAGAAGCGACCGATCCTGACGTCGAATAAAAGTTAGATAATCCGGTATCATGATAGCCTCGTTACGCCAACAACATTTTTCGACAATGAATATAATTCTCTGCAGAGAAGTCGTCGAAGTCATTTAGCAATTGTCCAAGATAAGCTTTATTACTGATTTCAACGAACCTGACGAGGGGGATATGTTGTAGAAAGGCAGTCATAGAGGCAGTCCACTGTACCCGGTGGGTCAAATGCAAAGAAAGGTTCTCTCTAATTTGCTGCGGGTTAGATTCTTCCCGTCCGGTGACATTCATCAGTACAGGATAATTTGGCCGTACAATTTCCACCATCTTCAGCGCATCCCGCATGGGTTGAACTCCCTCAGCCATCAGAGGCGTATGCCAGGCTCCGCTTACGCTCAACTTTACCGTTTCCAGGCCTGCTCCCATCAGTACCCCGGTGAATTCACTTAAATCTGGCAGCGTACCGCCAACCACCTGCTGATAGAGGCTGTTATCACAACTCACGACAACCGGGCTCCCGGAGTCGTTAATTAACTGGCTTACCGTTTTAAAATCGGCGCCTCTCACGGCCAGCATTGTACCTTTACGAATTTTGCTTAAATTATCCATGATAGTTGAGCGCGCCAGGATTAACTTGAACACATTCTCCAGCGTTAAAGCGCCGGCTGCATAAAGCGCGCTATATTCACCCACGCTATGCCCACACGAGCCAATAATGTTAGCGTCAGAGAATTGCTCAGCATACAGACTATAGAGCGTGACATTGATAGCCGTCACCGCTGCCTGTTGCGTCGTCGTTTTCACCAGACGATTCATCGGCCCTTTCTGACATAACCGCCGAAGATCCAGCCCTGTTACATCGCTGGCGCAGTCCCAGATTCGCCTGGTGGTTGCGTTTAGATCCCATAAATCTGCCCCCATTCCTACCGTAGGGTTTCCCTGACCGGCGAAAAGAAGTACCGTCGGTTGTTTTGATAACGTTGTCATAGACAATATGTCCTTATAAATAGTATTTAAATCCGACATAGACTCCGAGGGTCTCGCCAAAAAGGGCGAACTCTGAATCACGACGACCTAATGCGCTATAAAACCCCGTATAAATTTCTACCCTTTCACCCAACCCTTTTAGCGGCTTAATGTAATGGGTTCCAATTAAGGAACTACCATCGACTACGTTCATCACCAGATAGGGTTGAAGGGTTGAATGATCTTCATTCTGTAAACTTAACCATGAATTAATATAATGTCGCCCTTGTAACATTCCTTTGTTTCCTGTATTACTTATTTCTGACCCCATTAGATACTTATAATCATCAAATACTTTATCTAATCCGGTAATACCGGTTTTCTTACTTAACAGCCTAATAAAATCAGTTTGCTCCCGCCATGCCGATTTCGAGTACCCTTCACTCTGATAATAGTATTCGATACCCAATACGCTAAAAAGGTCAGTGGTATACTGGCCGCCAACGGCTAATTCATAGTTTGTTTTATCATTCTGTGTATAAAGCGATGAAGGATATTTCCCAGATAATATCTCATCTCGTTTTTCACGGGAAAAATGACGCCATTGTTGCGTTTTGTGTAAAGCCGCCTCGACGTTGACAACAAACTGCGGAGTTAGATTGTAGCTATCTGCCAGAGCCAATGAAGGAGAATCGCCAAGCATCATATCTGCTGCCAGTCGATGATTAACAAGACGATAATCGGTGTAAGTTAATAAATAATACTCACTACTGTTGCCCCGTTGATTGGCCGTCCAGTTACTGGATGACTCATAATATTTATCAATACTCACTAATTTGGGCATGATGGTAAGCGAGAATGCATAATCACGAAACTCTGCTGAAACTCGCCCTCCCCAAAACGGCTCATGATAGGAGGAATTAAACGCCGGGTCGTAAATTCTGGTAGGTTTAAATCCGGCATAATAAGTTGTCAGCAATGCGGCAGGCGACCTCAAATGAAAAGCGCCGGGATCCGGTCTAAGCCTTCCGCCTTCAAGACTGACGCTTTCGGATAACGTTGCGTTCAGTTTTAACCTATCGATTAAGCTTTTAGAGCGACTATCGTCTTCTTCGAATAGCCCGACACCTTTCATTGGTTGATACCCTAAGCCATACAATGAAAGATCCAGTGCCAACACATCATCAATAATGTCACAAGTGCTAGAAGCATTGATTGAAATATTATTGTAGGCATTATCAGTCGTATAAGGATTAGATCCACTGATACGCCATAAAGACTCATTTCTATGCGTAAAGGATATTTGCTCCGTCAAAACCAACTGGCCATTACGCTGTATCTCATCCGCGGAAAGACAGTCAGCCATTACCAACAATGGTATGAACGTTAGAATTAATAGTAATGCAGCCAGAAGCAATTTCACTTTGCTTCCCTCTGAATATACTCCTTCGTGAAGTGAAATTCCGGTAAGGATTCGAGACGAACGTTGCTATACTTCATGACAGAATATCCCTTTTCGTTGCGAGCATTCTGCACAATAATTTCTGTTGGCCGGTTCTTTCCTAATACCATTTGATAGTTTTTATACAAAACACTTTTGAGTAATTGATTATCAAGTGAGTAATACGATGCCTTAAATGGTCGGTACTCTGCATTTTTTTCTACCAGGTAAATCACTTTTGGATAAGTAATGGCCTCCGATTTACGGGTAAGAGATAAGCGATAGCAGACTTTATCACCACAAGGTTCCTCGCCCTCGAGCGTAGAATCATAGGCATATTCGAAGTTCGTTACGATAACATCGCCATTAGAGATCTGGCCTATTAATCGTTGTGAACGCGAAATGGGAACTGGCCTGCGAAGTTCCGGTGTATAAAACCATAAATCATACCAATCAGATAACATAACTTTACCTTTATCTCGCTGAGGATAGATAAAGCGTATAAGTGAACGAGCGTCAGCTTTCTTACCGCTTTCGGGCTTAATAAAACGCATCGAAATATCGAGAGATTGCTTATTTTCGGGTTCCTGCATTCCCTCTTTGAACTCCAACACGGTTACTTCATAGCGGAAAGGTTCATTTGGAGAACGAACCTCATCAGCCTTGCGAATTATTTCCAAAGCCTGCAGGTCAACTTTCGTCGCTTGCGCCGCAGATGAATACAGTAATACTGCCAAAGAGCATAAATACCACACACCAATTTTCATACTAGCCTCTATGAAGATTTAAATGCATCAGTAATATTAAGCCGCGATGCACGATATGCAGGAATAATGGAAGCCACGGCTGATGTTAAAATTGGCAACGTTAAGGTAAACCAAATTAACTCTGCATCATTGGTTATAATAAATGCAGTATATCCAACAGACTGGCCAGGTGAAGGCGGCATCGCAATACCGGAAATATTAATAATTGATGCAATGGCATAGCCAAAAGCAAGACTACCTAATGCACCTAAAATACCTATATATACACCTTCCAACCAAAATAAAAGCGTCACACGGCTGGACTGTAAGCCGATGGCTCGTAGTGTGGTGATCTCTTTAGTCCGTTCAACGATATTCATGGTCATTGAATTACCGATCATGAATACCACGATAAGTGCCACGATAACTTTGATAAAAAAATAGATACCAGATAGCATGCCTTCAACTTGCTGGTAAAAAATAGAACTTTCCTTCCAGTCCTTAACAATGAGAGGTAAATCCTGTTGAGCGATAAACTCTCGCATTTGAACAATAAATGGCGCGACATCATCATGTTTTAATAAAATAACTATTTTACTCACGCCATTGGTTCCCATGATTCGCTGCGCAGTATCAAGAGGTATCTTTAGTACAACATCATCATAATCCTTAATCCCCGACTCAAAAATACCACGAAGCTTTACTGAAATCGCGCCCTGTCCTCCTGACACATTAACCGCCAGGATATCAAGCCAGTCACCATAATGGCTATCAAGAGTTCTCGCCAGACCGCTTCCTATCGTAATTTCATTATGTTTTACGCGAGACAGATCGCTTCCATAAACTATCTTATCAAATGCTCCTAACTTTAGGCCTGGTAATGGCTCAACGCCTTGTGCTGAAAAATAATTTGATGTTTCGCTTTCGTAGTGAGAGATAATCCCGCTAAACTCAAGCTGACCGGAAATTGTCGAAATAGCATTAGAAAAATAGGTGTTTTGCAATATCTTATGTTTTAGTGCACCGTAGTCAGCAATAAGGCTCTTATTCTTATTGGCTGTTTCAAAGTAGGATTTATTATAAATTTGCACATGGCCAATATTCGTTCGTATCGTCTGCTCTTTGAGTATCCAAAAAGAGTATTTGATAAAACCGCCATATAAAAATATCGCACCACCGCCTAAAATAATTGCAAAAACCGTAGACAGTGTTCTACGCTGATGTCGTAGTAAATTCAAGAATGAAAATTTAGCATCACCATAGTTGAAAATGATATTATAAATCACAAAAAGCAATAGCAACACTACAATACCATTAATGAATATCACATCCCTTGACATTTAATCACCTTTAATAACCGGAACAATAACCTGCAAAACTTCAGCCATTTCCCAAGGGGGTGGATTGTTATTTTCATAATCGATTTTAAGGTTTTGGCCCACGCTTCTCAGCTGCTGAAGGAGTTGTTCTTCTTGTTGTTTGTTATGGCACTGGTGGAGCGCTCGTAAACGCATCTCGTTTATCTTTCTAACAATCTCGGCGCTGAATTTATCTTTATTCCTCATCAGCGAGTCGGTATCTTCAATCGTAATCACGCAGCGCCCCAAATTAGCCGGAAGCCACGCATCAACACGCGCACGTAAATATCTGATCAGCAAATTATCTTCATGGGTATCGACCGACTCATCCAGATAGAAAAATCCCGTCTTTGCATATTCAGAAGCGTGAATCAAATCATTAACATTCTGATAATGAGCGGCTTGCCGTAGCATCCCCCATGAATAAAAAATCAGCACACCAACGTTATTAGTGCGTTCATATTCTTTAAACAAATGTGTAGTGATCGATGCTAATGACGCTGGCTCATGTGGAAACCCATCCTGTAACACACGATTGGCCACAGGTGTAGCTACCGATTCAGCGAATGCTGAAAATGTAACCGCGGTTAAACACAGAAGCAAAACTCTACAAAGATTGCTTCGCTGAATCATATATTATTGCTCCATCTTTAATTTCCACTCTCCGACGCGCTCGTTCTTGTAGCTGAGTCGAATGTGTGGAGATAATAAACGTCGTTTCCGTTCGCCGATTAATATCTAACAGGAGGTCGAGAATCGCATCGCCAGTAGCCAGATCCAAATTTCCGGTAGGTTCATCCGCAACAATGATTTCAGGGCTATGTGCTAACGCTCTTGCAATCGCGACACGTTGCTGTTGGCCACCTGATAATTGGCCTGGTTTTCTCTCCACTAAATGGGCTAAATCAACACTATCGAGAAAATGTAAACTCCGCGCTCTCGCCTCTTTTGCACTGAAATGTCCATTTAGCATTAGAGGATAAAAAACATTATCAAATACGCTCAGCACCGGAATTAAATTGAAAAACTGAAAAATAAACCCTAAATGACGACTGCGTAGGGACGCCAAATTCTTTTCAGACAACGCATTTAGATTTTTCCCAAGAAAAAAAACATGGCCCGTCGTAGGTTTATCAATACCTGAAAGTATATTAAGCAGGGTACTTTTACCGCTACCTGAAGGGCCACATAATGCCAGGAACTCACCTTTTACAACATCAAGATTGATATCATTCAGTGCAGGAGTCATATTATCCTGAGATCCATAATATTTATGTATGCCGTACAGAGATATATCGGGTAGTTCTGTTATATTACTGCGCATATAGCCTTCTATTAGTACCAGGTGTCAAAGTAAGCATAGCCAGCGGCGACCCCGGGGATAACGGTTCGAAGACAACCATTATGCAAAGCATGTTGTGTAATGTATTGCCAACTCAAGGCGGGGGTCATGCAGCCACTACAACCATAACGAGTAATGAGATCGATTCCGTTGTTAGAGGGTGGCTTTGATTTATTGATACCACCGGCATAGGCAATAAAGTCAATATCATTATTGTTTTCTGATTGCGATACAAACAAGCTACCTGGCCCATTAGGTATATATGGGCCACAATTCACTCGCAAATGACTTTCCCTTCTACTAAATATAAAGCACCCCACTCTTTCAATAGAAAAATTTACACCTGGAACATACTTATGCGGTTTTTTTGTTTCACAATGGCGAAGGCTTTCTGCCGTAAACGCCAACAAGGGCACCGCACGGTAACCTCCGCAGATCACTACAAAATCAAATACATCCCAAGCAAGATAATCTTGAGCTAATGCCATTGCCTGGAATAGAGAATAGTTTTCACCTCGTATTTTACAAGTCACATTATTAATAGAGAACTTCTTAATTATATTCTTAGGTAAAGTATCAATAGTTGATAAATTAAGGCTACTTATATTGTATTCAAACACGCCTGATTCGCCCCATGAATCAATATAGATAAAGGCGGTGCGTGATTTCAAAAGCAACATTCGCTCTTTTGCTGACAAACTATGTAATGCATCATCCGACACCCTTTCCATAGCATTAATATAAGGTATATGATCTGGCCGCCTTGTGATTTCACGATTATATATTTCGGCTCGTGTGCCAAAGCGTTTAAATCGCCAACCATTTGCTCCCGTGGCCTTCAACGCTGTATTGAATGAATGTGATTCCCAAACATTTAACCAGTTTGGGTAATATAAATAAAACGGTTCTTCAGGTTCAACAAATGAATATGAAGATAAATACATTTTACTATTCATATTAGCCACAGTGCTTATTCAAGTTAGTCATTAATAAAGCGACAACTGAGCCATCGACGCCTAGCCCGGTCTTCAGAAGATGTTTTTTCTCATGTTTTCTCACCCCGCCATCTACAGAGATATGGTGAGCGACGTCATCTATGATTTCATCATTAATAACAGGAAAAATTAACTCACTCGTGATGAGTAAATGATAGCCAATAATCAAGTCTATTAGTCCAGACCCGGTTGCGGTATAACCAATCTGCCCCTTATAGGCCAATATGGGAAGCGGGGTTTCACCAGCAAACATAGCGATCGCTTTTGCTTCAACTTTATCACTGGATGAGGTTCCATTACCATGGGGGATAAACCCACAAAGGTCTTCTTTTCTCACCCCGACATCATTTAATAGTGAATTAATCAACTTGAAAATACTGGTACTTTGCCAGGAAGAGTCATTACTGCGACCAGCATTGATTTGCTTATATGCCGAAGTAATACACACGCCCGGACTTTTTCCGCGCGCCATTCGGTGCTGATGACTTTCCAGTAACATAACGCTATAGCCTTCAGCAAAATGCACACCATTGCTGTTTACGCCGAAGGGTTGGACAATTTCACTATCTAACATCCCCTGACTTGCCAGAAATCCGAGATCCTGATATTTGATTTTTGAGATATTAATGATAAGCCCTAGATCGATTCCCCCACTCTCTATTGCCCTGGTAACCAAATGAATCGCCGTCAGTGACGAGTTACTTGTACAATTCATATTTGGTGGCAAATAGTGCAGTTCATACCTCTGTCCAATCGTATAGGAAACATTATCCTGCGACATATTTTTCACAGAAAGGTTTTTAATGGAGGATGTTACCGAAACATCTTCCATGTCATTGTAATTATAGAAGTTCCTGTAATCCATGACATCAACACGAGGACCTATTCCGGTAATGTATACTCTAACCCTATTACCTTTCAGACTTTCATTACTAAGACCAGCCTGAAGCAAGGCGTCATCGATAAGTTTGTATACCAGTTCAAAAGCGCTATCGTTTTCTCGTTGTAGTTTCGCAATGAATATATTCCCCGCAAATCCACATTCTCTAGCTTGGTTATCTGATATAAACCATGGCGACAAATGCACCCGTTTGCCTTGCTGCAGATTTCGAATTAACAGCGAACTATTCTCAGCATAAGGCAAGCATACACTGAAGCCAGAAATAATAGCTCTCCCACTCACCTTATTATCCTTTAATGACGATAGCGTAATAATTCCCACCTTCGGTAGCGCCAATCAAAAGAACATATTTGATAGTTATTTCTCGCGTTTCATTGACAAAATTAATTCTTTTATCGGCAAAGGTTTGTGTATAAGGAATAGCAGGAACGGATTGTCTTTGAATACAATCAAGAATCACCGCAAGATTTAAAAGCCCTGCAGATGAAGCAACAAAGCCAAAGAATGCGTTATAATTCACTACTGGCACATGTGGATTATGGCAATGGAAAGAATTATAAATCGCATTAATTTCTATTATTGAGCTCACTTCGCTACCATTACTGGTTCCACAGACTAGATCAATTTCCTTTGCGGTAATACCCGCGTCTGCAAGCGCGCGCGCGATCGCCAGAGACATCGCGATAGATTTTTCTTCAATTTGCGTTGCATCAAAGTAGGTATTACTGCATGACTTACCGTAACCCGCAATTTCCCCCAGTACTTCAGCGCCACGGGAAGCAGCGGCAAGCGCGTCTTCCAATAACAGCATACAAGCACCCTCACCCGGAACATATCCATGCGCTTCTTTGGCATATATCTGATAGTCAGCGGCATTCGACGTCATATGAATCTTATTGGTCACCGCATCCATATACAGAGACATCGACGGAAAGTGTTCATCAGCCCCACCAACAATGACCTGCGGCTGTAGTTGCTGACGAACAATTTCGTAGCCATAGGTCAATGCGCCAAGTGCCGCATTTTCACCGGTCGCTAACGTTGTCGTATATCCTTTTATACCTTCTGAAATCCCACAAAACGTCGTCATCGAGTTCATCAGTGAACCAGGGAACTCTGATGTGCGTACTTTGCGCGGGTCAGGTTTTAAACTTTGTAAGTACTTATAGGTAGTTTCTTGCGGTCCACGGGCCATCCCCAGAACCATTCCCAGATCATCGCCATCGCGTTTAATCTTACGTTTCGCCAAATTCAGCGCTTCTGAAAGTGCCATCAGCGCAAACGTACCGCCGCGTGTTGCTTTGCGCGGGTCATAGCGGCGTAGATGTTTACGTGGTTCGAGGTCTTTCACCTGATAAGTTTTAAAGTGCTTTTCTGACTCCGGTTGTTGATAGGCCGCGTCTTGATATTCTGCGCCAAATATTTCCGCAAATTGATGGGTTTTTGCTACAACGTCCAACAGCGCTTTAGCCTCATCGAGAGTGTCATCAGGAAAGACTACGCCGCTCAACTCCACCGTTTTGTCGCCTTCATGGATATAGCGAAGAATTTCATTAAGAGTATGTCCAATAGCCGATACGGCACCTATCCCAGTTATGGCAACACGTTTAGCATCATAGGTGGTAAGAGGAACTGAACATGGTTTCGTACTGACAATCATGCAGCAATTATTACCGCCGAATGCGTAGTTATTCTTCATAAAGATGTTGATATCTTTGTGTCGAAATTCATTCGCAACGTAGTCCAGATCGCAGTTAGGGCGCGGCTGCGAAAAATTCAACGTTGGCAGAACATGCTTCTGCGGAAGGGTGACTAAGCATGCAATGAGCTCGACAATACCGGCGGCGCCAATATTGTGACCAAAATAGGATTTAGTTGAGCTGATCAATATATGTTCGGCGCCAGAGAAAACTTTCTTCATCGCCAGAGTTTCTATTTGGTCATTAGCTTGCGTCCCCGTACCATGCGCATTAACGTAATCAATTTGCTCCGGTTTGAGACCTGCATTCGCCATAGCTTTTTGCATAACCTTCACTGCGCCGCTGGCGCGCGGATCGGGTCCCGTTTCATGATATGCATCACACGAGGTGGCGTAAGAGAGAATTTCTCCGAGAATCGTCGCGCCGCGTGCGACGGCATGCTCATACTCTTCCAGTACTATTGCCCCTGCTCCTTCGCCAATAGACATCCCTGAATGTCCCGAAAATGGCGAACACGATTGCGGGTGCATAACATTCAGAGCATAAAAACCAGCAAAGGTTGGTAAATAAATGGGTTCCGTTCCAATAGCCAGCATAGCCTTGCTTTTGCCATTTTGAATGTAATCAAAAGCCATGCCGACGGCGTTCGGGCTCGCCGTACAAGCTGTTGCGACGAGTTCCACTCCCCCCTTCAAACCCAATAAGGTAGAGGCGCTGGAACAACACGATGAAAAGCTGCCTGAAAAAAGAGCCTTACGTAACGAAAAGTCCTGAATACGCTGCTCAAATAGCGGAAGGAAAGCTTCAGTACCCGCCGAAGAAACGCCAACAATCAGCCCCATCTGTTCCAGGCACGGTCGATTGGTCGCCAGTCCTGCCTGCTCGAGCGCTTCCTTGCCAACTTTGTAGGCCCAAAGCGCAGCATTATCTAGCGATGAGATAACCTCTTTTGATAATTCGGGGCAATGAATTTGATGCAGCATTTCAGCCGCACGAGCGTTCGCAAACCATTTAGAGAAACGCGCACTATCAGCGATGCCATTTTTTTTCTCCAGCAGTGCTTGCCTGAAGTCTGTTATATTGTCAGCCAGAGACGACAAAATCCCCATGCCGGTAATAACCACTCTTTTTCTGCTCGTTTCCATAATTTTATTTTCTATCCCGATTTTTATTCTCTACCGACCGATGCTGGATACAATATTGTCGTCGCTAAATGTTATACCGTGACAAGCGCGCTCTTTGCTTTCGACGCATCAACATAGCTATGTGTTGTTGGGTTAACCAATAAGCTCAAGTTATAAATAAATGGTAAATTTTGTGTTTTTGCGGTGATTTCGCCATTTGCGGTTTTAAGGCTAAAACCTGCAATATCAGCTAACGCATAACCCTCATCAATAAGGGCCAGCGCAATCCATGCTTGCCTTGCCGGAGAATATGCTGCATTGACAATAACTCCAACCTGACATCCATTAACTATCACCAGATCATCTGAGTCGATCCGGCTACATTCATCGCAGGGGGAGATCCCAACAAGCTTACGTTTTGCGCCATTTCGTGATAACTCCACTACTGCATTCTTACCTATGAAGTCCTCTTTGTCATACTGGATAGCCCACTGCATTTGTAGTTCAACAGGATTACTGGAATAGCGAGGATAAATACTTTCATCCCATCCTGTATTTTCAATCCTCACCAAACGTTGAAAATCTAAGCCACCGGTTTTCAGCGAATATCTGGCGCCTATTTCTTGTAATTTCATCCACATCGTAACAAGCGTTGCTTGTGCGCCAATCAATTGATATGCGAATTCGCCATGTTTTCCACAACGAAAAATCATTAGCCCATCATCGGTGTTCATATATTCATAATAAGGCAAGCCAATGATATCAAAACCATAAACCTCAGCCATTACCTCCCAGGCATACGGCCCTTCCAGCATAATGACGCCCCAGTCATCCTCTTCCATCGATTTTATCTCAGGAATTTCCTGGATATCTAAATCATCGGCCTTTATAAGGGTTTCATTCAGGATATCTACAACTTCTTTCGCGGTGAGATTCTCGGATAAAATATAATAACCTTCAGCGGCACACAGAATATAAGCATCACCGCGGATGGTTCCATCTGCGTTGAGCAGCAAAGAATAAATACCCTGTTCATCACGAATGATTGATACATCAGCAGAGACCATATAGTTCACAAGCGCCCATGCATCTTCACCCATCACGCTGGTAATGGACATATGAGAATAATCTACCAACAAGACATTTTCACGAACTGCTTTATATTCTTCAAAAACATCATGATATGAAGATGGTACGCATTGATGATTATAGATTCCCATAACCGCATTGTTTTTAAAATGGAGGTCAGAAAGTAACTTCATAGAATGCCCTTCAATGTAACTGTTTCAATTCAGGATGCTTTTTTCTTTAGTATGAAAGATGCCAGATTATTTATACTTCGCATATAAGCGGGATCATCGCCTTCCGATACCTGGATGTTGAAGGTTTTATCAAGCATAACGATAATTTCCGTTGCATCTACAGAGTCAAGTTTCAATCCGTTACCAAACAACGGCGTGTCATCATCTATTTGATGAGCCTCACGCTGAACATTTAGACGTTGAATAATTTCGCTTTTAATCGTAACGATTATTTTTTTTCTTTCATTGATTTCATCATGGATGTTTGTCACACCGAATCTCCTTGGAAAACTAAATGGTTTCTCTAAAGTTAATAATGACGCCCTGACTAATGACTCTTTTGCCAACGTTGGCTGTAACTAAATAATGTTTAAACCCGCGTTCATCAGAAAATGAGAGTTTACTTACCACTTCAATCGTATCTCCCGGGTAAGCCGCTTCTTTAAACTTCAGGTTCTGTGAGGCTAATACACCCCGTACCTCAGCACGCCTTGTATGTATTATGTTCAACATATCCGGATGCTTGATATAAGTATGGATGTCACGCAATGTCCTGAGCTCTTCTCCCGTGTGATGTTGATAAATGTCACAGATATCAGTGAGGAAAGAATAATACTCGCTTGCCTGGCCAAATATTTCAGAAATGATAGCCCCTGGCATAATGGGGTCTTCTGGAAAATGCCCAAGCAGATAAGGATCATTATAAGTTACATGTTTTATAACTTTGATGAAGCCATTCTCTCCATATTTATAATCGACTATTTTATCTACCATGAGTAGAGGTTGACGCCAGCCGCCCATGGCAAGAAAAATTTTTGGCGGTATCGAATACTTAGACATAAATCACCGCATTACCATGCCACCATCGACCACGATGGTTTGCCCTATGATGTAGCTGGATGCCGTAGAGCTTAAATAAACAATAACGTTGGCTACTTCGTCACATTTCCCGAGTCGTTTTAAGGGAATTGAATTAGTCACTTCACGAACAACTGTACGTGGAACCTTCTTCGCCATTTTGGATTCAATCATCCCCGGCGCAACCGCATTAACGCGTACGCCCCGAGGCGCCAGCTCAGCTGCAAGAGTCCTGGTGAAACTTAATATTGCACCTTTTGATGCGCTATAGTTTGCCTGACCAACGCTTGGTACAAGAGCAGCCACAGATGCGACATTGATAACCACAGGGCTTTCTGCGGAACGTAATAACATTAATGCTTCTTTCGTTAACCGGAACAGGCTAAGTAAATTAATGTTGATAACCGAATAAAAATCATCAAAGGTCATTGATGCAAAAAGGCTATCCTTGACAATGCCCGTGTTATTCACCAGCACGTCCAGTCTTCCGGCTTCGATGGCCAACTGCTTACACAACGCAATGACTTCTTCCTGGCTTGTGAGATCACACGGCAAAATATTAAGTAAATCACCATTAGCATGATGTTCTTTCAGAGAAAGCAAGGGCTCGACATTTGATTTATATAACGCATAAACCGTGCATTTTTGCTCAAGAAATTTCCCACAAATTGCAAGACCTATATCGCCGCTGGCACCAGTAATCAGCACTTTTTTACTTACAAGATCGCTATACCTATACATTTTACATAAATGCCTTTAATTAATAGATTATGGTTGCGGCTATCGCATATGTCCGGCAGTGAGAAATACTTAATGATATATTCATAATCTTTTGCTCGTTAAGTATGTACTTCACCCTCCCTGACAATAGAAACTCAGGTTTTCCATTTTCGTCATGGACAACCTCGATGTCATGGAAACGAATTCCGTGACTAAATCCATACCCAATAGCTTTTACCAGCGACTCCTTAGCAGCCCAAAAGCCTGATACTCGTTCGTAATTAATGGTAGTAATACCAATATCTTTTATTTCATTATCCGTAAATACTCGATGAAGAAATCCTGACTTATCATTAGCAATGGCTTTTTCTATTCTTGCCACTTCAACAATATCTGTACCAATACGCATTACAGAGTTCCCGATGAATTAAATCTGGTACGCAAGATTGAAATTAATTTTATATTTATCGACATCCAAATCATGGGGATAGATAAAGGGTACTGATATCGAACCATCATACTCCAAAGCTCTGACACTCCCTTTGACACCTAAAATACCACCCATTAATTTCTTGCCGCTAAGATTTTGTGAAGGTAACTCACCAATTATTTGACCGTAATCAGCGCCGATATAAGGTATGAGACCTTTATATCCTGTAACAACATTTAGCGTGTTTTGTAAAAAGAAGCCTTTATTGCCATAGATACCATCACTGTTTTGAAAGCCACGTACACTCCAACGATCGCCTATCGTGAATTGATCTTGTAACGTCAAATTATCTGGTGAGTATTGGGCGCTAAAATTAAGTTCATAATAGGCGTTAGTTGGCAGCATTGTTAACCATTTCACGTAATTCACATTAAGGTTCACAATCTGACTTTTCTTACTAACAGTGCCAGTGCGCATATCAGGCGTGTCGGTACCGCCAAAAGCTTTGGTAAACCGCTGCCAGCTCAGCGTTGAGTCCAGCGCAGCTCCGGTAAAGTTTCTCTTATAATTTAAACCTAACCGTACATTACCCATATCACGTTTTTGCAGTACCAGTTCTGTCCCGCCCAATGTGTAGTCATATTTACGTCTGATCAGTTCAGCACTGGTAGACAATTTTGAGTTCACATTGCGGTATAGCATTCTATTGCCCTTGAGACTGAAGTATTCCGTCTCTCCAACATAATCAAAAGTATATGCACCGATATCTATACCTTGATGGGATTTACTTTTACTATAATAAAGACTGAATTCAGAATATCCGAATGGCACACTATAATAAGTACTCACGTTCTTATAACCACCAGTGTGGCTACCTGTTCCTGCCAGATAAAAAAGATCACTCAAGCCTGTAACATTATATAAATAACTTGTCCCACCTATAAGTTCACTACCAGCACTCTTATCCCCGAAATTATTATAAGAAGCCCTTAAGCTCCACTTTTTTTTACGCTGGGGATTTATTAGCACTTTGCTTGTACCATTTTCAGCGCCTGGTAGGATGTTTATCTTGACATCCACTTCAGGGGTTCTCTGGATATTTTCCAGCCCTTGCTCTAAATCTCTGATGTTTAGTATATCGCCATCTGAAAACGGTAAAATCCACCTGCTTACATCATTATCAGCCACAACAATCTCGGAAATTCTTCCTGGAACTACCGTCAGATTTAATTTTTTCGTTGACAAATCCTGTGAGGGAATTTCAACTCTCGTGGTTATATACCCGGCATTTATATAATAATCCTGGAACAGCACAGCGGCCTTTTTGAGCCCATTCATTCCCAGGCATTTACCAATCACCTTATTTTTTATTTCCTTTAATCCATTGTTATCTAAAAAGTCATTACTAAGAATCAATTCATTGATCTGAAAACAAGGTGTTTCTTGCGGGAATGTGCTATCAGTGTGCTTCTTTGTCGTGGCATCAGAATACACATCTTTCTGCTCTATTTTTCTGTCTTGTAAGGACGCATTATCGTTACTTTGCTGTTCTTTTATAAGTCGCCCTAACTGAACATCAGCGGCGGTCACGGGTAGCGTGGCTAAAAAAAGAGAAGCAATGATAAAGGTGTATCGAATATCCATTTCATATCCTGATAATGTGAAAGCAGTAATCCCTTACTGCTTTCACCCACTACCTAATTTATTTACCGACAACGGTACCAAATACGTTTACAACATTGGCTGTAGTCTCAAATCCTTGAGCCCCACCTAATACAGCCCAGAAACCGGTATTGACGATTTTCTTAGCATTGATTACCGCCTTACCCGCTGTATAAAGATTGCCATAGTTGTAGATGTTATTACTTGCAGTGACATTCAACTGGCTATCAGCAACCAGGTTTGACCAGTTTGAGATATTTTTAGCGGTGACATTAGTAGTCTTAGCTGTAATATTCGCGCCGAGATTATTAGTCAAATCATTAGCAGTGGTGATATTAAGCGTATTACCCGCTGCAATGTCGTTGTTATTAGTAATAGTTTTGCCAGTCAGATTTAAATCACCACCTGCATTAAAGGCGTGATTATTTGTCAGGTAACCGGAAGTATTTACTGTCAGATTGCCTGCAGCATTCACCCATCCAGTGTTATTATAGTCACCAGTAATATTAATTAAAATATCACTATCTGAAGAGATGATGCCGGTTGCGGTATTTTTAGCAACAGAACCACTTGCTTTTGATGATATCGCAGTTGCGTCAATCTGCATATTTCCTGAACTATAAATTGTTGCGTAATCAGCAGCCACTTTCTTCGCAGCAATCGTCATCTTCCCTGAATTAGCAACAATCTGCCCTTTGTTACTTGCGAGATCGCCAGTCAGATTAATATTTACATCACCGGTTTGCGCAATGATACGACCTGATTCGTTATTCAGGCTTTTCGCCGTAATATCAACACCCTCGCCGCCAATTAAACCACCTTGTTGGTTTCCATAACCGAAGTATTGGCCGACATAGAAGCCAAACTTGTCGCTATCGGTGCTGGTGATTTTGCCTGCCGCATTAAGCGCTAGTTTTTGATCAGCAACCATCATAGTATACTTAGCATCGATATCAGCTCCGGACTCAATACTGATATTTTTTGCTTTAATGACTGAACTATCTGTGCTCACGGTGTTGGCTTTGATAGTAACATCACCGTTTACTGAAGTTATCACTCCCAATCGGCTGTAGTAATTATCGAGATCGATATTTACACCATCTCCGCCGTTAATACCGGATTGGCTGGTATTTATGTCGCGACCAGTAATTGAAACAGTCTTACTGCTTTCAATTTTACCCATATAGTTATCAATATCACTGGTGGTTTGGATGCTCACATCACCATCTGAGGCAATTTCGCCAGCCCAGTTGAATAAGTAGTCAGCAGCAATCTCGATGCCGTTACCTGAGACGATGCCCAAGGATTCACCGCCCGTGGTATCGGCCGATTTGTTGTCGTTGTTTTTAACTGCTTTAGTTGTCGTTAATTTTACAGCACCAGCACTGGAGCGGATCAAACCAGTTACGTTTTCAATGTTTCCAGTACTTTCAACTTCGACATTGCCCGTTGAATCAATAGTGCCGCCATTATTGGTTAACGATGTATTTTTCAGGCCAACATAGCCAGCATGAATCTGACCGTCGTTATTATTAAAATCACCTGATTCGATTGCAACGACACCCGCCTCAATACCCGCCGTTTTAGCTTTGCCGGTATTGGTAAAAGAATTACCACTGGTATTGACAGCCAGCGTTTGTCCGGCAGCCAGTTTACCATTACTATTATCGAATTTACCGCTGGTAATATAGTTATTAGTGGTTGCTAAAATATTGCCACCGTTGATATTACTAACTTTATTACCCGCAGTATCAATAGCGATCATTTTATCGCTGTTGATTTTCCCTGCGCTATTTTCTAAAACACCGTTGGTGTTCAGGGTGATATCGCCGCTGGATTGAATAACCGCATTGTTGTTAAGCAGTTTACCGTTACTGGTAATCTTAATACCGCTATCCCCGGCAGAAATCGTTCCCAGATTACGTACGCCTACGCCGCTTTCAGTGCTGACAAGGCTAATTTTATTCGCATACATACCACCGAGCTTAGAAACATCCACACCATAGGTACTTGCGTTACCGGTAGGCGTTACGGAGTCGGTGACTACACCGTCGGCGTTGACCGCATTACTCCCCGCGACGATCTTAAGCTCACTGGCAGAAAGCGCGCCATTCACAACGATACTACGCGCCAGGATTTCGGTTGGTGATTCGCTCTGAAATCCACTTACAGTAATCGTTCCGCCATTAACCGAATAGCCATTTAATAACCCATCGTCACCTATCTTTGGCGTACCCGTGGTTAATGTCCCTTTTTCAGCGTTGATGAACCCGCCTCCCTGAGTCGTGATGCCATTAGGGTTGGCAATGATCAAGTGAGCGGAATCACCGGCAACTTCCATCATACCATTAATAGTACTGGCATTCGTTGAAGTCACTTCATTAAGAATAACCATTGCGCTACCGTCCGTAAGGTTCGGGTTGGCCGCAATCTGTCCGGCCAGTACGGACTGTGCTGCGCTTGTCGCGTTATTAAAAATGACGCCTTCAGCGCCAACATTCAGCGTGTCGTATACGTTATGTGAAAGGCCATTGCTATTCGGTTTCGCGATATTAACAATCGGCACCCCATTGGAAGCTTCAGTAACGCTGCCATTTTTAATAGAAATTTCCGCTTGCGCCATTACGGGCATCAGCAGTAATAATGACGCTGCAATCGGGTTTAATTTCACTGACCTTTTTTTGTTTTCGTGGTATTTCATATAAACCTTTCTAAGATAGTATTGATTGAGTGCAGCCATAATGAATAACCTGCACTTATGCAGCGTTACTCACTCTGACTATTTTAAGTACGCGTCATGCGTACAAAATCCCTGTGAAAAGCACGTAAACTCATCAAATGTTATATGCAGCTCTATTCAACAAATTAATTTTAAATACATAAAAATGTATTTCTGCGCCCACCTACGCCGAATGCATATACTTACCTGGAACAAAGAAAGCTGATTCAATTCATACAAAATATGAGACATTCCCTGTCCACGCATCGAGCGTAATAATTCGTTTCAACGCTGGTAGCTCATCATTTCTCATCTCGCCTGCTAAACCAAGTCGGAATATGTTTTAGCGACACACAGTAAACAATGACATACACAACTCCATATCCTTACTCCGTTACAGTTTCCCCGATTAAAATAATGAATAAAAAGTGAATTCGTTCCATACAGAAGCAACTTCCTTTACTTCATGATTGAGATCAATGCTGCATGCCCACTTCCCGCGGGTATTATTCACTCTCAAGTTTGAACCGATCAGTATGAATTCATATTCATGAATTTCAATTTGAGAAAATAATCAGAAAATTTAACCTGGCGTTGATAATGAAACAAATATGCTGAACGCCTTGAGGAAGGATTAAAAAACAGGTCAGAAGAGTTAAGTAGTAAGATTTTTATTTGCCGGAGAACGGCTTAAATCTTCTCCGGCATCGACATCAGCGCAAAGCCTGATGGCATTGCGCCATCAGGCTTTGCGTGTTAATCGCGGAAGTTCTTGAACTGGAATGGCTGGCCTAGGTCGCCACCGCGCACTAAGGCCATAACCGACTGCAAATCGTCACGAGATTTACCAGTGACGCGAATTTCTTCGCCCTGGATCTGCGTCTGTACTTTGAGTTTGCTGTCTTTAATCAGTTTGACGATTTTCTTCTGAATCGCACTTTCAATGCCCTGCTTCAGCTTAGCTTCGACAAACCAGGTTTTCCCGCTATGTACAAAGGCTTCCGGCACATCGAGCGAACTTCCCTCAATGCCGCGCTTGAGTAGCTTGGCGCGAAGAATATCCAACAGCTGATTGACCTGGAAATCAGACTCGCTCAGTACCTTGATGGTTTTACTGGTTTCGTTCAGCTCAAAGGTGGCTTCAACATTACGAAAATCAAATCGTGACTCGACTTCGCGGCTTGCGTTTTCGACCGCATTACGCGCTTCCTGAAGATCGACTTCAGAGACAATATCGAAAGATGGCATCTTTTCCTCTCCTTCCGTTTCTTTTGCGTTGCATAATACCCACAACGCGGCATAACTCAACTTGTTATCCCGGAAGCTTAGCTGATAACGCTATACTTTAGCTACAAGCGCCTGGGAAGTCGCAGGTGAGGAGGAATAATGAAAGTAACCGTACTGGGATGCGGTGCACTGGGACAATTATGGTTAACCGCGCTGTATAAAAACGGACATGAGGTCCAGGGCTGGTTACGCGTCCCGCAACCATTTTGTAGCGTTAATCTTATTGAGACTGACGGTAGTAATTTCAATGAATCAATGACCGCTAACGATCCTGATTTTCTCGCCACCAGCGATTTGCTACTAGTGACGTTAAAGGCATGGCAGGTTTCGCAGGCGGTGAAAAATCTGGCCGCTATATTACCGGCTTCAGCCCCTATTTTGCTTATTCATAACGGCATGGGCACCTTGAATGAATTAAAAAGCATCAAGCAACCTCTGTTGCTGGCGTCCACCACCCACGCCGCACGCCGCGATGGCAATGTCATCATTCACGTCGCGCAGGGGACTACCCATATCGGGCCTGCTAAAAGCTATAGCCAGGATTACAGCGGCCTCGCTGACATCCTGCAAAACGTACTGCCGGATGTCGCCTGGCACGACAACATTCATCCGGCATTATGGAGTAAGCTGGCCGTCAACTGCGTCATTAACCCCCTGACCGCGCTGAAAGATTGCCGAAATGGCGATCTGCGTGATTTCCCGCATGAGATCAATGCCATTTGTCAGGAAGTCGCAGCGGTAATGGAGCGCGAAGGAATTCATACATCGGCGGAAAACCTGTTATTGTATGTGAATCAGGTCATTGAAAGTACTGCAGATAATATTTCATCGATGTTGCAGGACATCCGCGCGCAGCGGCATACGGAAATCGACTATATCACTGGTTTTCTGCTTAATCGCGCACGCGCCCACGGCCTGCCTGTGCCGGAAAATGCCCGTTTATTTGAACAGGTAAAGCGAAAGGAGAATATTTATGAACGCGTCGGCACTGATTTGCCTCGCCCCTGGTAGCGAAGAGACCGAAGCGGTCACCACTATCGATTTATTAGCGCGCGGCGGCGTGAAAGTGACCACCGCCAGCGTCGCCAGTGATGGCAATCTGACCATTATCTGCTCGCGAGGCGTGAAGCTCGTCGCGGATGCGCCGCTGGTCGAAGTCGCCGATGGCGATTTTGATATCATCGTTTTGCCTGGCGGTATTAAGGGCGCCGAGTGCTTTCGCGACAGCCCTTTGCTGGTAGAAACCGTACGACAATTTCATCTATCCGGGCGCATTGTGGCGGCTATCTGCGCCGCGCCAGCGACCGTTCTGGTGCCACATAATCTGTTTCCTATCGGCAACATTACCGGTTTCCCGGCGCTAAAAGAGCAAATCCCCGCCGAACAGTGGCAGGATAAGCGCGTCGTTTGGGATCCAAGGGTTAATTTGTTGACCAGTCAGGGTCCAGGAACATCCATTGATTTCGCTCTCAAAATGATTGACCTGCTGGTTGGCCGTGAAAAAGCGCATGAAGTTGCTTCGCAGTTGGTCATGGCTGCTGGCATCTATAATTACTACGAATCCTGATAGCCGGTCCGCGCAGCGGACTGGCGCCCCTTATTTCCTGAGGAGCCGTAGCATGTCCCGTAGCGCAACCGATTCTCGTGACCTCGTCATCAGCCGCTGGCTCAGCGCCCCCACTGCAGCTCTCTGGCGCGCGTGGGCCGATCCGGCATTACTCAAAACCTGGTGGTGCCCGAAACCGTGGTATACCGACGTCCTGGCTTTTGATTTGCGTCCTGGCGGGGCTTTCCACACCGTGATGCACGGCCCTGACGGTGAACGTAGCGATAACCCCGGCTGTTTTCTTGAAGTCATTCCGCAGCAAAAAATAGTTATGACCTCAATGCTAACTGAGAACTTTCGGCCGGCCGTTACCCCTTTTGCCATGACGGCTATTATTACCTTTGTGGATGAAAACGACGGTTGTCGCTATACGGCAACGGTACTGCATGCGGACGCGGAAACCCGAGAGCAGCATGAAAAGATGGGATTTTTTGAAGGCTGGAATATCGTTATCGATCAGTTGAATGCACTGGCGATGACGCTACGCTAACCCCCAGATGTAAAAAAGCCTTCCCTTAGGGAAGGCTTTTTCATAAGTACAGGCGAATTACGGACGATACACTTTCACGTTAGTAAAGCCCTGCTCGCGCAGGTATAGCGCCTGCAGACGGCTCATCACGCCGCGTTCACACCACAACAGCCAGGTTTTACTCTGATCGAGATTGCCAAATTGGGTGCTCAGTTTATAGAACGGCAGCGAAACAACATCGACGCCTTCCACTTTCAATGGCTTATCATCCTGCTCATCGACAGAACGAATATCGAGAATCACGTCGTTCGCGCTGAAGCCGCTGACGGTTTCGACTTCCACCACGTCCTGCTGCGTTTGCTGAGCGATGTCGCGAATGTCGATGTTATTCGCTTCCTCAACCACTTTATCCAGAATGCTAAAATCGAAGTTTTCTTCTTCCGCTTCGATCTTCGCTTTTACCGCTTTCACGGTTGGGCTCTTCGAGATAACGCCGCAGTATTCCGGCATGGTGCGGGCAAAATCTTCCGTACCGATTTCGCGTGCAAGATTGATGATGTGTTCTTTATCATGCGAAATCAGCGGACGCAGGATCAGCGTGTCGGAGACATTGTCGATAAGACGCAGGTTGGTCAGCGTCTGACTGGATACCTGGCCCAGCGCTTCGCCGGTCACCAGCGCCTGCACGCCATAACGCTCAGCAACTTTCGATGCCGCACGCACCATCATACGTTTGAGCACCACGCCCATCTGGCCATCATCGACTTTTTCAAGGATTTCGCCAACCACCGGCTCAAAATTGATTGCCACGAAGCGAACACGATGAGAACTGCCGAAGCGGTTCCACAAATAGTGCGCCACCTGGCGAACACCGATTTCATGCGCGGCGCCGCCGAGGTTGAAGAAGCAGTAGTGTACGCGACAGCCGCGACGCATCAGCATATAGCTGGAGACGCCGGAGTCGAAGCCGCCGGAGATGAGCGACAGCACATCTTCCTGAGTACCGATAGGGAAGCCGCCAATACCTTCATAGCGCCCTTTCACCAGCAACAGACGATCGTTTTCGATCTCCAGATTAACCGTCACGTCCGGGTCGGTGAGCTTCACGCGCGCCGATTCGATATGCTGGTTCAGGCCGCCGCCAACGTAGCGCTCAACCTCAATTGAGGTGAATTCATGTTTACCACGGCGCTTCACACGTACGCAGAAGCTTTTGCCTTCGAGCTGCTCGCGCCACAGCGGTAATGTCTGCTCAAAAATATTGTGCAGCGAGGTGAAAGGAACGTCTTCCACTTCCAGAATATGGTGAATGCCCGGGATACGGGTCAACGCGTCGCGAATAGCCGGTCGCTGGTTTTCGTCTTTCGCGCGAACTTCGATATGATCCCAATGACGAACGACGGCGAGCGTCTCATCATAGTTTTTGAGAACGTTACGAATGTTCCCGGTTAAAATTTTAATAAAGCGCAACCGCACAGATTGGCTTTTGATGGTGATTTCCGGGAACAATTTAATGATAAACTTCATAGCGACATTAGTTCGTTGGCAAGCCCGACGGGGCTTTAAGCAAAAAAATTGTACAGGCGCAACACAGCGTCTGCATCCAGGGCGCGGAGTATACCATCATTGTTCGCTTTTCGCCTGGCATTGCGCATTTTCGCAAAAATGTATCCGTAGGGTGAATGCCGCGAGTTTGCTTAACCGCCCGACTCCGTTACCATACTGATAGCCATCGAGACATAACAAGAGTCTATATTCACTATGCCAAAGAAAAATGAGGCCCCGGCCAGCTTTGAGAGCGCTTTAGGCGAACTCGAGCAGATCGTTAATCGTCTGGAAAGCGGCTCACTACCGCTGGAAGAAGCGCTCAGCGAATTTGAACGCGGCGTGCAGCTCGCGCGCCAGGGGCAGACGAAACTGCAACAGGCCGAACAGCGTGTCCAAATCCTGCTGGCCGATAGCGAAGATGCGCCGTTGACTCCCTTTACGCCGGACGCTGAATAAATGGACTTCCCGCAACAATTACAGGCCTGTGTCTCCCAGGCCAATGACGCGCTGCGCCGTTTTATCTCTCCGCTGCCGTTTCAGAACACTCCGCTGGTTGAAGCCATGCACTATGGCGCATTATTAGGCGGTAAACGCCTGCGCCCTTTCCTGGTTTACGCCACCGGCGAGATGTTCGGCGTTAGCCGTTCTACGCTGGATGCCCCAGCCGCCGCCGTCGAATGTATTCATGCCTACTCGCTGATGCATGACGATCTGCCGGCGATGGACGACGACGATCTGCGCCGCGGTCAACCCACGTGCCACATCAAGTTTGGCGAAGCGAACGCAATTCTTGCCGGCGACGCCCTGCAAACGCTGGCATTTTCTATACTGAGTGATACGCCGATGCCGGAAGTGCCGGATCGTGACCGTCTGGCGATGGTTTCCGAACTGGCCCAGGCCAGCGGCGTCGCCGGAATGTGCGGCGGTCAGGCGCTGGATCTCGAGGCGGAAGGCGAACAGGTCAATCTACAGGCGCTGGAGCGAATTCATCGCCATAAGACCGGAGCGCTTATCCGCGCGGCGGTTCGTCTTGGCGCGCTGAGCGCCGGCGAGCGTGGCCGTCAGGCGCTGCCAGCGCTCGATCGCTTCGCTGAGAATATCGGCCTCGCCTTCCAGGTGCAGGATGACATTCTCGATGTGGTAGGTGATACTGCGACTCTTGGCAAACGTCAGGGTGCCGACCAACAGTTAGGCAAAAGTACCTATCCGGCGCTTTTGGGTCTTGAGCAAGCCCAGCAGAAAGCGCGCGATCTGATTGCCGATGCCCGCCAGGCTTTAGATGAGCTGGCAGCGCAATCGCTGGATACCACGGCACTGGAAGCGCTCGCTAATTACATTATTCAGCGCGATAAATAAACAATAAATGAGTCTCTGATGAGTTTTGATATTGCCAAATACCCAACCCTGGCGCTGGTAGATTCCACCCAGGAGTTGCGCCTGCTGCCAAAAGATAGCCTGCCTAAGCTTTGCGATGAGCTGCGCCGTTATCTTCTGGACAGCGTGAGCCGCTCAAGCGGCCATTTTGCCTCTGGCCTTGGCACGGTTGAACTGACCGTGGCGCTGCACTATGTCTACAATACGCCTTTCGACCGCTTAATCTGGGACGTCGGCCATCAGGCTTACCCGCACAAAATTCTCACCGGCCGTCGCGATAAAATCGGCACTATTCGCCAGAAAGGCGGGTTGCATCCGTTCCCGTGGCGCGGCGAAAGCGAATATGACGTACTGAGCGTCGGTCACTCCTCTACCTCTATCTCCGCGGGTATTGGGGTCGCTATTGCCGCCGAAAAAGAAGGCAAGCAGCGGCGCACCGTTTGCGTCATTGGCGATGGCGCGATCACCGCCGGGATGGCATTTGAGGCGATGAACCACGCGGGCGATATCAAACCAGACATGCTGGTCGTATTGAACGACAATGAAATGTCGATCTCAGAGAATGTCGGCGCGTTGAACAACCATCTGGCGCAGCTGCTGTCCGGCAAGCTGTACTCTTCGCTACGTGAAGGCGGCAAAAAAGTCTTCTCCGGCGTACCGCCGATTAAAGAACTGCTTAAGCGTACCGAAGAGCATATTAAAGGTATGGTGGTGCCCGGCACGCTGTTTGAAGAGATGGGCTTTAACTACATCGGTCCGGTAGATGGCCACGATGTACTGGGTCTGGTCAATACGTTGAAGAATATGCGCGATCTGAAAGGACCGCAGTTCTTGCACATCATGACCAAAAAAGGCCGTGGATATGAACCGGCTGAAAAAGATCCCATCACCTTCCACGCGGTACCGAAATTCGATCACACCAGCGGTGTGCTGCCAAAAAGCAGCGGCGGCCTGCCAACCTATTCGAAAATCTTTGGCGACTGGCTGTGCGAAACCGCGGCGAAGGATGACAAACTGATGGCCGTCACCCCGGCGATGCGTGAAGGTTCGGGCATGGTCGAGTTCTCGAAGAAATTCCCCGATCAATATTTTGATGTCGCCATTGCCGAACAGCACGCGGTCACCTTTGCCGCCGGGATGGCAATTGGCGGCTATAAGCCGATCGTGGCGATTTACTCAACCTTCCTGCAGCGCGCTTACGATCAGGTGATCCATGATGTCGCCATTCAAAAGCTGCCGGTACTGTTTGCAATCGATCGCGCGGGCATCGTCGGCGCCGACGGTCAGACGCACCAAGGGGCATTCGATCTCTCCTTCCTGCGCTGCATTCCGGAAATGGTGATCATGACCCCGAGCGACGAGAATGAATGTCGCCAGATGCTCTACACCGGATACCACTATAACGACGGCCCTAGCGCAGTACGCTATCCGCGAGGCACAGGTACTGGCGCAGAACTGGCACCACTGGCGTCGCTGCCGATCGGGAAAGGCGTGGTGAAACGTAACGGCGAGAAGCTGGCAATTCTTAACTTCGGGACTTTACTGCCGGAAGCCACTCAGGTTGCGGAAAAACTCAATGCGACGCTGATCGATATGCGTTTTGTGAAACCGCTTGATGAGGCGCTGATCCTGCAGCTTGCCGCCGATCACGATGTGCTGGTCACGCTTGAAGAGAACGCCGTCATGGGCGGCGCTGGCAGCGGCGTCAACGAGCTGTTGATGGCCCACCGTCGCGCGGTACCGGTGCTGAACATCGGCCTGCCGGACTTCTTTATCCCGCAGGGGACTCAAGAAGAAGTTCGCGCCGACCTCGGCCTGGATGCCGCCGGTATCGAAGCCAAAATCCGCGACTGGTTGGCATAATTGCCCATACCGCTCCTGCTATGCTTAAAGGATTCCCTTTAAAGTAGCAGGAGCGTCTTATGCACTACATCCCTCTTGGCGATACCCATCTTCGCGTTTCCCGACTCTGTCTCGGCTGCATGACCTTCGGCGAGCCTGACCGCGGCAATCACGCCTGGACGCTGCCCGAAGAAAGTAGCCGTCCACTGATTAAACGTGCGCTGGAAGGCGGAATTAACTTCTTTGATACCTCGAACAACTATTCCGATGGCAGCAGCGAAGAGATCCTTGGCCGCGCGCTGCGGGAATATGCTCGCCGCGATTCGGTGATCGTCGCCACCAAAGTTTATCATCAGGTCGGCGATCTGCCGCAGGGGCTGTCACGCGCGCAAATCATGCGATCCATCGACGATAGCCTGCGCCGTCTGGGAATGGACTATGTCGACCTGTTGCAGATCCACCGCTGGGATTACGCCACGCCCATCGAAGAAACGCTGGAGGCGCTCAGCGATGTCGTTCGCGCCGGGAAAGCGCGCTATATCGGCGCATCATCTATGCATGCCCGACAGTTCGCCCAGGCGCTCGCTCTGCAGGAACAGAACAATTGGGCGCGCTTCGTCACCATGCAGGATCACTACAACCTGATTTATCGCGAAGAAGAAAACGAGATGTTGCCGCTATGCCAGCGCAAAGGAATTGCGGTCATGCCGTGGAGCCCGCTGGCGCGCGGCCGTTTGACGCGGCCATGGGGAGAAACGACTGCACGCCTCGTCTCCGATGAGTTCGGTAAATCGCTGTATAGCGCCACCGACGCCAATGATGAGCAGATAGCGCAGAAGCTGGAGGAAGTGGCTGAAGAATTAGATGCCAACCGCGCACAGGTGGCGCTGGCCTGGCTCTTAAGCAAGCCCGGCGTGGCTGCGCCGATTATTGGCGCCTCGCGTCAGGAACAGCTGGATGAGCTCCTGCATGCCGTCGATTTAACCCTGACGCCGGAACAGATCGATAAGCTGGAAGCGCCCTATCGGCCCCACCCAATCGTCGGCTTCAAGTAACACCGCAATTTAAACCCCGGCCGTGCCGGGGTGCAGATTTAAATTAGACCTATCGGCCAGTGGTGGCCTATCAGATAAAGTACGCCGGCGGAGATCACCCCGGCGACGATATCGTCGACCATGATCCCCATTCCGCCATGGATGTTGCGGTCGAACCAACGAATTGGCCATGGCTTCCACATATCGAAGATACGGAAAATAACGAAACCGGCAGCCACCCACTGCCAGTCCATCGTCGGTAACGCCATCAGGGTGATCCACATCCCGACAAACTCATCCCAAACGATGCTGCCGTGGTCATGGGTGCCCATATCTTTGGCCGTACGGTGACAAAGATAGACGCCGATACAGATGCTCATCATCACCACCAGCGAATAGAGCTGCCAGGGGAGAAAGGTCATCAGATACCAGAACGGAATCGCCGCCAGCGACCCCATCGTTCCCGGAACCACCGGACTCAGCCCGCTACCGAACCCGGTCGCCAGCAGGTGCCAGGGATTGCGCATATTAAGGCGGCTTTTCGCCTCGTCTCTACTGCGTGCCAAAATGATCGTACCCCTTTAAATCCAATTTAATCGGCTTACCCTCACGGGTAAACTGCAGTCCATCTGCTTCCGCCACGATCTGGCCGATACAGGTAAAACGCGCGCCTAGCTGACCAATCGCGACATCGAGCGCCCCGCGGTTGAGCTCAGGTACGGTAAAGCACAGCTCATAATCTTCGCCGCCGGCGAGCGCCCAGCGCAGCGCCTGCTCAGGATCAACCTGGCGCAGCATGGCATCGGAATACGGCATCGCATCGAGATCGATACGCGCGCCGCAGGCGCTGGCCTTCAGGATATGACCAAGGTCAGAAATCAGACCGTCAGAAAGATCGATCGCTGAATTGGCCAGATCGCGCAGCGCCTGGCCCTGCAGTACGCGGGGCATCGGACGCAAATGGCGCGCCAGCAGGTAATCGGCATCCGCTGGCGAATCAACCGTTAACCGGTCCTGTAAAAGCGCCAGCCCGGCGGCGCTATCACCGGGCGTGCCGGTGACATAAATCCAGTCGCCTGGCTTGGCACCGGAACGCTTCATCGCGCGGCCCGGCGGTACAAAGCCGTGGATACCCAGCGTCATCGATAGCGGCCCACGCGTGGTGTCGCCGCCGATTAGCTGCATATCGTAATAGTTAAGCTGGACAAACAGACTGTCGCTAAAGGCTTCAAGCCACGCTTCGTCTGCTTCCGGCAAAGTGAGCGCCAGCGTCAACCACGCCGGTTCCGCGCCCATCGCCGCCAAATCGCTCAGGTTCACCGCCAGCGCTTTATAGGCCAGGTCGGCAGGGTCGATGTCGGCTAAAAAGTGGTTGCCCGCCACCAGGGTGTCGGTGCTGATTGCCAGCGTTTTTTTCTCAGGGATATTCAGGAGCGCGCAGTCATCGCCGATGCCGGTTTCAACATCAAGGCGGGCGCTTTTAACGCGATCAAAATAACGGGCAATCAGGGAAAATTCGCCGCATGCCATACGTTATGCCTCAGCAAAGAAAAGAATAAGGCCGGGTTCGCAGGATCTGATCCTACAAAGCCCGGCCTGCAGTTTACTTTTTGCGGGGACGGATTACCGGGGCCGCTTTATCCAGCACGCCGTTGACAAACTTGTGGCTATCTTCAGCGCCGAAGGTTTTCGCCAGCTCGATAGCTTCGTTGATAGCCACTTTATACGGCACGTCGTCACGCTTCGACAGCTCAAACAGCGCAATACGCAGTACCGCTTTTTCTACCTGACCCAGCTCTTCCAGCTGGCGCGACAGGTATGGCTTCATCAGACCGTCGAGATACGCGCTGTTAGTCGCCACTCCGGACAGCAGTTCACGGAAATACAGAACGTCTACATCTTTTACATCCTGTTCCGCCAGGAACTGGTATTCAACATCAGCGATGTCGTTCTGGGACAACTGCCAGGAGTAGAGCGCCTGGACGGCACACTCACGGGCGCGGCGACGAGCAGCAGGTTTCACGGAATTCCCCTTACAAAAAATCAGGCCTTGATGGCTTTCAATACGTTAATCATTTCCAGCGCGGTCAGCGCGGCTTCTGCGCCTTTGTTACCGGCTTTGGTGCCAGCGCGTTCGATGGCTTGTTCAATACTTTCAGTAGTCAGAACACCGAAGGCTACCGGGATTTCACTGTCCTGAGCGACGTGCGCCAGGCCATTGCTTGCACCGCCAGCCACATATTCAAAGTGGGCGGTACCGCCGCGAATCACCGTACCCAGCGCGATCACCGCGTCATATTTACCGGTTTTTGCCAGTGCGCCAGCCGCCAGCGGCAGCTCATACGCGCCTGGAACCCAAACAACGGTGATGTTTTCATCTTTTACCTGACCAATGCGCTTGAGGGCGTCAATCGCGCCTTCCAGCAGGCTGTCATTGATAAAGTTGTTGAAACGCGCAATGGTGATGGCGACGCGAGCGTCCGGGGTAGCAACGTTAGCTTCAATAATGTTCATACTCTTCCTTCGGGTTCATGTGCCCCGCAAGGGGGGCGGATTTTATCATAATATTCTGGGCGCTGCTTCCTAATATTAGGAATACATCACGCAGTCGTTAAATGCAGGCAGACATCGGGTCCGACCTGACGTATCTCGTTGAATTTGAAATGGGGGGCCTGGCTCAGTTTCTCAAGCCCCGGCAGCGCGCATAAACCGCGCGCGTCACTGCCTAACAGTTTAGGCGCAATGTAGACGATAAGCTCATCCACCAGCCCGGCCTGTAGCAAAGCGCCGGCCAGCGTCGGCCCCGCTTCCACCCAAATGCTGTTCACCTGCTGTTTACCAAGCTGCATCATCAGCAGCACGAGATCGAGATGGCCGTTATGTTCCGGCACCAGCAAGGTACGCACATTGTCAGGCCAGGTACGTTCATCGGCATGGGTGCGGGCAAACAGGGTTTCACCTTGCTGATGAACAATTCGATGCTCAGGCGTGACGCGGTTTTGGCTATCGATGACGATACGCAGCGGTTGACGCAGATTTTCCTGCGGATAGAGCGCCTGCGTATCGGCGCTCAGCTCTTGCCAGCGCACGGTCAACGCCGGATCGTCCGCCAGCACGGTCGCGCTGCTGGTCAGAATAGCGTGGCTCTGCGCGCGCAGGCGCTGCACGTCGCGCCGCGCCTGCGGCGAGGTGATCCACTGGCTTTCGCCGCTGGCCATCGCCGTACGGCCATCAAGCGAAGCGCCCATCTTCAGTTGGATCCACGGAAAACCGGTGCGCATCCGCTTCAGAAAACCTTTATTCAGCGCTTCCGCTTCATTCATCATCAGCCCATGGCTGACGTCAATACCTGCCTGCTGCAGGCGATACAGGCCGCGACCGGCCACCTGCGGATTCGGGTCCTGCATTGCCGCTACCACGCGAGCAACGCCCGCGGCGATCAGCGCATCGCAGCACGGCGGCGTGCGGCCATGGTGGCTGCAGGGCTCGAGAGTGACGTAGGCGGTCGCGCCTTTGGCTTTCTCGCCGGCCATACGCAGCGCGTGCACTTCGGCGTGCGGCTCGCCGGCCCGATAGTGGAAGCCCTCGCCGACGATCTCGCCGTCTTTTACAATCACGCAGCCGACGTTGGGATTAGGATGGGTAGTAAAGCGTCCGCGCGCGGCAAGCTTCAGCGCTCGCGCCATGTACATTTCGTCCTGCATGGCTTAGTCCTGTAAACGGGCGATTTCTTCGCCGAACTCTTTAATATCTTCGAAACTGCGATAGACGGAAGCGAAGCGAATATAGGCGACCTTGTCGAGCTTCTTCAGCTGTTCCATCACCAGATTACCGATCATTTTACTCGCGACTTCACGTTCACCGGTGCCGCGCAGATGGGTTTTGATGTGATTTACCGCCATTTCAACGTCATCGGCGCTGACCGGCCGCTTTTCCAGCGCTTTCAACATCCCGCTACGCAGCTTGTCTTCGTTGAAAGGTTCGCGCACGTCGTTGCTTTTTACCACCCGCGGCATTACCAGTTCCGCCACTTCAAAAGTGGTAAAGCGTTCATTGCAGACCAGACACTGCCGACGACGACGCACGGAGGAGCCTTCGCCGACCAGGCGAGAATCGATGACTTTGGTATCCACGGCGAAACAGAAAGGGCAATGCATGGCGCGTCCTGACAGGTAGTTAATCTGAAGGGTAGTTTACCCTGAAGTCAGCGGACTACAAAGAAAGAGCTTTTGAGACAAAGGATCTATGGTAGGCCAATTCAGTTTAGCTACCATTAATCATCCTCTGTAAACGGAATCCTGACCATGACAAGACGTTACCTACAACTGGCTATCATCGGCAGCCTGTTCACCCTTACCGCCTGCGCCCAGCAAAGCGAAGTTCGTCAGATGAACGAGAGCGTCAGTACGCTGAGCAAAGAGATGACCCAGCTGAATCAGCAAACGATAAAAATCACTCAGCAAAACGCACTGAATGCTAAATCCACCAGCGGCGTCTACCTGCTACCGGATGCTAAAACGCCGGCGCGGCTGGAGAGCCAGATCGGCACCCTGCGCATGTCAGTGGGCAGTATTACGGCCGATGGCGACGGTTCGCGCCTGACCTTACGTATCCAGGGCGAGTCTAACGATCCGCTCCCGGCCTTCACCGCGACCGTCGCTTCCGGGCAGATCACCGGTACCACCCACAGCTATCAGGAAGTCAACGTCCAGGATCAGCTGATTAGCGCCCCGGCCAGCATCCTGGCGCCCAGCGATGTCGATATCCCGCTGCGCCTGAATGTGACGCCTGATAAAGTCGGCTTTATTCGTATCCACGATATCCAACCTGCCAGCGCGCAGTAAGCGCTCACGCCGGGCAAAACGGCCCGGCGCCCCACTTTTCATCTATCGAAGTTATCCATTTACAACTTTTCATAAGAGTTCATTAGAAATCGCTCCTGAAGGCGATTTTCAGTAGCATTTTGTCAAGAAATGCATAGAATCGTGAACGCAATCGATTACGCATGTTCTGGTTATGTGAAACAACACGTATTTTTGTGAGCAATGATTTCTATAATAGACCCCCACAGAAAGACGAAATATTTAGCAACGCTTCGGCAATTTTCTTAACGCCTTTTGGCTTAATTTAAACAGTGGCATCAACATGAAAAAAACATTACTGGCAGCGAGCGCTGTTGTGGCGCTTTCCGCTTCTTTCACCGCTGGCGCGGCAGAAACTGAAAAACCGCAGTACCTGTCTGATTGGTGGCACCAGAGTGTGAACGTAGTCGGTAGCTACCACACTCGTTTTGGACCGCAGATCCGTAACGATACCTATCTGGAATACGAAGCGTTTGCTAAAAAAGATTGGTTTGATTTCTACGGCTATATCGATGCGCCGGTCTTCTTCGGCGGCAACAGCACGGCGAAAGGTATCTGGAACAAAGGCTCCCCGCTGTTTATGGAGATCGAGCCGCGTTTCTCTATCGACAAGCTGACCAACACCGATCTGAGCTTCGGGCCGTTCAAAGAGTGGTACTTCGCGAACAACTATATCTACGATATGGGCCGCAACGACTCTCAGGAGCAAAGCACCTGGTATATGGGTCTGGGTACCGACATCGATACCGGTCTGCCGATGAGCCTGTCGCTGAACATCTATGCTAAATACCAGTGGCAGAACTACGGCGCCTCCAACGAAAACGAGTGGGACGGCTACCGCTTCAAGGTGAAATACTTCGTTCCGCTGACCGACCTGTGGGGCGGTTCGCTGAGCTATATCGGCTTCACCAACTTCGACTGGGGTTCTGACCTTGGCGACGACAACTTCTACGATATGAACGGTAAGCACGCGCGTACCAGCAACTCTATCGCGTCCAGCCACATCCTGGCGCTGAACTACGCGCACTGGCACTACTCTATCGTCGCACGTTACTTCCATAACGGCGGCCAGTGGGCTGATGATGCTAAGCTGAACTTCGGCGATGGCGATTTCAGCGTACGCTCTACCGGCTGGGGTGGTTACTTCGTTGTCGGTTACAACTTCTAAGCGCCTTTTCCTGTAACAGAGCGCCCGGTACGCGTTTACGCCAACCGGGCGTTTTTTTATCGCTCCTCACATCTCACCTTGCGTAAGAAATCACTCAATGAACGGTCGGCGCACTCGCTGAAACGACGCTCGGTCGCCCTTACCTCCAGACAACGGTCGAGTCGAAAGTTACGATAATCACTGCGCAGTTCGCACCAGGCCACCAGCAGCCAGCGCTCCCCCCAGAAAAACAGCCCCAGCGGCAGCACTTCACGCCGCGTCACCTGACCGGATTCATCCTGGTAGTGAAGCTGTAATACCTGCTGATTGGATACGGCCTGATGGATAACGTCAAAATGGGTTTTAGCATAACGATGCGCGCCAAGATCGGGGGCAAACAGCCGGGTCTGCTCCGCTTTGCGCCGCCTCTCTTCCGGCAAAATCGCCAGCATTTTTTCCTGGGCTGACTCCAGCGACTGCGAAAGCGCATCGCCGCCCCAGGTTTTTAACAGTCGAATCGCCGCAATGAGCGCTTCGGATTCTTTGGTGGTCAACATGAGTGGCGGCAGGTCGTAACCCGCCAGCAGACGATAACCGCTCCCGGCCTCCCCCTCAACCGGGACGCCTGAGAGCGAGAGGTCGCGGATATCGCGATAGACGGTACGCTCCGACACGCCCAACCGTTCCGCCAGCAGCGCCGCGGTAGTTAGCCGCCTGCCGCGCAGGATCTGCACTATCTGAAATAAACGGTCGGCGCGTCGGGTCATTTCTCGTTTCGCTAAATAGTCAGGTTAAGCTGGTTGATGCAAACCTACACGGTTGCCTTCGCTGTCGGTAAACAGGGCGATGGTGCCAATATCATTCGGCAGCGCCAGCGGGCCAAATACGCACGCTCCTCCCGCCGAGGCGATACGATCCAGCGTGGCGGCCAGGTTGTCGGTATGCAGATAAATAATAGCGCCCTGCGGCGATGGCGCGATACCGTCAAATTTAGCCAACGCGCCGCCGGGGGCCGGGTCCTGATGTGGGAAGACGGCCAGGTCCGCGCAATCCATGGTTTCACGACGTAACGTCACCTGCATTACCGGCTCATAAAACGCGACGGCGCGATCCATATCTGCGACCGGAATTTCAAACCAGTTAATCACGTTGTTCATACTTCCTCCTGCTCGTTAGTGAGTTCACAAGCAGTGTACGAGAGGGCTCCTGACAGCATACTGTCAGCAGTGTGCTAAACGGTTTTCAGAATTTGGCATATCAGGTTGTGGGTATACTCAACCTGCGCAGATATCCCTGTTTGAAGGGTTATTGCAAGCGCAGCGCCGCCGGGCAATATCCGCGGATAAGGAGCCGCTTTTGCGCCGGATGGCGGCTGCGCCTTATCCGGCCTACGGTCCGTGCGGCCTGCCGTTAATTTATTCACCATGCTGGCTGAAACTGCCGGTGTTGGTGGCCTCAAAATCGCTGAGACGTTCCCGGAAGGTCGGAGCAGCCCGCATAAATGCGGGTTGAGGGCCGTGATTTGCAGAGATAAATGTTGCAGGTAGCGAGCTGCCTGGCGAAGGTTTACTAAGTTTGTTTTATGCTGAAGATGAAGGTAGAAGCGAGGATTTCTGGAGAAATGAGGGCTAAAGAGGCGATTTTTCCGCACTTGTAGCCGAGGCCGGATAATTTTGGCAAAAAAAATCCCGGCCACAAAGCCGGGATTGCTTTATCTCAACTGAACCGATTACGGCAGAATAGACGGCTGATCCGCCCCTTCTTTTTCGACCTTCTGCTGGATCAGATGCTCGCGCTTCATGCCCAGTTTCAACGCCAGCGCGGACGCGACGTAGATAGAAGAAGCCGTACCGATGGATACACCGATCAGCATGGTCAGCGAGAAGCCTTCCAGAATCGGGCCGCCGAAGAGGAACAGCATCAGGATCACCATCAGGGTGGTACCAGAGGTGATCAAGGTACGGTGCAGCGTCTGGGTCAACGACACGTTAAAGATTTCGTACGGCGTACCGCGACGGATCTTACGGAAGTTTTCACGGATACGGTCCGATACCACGATACTATCGTTCAACGAGTAACCGATGACCGACATCAATGATGCGACGATGGTCAGGTCAATCTCGATATGGAACAACGACAGCACGCCCATGGTAATCACCACGTCGTGCGCCAGTGCGATAACGACCCCTGCCGCCAGTCGCCATTCAAAGCGGAAGCCGACATAGATAAGGATACACACCAGCGCCGCAATCAGCGCCAGAGCGCCAGTTTGCGCAAGGTCCGCGCCCACGCTCGGGCCAACGAACTCAATACGTTTCACCGTCGCGCTTTGGCTGGTCGATTCGTTAATTACGTTAACGACTTTGCTGCCCAGCTCCTGGCTGCCGTTGGCATCGTGTACCGGCGGCATACGCACCATGATGTCGCGGCTGCTGCCGAAGTTCTGCAGCTGCGGCTCCTCAAAGCCCGCTTTCTGCAGCGAATCGCGCAGCTGGTCCATATCAACCGGTTTTTCGAGGGTAATTTCAATCACCGTACCGCCGGTGAAATCGAGACCCCAGTTAAACCCGCGGACGCCGATGATGGCGATCGACACAATCAGCAGAAAACCTGAAATGCCGAAGGCCCAGTAGTCCCAGCGCATAAAGTCCCAGACTTTACGGCCGTGGTTCAATTGTTCAACAGTATATTCCTGTGCCACAACGCACTCCTCAGATAGACAGCTTTTTCACGCGCTTGCCGCCGTACAGCAGGTTCACGATGGCACGGGTGCCGACGATAGCGGTAAACATTGAGGTCGCGATACCGATACCGGTAGTAATCGCAAACCCTTTAATGGCACCGGTACCGACCGCGTACAGGATGATAACCTTAATTAGCGTCGTCACGTTGGCGTCGAAGATAGAGCTAAATGCGCCCTTATAACCTTCGTCAATCGCCTGCTGAACGGTACGTCCGTTGCTCAGCTCTTCTTTGATACGCTCGTTAATCAGTACGTTAGCATCGACCGCCACCGCAAGGGTTAAGACGATACCCGCGATCCCCGGCATGGTCAGCGTTGCCCCAGGAATCAGGGACATAATGCCGACAATCAGCACCAGGTTAGCAATCAGCGCAGAGGTCGCAATCAGGCCGAACTTCTTATAGAAGAAGATCATAAACAGGATAGAGACCACCAGACCGGCCAGACACGCTTCCAGGCCCTGCTTGATGTTCTGCATACCCAGAGTCGGGCCGATAGTACGCTCTTCAACAATCTGAATCGGCGCAATCAGGGCGCCCGCACGCAGCAGCAGAGAAAGCTGACGCGCTTCGGTCGGGTTGCTGATACCGGTGATACGGAAGCTATTGCCAAGGCGAGACTGGATATTGGCGATGTTAATCACCTCTTCCTCTTTCGCAAGGATAGCGCGACCGTTGGCATCTTTCTTACCGCTGTCTTTGTACTCCACGAACAGGGTCGCCATCGGTTTACCGATATTGTCCTTGGTGAAGTTAGACATGATGTTGCCACCTGCGCTATCGAGCGAGATGTTAACCTGCGGCTGGTTGTACTCGTCCATGCTGGAAGTGGAGTCGGTGATATGGTCGCCGGTCAGGATCACGCGCTTATACAGCACCACCGGACGGGCTTCACGGGTGTCTTTCACTTCCGAATCGCCCGGTACGCGGCCAGAAGCGGCTGCGGACTGATCGACGTTGGTGTTCACCAGACGGAATTCCAGCGTCGCGGTCGCGCCAAGGATTTCCTTCGCACGCGCGGTATCCTGGATACCCGGCAGTTCAACCACGATACGGTCGGAACCCTGACGCTGAACCAGCGGTTCGGCCACGCCGAGCTGGTTTACACGGTTACGCAGAATGTTGATGTTCTGCTGAACGGCGTATTCACGGGCTTCTTTCAGACGTTCGTCGGTCATCACCGCTTTCAGCGCATTGTTACCCTGGCTTGAAATAACCAGATCGCGATGGCGCGGGCTGAGATAAGAGATAGCCTGGTCGCGCGCCGCGCTGTCGCGGAAGACGATGCTCAGACCGTAGTTGTCTTCCTTACGCACGGTAGAGTAAGGAATGCCTTTGTCACGCAGCTCGCTGCGCAGGCTATCGATGTTTTGTTCCTGCAGTTTGCCTAATGCGGTGTCCATGTCCACTTCCATCAGGAAGTGCACGCCGCCGCGCAGGTCAAGACCCAGCTTCATCGGCTCGGCATACATCGCCGCCAGCCAGCGCGGGGTAGCAGGAGCAAGGTTTAGCGCCACGACGTATTTGTCACCCAGCAGATTAACCAGCGCTTCGCGCGCTCGCAGCTGAGTGTCGGTGGTGTCGAAGCGCGCAAGAATTGCGCCCTCTTCCAGTGCCACAGACTTCGCGGTGATTTTTTCTTCTTGTAAAGTTTTCTGGACCTGGATCAGCGTTTGCTCACTGGCGGCGACGCCGCGCGCGCCAGTGATTTGAACAGCCGGATCCTCACCATACAGGTTGGGAAGCGCGTAAATCAGGCCGACGATAATCACGACGACCAGCATCACGTACTTCCACAAAGGATAACGGTTTAACACGGCAGTTCCCTTAGGGAAAATGGTAATTACAGCGCCTTCATGGTGCCTTTCGGCAGAACGGCAGCTACGAAGTCACGTTTGATAACCACTTCGGTGGTATCGTTCAGCGCGATAGCGATGTAGCCGTTTTCCGCGACTTTAGTCACACGACCAACCAGACCGCCGTTTGTCAGGACTTCATCACCTTTGGCGATAGAGCTCATCAGATTCTTGTGCTCTTTAGTACGTTTCTGCTGTGGGCGCAGGATCATGAAGTAAAAAATCAGACCGAACACCACCAGCATCAGAATCAGAGACATTGGGCTGCCCTGCGCCGGCGCGCCGGTTGCTGCTACCGCATCAGAAATAAAAAAGCTCATTGAAATTCCCTCATTATTAAAATTAATCAACGTTCAAAGGAGGAACGGAACGCCCCTGACGTTGGTAAAAATCGGTCACGAAGCTCTCTAATTTACCCTCTTCGATAGCCTTGCGTAAACCAGCCATTAAACGCTGATAGTAGCGCAGGTTATGAATGGTATTGAGGCGCGCGCCCAATATTTCGTTGCAACGATCAAGATGATGCAAGTAAGCACGTGAATAATTGCGACACGTATAGCAATCGCACTCGGCATCCAGCGGCGATGTATCGCTTTTATGCTTCGCGTTGCGGATTTTCACTACGCCATCGGTCACGAAGAGATGGCCGTTACGCGCGTTGCGCGTCGGCATAACGCAGTCAAACATATCGATGCCGCGACGTACCCCTTCCACCAGGTCTTCCGGTTTCCCGACGCCCATCAGGTATCGCGGTTTATCTGCCGGGATCTGCGGGCAAACGTGCTCCAGGATACGGTGCATGTCTTCCTTCGGCTCGCCGACAGCCAAACCGCCGACAGCGTAGCCATCAAAGCCAATCTCTACCAGACCTTTCACCGAGATATCTCGTAAATCTTCGTAAACGCTGCCCTGAATGATGCCAAAGAGCGCGTTTTTGTTGCCGAGACCATCGAAACGGTCACGGCTGCGCTTCGCCCAGCGCAGAGACATCTCCATCGAACGCTTAGCGTAATCCCAGTCTGCCGGGTACGGCGTACATTCGTCGAAAATCATCACGATATCGGAACCGAGATCGTACTGAATCTCCATCGATTTTTCCGGATCGAGGAAAATCGGATCGCCGTTGATCGGATTGCGGAAGTGCACGCCCTGTTCGGTGATCTTACGGATATCGCCAAGGCTGAAGACCTGGAAACCGCCGGAATCGGTGAGGATCGGCCCTTTCCACTGCATGAAATCATGCAGGTCGCCGTGCAGCTTCATGATTTCCTGGCCCGGGCGCAGCCAGAGGTGGAAGGTGTTGCCGAGGATGATTTGCGCGCCGGTGGCTTCAACTTCTTCCGGCGTCATCCCTTTGACGGTGCCGTAGGTACCAACGGGCATAAAGGCTGGCGTTTCAACCACGCCGCGATCAAACACCAAACGGCCGCGACGCGCGCGGCCATCGGTGGTATCAAGTTCAAATTTCATTATTGCTCCTGCGTCAGAAAAACAGTCCGACGTTTAAATACTCGCCACGGAATGATTCCGTGGCTAAAAAATGCGTCAAGGCGTCAGAAAGCCAGCGTGCCGGCCTTTTTAGGGACGCTCAGAAATAGCCTGCGGATTGTACGTGATAAACATCGCGTCACCGTAGCTAAAAAAGCGATATTTTTGTTCTACCGCAGCCTTATAGGCGTTCATGGTGTGCTGATAGCCAGCGAAAGCGGAGACCAACATAATCAGTGTGGATTCAGGGAGATGGAAGTTAGTCACCAGCGCATCGATGACTTTGTACTGATATCCCGGATAGATAAAGATCTGCGTATCGGCAAAGAACGGCTCAATCAGGCCATTTTTCGCCGCCTGCGCCGCGCTTTCCAGCGAACGCACGGAAGTGGTGCCGACGGCGATGACGCGGTTACCGCGCGCTTTCGCCGCCAGAACCGCATCGACCACATCCTGCGGCACTTCCGCATATTCAGAGTGCATGATGTGCTCTTCGATGCTGTCAACGCGCACCGGCTGGAAGGTTCCTGCGCCAACGTGCAGCGTCACAAACGCCATCTCAATGCCTTTCGCGCGCAGCTTTTCCAGCAGCGGATCGTCAAAATGCAGGCCGGCGGTCGGCGCGGCGACCGCGCCCGGCTTGGTGCCGTAAACCGTCTGGTACAGCTCGCGATCGGCGTCTTCGTCCGGGCGGTCGATATACGGCGGCAGCGGCATATGACCGATGCTGTTCAGGATATCGAGCACCGGGCGCTCATCGTTGAATTCAACTTCAAACAGCGCGCCGTGGCGCGCCAGCATCGTGGCGTTAATGCTTTCGTCATCGCCTAACAGCAGCTCCGCCCCCGGCTTCGGCGCTTTAGAGGCGCGAATATGTGCCAGAATACGTTTATCATCCAGCATGCGCTCGACCAGCACTTCAATCTTGCCGCCGCTGGCTTTACGCCCAAACAGACGCGCCGGGATCACCCGGGTGTTGTTAAAGACCAGCAGATCGCCAGGGTTGAGCTTATCGAGCAGATCGGTGAAAGTACCGTGCGTCAGCGCGCCCGTCGGCCCGTCCAGCGACAGCAAGCGGCAGCTACTGCGCTCCGGCTGCGGATAGTGAGCAATCAGGGATTCAGGTAATTCAAAGGAAAAATCGGTAACGCGCATGACGATGACTCAGACTAAATAAAGAGGCGGGTAGTCTAGTGCCGGGCGGGTCTTCCTGCAACCGTTACCCTATTCAACGCTGGATATAATAGCGGAATACCATGATTAACCAGCAAGAACGGCATGGCCGTGTGAAGGATTGAAGTCGATATGAATTTTCTCGCGCATTTACATCTCGCCCACCTTGCGGATAGCTCGCTGCCGGGCAACCTGCTGGCCGATTTTGTCCGCGGTAACCCGCAGGGCGAGTATCCTGCGGATGTGGTTGACGGCATTTATATGCATCGGCGTATAGATGTAATGACCGACAATCTGGCGGAAGTCAAAACGGCGCGCGAATGGTTTCGCCCCGAGACCCGCCGCGTCGCGCCAATTTCCCTCGACGTCATGTGGGATCATTTCCTGTCGCATCACTGGGCGCAGCTGTCGCCGGATCTGCCGCTAAACGAGTTTGTGCGTTACGCCCACGCGCAGGTAGCGCAAATTCTGCCGGATTCGCCGCCGCGCTTTGTTAATCTCAACGAATATATGTGGTCCGAACGCTGGCTGGAACGTTATCAGGATATGGAATTCATTCAGCGCGTCCTGAACGGTATGGCCAGTCGCCGCCCGCGCCTCGATGCGCTGCGTGATTCATGGTACGACCTTGATAACCACTATGGGCAGCTGGAGCAGCAATTCTGGCGTTTTTATCCGCGAATGATGGAGCAGGCGAAAAAGAGAACGCTGTAAAACCTTGCGCTTTCTCACAAAACGATTATTCTGAAAGCGCTATTGAATAATTATCAATAGGCAAAACCTATCTCATCGATTGTCAGCGCCGCATTGAGTTCCTGCCCGCCTCTGCCTATACTGGCCCGCGTTGCGTTCCAATTAACCTTAGTAATAACAGGAGAATCATATGGTTCTGGTTACTCGTCAGGCTCCGGACTTTACCGCTGCAGCAGTATTAGGTAACGGCGAAATCGTTGAAAAATTCAACTTCAAACAGCACACCAACGGTAAAGCTACCGTCCTGTTCTTCTGGCCAATGGACTTCACTTTCGTTTGCCCGTCTGAACTGATCGCTTTCGACAAGCGCTACGAAGAATTCCAGAAACGCGGCGTAGAAGTGGTTGGCGTTTCCTTCGACTCCGAGTTCGTTCACAACGCATGGCGTAACACCCCGGTAGACCAGGGCGGTATTGGCCCGGTTAAATACGCGATGGTTGCCGACATCAAACGTGAAATTCAGAAAGCTTACGGTATCGAGCATCCGGACGAAGGCGTTGCGCTGCGCGGTTCCTTCCTGATCGACGCTAACGGCATCGTTCGCCACCAGGTTGTTAACGACCTGCCGCTGGGCCGTAACATCGACGAAATGCTGCGTATGGTTGACGCGCTGCAGTTCCACGAAGAGCACGGTGAAGTTTGCCCGGCTCAGTGGGAAAAAGGAAAAGAAGGTATGGCCGCTTCTCCGGAAGGCGTAGCTAAATACCTGACTGAAAACGTATCCAGCCTGTAATCGGCTAGACGTTTCCATAAAAAGGCTCGCCAATGCGAGCCTTTTTTGTGCCTGTTATATTCGCTGTAGTCCCGGTAAGTGCGGCGCCACCGGGCAAAAGTATCAGAACGCGAAGCAAGAACAGCCTAATACGCCCCAGAAAGCCTGCTCATCCGCCACCGGAATCGACGACTTGCGCGCAATATCATGCTGATGTCCGTGCACGCCGCAGCTGCCGCAGCACTGGTGCATCTGCACTACCGCGCCAATCTTCGCGGCCGCAGGCGGCGCCGAGCGATAATGCCCTGGCACTTTTACCACCGGCGACCACTCCGGCAATACCGGAATTGGCGGCGGCGCCAGCGGCGAGAAATGACCGGCCGCGTACACTACCTTGCCATCTACTACCGTCAGCACTGACTCTATGCCCTTAATTTCTTCTTCGGCAACGCTGAAGTAGTCTTTTGACAGCACCACCAGGTCAGCCAGTTGCCCTTTCTCAATGCGTCCTTTTTTACCCTGCTCGCTGGAGAACCACGCGCTACCGGCGGTCCATAGCTCAAGGGCGACGTCGCGCGGCAGACGGTTGTTATCGTCGTACATCGCCATGCCGCCGACGGTACGCCCGGAAACCAGCCAGTACAGTGCGGTCCACGGGTTATAACTGGCGACGCGGGTCGCATCGGTCCCCAACCCTACCGGCACGTCCAGTTCCAGCATTTTCGCCACCGGCGGCGTATGTTTCACCGCCTCTTTGCCGTAACGATCGACGAAATATTCCCCCTGGAAGGCCATCCGGTGCTGTACCGCGATGCCGCCGCCTAACGCCTTCACGCGTTCAATATTACGTTCGGTGATGGTTTCGGCGTGGTCAAAGAACCAGTGCAGGCCGTTAAATGGAATATCGCGGTTCACCTTCTCGAACACATCCAGCATTCGGCTAATCGACTCATCGTAGGTGGCATGCAGACGGAACGGCCAGCGGTGTTCTACCAGATGACGAACCACCCGCTCCAGCTCATCCTCCATGCCTTGCGGCAGATCCGGCCGCGGCTGCAGGAAGTCTTCAAAATCCGCCGCCGAGAAGACCAGCATTTCACCAGCGCCGTTGGCACGGTAGAAATCGGTGCCCTGCCCCGGCTTCAGCATGTCGGTCCAGCGCTCGAAATCTTCCAGCTCCTGCTTTGGCCTCTGGGTAAAGAGGTTGTAGGCGATACGCACGGTCATCTGCTCTTTGGCGTGCAGTTGCTCGATAATTTCGTAATCTTCCGGGTAGTTCTGGAAACCACCGCCGGCATCGATAGCGCTGGTTAATCCTAAACGGTTCAGTTCGCGCATAAACTGGCGCGTGGAGTTAACCTGTAGATCGAGCGGCAGCTTCGGTCCTTTGGCCAGCGTGGCATACAGGATCATAGCATTCGGTTTGGCGATCAGCATCCCGGTCGGGTTGCCGTTGTTATCGCGAACGATCTCGCCGCCCGCAGGATCCGGCGTCTCTTTGGTATAGCCAACGGCTTTCAGCGCCGCGCGGTTAAGCAGCGCGCGATCGTACAGATGCAGCACGAATACCGGCGTGTCAGGCGCCGCTTCATTCAGCTCTTCCAGCGTCGGCATGCGGCGTTCGGCAAACTGGAATTCGCTCCAGCCGCCGACCACCCTCACCCACTGCGGCGACGGCGTGCGATCGGCCTGATCTTTTAGCATACGCAGCGCATCCGCCAGCGAGGGCACTCCTTCCCAGCGCAGCTCGAGGTTATAGTTCAGGCCGCCACGAATCAGGTGCAGGTGGGAGTCGTTAAGACCTGGGATCACCGTATGGCCTTTAAGATCGACAATTTGCGTCCCCTCGGCGGCGAACGTCATGATTCGATCGTGGCTTCCGGTCGCGAGAATTTTTCCATCGGCGATGGCCACGGCTTCCGCCAGTGGGTTCGCGCGGTCGAGTGTATGAATCTGACCGTGGGTCAGAATCAGTGTGGCAGTTTGCGACATAACGCACTCCTTTAAGCTGGTTGAGCTAATTTTTTTTCAACCAACCGGCAAACAGACGGGTCACGATAGGCATCCACAACCAGACCACCAACGCGACCACCAGGGCATCGTTAATCAGATGCAGTAACAAGCTTCCCCGTAACTCCGGCAGCGCCATGCCGGTCAGCCATGGTACCAGGTTGGTACTTGGGAAGATGACCAGCAGGGTTATCAGGAACTGTTTCCAGCGCAGCGGCTGGCGAATATTGGCCGCAGGCGGGGTAAACCAGAACGCCGGTTCGGTGCGGATTTCGGTACGATCGCCATCATTGAGAAACGGCGCGATTTCCGCGACTAATTCACGACGGGTTTCCGACTGCGTCCAGGCGTAGAGATGTTCAATGGTGTCGAAGCGAATTATCACGCTCCAGAGATTTTGCCCGGCCGCCGGACGGATCACGTTGGCGCCAAGATGGCCGGGAAACTCCGCCGCAACCGGCATGATTTTCCCCAACCATGCTTCATAGCGCTGGCCGTTTTGTGGATCGAGATGATGACTGATGACCAGCGTCACTGATTTCTGTTGCGCCATTAAGAGTTCCTTGCTTCAGGGGAATGACGGGATTTCTCCCGCCATCAGCCATAAATGACAATACACAAAATCATTCATGCCGCATTGAGGCGGCAAGATTGCCCGCCCTCGAGCACTGACATCAGCCAGTGACCGGGGCGGGCAAGCGAAGCCAACAAAGAGGCAGCTTGCAGGATGAAGTGTTTTAGGCTTTACGTTCCGGCGCGCCGTGCACCATGGTATAAGCATAATCCACGCCCATACCGTAGGCGCCGCTATGTTCGCGAACCAGATCCATCACCGCGTCGTAAGTCTCTTTACGTGACCAGTCGCGCTGGTACTCCAGCAGAACCTGCTGCCAGGTCACCGGCACGGCGCCGGCCTGCACCATACGGTCGATGGCGCGCTCGTGAGCGTCAACGGAGGTACCACCGGAGGTATCGGTTACCACGTACACTTCATAACCTGCTTCCAGCGCCATCAGCGCCGGGAAAGTCAGGCACACTTCGGTCCACAGCGCGGAAATAATCAGTTTTTTACGTCCAGTGGCTTTTACCGCATTAACAAAACCGGCGTCTTCCCATGAGTTCATAGAAGTACGTTCAATCGGTTTCACTTCAGGATGAACCGCCAGCAGTTCTGGCCAGATATAGCCGCTGAAGCTTTTGGTTTCGACAGAGGTATAAATAACAGGAACGTTAAAAATCTTGCCCGCTTTGGCCAACGCGACGGTGTTATTTTTCAGCGTCTGGCGATCGATATTGGCCACGCCAAAAGCCATTTGCGGCTGGTGGTCAATAAAAATAAGGGTGGAATTAGACGGATCAATCAGTTCACGAATAGACATAACACATCCTATTAATCAATTAGTTAGGAAGATAATACACTGCCGTTGTGCTGTGCTGATTGTGGCCAATAACGCATGATGAGTATAGTCAGTAATTTCTAACGAGTTATTAAAGAAATCTTTCCGTTTTAATTCACTTGAGTAAAAATAGTGACCGTTTGAATAATCAAAAAATTACGGGGAACTGTTCTAATTTATTCACTGGAATTGAACATCGGCCTTCGGTAAAACAACATTATTATTAGACTGGCGGATCGAGACTAATGCGTTTAAACCTTGATGTACTTTTGATTCTTGATGCTCTGGATAGACATGGCTCTTTCGCGCTGGCGGCCGAGTCGCTATTTAAAACCCCCGCCGCGCTGAGCTATATGATCCAAAAACTGGAAAACGATCTGAACATCAGTCTGCTGGATCGTTCCGGGCACCGGGCGAAATTTACCGATACCGGTAAAATGATGCTGGAAAAGGGGCGCCTGCTGCTCAATGCCGCCAACGATCTGGAAAAACAGGCGCAGCTACTGAGTTCCGGCTGGGAGCGGGATCTGGCGATTGCGCTGGACGACTCTTTTCCTTTCCAGGCCCTATTGCCGCTGATTGAAAAGTTTTACGCGCAATATCCGCAAACCCGGCTCAACTTTACCCACCATACTCTGGCGGGCTCGTGGGAAGAGCTGACTCACAACGGCGCGGATATTATTCTTGGGGCGATTAACGAACCGCCGACCTCCGCGGAATGGTCATGGAAAATGCTCGGCGCGATGGACAACGTGTTCGTTGTCGCGCCCGGCCACCCGCTGGCGGAAACAACCCAGCCGCTGACCAACAAACAGCTCAGCCTGCATCGCGCGGTGGTTATTAGCGATAGCGCCCGCTACTGTCATCCATTGAACAGCAACCTGCTCGATGAGCAGGAGCAAATCCGGGTCGATGATTTCGCCACCAAAGTCGCGCTCCTGCGCGCCGGTTTGGGATGCGGGTTCCTGCCCCGCCACATCGCCCGCCCGTGGCTGGAGAGCGGTGAGTTGCTGGAGAAACCGGTGATTTCGAGCCGTGAGAAAGATATTACCTATATGGCCTGGCGTAGCGGCAATAACGGTCTGGCTCAGCGCTGGTGGCGAGAGGCTATTCTCGAAGACAGCTGTCTGAGCCAGCTCTACCGTTAACGGCTACACCAGACGCTTGCGGAAATCGCGGGCAGACTCAGCACATCATCGTGCATGTCGCCCGCGCCTTCTTTACGCTGCCACGTTTTCCCCTCCAGCAATGGCGATACGTCGATTACCACCTCGCAGGCGTGACCGCGGTTTATCGCCACCAGCACCCGCTGCTGTTTATAAACGCGAACAAAGACCACCACGTTATCTTCCGCATAGATGACCTGGCAGCCGCCGTAGCGCAGCGCCTGATACCCCTTACGCAAGGTAGTCATACGCTTATATAACGCCAACAAGGTTTCATCCTGCAGCGACGGATCCCATGGGAAGGGTTTACGGCAGAAGGGATCGTTGTTGCCATCGACGCCGACTTCATCACCATAGTAAATACACGGAACGCCCGGCCAGCAGAACAGCCAGACCACCGCCAGCGGCAGTCGCGCCACATCTTTACCCAGCAAGGATTTGAAACGCGCGGTATCGTGACTATCCAGTTGGTTAAACATCCGCAATTGCTGCTGATGCGACAGCCCGGCGCGATAGTTGTCCATCCACGCCATACAGGTTTGCGCATCAATGTGCTGCGGATCGTAGGAAATATCGGTATTAGCGAGGAACCCCCACAGCGGGAAGGTAAAACCGCGATAGTTCATCGCCGCATCTTCGGCATCAGCCTGCAGCCACTGACGCGCGTCGCCAAAATGCTCGCCGAATACAAAAGCCTCCGGCTGCTCCCGCTTCGCCGCCTGGGTGATACCGGCAATATGGCGCAGATTATTACGCGCGCCGCCATCTTCGCCCAGCATATGCACCACGTCCAGCCGCCAGCCATCCATACTCCACGGCGCTTTTAACCAGTGCCGCACCACGCTGTCTTCGCCCGCATAGATTTCGTTAACCAGGCTCGATGAACGGTAGTCAAGTTTTGGCAGACTGGCGTAACCCAGCCAGTTATGCGCCACCCCTTCCTGCGAAAAATTAAACCACTCACGCCAGGGTGAATCCGGCTGGTGGCAGGCGCCATTGCTCGCCTGCTGGTGGCGATCGAACCACGGGTGCGAATCACCGGTATGGTTAAACACGCCGTCGAGGATTAGGCGCATCCCTTCACGCTGCGTATTGTGGCGCAGACGCAACAGCGCGGCATCGCCGCCGAACTGCGGATCGACACGGCGGTAATCAGCGGTATCGTATTTATGTACGCTGGGCGCGACGAATACCGGGTTAAGATACAGCGCGGTCACGCCAAGCTGCTTCAGATAGGGAAGTTTCTCGCTAATACCGTCGAGGTCGCCGCCATAAAAGGTCGAACCGCCCGCTTCGCCGGTCAACGGCTCGTCCCACGCTTTTAGCACAATATTCTGGCCTGCGGCATGATGGTAATAAACCTGGTCCTGCCCGGCTTCTCGCGCCTCGCTACGGGCAAAACGGTCGGGAAAGATTTGATAAAAGACCTGATCGGCGACCCACTGCGGGCAGCTATCTGGCACATCAACCGCAAACTGTTCCAGCCGCGCGGGCGGAAAACGCTGGAAACCCTGCGGCGTAAACCACAGCTGGCGGTCAGCCCACAGCAGCTTAAAGCTATAGCGACGGCGCGGCTGGCCGTTCATCAGGTTTATCTCTCCACGCCAGGCGACGACATCGGCGTGTGGGGATTGGCGCAGGCGCTGCATGGGCAACGACAGCTCTTCATTGTCTTCTTCCGCGCGCAGCGTAATTCGCTGCGGCATTGTTTCGCCGCTTAGCCACAATGTGATAACGAGTCGTTCCTGCTGCTCTTTAATAAAAGGAGCAACCGGCAGGTGCCAGGCCTTCAACATCATCATTCCTCTTTTTGCGTAATGGCCACACCTTGCCACAGTGAACAGGCGTATAACTCATCATCAATAGAATAATTGGGGGAGGAGAAAGGAGGAGGATGTGATTTTTCCGGGCCGCGGCAAAGCCGGACCCGGAAGAGTGGAGAATTACTGCGCCTGGGCTAACTGGCGATCGCGGCGGGTCTTAATTTTCCAGCCAACCAGCAGCAGCACGATCCACGCAAAGCCGACGTACAGCGAAATGCGGGTATCCGGATGGTAGCCGATAAGCGCGATGATAAAGACCAGGAACAGCAGGCCGACCACGGTGGTGGCCACGCCGCCCGGTACTTTAAACTTCAGCGCCTTAACCTCTTCTGGCGACAGGCGACGACGGAAAGCGATTTGCGACAACAGGATCATAATCCACACCCACACGGTGGCGAAGGTCGCCAGCGAGGCAATCACCAGGAAGACGTTTTCCGGCATGATGTAGTTGAGATAGACCGCAAACAGCAGCGCCACGGTCATCACCAGTACCGTCACCCAGGGCGTACCGCGACGCGACGTTTTGGCGAACACCTTCGGCGCGCTCCCCTGCTCGGCCATTCCGTGCAGCATACGGCCAACGCCGAATACGTCGCTGTTAATCGCCGATAGCGAGGCGGTTAACACCACGAAGTTCAGGATGCCGGCGGCAAAGGTAATTCCCATATGCTGGAAGGTCAACACGAACGGGCTGCCGTTAGTGCCCACCAGGTTCCAGGGATAGATAGACATAATGACGAACAGCGTCCCCACGTAGAACACCAGGATACGCATCGGCACCGAATTAATCGCCCGCGGAATGGATTTTTCCGGATCCTTCGCTTCACCGGCGGTGATACCGATAATCTCAATTCCGCCGTAGGCGAACATCACCATCTGCAGCGACATCACCATTCCCAGCCAGCCGTTACTGAAGAAGCCGCCGTTGCTCCATAAGTTATGAATACCGGTTGGCTGACCGCCGTTGCCGATACCCCAGATGATGATGCCGAAACCGGCAAGGATCATGATGATAATCGTGGCGACTTTAAAGAATGAGAACCAGAACTCCAGTTCGCCGAACACCTTCACGCTCATCAGATTGACGGCGCAGATAATCAGCACCACGCTCAGTACCCATATCCAGTGCGGCACCGCCGGGAACCAGACGCCCATATAGATACCGAAGGCGGTCACGTCGGCAATCGCGACGATCAGGATTTCAAAACAATAGGTCCAGCCGGTGATATAGCCGGCCAGCCCGCCGAGGTTCTCCTGCGCATAACGCGAGAAAGAGCTGGCGGAAGGGTTATGCACCGACATTTCGCCCAGCGCGCGCATGATGATATACGCCGCCACGCCGCCGATAATGTATGCCAACAATACGCTCGGCCCCGCCATTTTAATGGCGTCTGCCGAACCATAGAACAGGCCGGTACCAATAGCGGAACCAAGGGCCATAAAGCGAATGTGCCGGGTACTTAGCCCGCGCTTAAGCTTGTTACTACTTTCCATCGTGTTCCATGCCGTTTTTCTCGTTTGTGCTTTGCGGGGGCAAAACGCAAAAGGGAATGACCAAAAAAACAAAAAACCACGGGACCTTAAGTCCCGTGGTTAAACACCTGCGTAAAGCGTCGGTTAGTGGGCTTTTGAGACCACCGGGCTACCCGCTGCGCGATCGATGATCGCGGCCAGCACAGCCATCACCGCGGTTGGCAGCAACCATGCCAGACCTTGCGCTGCCAGCGGCAGGCTCGCGGTCCATTGCGGCAGGATATCTGCGAACGCCGATGCTTTAACACCGTCAATGATACCAAACATCAGGCTGATAAACATTGCCGGCGCGATAACGCGGGAGGAATTATGCCACCAACCGCGGGTAAAGCTTAATACCACCAGTGCGATACACGGCGGATAAATAGCGGTTAACACCGGAATCGAGATCTGAATCAGATGGCTGAGCCCCAGGTTAGAAACCGCCATGGAGAACAGGCCGAGAATAAACACCAGCGAACGATACGACAGCGGCAGATACTGCGCGAAGAACTCAGCGCAGGCGCAGGTCAGGCCAACCGCGGTGACCAGACAGGCGATAAATATCAATGCCGCCAGCAGGAAGCTGCCCGCGCCGCCGAAGGTATGCTGCACGTAGGAGTGCAGAATAGCCGCGCCGTTTGCCGACTGATCGACCAGCGTCGCGCTATCGGAACCCAGGCGGAACAGCGCCAGGTACAGCAGCGTCAGGCCCACGCCGGCCATCAGACCAGCCCAGACGGTGTAGCGAGTCAGCAATCGGGCTTCGCTAACGCCGCGGGAACGCGCGGCATTAACGATAACGATACCGAAGACCATCGCTCCCAGCGTGTCCATGGTCAGATAGCCATTGACGAAACCATTAGAGAACGGCGCGGTACGATAGGCTTCCATCGCGTCGCTAATCGGGCCGGCCGGCCAGATTACCGCGGCCACCGCGAGCACGACCAGGGCGATAATTTTCAGCGGCGCCAGGAAATTGCCGACGGTATCCAGCAGTTTGCCCGGATAGAGGGAAACCAGAATCACCAGCGCGAAATAGATAACGCTATAGATAAGCAGCGGCAGCGCGCCGTCGCCGGTCAGCGGAGCAATCCCCACTTCAAATGAAACGGTGGCGGTACGCGGGGTCGCGAACAGCGGCCCAACCGCCAGGTAGCACACCACGGCCAGCAGAATGCCCGCAACTTTGCCGATTGGCGAGCTCAGACGCTCAACGCCGCCGCCGACTTTCGCCAGCGCGACTACCGTTAGCACCGGCAAACCCACGGCGGTAATCAGGAAGCCAATGGCTGCGGTCCAGACGTGTTCGCCGGCCTGTAAGCCAACCATCGGAGGGAAGATAATGTTGCCTGCGCCAACGAACAGCGCGAAGGTCATAAAGCCCAGCGCGATGATGTCGCGAGATTTTAACTGATGGGTCATAAATTCATTACTGCCTGTGGATGTGGTGTTGTAAAAAACGGAAAAATACCGTGCCTTCCTTTCGGGATGATACAGCGGCCATTGCCTGTAAACTCAGCGAGATATGCTCTCGAAGCGGCGTGGAAAAGAATTGTTTTTTGAATTACCACGCAAAAGCAGTCTTACCGGGACTGCATAGGGGGCAATTTAAACGCTTATAACGTTTTAAAGCAAGGTGGGATCGTAAAACCAGATGATTATGCTAACTATGATTTTGAACCTGGATTAATTGACCATAACGACGCAAAACGCGTGGCTAATCATGCGAACAATAAATAACCAGGCGTTCGTTTAATACGCAACGAAAAGTTGACTGCAAATGAAAATGACCAGCCGAAGCTGGTCATTGGCAAGGAAAGCTGACAGACGCCGCCTCAGGCGCCATTTTTGGCAATTAAACGTTCCGGCAGCAGGAAGCTAAAGCGCGTTCCCTTCCCGACCGTACTTTCGATTTCCAGCCGGCTTTCATGATGGCTAACCGCATGTTTCACAATAGCCAACCCTAAACCGCTGCCGCCGGTTTGCCGGGAACGCGCCTTGTCGACACGGTAGAACCGCTCGGTCAGCCGGGGTAAATGTTCAGGCGCGATACCAGGGCCGTTGTCCTCAACGCTAAACAGCGCGCCGTGTGGCGCCCGCTGCCAGCTGACGTGAATCTCAGTTCCCGCTGGCGTATGGTTAACGGCGTTGTACACCAGATTAGAAATCGCGCTGCGCAACTGCTCTTCGTTACCCATCACCTGGAGCGTTTCGTCGACGCTAAAGTGCAACTGATGCTTACCCTGGCTTAGCGTTTGCGCCTCGCGCTCAACCACCCGCAGCATCATCGGGACGTCGATTTTATCGTTCATCGCCAGCACCGGCGCGGCTTCAATACGCGAGAGCGTCAGCAACTGCTTCACCAACCCTTCCATCCGCTGCGTTTGCTCACGCATGGTATGCAGGGCTTTTTCCCGCGTCGGCCCTTCCAGCACCTGCTCCTGCATCATCTCGAGATAACCCTGCAGTACGGTGAGCGGCGTGCGCAGCTCGTGGCTGACGTTGGCGAAAAAGTTACGCCGCGCGCCTTCCAACTGGTGCATTTGCGTGACATCGCGCGCCACCATCAACCACTGTTTATCGCTATAAGGCATCACGCGAATTTCCAGATGACGGGCGTTATTGAGCACCAGATTAAGGGGCTTGGTGAAATCACGGTTTTTCAGATAGTTAGCAAACTCTGGGTAGCGCAGCAGGTTGAGGATATTCTGCCCGCTATCGTCCGGCCAGCGTAGATTAAGGATTTGTTGCGCCAGGCCATTACACCAGAAGATGGCGCCCTCTTCGGTGGTCAGCACCACCGCATCGGGTAAGGATTCCGCCCCGCTGCGAAAGCGCTTGATAAGGCTTCCCAGCTCGCGGCGACGTTTTTTATTACGCATCTGCATTTGATGCAGACCATACAGCAGCGGTTCCCAACTGCCGCTTCCCGGCGGCGGCGTCATACTGCGGTCGACCCACAGCCACCATGACAGACGTAACAAATTCCAGAAATGCCAAATAAGCAACCCGGTCACCGCCGCCAGTAAAAACCACGGCAGATGACCGAAAAACGCCCCGAGGATCAGGGCCGGGATACAACATAAGAAAAGCTCAAGCGCCAGCCTTTTCCATGACAGCCGTTCCAGCACGGGTCACACTCCTGTCAAAATTCAGAAACGGGCGGAGAAACGATATCCCGTGCCGCGAACCGTCTGTACCATTCGGTCATGGCCGCTATGTTCCAGCGCTTTGCGCAGGCGGCGAATATGCACATCCACCGTCCGGTCTTCAACGTAAACGTTGGTTCCCCAAACGTGATTCAGCAGCTGTTCACGGCTGTATACGCGTTCCGGGTGGGTCATAAAGAAGTGTAATAATTTAAACTCGGTCGGCCCCATATCCAGCGGATTTTCACCGGTCATGACGCGATGCGAGGAAGGATCCAGGCTCAGCCCCTGCATCTCAATCACCTCTTCAACCGCCATTGGCGAAATACGGCGCATCACCGCCTTAATTCGCGCCACCAGCTCCTTCGGCGAAAACGGTTTGGTAATATAATCATCCGCGCCGGTTTCCAGACCGCGAACGCGATCTTCTTCTTCGCCGCGCGCCGTCAGCATCACCACCGGAATATCGCGGGTCATCGCTTCGCGCTTAAGCTGTTTAATAAACTGTAGCCCCGATCCGCCCGGCAACATCCAGTCGAGGAGAATCAAATCGGGCCAGGGTTCATTGAGTTGATTCACCGCACTGTCAAAATCTTCCGCCTCGACGGGCTGAAAGCCGTTTTGCTCCAGAACAAAGCAGACCATTTCGCGGATTGGAGCTTCATCTTCAACGACCAGAATTCTTCTCGCCATTATTTACCCTGTGTTTTTTAGCCATCAGTATAGAAGTGCGCGGCCATTATGCGTCAGATTTGTGACAGATTTATGAAAAAATGACCGTCTGATGAATGCGGATTTTTAATGATGACACGCACTTAACGCATCCAGTCTCACCGTAATATGGCAAAAGGAATACGGGCGGCGGGATCGACGTTATAATGGCCGCCTGGCTTTTATCGCAACGGAATTTTTATGCGCATCCTTCATACCTCCGACTGGCACCTCGGCCAGAACTTCTACAGCAAAAGCCGCGCGGACGAACACGCCGCCTTTCTCGACTGGCTGCTGGCGCGCGCGCAGGAACACGAGGTGGATGCCATTATCGTCGCTGGCGATATTTTTGATACCGGCTCTCCGCCGAGCTACGCCCGCGAACTGTATAACCGTTTTGTCGTTCAGCTGCAGCAAACCGGCTGCCAGTTGGTGGTGCTGGCGGGCAATCACGATTCGGTGGCGACGTTAAACGAGTCGCGCGAAATTCTCGCCTTTCTGAAAACCACCGTGGTCGCTAACGCCGGCCACGCGCCCTTTATCTTACCGCGGCGCGACGGCACGCCCGGCGCGGTCTTCTGCCCGGTGCCGTTTTTGCGCCCGCGCGAACTGGTGGTCAGCCAGGCTGGCCACTCCAGCGGTGAAAAACAGCAGCAGTTACTTACCGCCATCAGCGACTATTATCAGCAGCAATATCAGCAGGCCTGCGATCTGCGCGGCGAACGCGTATTACCGATCATTGCCAGCGGCCACCTGACCACCGTCGGCGCCAGCAAAAGCGACGCGGTCCGTGAAATCTATATCGGCACCCTCGACGCCTTCCCGGCCAACCGCTTCCCGCCAGCCGATTACATCGCGCTCGGCCATATTCATCGCGCCCAGGTGGTTGGCGGCTGCGAGCATATTCGTTACAGCGGTTCGCCGCTGCCGCTGAGCTTTGATGAAACCGGAAAAAGCAAAAGCGTTAATCTGGTCTCGTTCAGCGAAGGCAAGCTCAGCGAGGTGACGCCGCTGCCGGTGCCGATCACCCAGCCGCTGGCGGTACTGAAAGGTGATTTCGCCAGCATCAGCGAACAGCTTCAGCAGTGGCAGGATAGCGCGCAGCAGCCGCCGGTCTGGCTGGATATCGAAATCACCAGTGATGAATACCTGCACGATATCCAAAGAAAAATTCAGCAGCAGACCGAATCGCTGCCGGTGGAAGTGCTGCTGGTGCGCCGCAGTCGCGCCCAGCGTGAACGCATTCTGGCCGGCGTTCAGCGAGAAACGCTGAGCGAACTGCAGGTTGAAGAGGTGTTTGCCCGCCGCCTGGCGCTGGAAACCCTTGATGCTCCGCAGCAACAGCGGCTGGAGCAACTGTTTACGGAAACGCTGCATAGCCTGAACGGTGAGGAACACCTGTGAAAATCCTGAGCCTACGCCTGAAAAACCTTAACTCGCTGAAAGGCGAATGGAAAATCGACTTTACCGCTGAACCATTCGCCAGCAATGGGTTATTCGCGATTACCGGGCCGACCGGCGCCGGGAAAACCACCCTGTTAGATGCCATCTGTCTCGCGCTGTACCACGAAACGCCGCGCCTGAGCAGCGTATCGCAATCGCAAAACGATCTGATGACCCGCGACACCGCCGAGTGCCTGGCGGAAGTTGAATTTGAGGTACGGGGCACCGCCTATCGCGCCTTCTGGAGTCAGAACCGCGCCCGCAACCAGCCGGATGGCAATCTGCAGGCGCCGCGCGTTGAGCTGGCGCGCTGCGACGACGGTAAAATTCTTGCCGACAAGGTCAAAGACAAACTGGAGCTGACGGCATCGATCACCGGCCTCGACTATGGGCGCTTTACCCGTTCAATGCTGCTTTCGCAGGGGCAATTCGCCGCTTTCCTCAATGCCAAACCGAAAGAGCGCGCCGAGCTGCTGGAAGAGCTGACCGGGACTGAAATTTACGGGCAAATTTCCGCGCAGGTCTTTGAAAAACATAAACTCGCCCGCATTGAGCTGGAGAAGCTGCAGGCGCAGGCCTCCGGCGTCGTACTGTTAAATGATGAGCAAGAGCAGGCGCTACAACAAAGTTTGCAAGTACTTACTGCTGAAGAACAGCAGCAGCTTGCCGAACAAACCCGTCAGCAAAATGGCCTACAGTGGCTGCGCCGCCGTCAGGAGCTAAACGCGGAAGCCACCCAGGCGCAGGCCGCTTTACAGCAGGCGTTACTGGCGCAGGAAGCCGCCGCACCGCAGCTGGCTGCGCTACAAGCCGCGCAGCCGGCAGAGCAACTGCGCCCAATATGGTCGCGGCTGCAGGAACACAGTACCGCGCTGGCGCAAACCCGCCGTCAGGTTGAGGAAGTAAATACTCGCTTACAGGATAGCCTGCGCCGTCGCGCCGGGATCCGCCAGGCTGCCCAACAACGGCTGGCTCAACTTGAAACCAGCCAGCAATCGTTGAATGAGTGGCTTAAAGCGCACGAGCGATTCCAGCAGTGGAGCACGGCGCTGGCGGGCTGGAAAGCCACCTTCCAGCAGCTTAACCGCGACGCTCAGCAACAGTTGACGCTACAACAGCGCCTGCAGGATGCCAGCCGCAAGCTCGGAGAATTGCCGGCCACCGCGCTAACCCTCGATGCGCAGCAGGTCAGCCGCGAGCTGGCACAGCATGCCGCCGCCCGCCCGCTGCGCCAACGGCTCTCAACCCTCCATCGCCAGCTGCAACCGCTGTACCTGCGTTTGCAGCAGCTGCAGAGCGCGGAAAACGCATCACAGCAGGAAAAAGAGAAGCTTGAAGCCGCGCTACAACAGCGGCGTCAGGCTTGGAAGGAAAAAAACCAACAATTCAGCGATGTAAAAGCCATCTGCGAACTGGAAGCGCGTATCGCCGGGCTGGAAGCCGAGCGCGCCCGCCTGCAGCCAGGCGCGCCTTGTCCACTGTGCGGTTCCGAGCATCATCCGGCGGTCGCGGAATACCAGGCGCTGGTGCCCGGCATCAACCAAACTCGCCGCGACGCGCTGGAGCGTGAAGTGCGGCAGCTGGCGGAAGAAGGCGCGCAGCTGCGCGGCCAGCTTGAAGCGCAGCTTAAACAACAGCAAAAAGACGCTGACGAGAAAACATCGCTTCTGCAGCAGGAGCAAGCGCTCACCTCTCAATGGCAAGACACCCTCGCGGAATTGGCGATTACGCTGACGCCGCAGGATGATATTGCCGGTTGGCTTGATAGCCAACAGCAGCATGAACAGCAGCTGTATCAGCATCAACAACGTCTGGCCTGGCAGGCGCAACAGCAGGAGAGCCAGCAGCAGCTGCAGCAGTTACAGCAGGATCTCGAACAACGCCGTAGCGCGCTGCATGCAGAGCTTGCTGTGTATTCGCTGGAACTGCCGCCTGCCGCGGAGGCTGACGGCTGGCTGGCCCAGCGTGAAGCCGAAACCCGCGGCTGGCAGGCGAAACAAAATGAAGCCGCCGCCCTGCAGGAACAGCGCCAGCAGTTAACGCCGCTGCTGGAAACCCTGCCTGAGTCAACGGAAACCGCGGATCCCGTGCCACTGGAGGGCTGGCGGCAGGTGCACGATGATTGCCTGGCGCTACAGAGTCAGTGGCAAACGCTGAGCCAGCAGGAAAGCCAGCAGCAGGCGCTGGTGAAGGAAAGCGAAAAGCAGTTTACCGCCGCGCTGGCCGCCAGCCCGTTTGTCGATCGGGCTGCATTTCTTGCCGCTCTGCTTGACGAGGCAACCCGCCAGCGGCTGGAACAACTCAAGCAGACGCTGGAAAAAGAAGTTCAGCACAATCAAACGCTGGCCCTGCGGGCGCAGACGTCGCTTGAACGCCATCAGCAACAGCCGCCCGGCGATATTGATATTAACCAGCCGCTGGAGCAGCTAGAGAATAGGCTGGAGCAGCTGGCGCGCCAGTTGCGGGAAAACAGCGCCCGTCAGGGTGAGATCCGCCAGCAGTTGAAGCAAAACAGCGATAACCAACAGCGCCAGCAATCATTACGTCAGCAGATGGAACAAGCCGCGCAGCAGGTCGAAGACTGGGCCTGGCTGAATGCGCTCATCGGTTCAAAAGAAGGCGATAAGTTCCGTAAATTCGCCCAGGGGCTGACGCTGGATAATCTGGTGTGGCTGGCTAACCAGCAGCTCAACCGCCTGCATGGTCGCTACTTGCTGCAACGCAAAGCCAGCGAGGCGCTGGAGCTGGAAGTGGTGGATACCTGGCAGGCCGACGCGGTGCGCGATACCCGCACGCTTTCCGGCGGCGAAAGCTTCCTTGTGAGCCTCGCGCTGGCGCTGGCGCTATCTGACCTGGTGAGCCATAAGACGCGGATTGATTCGCTATTCCTTGATGAAGGATTCGGCACCCTGGATAGCGAAACGCTGGATACCGCGCTGGATGCGCTCGACGCGCTTAACGCCAGCGGCAAAGTTATCGGCGTGATTAGCCACGTCGAGGCGATGAAAGAGCGTATCCCGGTGCAGATTAAAGTAAAAAAAATAAACGGTCTGGGATACAGTCGGTTGGAGAAAACGTTTGCGGTAGAGTGAAGTCTTCCCCTCTCCCACTGGGGAGAGGGAATGAGATCATAGCGGCCACAGCCATGCCGCGCCGCGTACGCCGCTGGAATCGCCGTGCATCGCCTGGCGAATCGGCGTCTCGCATTCTCCGCCGAATACCCACTGCTTCACCAGCCCCGGTACCGTTTGATACAGGCGTTCGACATTGCTCATCCCGCCGCCTAACACAATGACATCCGGGTCGAGGATATTCACCACATGCGCCAGCGATTTCGCCAGCCGCTGTTCGTAGCGGCTAAGCGCCAGTTCGGCCTTTTCGTCACCGTCACCCACCAGGCGCATAATCTCGCTGCCGGTTAACGGTTTTCCGCTCAGCCGCTGATAGTCGGTAGCGAAGCCGGTGCCGGAAATAAAGGTTTCAATACACCCCTGCTTGCCGCAGTAACAAGGGACCTGTTGGCGGTAGATCAGCTCATCTTCATCCATCCACGGCAGCGGGTTGTGTCCCCATTCGCCGGCAGTGCCATTGCCGCCGATATGCGCGCGCCCGTTCAACGCCACCCCCGCGCCGCAGCCGGTACCGATAATGACCGCAAACACGGTTTGCGCCCCCGCGGCCGCGCCATCAACTGCTTCCGAAACCGCCAGGCAGTTAGCATCGTTGGCAAGCCGGACCTCACGATTGAGGCGCTGGCTGAGGTCTTTATCGAAGGGTTGTCCGTTCAGCCAGGTCGAGTTGGCGTTTTTCACCACCCCGCTATACGGCGAAATCGAGCCGGGGATGCCCATACCGACGGTGCCGCGCTGCCCGGTCGCCTGCTCGGCCATCTCCACCAGCGAGGCAATGGTCTCGATGGTCTGGCGATAATCCTCCCGCGGGGTTGGCAAGCGGTGGCGAAATAACTGCTGGCCCTGCTCACTCAGGGCGATGACTTCTGTTTTTGTTCCACCTAAATCAATACCAATACGCACAGTCTGCTCCTCACCCCGATTAACAATGCAAGCATAGCGACAATTCGCTATCATGCCCGCCTGATTTAACGACAAAGCCGTGGAAATTATCATGCTGTGGTTCAAAAATTTAATGGTTTACCGTCTGAGCCGCGATATCGAGTTGCGCGCCGAAGAGATGGAAAAACAGCTGGCCGAGCTGACATTTACCCCTTGTGGCAGCCAGGATATGGCGAAAACCGGTTGGGTATCGCCGATGGGATCGCACAGCGACGCGCTGACGCATACGGCAAACGGCCAGATCGTTATCTGCGCCCGTAAAGAAGAAAAGATCCTGCCGTCGCCGGTGATCAAACAGGCGCTGGAAGCGAAGATCCTCAAGCTCGAAGCCGATCAGGGCCGCAAGCTGAAGAAAACGGAAAAAGATTCGCTGAAAGATGAAGTTCTGCACTCGCTGCTGCCGCGCGCCTTTAGCCGCTTCAGCCAAACGATGATGTGGATCGATACCGTCAACGGCCTGATCATGGTGGACTGCGCCAGCGCGAAGAAAGCGGAAGATACGCTGGCGCTGCTGCGTAAAACGCTGGGCTCGCTGCCGGTGGTGCCGCTGACGCTGGAAAATCCGATCGAGCTGACGCTGACCGAATGGGTGCGCTCCGGTAGCGTGGCTCAGGGCTTCCAGCTGCTTGACGAAGCCGAATTGAAAGCGATGCTGGAAGATGGTGGCGTGATCCGCGCGAAGAAACAGGATCTGGTGAGTGATGAGATCGCCGTACATATCGAAGCGGGTAAAGTGGTCACCAAACTGGCGCTCGACTGGCAGCAGCGTATCCAGTTTGTGATCTGCGACGACGCATCGATTAAACGTCTGAAGTTCTGCGACGAATTACGTGACCAGAATGAAGATATTGACCGCGAAGATTTTGCGCAGCGTTTTGACGCCGACTTTATTTTAATGACCGGCGAGCTGGCGGCATTGATTCAAAATCTGGTGGAAGGCCTGGGCGGCGAAGCCCAGCGCTAACGCGCCACCTTCCTGCCGGGCCCGGAAAGTGGACGCGGCAGGAAGGCGCTTAAATTACAGATAACGGCACAGGTAGGAAGTCGGTTCCGCCACCTGCAGGTGGAATTCGCTATTACCCGGCACGTTAAACACTTCGCCTGCCGCGTAAACTTTCCATTCAGTTTCACCCGGCAACAGCACGTTCAGCGCACCGCTGACCACGGTCATCTCTTCCGGCTGGGCGGTGCCAAAGGCGTATTCACCCTCTGCCATCACCCCAACGCTGGCGCGGCCGGTACTGCTGCTGGTGAAGCCGATAGATTTCACTTTCCCTGAAAAATACTCATTGCTTTGAAGCATAAACAAGACCTTATCATCGTTGGTTGAAGCTTCAATATAGGGGGCGCTCCTTGCCCCTGTCACGTAAAATTAATCGATAACGTCGGGTTAAACTAATAGTTCTGCCGCCAGTCGCGAAACCAGCACATTTGACAATAATACCGGGACATCCAGCGCCTTTTGTAATACGTCGCGGTGATGCTGATGATAACCAAGACAGTCGAGCACCAGTACATCCGCCCCCTGTTCGACTAAACCTCTTCCTGCATCCAGCAAATCGCTATCGCTGCCGCCTATCGGATTCGCCAGCGCATAGTAAGGCGTATTTTCTAAAGTGAGCCACTTTTGTCGCTGCAGGGGCAGGACTTCTTCAACGGGTACAATCACGCCCACCTGATGGCCATCGACAATCGATGCCACCAGCGGCGGAATAATCCGTTCAGGCTCAAGAAGGATAGCGTTGTGCGTCGCAAGGCCGCTCAACTGCTCGGAACTGAGAAGAAGAATGACATCATATTCCTGCCGATCCAGCATCTCGATAACGCAGCGCAGATCGCGCTCCACCTTTTGGCGGGAGACTTCCACCAGTTGGTTGTCATTGAGTAAGGTCAGCAGCCCCTGGTCGCCGGATTCCACGGCATAATCTTCCATAACGTCTTCACGCGTCATTTTACCTAACAGGCTAATATGGGTGATCTGCTCTTCCCTGATATGTTCGGTTAACAGCGGCAAAACTTCCGCCACCGGCGCTACGCCAATGGTCAAAATTGCCATCGTTGCACTCATATCATGTACCTTTTCACTACCACTGCTTCAACACAGGCTTTTCACACACGACATCCGCCCCCCTGGTGAGTAAAAATCAACCGTCGAGAAGCGTAGCAGCTCAGCGCCGCTGCGGAATGTAAAGATTCCAGAAGTTTCAGAGTCGCTCCTGAAAAATCCGTATGTTAGGTATTCATTAGTACCATTGATGAATTAAAAATGTGAGCTGGGCCCGGTATTGCCATCTTCATGACGCAAACCGGGCCGGGGGATTAGGTTTTCTCGGGATCTTCGTAACGCCGTTTGGCGTCTAACGCTTCCTGCTCGGAGGGATGTTCGCTGATTAGCGAATCGGGTGTCGGGTAATCCGCACGCAGCTGATACCAGGTGACCGTCTGACCCGCGGCGCCTTTTTCGACGGCGACAACGCGTGCTTGTCTCGGATAAGGAGGTCTGTTTGGCATTGTTCTTCCTTTTTCGGCTGTCAGAACAATTAAGTATAGGCTCCGCTTTCCCCCCTGACCCAGGTAAAATCCTAACTTACCGTCACATCGCACAGCATGGTCATAATCTGTTCAACCACCGCATCCGGCGTCGCGGTGGCGTCTACGGTATGATGGGCGGTTTCGCGGTACAGGGCTTCCCGTTGCGCCAGCACTTCGCCGACTTCCTCACGGACAGGCTTACCGGTCAGCGTTGGACGCTGTTCCGCCTGTGGGTATGCTTCCAGACGCTCAATCAAGGCGTTAACAGAAGCCTGCAGATAGATCACGATGCCGTTTTCACGCATAAACAGACGATTGCGTTCAGCAAGAATAATCCCTCCGCCGGTCGCAATCACCGTATCCGGCAGCGTAACGGCCTTCAGCGACAGCGTCTCCAGTTCACGAAAGCGCTCCCAGCCCTCTTTCTGCACGATTTCCGCTACCGTGCGTTTCTCATGAGCCTGTAAACGATGATCGGTATCGGAAAACTGGAAATGCAGCGCGCGCGCCAGGGCATGGCCGATCGTCGTTTTACCGCAGCCTCGCGGCCCGATGAGAAAAATTGGTTGTGTCATTACCGAAGACCCCCTGGTTCCGCGTGTCGCGGAGAAATAAAGGCGAAAAGTACGCCATGATACCTGCAAATGCCTGCCACGATAACCGTAAAATAATCGTTACATTTTTTAGGGAACCCTAGTTACCATAGAGTTTGAATGGATTCCGCATGTAAACTTATCATTGCATTTAGTGTTATGCCAGCTTTACTTAAAATCGAAGGATTATTTTTCATCCATCGTTTGCCGTAAACGGTAACACATTTCTGCACAGCTTTACGCTGCAACATATTTACAACACCGGCCGACCGTCGCACTCTGACGGTAAATGACCCGTGTGACAGAGGAATGTATCATGCAATCTGAAGAACAACGCCTTATTGATGGCCTGTTTTCCCGTTTAAAAGAGGCCGAGACGCACAGCGCATCGCGCGACGCCAGCGCCGAGGAGCGGATTGCCCAGCACGTAACCCAGCAGCCGGCGGCCCCGTACTATATGGCGCAAACTATCCTGATTCAGGAAGCGGCTATCAAACAGCTTAACGACCGCATTCAGGCGCTGGAGGCGCAGGTTAGCCAGCTGCAGGCGGCAAAACCGAGCAGCGGCGGCTTCCTGTCGGGCCTGTTCGGCGGCGGCCAGTCCCGCGGCTCCGATCCGATTCCCGGGGCCGAGCAATATGGCCGCCCGCAGGCCAATAACGCGCAACCGCAGTATGCGCCGCAGCAAAACTATGCCCCGCAGGCGGCCGGGCGCAGCGGCGGCGGCTTTATGGCGGGCGCGCTACAAACCGCGGCCGGGGTGGCAGGCGGCGTGGTGCTGGGCAATATGCTGACCAATATGTTCAGTGGTTCACACCCGCAGGAGATCGTGAACATCATCGATGAACAGCAGCCGCAGCAGCAACAAGACGTCAGCCCGGCGCTGGATAATAACGCCGCCGAGGATCCGTTCCGCCAGCAGGACGATCCTTTCCTGGCGGACAACAACACCCTTGACTCCGATTTCGACGCCGGCTTCGGCAATGACGATGATTTCGGTAGCGATGACGACAGCTGGGTTTAATCCTGCTGACGTTTAACCGCAAGCAGCCACTTTTCCAGCTCAGCGGCAAATAACTGCCGATCGCGCTGCGATAAACTATCCGGGCCGCCGGTCTGTACGCCGCTGGCCCGCATCGTCTCCATAAAATCACGCATCGTCAGGCGCTCGCGAATGGTCGCTTCACTGTAGCGCTCGCCCCGCGGATTCAGCGCCGCCCCCCCTTTCGCCAGCACTTCCGCCGCCAGCGGGATGTCGGCGGTGATCACCAAATCGCCCGGTTCACAGAGACGGACAATCTCGTTATCGGCAACATCAAAACCCTGTGCCACCCGCAGCGCGCGGACGTAGCGCGACGGCGGAACCCGCAGCGACTGGTTGGCGACCAGCGTCAACGGCGTCTGCGTGCGTTCGGCGGCGCGGAACAAAATTTCTTTAATGACATTCGGACACGCGTCCGCATCTACCCAAATCGCCATTTCGGCTCCTGTCGTTGGCAAAGGTTGCGACATTGTCGCCTGCTTTTCTCCCCCAGAAAAGCGCCAGGATGATAAGCTAGTGGGATCGTAACGAAAAATGCAGAGGGGAAAGGTAATGGATAAGAAAATTGGCTTTATCGGCTGCGGCAACATGGGTAAAGCCATTCTCGGCGGCCTGATCGCCAGCGGACAAGTGCAACCGGCGCAAATCTGGGTCTATACCCCATCGCCGGACAAAGTTGCCGCCCTGCATGACCAATACGGTATTAATGCGGCGGAAAGCGCACAGGAAGTCGCTCAGGTCGCCGATATCGTCTTCGGCGCGGTGAAGCCGGGGATCATGACCAAGGTATTAAGCGATATCGCATCCAGTCTGAACAAAGATTCGCTGGTGGTTTCGATAGCCGCAGGCGTCACGCTGGATCAGCTGGCGCGGGCGCTGGGCCACGATCGCAAAATTATTCGCGCCATGCCGAACACGCCGTCGCTGGTGAACGCCGGGATGACCTCCGTAACGCCAAACGCGCTGGTCAGCGCGGAAGAGATCGCCGAGGTGTTAACCATTTTCCGCTGCTTCGGCCAGGCGGAAACCATCGCCGAACCAATGATTCACCCGGTGGTTGGCGTCAGCGGTTCCGCGCCGGCTTACGTCTTTATGTTTATCGAAGCCATGGCCGATGCCGCCGTTCTCGGCGGTATGCCGCGTGCGCAGGCCTACAAATTCGCCGCGCAGGCGGTCATGGGGTCAGCGAAGATGGTACTGGAAAGCGGCGAACATCCGGGCGCGCTGAAAGATATGGTCTGCTCGCCGGGCGGCACCACCATTGAAGCGGTTCGCGTACTGGAAGAGAAAGGTTTCCGTTCAGCCGTTATCGAAGCGATGGCGAAATGTATGGAAAAATCAGAGCAACTGAGCCGTTCCTGATAAGCCTTAAAGAGACTACGGGTGAGGCGCCGCCCCACCCGTCATCTTATTTCTTCAGGCAGGTACTCATAAACTTATTACGATCGTCACCCTTCAGCGATTTCGACGACGCTTCTTTACTACAAGCGCTCATCTTCTGCTGTTGAGGCGTCAGCGTCTTGCCGGCCGCTGGCGCATCTTTCTTCAGGCAATTGCTCATAAAGGTTTTACGTTCATCACCTTTCAGCGACTTTGACGCCGCTTCGGTATTACATACGCTCATTTTCTGCTGCTGAGGCGTTAACGTTTTATCTGCGGCACTCACCGCGGCAACAAAGACCAAACCAAAAAGTAGGGTTACCAGAAATGTTATTTTCATCACACCATCCCTCTGTTAGTGGATCTCTGTAAGTCTGGTCGCTATCAGCAAAAAAACCAGCCGGTAACGCAAATTCATTACCGGCGCCGGGTTATTTCAGACCCAGCGCGTCTTTCATGGTGTAAAACAGATCGGTTTGATCGGTGAGCCCCACCACGTTGCCCGCATGCGGTCCGTATGCGGCAATGCGCAGTTGGGTACCGGTGTGCTCCATTGACTCTTCTTCAGAGTTGCCATAGCTCATCACCATTACCGCGCCATCTTTAGTGGTCAGCGCCTGGGTCAGGCCCGGAGCCTTGGTGTCTGCCGGGATAATCTGGCTGGAGTGGGCGTGATCGGCGGTGACGATAACCAGGGTATTGCCCTCTTTTTTGGCAAATTCCAGCGCTTTCTGTACCGCTTCATCGAGGTCGACGGTTTCGCCAATCTGGCCGCAAGGGTTTGCGGCATGGTCCTGTTTATCGATAGACGCTCCCTCAACCTGCAGGAAGAAACCTTTCTCGTTGCGGCTCAGGAGATCAATCGCTTTTTCGGTCATCTGCGCCAGCGTCGGTACGGAAGCATCGCGTTTCGGGTTTGGCGTACAGGTTACCGGCGGTTTGTCGATATTGCCGTGATAAGAGGCTTTCGGGCCTTCCCACCGCACCGGCATATTGCCATCGGAGAACAGACCGAGCAGCGGTTTACCCTGATTTGCTTCGCTGATAGCGGCGAGTGAAGCGGCGTCGGTCACAATCTGATAGCCGCGAGCGACCGCCTGCTCATGCAGGGTTTTCCCCTGCCACTCCCCCGCGGTCGCCGTTTCAGCAAAGGTCTTCGCCCCGCCGCCTAAAGAGACATCCGGACGGGCATTCAGCAGTTGTTCGGTGATAGAGCCCTTACCGCCTTTTTCCAGCGCGTTGCTGGCGCATTTTTCGCTGGTCACGCTGGGACCATAGCATTTACGCGAGGTCACATGGGCAACCTGCGCCGCCGGCGTCGCATCCTGCAGTTCAGCCGTCGAGACATTGCCGGTGGCAAGACCCGCGGCTTTCGCCAGCTCAAGGATGGTCTGGTGATCTTTTTCGTGGATATCAACGCCCAGCGCGCCGTTATAGCTTTTCACGCCGGTGGTCCATGCGGTTGCCGAAGCGGCGGAATCCGTCACGTAATCCGGCTTGCCGGTTTTTTTATCCAGAGAATAATGGGTGTATTGGCCCGTCAGCGGCAGGGCATCAATACCTTTAAAAAAACCGCCGGCGCCTTCGGCATAATTTCGTGCGGCGGTAATTTCTGAATCACCCATGCCATCGCCAATGAGCAAAATAATATTTTTCGCCGGCTTATTGATTAACGAAGCGCGCAGCGCTTCGGTCTGATCGCCCGTTAAACGGCGCGCCCCGCCTGGGGTCGTGATATCGCCCTGCGCCGCGCGATTTTCCAGCACCGGCGAAGAAGTTGTTTGTGCATGAATAACCGGGGGAGCCAGCAGCGGTAACAGGGCAATAAAGAGGGCAGATAATTTCACTTTGTCGTCTCCATGTAAAAAATACTTAAAAAACAAAACGAGGGAGACTTTATAAAAGTGGTGTGACAGAAAAATGACAGCATCCTTACTGGTCACATGATTAGTTACGAGGATGCCGGAGCAGCTTTTTTATATATTGCTGCAGAAGCTGGGTGTCACGGTCGTCCACCAGCGGCCCGGGCTTGACCTGCTCCATGGCGGTTTCGATATCCTGAATCAAACGTTGCTGCGCATCCTCAGCCATATGGCGCAGCAACGCGGTGACGACAATTTCCAGCGCCTCAACCTGTACCGTCAGCTCTTTTGCCTCTTCTTCTTTTTGCGCCAGATTGACCAACAGCTCAGCAATGAGATTTTTCATTACGCATTATCCTTAAGCAACATCCATAATGGCCTAGTTATGTCATACATCGGCATATCGATACCAGAATTATTTTCAAATAATAGGGTTATTCCTGCAATAATATTCAGCGAAACGTTTTTATTACCGCCGGACAACAAAGGGAAAGCTCCTATAATTAATAGCTAAAAGATAATTCTATAACCAAATTTAATAGTAAATAATAAAATGGAATATGCGTCGCACTATTTAAGGATAACTAAAGGTAATGGTTAATAGCTATATCAGCTGATTAATATAAGGCGCTCTTATGAGCGCCCAATATTTTTATTTAAACGGCCGCGCGGCGGCTTCGGCGTAACATAATCGCCAGTTGCCAGATATTAATCAGGACAATCAACGCAGTGGCAATAAACACCCAGCGGAAACCCGCCATTGCCGAGACCGAAGCGCCAATGAGCGGCCCGGCGACATTACCCAGATACATAAATGACTGGTTATAACCGAAAATACGCCCGGTGACGTTATCGCTGCAGTATTTCAAGAGCAGCGTCTGGACCGCCGGTAACATCGCGCCGTCGGCAAAGCCCAGCAGGAAGCGCAATACCCCGAGCTGCAGCGGCGAAGTCACGAACGACATCGCAAAGAACATCACCACCGCGCAACATAACGTCGCCAGCAGAATACGCGACGTCCCGATGCGATCGCCGAGTTTCCCCAGCCGAGGCGCGGAAATCAACGCCGAAATCCCCGGTACGGCGGCAATCATCCCCGCAAGAAAAGCGATGTTGTTACTATCCGGCGCCATCGACTTGATAAATAACGCCAGAATCGGCCCGATAGAGCCGTTACACAACTGGATAACCAGGGTGGTGAAAAACAGGCTAATCACCAGCCCCGGATGGGTCAATGAAGCAAAGACCGCTTTACCGCTCAGGCGTTCAGCTTTGCTCATTTGCGGCCGGGCGCCCTCTTTAATCAGAAACAAGGTCACGAGGAAGCTGACCGTCAGTAAAATCGCGGTAATGAAAAATACCGCCCGCAGGCCGACGTGGTCGGCAAGAAAACCGCCAAGCAGCGGGCCGCCGATCACACCGCTTATCTGCGCCGTCGACAGCGTACTTAGCGCCCAACCGCTGCGTTCACGCGGCACCTGCGAGGCCACCAGCGCCATGGCGTTGGGTATATAGCCTGAGGTTAGCCCCATTACCGCACGCAAAATAAAAAGCTGCCAAACGTTGGTCGCAAAAGCCTGTAGCAAAATCGCTATCGCCATGCCAAGGGAGGCGCGCAGCAGCATCAGTTTGCGCCCTTTGCGGTCTGCCAGGCTCCCCCACATCGGCGAGACAATCGCCGACACCAGGAAGGTGACGCTAAAGGTCAAGCCCGACCACATCGACAGCGCTTCATGTGAGGTAACGCCCAACTGAGAGACATACAGCGGTAAGAAGGGCAGAATTTGACTGATGGCGAGTCCGGTGAAAAAACAGCCGAACCAGACAGAAATGAGATTAACCTTCCAGGATTCCATAACTACGCGTATTCATTAGTGTTTCGTTAATTATTACCTAGCTTAGCAATTTCCGTCTTCGCACGTAGTACCAGAGATGCGCATGCCGCGAGTTTGGTGTTTTATCGCCCTGACCGCGGAGTAGACAAACATAATCGAAGATAACCGCATTTTCGTCAGTGCGATGTGCTGACGCACACCGGCGCATAGCGGCGAATGCGCAGCATTTAACCCTCTGCGGCAAAGGGTAAAGATTCAGGCAGCCATCTCGCTAAAACACATGCTATGTTATGTGTTTTGATGTAATCAGGATGGAAGTTGAAATGGCTAAAATGAGGGTTGGGATCGTTTTTGGCGGTAAGTCGGCAGAACATGAAGTGTCGCTGCAGTCAGCCAAAAATATCGTCGAAGCAATTGATAAAACGCGCTTTGATGTTGTGCTGCTGGGAATCGATAAACAGGGGCTTTGGCATATCAACGATGCCAGCAACTATCTGCTGAACCCGCAGGATCCCGCCCATATCGCGCTGCGCCCATCGGACGTGACGCTGGCGCAAATTCCCGGTCGCGATGCCCATCAGTTGATCAACGCCGATAGCGGCCAGCCGCTGGCGGCCATCGACGTCATCTTCCCGATTGTTCACGGCACCCTTGGCGAAGATGGCTCGCTGCAGGGAATGCTGCGGATGGCGAATTTGCCGTTCGTCGGATCCGATGTGCTGGGCTCCGCCGCCTGCATGGACAAAGACGTCACTAAACGCCTGCTACGCGATGCCGGTCTGTCGATTGCGCCGTTCATCACCCTGACTCGCGCCAACCGCCAGCAGTTCAGCTTTGCCGATATCAAAGCGAAGCTGGGGCTACCGCTGTTCGTGAAACCCGCGAACCAGGGTTCTTCCGTCGGCGTCAGCAAAGTGAAGACCGAAGAAGAGTATCTGCAGGCCATCGCGTTAGCCTTTGAATTCGACCATAAAGTGGTGGTTGAACAAGGGATTAAGGGCCGTGAAATCGAATGTGCCGTGCTGGGCAATGATTATCCCGAGGCCAGCACCTGCGGGGAGATCGTACTCAATAGCGAATTCTATGCCTACGATACCAAGTATATTGATGATAAAGGCGCGCAGGTGGTGGTTCCGGCAGCCATCGCCCCGGAGATCAACGACAAAATCCGCGATATCGCCGTCCGCGCTTATCAAACACTCGGCTGCAGCGGAATGGCCCGCGTTGACGTCTTCCTGACGGAAGATAACGAGGTGGTGATCAACGAAATCAACACGCTGCCGGGCTTTACCAACATCAGTATGTATCCGAAGCTGTGGCAGGCCAGCGGTCTGGATTACACCAGCCTGATAAGCCGCCTGATCGAGCTGGCGCTGGAGCGCCACGCTGCCGACCGCGCGCTGAAAACCTCAATGAACTAAGCCTCTTTCCCGGGTAGCGGCGTACCGCCTTACCCGGGCTACCTCTTTATCCGTGGCTGCTGAAACTGCCGGTGTTGGTGGCCTCAAAATCGCTGAGACGTTCCCGGAAGGCCGGGGCAGCCCGCATGGATGCGGGCTGAGGGCCGTGTTTTGCACGGACGCTGCCTCGGCCCGACCCGAAGCCTGAAGGGATAAGTCGAAGGAACCACGAAGTGGCGATTTTGGCGGCCAGAGCCCGGGAGTACAGAGGGCGGCGGCGACTGGCCGCCCTCTGTGCGCTCCCTGCGCCATGAGAGACATAACGCAGAAGAATTATCGGGAGCGCAATGTGCCTGGAAACAGCACAGAACAACCGTTTTTCCAGGTCGAAACGATCGCAAACCGATAATAATAACTACCACGTCTTGCCGGGGATATTACGCCTCTTCTGCCGGACGGCGGCGAATAACAAATCCCGCCAGCCAGAAGCTCACTACCCACGTCACCAAACCGACGGCATAAGATTGCCAGCCCTGCGCGTCAAACCCCAACAGCCCCACCACGCCATTGAGAATAAAAATTAACCCCAGCGCAAACGCGTAGTAGTGCCAGTCACGGCGGATTTTGTCGGTCAGCTTCATAACGACTCCTGCGGAAAAAAAACATCATCGCATAGCCGCCCGCCGCGCCAACAAGATTGTTCGCACAATGCGAAGCCGCTCTCCCTTTTGTGCAATGCGGGCTCGCCGACAGTTTTGTCAAAACAGGATTATTCCTGGCAGAAATTACCAGCAATCTGATACAGGGAAACGACCGGCGCTGCCAGAATTCCTGTCTATAGAGCTGGGGGAAAAACCAGCGGAACAGGTGTTGCGGAGGTTTATATGGCTGAATTTACGTTTTCAAAGACGCTGATGGGGAGCAACAAAAAGAAGGTATCGATCACCAGCGGTAACATTGCCTACGCGCTTTTTGTTCTGCTGTGCATCTGGGCCGGCGCGCAAATGTTGAGCATGCTGGTACACGCGCCAGGCGTATTCGAACATCTCATTCAGATTCAGGATACCAACCGCCCGCGCATTGAGATTGGGCTCGGCGTCGGTACCCTGTTCGGTTTAATTCCGTTCCTGTTTGGTAGCCTGCTGGTCGGCGCGCTGGGGCTTATCCTGCGCTGGTACCATAACCGTTAACGACGCGCCATACAGCTGGCGCGGCGATCGTCGACCCGCTTAGCAAACCACGCGGTAGTAAGATTGCGGGTGATTTTCGGGCTCTCAAGCTGGATCCCTGGCAACATCTCGCGCGGAAGCGTTTTCCCGGCCTTTTTCTCGGCGATTTTGAATATTTTCTTATACAAATCGCTCTCTTCAAATGCCAGGCTATCCCCTTTCTTCAGTTGACGATGGATATCGCCATCGCTCATCCCCAACTGCCCGGCTAAACGGCGCACCGCCAGCTCAGTCGTTCCGGGTTCATCGCTGTCATAGCGAATAAGATCGCCATCCAGCGCCAGCTTAACGCCGGTGGCTTTAACCACCGCATTCTGGAAGGCGGCGTTACGGCTGGCATACCAACCGGCATTGAAATCAGCAAAGCGGTACAGCGGCACGCTGTAGTTGGCCGGGTAGTTCAGCAGGTGATAAGTGCCAAACCACAACCCGCCGCGCAGGCTGAAGACTTCCTGGCGCACGGTGCCGTCCATTTTCCATGGGTAACCGTCGGTATGCTGCTGGGCAAAGGCGATGCTTACCTGCATCGGCCCGCCGGTATGCACCGGATTGAGGGAGCCGAACAGCTTCTGGCCCATCGGCACCATGCCAATGAAGTCATCAAAAATCGCGCTCAGCTGTTTTTCCGTTTTGACGTTATCGAGGCGCTCGCTGTAACTTTTACCGTTCGGCGAGGTGATTTTCAGCGCGGTATGCACCAGAAATACCGGGATATGCATTTTCTCCGCCCGGCGGTCAATTTCCTGCCAGGCTATTTTGCTTAGCCCCGGCACCGCCGGATCGGCCTGATAATTTGATTCCTGCTGGGCGACCGCCAGCACCGAACAGACGTTTTCTTCCGTCGGCGCCAGCTTCTGGCTGTCAAAGGTTTTGGCAATCGCCTGCGCCCAGGCCTCGCGGTCTTTGACGCTAGCGGGCATTTTTTGCCGCACCACGGCGGCGACATCCACCGGCTTCTCGCCTTCTTTCAACTTAGGCGCCTGCTGGCTGGTACAGGCGCTCAGCACCAACCCGGCCAGCAGCGTTAAAGAGAGTGAAACACTGCGAGAAACCTGCGCCATAAACCTTCCTTGCATACATTAATTAACGGTTGAAGAGACTTCCTGCAGCCCTTTGTTATCCAGTTCGCGCTCAAAGCTGCGCAGACGTTTATAGATGGACATCAGTTCCACCAGCGTGGTCCACGAACTAATCAGATACTGGAACGAGCCGCGTACCTGGCCGAACACGTTGGTGATCTGGGTCATCAGGCCGAGCGTAATCGTACCGGCGACAATCGACGGAAACAGCAGGAACAAGCCGAAAACGTTATCCACCTGCAGGTAAAGAATACGGGCGATATTGAAATACATATAGTGGAAATAGAGACGGAAGTAGTTGTGGCGCACCGCGCTGAACAGCTCGCGCACGGTCGGCGGCGTGGCGCGGTTGGCGTCGTCCTCGCCATACACCAGCTCTTTACGATAGGCGGCTTCTACCCGCTGGTTTTTAAATTGCAGGCCCGGCAGCTTGATCCCGACCACCGCCAGCAGCCCGGTTCCCATCAGCGACCACACGATAGCGGCGATCACAAGTCCATACGGTAAATGACCAACGATCGGCAGGTCCGGCACATGCGCCGACAGCGAAACTAGCACCGGCAGGAAGGCGATCAGGGTCATGACCGCATTAATAAAGCTTACGCCCATATCTTCAAGCGTCGCGGCGAAGCGCATGGTGTCTTCCTGCACACGCTGAGCGGCACCTTCGATATGGCGCAGATGCTGCCAGTGCTCCATATAGTGTTCGTTCATCGCGGTACGCCAGCGGAACACATAATGGCTGACGAAGAAGTTATTCAGCACGCCAATCACCACCGCAATCAGCGCGATACCGAGAAAAATACCAATCTCGTGGTAGAACTGATTGATGCTGACCTTATGGGGCGTGGCCAGCGCGCTCTGAATCAAATCATAGAACGGCGCATACCAGGCGTTGATCGCCACCCCAACTTCCACCAAAAACCAGGTGACAAAAATAATCAACGAGGTGCCGAGAATCGACCAGTATTGCCAGCGATGCGGGCTATAGATAAACCAGAACAGCGCGAAGGCGCCGACGCAGAACAGGTAATACGCGTAAAACACCAGATAGTTGAGCGACCAGAACCGCGCCGCGCTGATGGCGACATCCTGCGATGCGCCGGTTATCCGCAGCAGCCAGTCGCCGCCGCCCGCCTGCCAAAAGATCACCGCCAGCAGCGACCAGATAAAGGCAGAAATAAAAAACGGCCCCGGTTTGGGGAAAAAAGCTTTAAACATCGTACTCTCCTGCTAACTTCTTATCGTTCTGTTTTTGCTGTGTACCACACGTACGCCCGCCGCAACGCGCGGCGGCGAAGTAAAGCGGACCCATGATGAGACCGGATATCAGCGACTTAGTTCGTCTGCCATTCGGCAAGAATTGTTTCTACGGGTTTCACGCGTAAAGGATTACCAGGGAGGATGAAGGTCCGCCACACCTCGTTATAGTGAGCGATCAGCGTTTTGGCTTCAGCGGCGGCGCGGTTAGCGGTGGTATGGGCATCTTCGGCGATGGTGATGGCATAGCCGCGGCTGGCGCCGTTTTTGATGGTGGTATCGACGCAATAATCGGTCGCGCAGCCGCAAATAACAAAATCGTGAGTTCCGCTCTCGCGCAGCACCTGTTCAAGATCGGTTTTATAAAACGCATCACAGGCCGTTTTGGTGACGTAGCGCGCCCCGGCGGGTTGCGCCAGTTCAGGCAGCAGCGCAAACCCCTCGCTTCCCTCTTCCAGGCCGCCCGCTTCAGCGTGCTGAATGAAAATAACGCTATCGGCGGCGTGAATCAGGCGATTGATTTGCGCCACGCAGCGTTCGCGATCGATACGCGGCGTCTCGAATACGCCGTTTTGCATATCCACTACCATCAGAACCCGTTGAGATGCCATCACCACTCTCTTTTATAAGATGAATAAGAGCTTAATCATACGCGTCAGGCGGAAAAGCAGATATCTGAAAGCGGAAAAAAGTCATTTTTACGCACCGTTACGCTTTTCTGTGAAATATTGTCGTTATTCCCACTTTGCTCGCCGCGACTTCGTAGTATAAATACGGTGTATATCCCCTAATAAACGATGGATGCCTCCGTTGAAACGTAGTTTGCTCATTTTTGCTGCGCTGTGCGCGGCGTCGTGGACCTCAGCCCAGGCGGTTCAGCCGAGCGTTGATCCGGTATTTACTTCTGATGTGGTCGACCGCTTCGCCGAACATATTTATTACGGCAGCGGCGCCACCGGCATGGCGATGGTGGTTATTGACGGCAACCAGCGCGTATTCCGCAGCTTCGGCGAAACCCGTCCGGGTAATAATCAGCATCCACAATTGGATTCCGTTATCCGTATCGCCTCTCTGAGTAAGCTGATGACCAGTGAAATGTTGGTGAAACTGCTCGATCAGGGAGTGGTTAAGCTTGACGATCCGCTGAGTAAATACGCCCCGCCTGGCGCGCGCGTGCCAACCTACCAGGGTGTACCGATTACGCTGGTCAATCTCGCGACCCACACCAGCGCCCTGCCGCGCGAGCAGCCGGGCGGCGCGGCGCATCGCCCGGTTTTCGTCTGGCCGACCCGCCAGCAGCGCTGGAACTGGCTGTCGACGGCAACGCTTAAAACCACGCCGGGTTCGCAGGCGGCCTATTCCAACCTGGCCTTCGACCTGCTGGCCGATGCGCTATCGACCGCCGCCGGTAAGCCTTACCCGCAGCTGTTTGAAGAACAAATCACCCGCCCGCTCGGCATGAAGGACACCACCTTTACGCCATCGCCGGACCAGTGTCAGCGCCTGATGGTGGCGGAGAAAGGCGCCAGCCCGTGTAATAACACCCTCGCGGCCATCGGCAGCGGCGGTGTGTATTCGACGCCGGGCGATATGATGCGCTGGATGCAGCAGTTCCTCTCTTCAGATTTCTATACCCGCGGCCAGCAGGCCGATCGCATGCAGACGCTGATTTATCAACGTACCCAGCTCACCAGAGTGATTGGCATGGATGTCCCGGGTAAAGCCGATGCGCTGGGTCTGGGCTGGGTTTACATGAAGCCGAAAAACGGCCATCCGGGCATTATTCAGAAAACCGGCGGCGGCGGCGGATTTATTACCTATATGGCGATGAACCCGCAGGCTAACGTCGGGGTCTTCGTGGTTGTGACCCGTTCCGCGTTGACCCGCTTCAGCGCCATGAGCGACGGCGTCAACGACCTCGTCAGCGCCTTAAGCGGCGTGCAGCCGAATATGGAAACCGCCAGCCAGTAATCGTTGCGGGATGTTTTGCCACTGATTGTTAAGGATCGTTTTGGCGAAACATCCCGCTGTCGTTTGCGGTACACTACCTTCTTTCATTTCACAAAATCAGGCAAACCATGACAGATTTAATCACTCGCCCACGCCGCCTGCGTCAATCCGCCTCGCTGCGCGCCATGTTTGAAGAGACAACACTGAGTTTGAACGACCTGGTGTTGCCGATCTTTGTTGAAGAAGAAATTGACGATTACAAAGCCATCGAAGCGATGCCTGGCGTCATGCGTATTCCGGAAAAACATCTGGCGCGCGAAATTGAGCGCATCGCCAACGCCGGTATTCGTTCAGTGATGACTTTTGGCATCTCCCATCATACCGACGCGACCGGTAGCGATACCTGGAATGAAAACGGTCTGGTGGCGCGGATGACCCGTATCGCCAAACAGGCGGTGCCGGAAATGATCGTCATGTCCGATACCTGCTTCTGCGAATACACCTCGCACGGCCACTGCGGCGTGCTGTGCGAGCACGGCGTCGATAACGATGCGACTCTGGAAAATCTCGGTAAGCAGGCGGTGGTCGCCGCGGCCGCCGGCGCTGATTTCATCGCGCCATCCGCCGCGATGGACGGTCAGGTGCAGGCGATCCGCCGTTCGCTGGATGCCGCGGGCTTTACCAATACCGCGATTATGTCTTACTCGACCAAATTCGCGTCATCGTTCTACGGCCCGTTCCGTGAAGCCGCCGGTACCGCGCTGAAAGGCGATCGTAAAACCTACCAGATGAGCCCGATGAACCGTCGCGAGGCAATCCGCGAGTCGCTGCTCGATGAAGCGCAGGGCGCGGACTGCCTGATGGTGAAACCGGCTGGCGCCTATCTGGATATCCTGCGTGATATCCGCGAGCGCACCGACCTGCCGCTCGGCGCTTATCAGGTCAGCGGCGAGTACGCGATGATCAAATTTGCCGCGCAGGCTGGCGCTATCGACGAAGAGAAAGTGGTGCTGGAAAGCCTTGGCGCAATTAAACGCGCAGGCGCGGACCTGATCTTCAGCTATTTCGCCCTCGATCTGGCCGAGAAAAAAATCCTGCGTTAAACCTTCCCTCCCCCCGGTGGCGCTGACGCTTACCGGGGCTACCAACCAAATGCCAAATCGTAGCCCGGATAAGGCGTTAGCCGCTATCCGGGAATCAGATTTTGCGTGCCGTTTTCCATCTTCCGTGATGGCTCCTTGGCGAACCTTCTCTTCTCCTTTAACGTCTTAAATCACATTATAAACGCTGCCTACCAGGAGAAGCTGTGGTTGCTTATCGACGCTATTACATCAAAGGGGGAACCTGGTTCTTTACCGTTAATTTGAAAGACCATAGAAGCAGGCTTCTGACTGAAAGAATTGCATTATTTCGCTACTCCGTTTCCGTCGTAAAACAGCGTCGCCCTTTTATCATTAATGCTTGGGTGGTATTGCCTGAACATCTCCACTGTATCTGGACACTGCCCAACAATGATGACGATTTTTCTTCCCGCTGGCGCGATATCAAAGGCTGTTTTAGCAGAACATTAAAACGACAACATATCTGGCAACCTCGCTTCTGGGAGCATGCCATACGTGATGAAGAAGATTATCGCCGCCATGTTGATTACATACATATCAATCCATTAAAACATGGTTGGGTTACGCAGGTTATAGATTGGCCATTTTCAACCTTTCATCGAGATGTCCAACGCGGGCTATATCCTGAAAACTGGGCTGGCGAAAGCTTTGAGCTTAGCTGCGGCGAACGCCGATAGCCCCTCCCCGGTGGCGCTGACGCTTACCGGGGCTACAAATCGGCGCCAAACCGTAACCGCTATCCGGGAAACCTCACCTGCTGAGACCGAATCTTCACCGAATTGTAATCTGAACGACATCTGCGCCTTCTACTGTCTGGGCAGGACAGAGGAGGAGTCACTATGTTTAGTCTCGACAACGTTCTCGATGACCTGTGGCCTCAGGCAAGGCCCGCCCCCTGGCAGAAAAAAGTGTTGAAAAAGCTTCTGCATGAAGAAGAGTTCCAGCAATTTGCCGCCCGCCATCGTCACCTGAAAGGACTGGATACGGTCGAACAGGTCCTCGAACATCTCAATATCCGCTGCGCTATCCCGGCGCATGACCTTGAACAAATCCCCGAACATGGCCCGCTGGTGATTATCGCCAACCATCCGACCGGCACGCTCGATGGACTCGCTCTGCTCTATGCGGTCTCCCGCGTACGGCGCGATGTCAAAGTCGTCACTAACCGCATGCTGACCCATCTTGAACCGCTGAGCTCGCTGTTTATTCCGGTGGATAATATCAACGGCCGTACCGCCAAAGCGGCGCTGCAGCAGATGGATCAACAGCTTCAGCAGGACGGCGTGCTGATCTTCTTCCCGGCGGGGGAAGTCTCGCGTCTGACCCGCCGCGGCATCCGTGATAAAAAATGGCATCCCGGCTTCATCAAGCTGGCGGCGAAATACCGCGCGCCGCTGCTGCCGGCCTGGATCCGCGCCCACAACAGCCCGCTGTTCTACGCCAGCGCCCTGCTCTCCGAGAATCTGCCGCTGCTGCTATTAATGCAGCAGATGTTTCGCCGCCGCGATAGCAGCTTGCCGTTACGCATTGGCCAGCAAATCGCGTGGTCATCGTGGCATCAGCCGCCGCTTTCCGCCCGCGAACTGGCGGACCGCTGCTATCGCCACGTCGAGCGCCTCGGTAAAGGACACCCCGGCCTGTTTAAAAGCGAAAGCGCGATCGCCCGCCCGGAAGACCGCGCGCTGCTCAAACGCGAGCTGGCAAAAACCGAATGTCTGGGCAAAACCGCGGACGGTAAGCTGATTTATCTATGGCAGCGCAACGGTCAGGAAGAGGCGCCGCTGCTACGCGAACTGGGCCGTCTGCGGGAGATAGCCTTCCGGGCGGTCGGCGAAGGCAGCGGCAAACGCCGTGATATCGATAGCTACGATGATGACTACCTGCACCTGATTTTATGGGATGAAGAAGATCTGGAGATCGTCGGCGCCTACCGTTTTATGCCTACCGCCATGCAACTGGAAAAACGGGGACTGGAGGGCATCTACAGCTACAGCCTGTTCCACTACGACGCGCGGATGGACGATATTCTGCAGCACGGGATTGAACTGGGGCGCAGCTTCATTCAGCCGCGCTACTGGGGACGCCGCGGGCTGGATTATCTCTGGTCAGGCATCGGCGCCTGGCTGGCGCGAAACCCGCACTATCGCTATCTTTTTGGCCCGGTCTCGATTTCCGGCGGCTTGCCGCCCGATGCCCGCGATTTGCTGGTCGCCTTCTACCGCTTATGGTTTCCGGCGACGCATCCGCTGGCCAAATCCCGCCGCCCCTACCCAGCTTCGCTACCCGACGTGCTGGCGCAGTTTGGCGGCGAGGATTACACCGAAGACCTGACGCGGCTGAAGTCGCTGCTCGGTAATCTCGGCTGCGCCATTCCGCCGCTGTATAAACAGTACTCGGAAGTGTGCGAGCCGGGCGGCGTGCAGTTTATCGATTTCGGCAGCGATCCGGACTTTAATCACTGCGTCGATGGGCTGGTACTGGTGGATTTAACCTACCTCAAAGCCAACCGCTACCAGCGCTACATCGGCGCGCATCTCTAGCCGTTTATCCCGCCCGGTAGAACGGCTTATCGCCAAGAATTGTCGCGCGGTGCATGATGCGCCGCTGCGGCAGATAGTCGGCGTTAGCGTAATGCTGCGTCACCCGGTTATCCCAAATCGCCACGTCGTTCGGCTGCCAGCGCCAGCGCACCTGGAATTCCGGTTTAGTGACGTGAGCAAACAGGAAGTTCAGCAGCGCCTCGCTCTCTTTCTCGCTGACATCCACAATGCGGGTAGTAAACCCTTCATTGACGAACAGCGCCTGCTTACCGGTTACCGGATGGGTACGTACCACCGGGTGCAACAGCGGCGGGTTCTTCGCCACCGCCTCGCGCCAGCGCTGATGCTCCGCTTCCGTCTTGTTGTACTTGTACTCCTGGAACGATTTGCGGAAATCGTGCTCCGCGCGTAACCCGCTCAACAGCTGGCGGAACGGTTCGGATAGCGCTTCCCAGGCGGCAATACCGCTGGTCCACAGGGTATCGCCGCCGGTAGAAGGTAACTCCTTCGCCGCCAGAATCGCCCCTGCCGGCGGCGTGTCGATAAAGGTCACGTCGGTATGCCAGTTATCGTTGTCCGGCGGATTATCGTTATGGGTATCCAGCACGATAATTTCGTCAACGCCCGGCGCATGCGGATAGACCGGATGAATATGCAAATCGCCAAAACGTAACGCCAGATCGCGCTGCTGTTGCGGGGTGATATTTTGCTCGCGCAGGAACACCACCTGATGGCGCAGCACCGCGTGGTATAGCTGCTCAAACTGATTGTCGCTTAACGGACGGGTCAAATCGGCTCCGGCCACCTGCGCGCCAATATACGGCCCCAACGGGGTAATGCTCAGACGTTCACTCATTGTACTTCTCCATGCCAGGGCGTCAGGCGGCGCTGCAACGCGCGCAGTCCCAGTTCCAGAACAAATGCGATTATCGCAATCACCGCGATCCCGGCTAACACCACATCGGTCGCCAGGAATTCACCGGCGGATTGCACCATAAAACCTAAGCCGCGAGTGGCGGCAATCAGCTCCGCCGCCACCAGCGTTGACCAACCGACGCCAAGGCCAATGCGCAGGCCGGTAAGAATTTCCGGCAGCGCGCCCGGCAGGATCACCAGCCACAGCACCTGAGCGCGACTGGCCCCTAAAGACTGTGCGGCGCGAACGCGGACCTGCTGCGCGCTTTTAACCCCCGCCAGCGTCGACATCACTACCGGGGCGAAAATAGCCAGATAGATCAGTAAGATTTTCGGCGTTTCGCCAATGCCGAACCAGATGATCACCAGCGGCAGCCACGCCAGCGGCGGTACCGGACGATACAGTTCGATCAGCGGGTCGAGGATCCCGCGTACCGTTGGACTCAATCCCATGGCGATCCCCACCGGCACGCCAACGATCGCCGCCAGTACCAGCGCGATGGCGATACGCGTCAGGCTCGCCGCCAGATGCTGCCACAGGGTCGCGTCCATAAAGCCTTGCGGCCCGGCAATGGTCAGTAGCTTCTGTAATACCTGCCACGGCGAGGGTAAAAACAGCGGGCTAATCAGCTGCAGCGCGGTCACCGCCCACCAGATAGCCAGCAACACCGCCAGCGTCGCCACGCTAAGGGTCAGCTGCCGTGAGAGCGGCCAGCGCCACTTCAGCGCGCGCTGGCGCGGTTTATCATTGAGGACCACGCTCATGAGAAAGCCTCCCGTTGTTCGAACACCCTGCTAAGCACATATTCGCGCTGGGCGATAAATTGCGGATCCGATTTAATGCTGCGGCAGGATTCACCGGCGACAAAACGGCGGCCAAACTCCAGCGGCAGGCGTTCCTGCACCCGCCCCGGCCCCGGCGACAGCAGCACCAGCTCGCTGGCCATAAATACCGCTTCTTCGATATCGTGGGTAATCAACAGCACCTGCTTGCCGGTTTCATGCCACAGGCGCAGCAGCAGGGTTTGCATCTGCTCGCGAGTAAAGGCATCCAGCGCGCCGAAGGGCTCATCCAGCAGCAGAAGCTGCGGATCCGCCGCCAGCGCGCGCGCAATACCGACACGCTGGCGCTGGCCGCCGGAAAGCTGCCAGATAAAGCGCTTTTCCGCCCCCTGCAGGCCGACTTTTTTCAACATTTGCGCGGCGATTTCCCGGCGTCGGGTCTTTTCAACTCCCGCCAGCTGTAATCCCAGCGCGACGTTATCCAGCACGTTGCGCCACGGCAGCAGACCTTCATTTTGAAACACCACGCCGCGATCGGCGCCCGGCCCGTCGATGCGGCGGCCTTCAAGGGTGATGCTGCCGTGCTGGTAGGGCACGAATCCGGCAATCAGGTTCAGCAGCGTGGTTTTGCCGCAGCCGGAGGGGCCCAGCACCACCAGCAGTTCGCCGCTGTCCAGCGTCAGGTTGATATCCGCCAGCGCAGGTTTACCGCCATAATCAGCGGAGAGATGCGAGATTTGCAGCATCGGAGCCTCCTTTTATTTCACGAAACGGTCGGTAACGAACTGGCTATAGTCGGTTCCTGCGGCCGGCACTTTCCCCTGCTCTTTGAGGAATTTCGCGGTATCGATAATCGCCTGGTTCACCGGGCCGTTAAGCTCCTGCGCCTGCTGGGCGGCGGTAAGATAGGTATTGCCTTTGACTAACACCGGTACATCCGCCTCCGGCACGCCGCTCAGTCGCGACAGCTTGCTGAGATTTTCCGGCTGCTTCAGCCACGCATCCGGGTTGGCGATATAGGGCTGCTGCGCGTCGATGGCGCTTTTAGCAAAAGCTTTCACGATTTCCGGATGCTGCTCGGCAAAGTCTTTACGCACGACCCAGACATCCAGCGTCGGCGCGCCCCATTGTCCCACCTGCGCGGAGTCGGTCAGCACCTTACCCTCTTTTTCCAGTTCGTTAACGGCTGGCGCCCACACGTAAGCGCCATCGATATCGCCGCGCTGCCAGGCGGCAATAATCGCCGGCGGCTGCAGGTTGATAATCTGTACCTGGCCCGGTTTGATTCCCCAATGTTTCAGCGCGGAAAGCAGGCTGTAGTGGGTGGTCGAAATAAACGGTACCGCAATGCGTTTGCCAATCAGATCTTCCGGCTTAGTGATATCTTTCTTCACCACCAGCGCTTCGGAATTACCAAGCTTTGAGGCCAGCAGGAACACTTCAATCGGTACCTGCTGAGTGGCGGCCACCGCCAGCGGGCTGGAACCGAGGTTGCCGATTTGCACATCGCCTGAGGCCAGCGCGCGTACGATGCTGGAGCCGCTGTCGAATTTACGCCAGTCAACGGTGGCGCCGCTGGCTTTGGCGAAGGTGTTATCCGCCTGGGCGACTTTCGCCGGTTCAGCGGAGGTTTGATAGGCGACGGTGACGTTAACCGCCTGAGCCTGGAAGGCAGCGAAAGCCAGCGCCGCCAGAAGAGTAATTCGCGATGTGAATGCCATAGTGTCTGCTTCCCCTTAGTTGTTATGGGTGCAGTATTTCCGGCATCAACGTGGAGATGAAGTAATTAAAAATTCTGCCTAATAGCGAATCGTTTTTAGAAGAAAAACGGGATTAGATAGTTAAAAACAGGGATTAAAGAAATGGGTTCCCCCGGCTCGCGGTACTGGTAGCCCGGATCAGGCGCGGAGCGCCGCCATCCGGGGGGAAAGAAATACAGGTGTTAGCGGCCCGCCGCCAGCGCGGCGATATCCTGCGGCGTGGTGCGACAACAGCCGCCAATCAGCCTGGCGCCAGCCGCCAGCCACTGCGGCAAATAGGCCGCGAGCGTCGCGCAGGCTTCGCCGTGATGATGCCAGGTCTTGGTCAGCGCATCATAGTGCTCGCCGGAGTTAGGATAGACCACCAGCGGCAGCGACGTCAGGCTGTGCAGGTGCTGCAGCGCGGCGGTGGTATTTTCCAGCGCGATACAGTTAATCCCCAGCGCCAGCACCTGCGGATTATCGGCCAATACCGCAACAACCTCGCGCAGCGGCGTGCCGTCGCTGAGATGTTCGGCGTCGCGCAGGGTCAACGAGAACCAGGCGCGGGCGCGCGGGTAGTCTCGCAGCAGCGCCGCCAGCGCCGTGATTTCGGCAAACGACGGCAACGTTTCACAGGCCAGCAGATCCGCCCCGGCATCCAGCAGCGCTTCGACGCGCGGACGGTGGAATGCCTGAAACGCCTCCGCGCTGCGCTGATAATCGCCGCGATACTCAGAGCCATCCGCCAGATACGCGCCATACGGCCCGACCGACCCGGCCACCAGCAGCGTTCCCGCCTGCGGGTTTTCCGCCAGATACGCCTCGCGGGCTTTACGCGCCAGCTCGACGCTTTTACCAATCAGCGCCTTCGACTGCGCCTCATCCAGCCCGCGGGCGGCAAAGCCTGCCGGCGTTGCCTGATAGCTGGCGGTGATCGCCACCTGTGCGCCAGCGCGGAAATAGTCGAGATGCACATCGCGGATCAGCTGCGGGTTCTCCAGCAGTACCTTCGCCGACCATAAACTATCGGCCAGATTGCAGCCGCGCGCTTCCAGTTCCGTCGCCATCGCGCCATCCAGCAGCACGAACGGTTGCGTTTCAAGGATGGCGGTTAGCGGATTATTCTGCGGCATGTTGCGGCTCCTGAGTTAATTTCCGTGTACGAGTCAGATAGTAAGCGCCATAACATAGCGCGACGAACGGGATCCCGCACCACAGCGCAATACTCTGGCTTGGGTCAAAGGCCAGCCCCACGCAGGCCACCAGGCAAAGTACAAAACCCAGCGCCGGCACCAGCGGATACCACGGCGCGCGATAGTGCAGCTCGCTTAACGCTTTGCCCTGCTGCAGATGGCGGCGGCGGAAGACAAAATGCGACGCGCAGATGCTCAGCCATACCGCGACCACCGCAAAACCGGAAATCGCCGACAGCGCAACAAACACCGTATCCGGCGCGACTACGCTGGAAAATAGCGCCAGCACGCCGCCCAGCATGCTCACCGACAGCGCGGTTAGCGGCACGCCGCGTTTATTCACTTTGGCAAAGCAGGCTGGCAACGTCTTCTCATTTGATAGCGACCACAGCATCCGTCCGGAGGCATACAGGCCGGAGTTGGCCGCCGACAAAATCGCGGTCAGGATCACGAAGTTAAAAATATCCGCCGCATAAGGAATACCGACCTTTTCAAACACCAGTACGAACGGACTTTTTTCCACCCCCGCCTGCTGCATCGGGATCAGCGCCGCGAGCACGAAAACGGTGCCGATAAAGAAAATAATCAGCCGGGCAATAGTGGTGCGGATCGCGACCGGTATCACCTGATGCGGGTTTTGCGTCTCGCCGGCGGCGATGCCGATAAGTTCGGTGCCCGAGAAAGCGAAGTTCACCGCCACCATGGTCATCAGGATCGGCAGGCCGCCATGAGGGAACCAGCCTTCGGCGGTGATGTTATGCAGCCCCGGCGCCGGTGAACCGTCAGTCAGCGGAATAAAGCCGAAGATGGCCGCGCCGCCGAGAATAATAAAAGCAATGATGGTGATCACTTTGACCAGCGAGAACCAGAATTCGCCTTCGGCAAAGAAGCGGGTAGAGATAACATTCAGGGCGAAAATCACCGCGCAGAAAATCACGCACCAGACCCACACCGGCACCTGCGGGAACCAGTACTGCATACAGAATCCGGCGGCGGTAAAGCTCGAGCCGAGCGCCACGGTCCAGGTCAGCCAGTAGAGCCACGCCACGGTATAGCCGGTCGCCGGGCCAAGATAACGCGCGGCATACACGTGAAAGGCGCCGGTTTCCGGCATCGCCACCGACAGTTCGCCAAGACACTGCATCACCAGCCAGACCACCAGCGCGCCGATCAGATACGCCAGCAGCGTGCCCGCCGCGCCGGTGGTCGAGATAATATAGCCGGTATTGAAAAATAACCCTGTGCCAATGACGCCGCCCAGCGAGAGCATAATCAGGTGGCGCGTTTTCATGGTGCGCTTAAGTTGCCCACCTTGTTGTTGTGATGTTGTTTGCATATTGCCTTCTTTATGTATGGACGTCTAAACATCCAAATGAAGGTCATTTATACCGTGACGGTGGGGAAATTGCAAAACGGAGAAGGGAAAAAAACAGGGAGAACAGGAGTAGGAGCCTGGGTTTAAAGCTGCTTGGGCTGCGGAGCCTCTCCTTTTTACCGCAACCGCAAGCAGCCTTCGGCTACACAGAGCACACCTCGTTCCAGTAGGCTTCGCGCGTCCAGCGCCGCTCAGTATGTTTTGTCATGGCGAAACCACCGGGTTTCCACGTTGCCGAGATCCACGCCATACAGGCTGGCGACCGGCAAGATCGCCTCCATCATCCGTTGACCATCTTGCTGCCCGGCTTCTCCGTTAGATAAAAAAGCCAGCCAGCCGGTAATCCGTTGCCACAGCGCTACTTTCATTTCTCCTCCATCGGTCGGGTTTGCGTTGTTGTTATTTCAACCACAATCGCCGACGGGCGGGAAATATCAATTCCGAATTTGTAATCCTGGAAGATGCATATTCGCCGCTGCGCTTCGGTGACTAACCCCTTCCTGTAAAAGCGATTTGGTTAACAGCAATACCCCCATTTTTATTAAGAGATTTTGGTTATAGATAAGAATTTTTTCTTCTTTGCCGGACGAGGCGCTTTTGTGGGAGCGTGATAAACACAAAACAAAACAGGGATTCAGGGGAATGATGATGCATAAAACTTATACCAAAATCGCTTTTGCGCTGGGCGCGCTGCTGCTGGCCGCCCAGGCGCAGGCCGACCAGTTAGCCGATATCAAAGCCGCCGGGGTGGTGAAGGTCGCCACCTTCGACGCCAACCCGCCGTTTGGTTCCGTGGATGCTAAAACCCATCAGCTGGTGGGTTACGACGTCGATTTCGCGCAAGCTCTGGCAAAATCTCTTGGCGTCAAGCTTGAGCTGGTGGCCACTAACCCGGCTAACCGTATTCCGCTGTTGCAGTCCGGTAAGGCCGACCTGATCGTCGCCGATATCACCATTACCCCGGAGCGCGCGCAGGTAATTGATTTCTCTACGCCCTACTTTGTAACCGGCCAGCAGTTCCTGGTTCCGGCTAAGTCGCCGGATAAACTGGATGACTACAGCAAAGCGCGCATCGGCGCGGTAAAAGGTACCACCGGCGAACAGGCGCTGCACCAGCGCTTCCCGCAGTCGCGGGTACTCTCCTATGACGATATTCCATTGGCGCTGACCGCCCTGCGAAACGGTAACGTGCAGGCGATAACCCAGGACAGCACCATTCTCGCCGGGCTACTGGCGGGCGCGCCGGATAAAGCCAACTTTAAAATTCTGCCGGACCTGCTGAGCAAAGAAGAGATTGGCGTCGGCGTGAAAAAAGGCGAACCGGCGCTGCTGAAAGCGGTAAACGACGAGCTGGTTAAGCTGGAAAAATCCGGCCAGGCGGCGAAAATCTACGACACCTGGTTTGGCCCTGGCACCGCCTCTCCTCAGCCGCGCGCCTTTACCATAGAAGCGAAATAACCCTGATGTTTTCCGCCTTATTTTCACGCTCCGCGGCTTCAGCCGCGGATTTCTCGCATCTGCAGCAGGCCAGTATTACCTTTCGCGACGTGGTTAAACGCTACGGCGATCATCAGGTACTAAACGGCGTTAATTTAACGGTCAACCCCGGCGAAGTGGTGGCGATCCTCGGGCCATCAGGATCGGGTAAATCAACGCTGATCCGCCTGATCAACCAGCTTGAATCCTTAAGCGACGGCGAGATCCTCATCGATGGCAAACCGACCCGCCGCCTGACCGGCAGCGCGCTGCGCCAATTACGCAGCCGGATCGGCTTCGTTTTTCAGCAGTTCAATCTCTACGCTCACCTGACGGCGCAGGAGAATATTACCCTCGCGCTGGAGCGCGTGCACGGCTGGCAACACGATGCCGCCCAAAAGCGGGCGCTGGAATTACTCACCCAGGTCGGCCTCACGGATAAAGCGCGGCAGATGCCCGCTCAGCTCTCCGGCGGCCAGCAGCAGCGCGTCGCCATCGCCCGCGCCCTTGCCTCCTCGCCGCAAATCATCCTGTTCGATGAACCGACCTCGGCGCTGGATCCGGAGATGATCGGCGAAGTGCTGCAGGTGATGAAAGCCCTGGCCCACAGCGGTATCACCATGGTGGTGGTCACTCACGAGATGCAGTTTGCCCGCGAAATCGCCGATCGGGTGGTGTTTATCGACGGTGGCGAAATCCTCGAAACCGCGCCGCCGGCGGAATTTTTCGCCCGCCCGCAGCATGCGCGTACTCGCCGTTTTCTGCAGAAGGTGCTCGACCCGCTGCATCAGGAGAGCATTGAGTGATGGCGATACTCGACTGGCATGGCGTGCTCAGCGGGCAGCCGCTACAGTGGATAATCTCCGGCTTCCTGACCACCGTCTGGGTCAGCTTCGCCGGGATACTGCTGGCCACCGCGCTGGCGGTGCTGCTGCTGGCCCTGCGTCTCGGCGGCGGACGCCCCGGTCGCTGGCTGGTGGCGGCGTGGGTATCGCTGTTTCGCAATACGCCGCTGCTGGTTCAACTGCTGTTCTGGTACTTCGCCGCCTGGAACCTGCTGCCGCTGGCGGCGCGCGATTTTATCAACGACTCCCATAGCTGGTCGATTCTACCGGGCGACGTCTGGTGGCTGACGCCGGAATTTCTCTGCTCAATGTGGGGGCTCGGCGTATTTACCTCGGCATTTCTGGTGGAAGAGATTGCCGCCGGGTTGCGCGCCGTGAGCCACGGCCAGCGCGAAGCGGCGCTGTCGCAGGGATTTAGCCCGTGGGGTGAATTACGTTTTATTCTGCTGCCGCAGGGGCTGGCCAACGCCTGGCAGCCGATTGTCGGCCAGTACCTGAACTTGATGAAACTCTCTTCGCTGGCCAGCGGTATCGGTTTTGCCGAGCTCACCTACCAGGTACGGCAAATCGAGAGCTATAACGCCCACGCGCTGGAGGCCTTTGCTATCGGCACAGTGCTGTATCTGGCGCTGGGTATCGTTATGGGACTGGCGCTGACGCGTTTCGGTCCGGGATATCGTCAGCCACGGAGCGCACAACATGAACGCTAACCTCGCGGTGATCGCCGACAACCTTGATTATCTGCTGTGGGGACGGCTGGCGGAAGGCCAACCCGGCGGCGTGGCGCTCACTTTACTGATGGCCATCGGCGCGACCGCGCTGGCGCTACCGGGCGGTATTCTGCTGGCCTGCGCCGCCTGGCGCTACGGCGGAGCGGTCCGTCGTCTGCTATTCCTGTGGGCGGAAATTATTCGCGGTATCCCGCTGATCTTCGTTATTTTCTGGCTATGGTATCTGCTGCCGATGCTGACCGGCGGCGATCTGCCGGGCGCGGTGACGGTCACGCTGGCGTTGGCGTGGTTCACCGCCGCCTCGGTGATGCACTCGGTGCTGGCGGGGCTGCGCGCCCTGCCCGGCGGCCAGCATGAAGCGGCGCTGACGCAGGGATTCGCCCCCGGCCAGACGCTACGCTTAATCCTGCTGCCGCAGGCGCTGCGCAACGTCCAGCCGTCGCTGGTCGGCATTTTTATCGGCCTGCTGAAAGACACCTCGCTGGCGTTTATCGTCAACGTGCCGGAACTCACCACCGTCGCCGGGCAGGTCAATAACCGGGTGCAAATCTATCCGCTGGCGATATTCGTCTTTACCGGCGCGGTTTACTATTTGCTGTGCTGCGCCCTCAGCCAGCTGGCGAGCCGCCGTTTTACCAGGCGTAGCGCTGACAGGCGCTTCGCAGTCGATTGAGAAACAGCCGGGCATTGGCGGTGAGCGCCGATTTTTGCGACCATACCGCGCAATACTGCGCCGCCGGGAGCGTGGATACCGGCAGCGTGACCAGCTTATCGCCAAGCTGCAGCGGCTGGCTCATGGCGCGCGCGACGATGGTCAGATAATCGGATTCCAGTACCATCTGCAAGCCGACAATCACCGAGTCGGTGCGCAGCGGGGTAATCGACACCTGGCGATAAAAGTGAATCAGCTCGTTTTGTAGCTGCTGATAGTAACCCATCGGCGACTCCGGCAGCAGCCAGCGGGCTTTACGCAGCGCCAGCAGATCGCTCTCGTGCGCCAGCGGATGCCCCTTGCGCGCGATGACGCAGAACGGCGCGGTAAACAGCGGTTCCAGCATCACCCCTTCCGGCGGATGCATCGGGTCGACCGAACCGATCGCCAGGTCAATCTCTCCGCTGCGGACACCCGGCAGCAGCGACGAAAGCTGCCCCTCTTTCACCGTCATCTGTACCTGCGGCAGCGCTTGCTTAAATCCTTCGGCCACCTGCGGAAACACCGTCAGGGCAATCAGCGACGAAAAGCCGACCGTCAGCCGACCGTGGGTGACATGGTTTATCTGTTCCACCTCATCCGCCGCGCGCCGCAGCTCCTCCAGCACCCACTCCGCGCGCTGTAAGAAAGCGATTCCCGCTTCGGTCAGGGCGACGCCTTCTTTGCTGCGCAGAAAAAGTTGCGTGCCGAGGATTTGCTCCAGCTCACGTAATGTCCGGCTCAGCGCTGGCTGCGATTGCCCCAGTTCACGCGCCGCTGAGCGGATGCTGCCGCTACGCGCCACCTGCCGTAGCGCCTGCAGCTGGTTCAATTTGGGAAGATATTTCACCGCTCACCCCTATCAGAAAAAAGCATCACCTATAGAAAAATTATATCTTCCCGCCGCGCGGGTAAAGCCTGAGGATGCAGTGGGGGGATTTCCCACGACAACACATGCAACCATGAGACACCGGGCGGAAAAAAATGAAAAGTCAGTCTCAGATGATCTTCTTACTGTTTATCGGCTACGTGGTCGTTTATATCGACAAAACCGTCACCGGCTTCGCGCTACTGCCTATCGAAAAGGAGTTCGGGCTTAACGCCGAGCAGTTGGGCTACATTACCGGCATCTTTTTTCTCGCCTATTCGCTGTTTCAGGTTCCGGCGGGCTGGCTTAACGATCGCATTGGCTACAAAACCATGCTGGTGCTGTCGCTGGCGGCGCTGGGGATCTTCGCGCTGTGCTTCGGCCTGCTGGGAGCGAGCTTCGGCCTGCTGCTGCTGTTCCGCTTTCTGTCGGGCGTCGGCCACTCCGGCTATCCCTGCTCCTGCGCCAAAGCGGTGGTAAGCAACTTCACTCTTGAACAACGTACCTTCGCCCAATCAATATTGCTGTCGTCAGCGGGACTGGCGATGACCATTGGGCCGATTATCGCTGTTAACGCGCTGGCGCTGCTCGGCTGGCATCTGTCGTTCACCGTACTGGGGATCGTTGCCTGCGCTATCGCCCTACTGATCGCCCTGCGCGTGCCGCGCCGACAGCCGACGGCGGTGGTCGCGAAACAGAGCGCCGCTGGCGCCGCCCTGTGGCGTAACCCCACGGTTATCCTGCTCTTTCTGGCTATCTTTTGCGTCAATATTCCCAGCTATGGCCTGATGGCCTGGCTGCCGAAGTTTTTTGTTCAGAGTATGGGAATGTCGCTTTCTGCATCCGGCTACGTGGTGGCCGCGGGGGGGCTGGGGATCTGGATCTCATCGCTCGGTACCGGCTGGCTGGTGGGCAAATATTTTCTTAATCGCGAACCGCTGGTGATTGCCATCAGCGCGCTAATCAGCGCCGTGGCGATCTTCGCCATCTTCCACGCCCGGACGCCGCTTATCGCCAGCCTGCTGCTGTTTATCGGCGAAATTTTCCTGATGTCGACCTTCGTCACCGCCTTTACCCTGCCGATGAAGCGCCTGCCGGAAAATATGATGGGCTCGGCCATCGGTCTGATTAATACCGGTGGTACCCTCGGCGGCTTTGTCTCGCCGATCGTCATTGGCTATCTGGTGGAGAAAACCCACGGTTACGCCAGCGCTTTCCTGTTTCTTTCACTGGCGATGGTTTGCTCCGCGCTGGCGGTGCTGCCGCTCATGAAACGTAAAACCGTCGTCAATCAGCCCGTTATTGATTGAAGGAGTCACTGATGCAACACGCCACTGAACAATTCATTTCCGCCGCGGCCGAGGAAGCGCTGCGCTGGCGTCGGCATATCCACGCCCATCCGGATCTGTCGTTTAACGAGAAGCCGACCGCCGATTACATCGCCCGCGAGCTGGCGCTATTTTCCGGCCTTGAGATCAGCCGCCCGCTGGAAAATAGCGTGATTGCCGTACTGCGCGGCGCGCATCCTGGGCCCATGTGGGCGCTGCGTGCCGATATCGATGCCCTGCCGCTCCAGGAAGAGAGTGGTGAAGCATTCTGCTCAACGAAGCCCGGGGTGATGCACGCCTGCGGTCACGACGCGCATACCGCGATGCTGATGGGGGCGGCGAAAGTCTTGTGCCAGCTTCGCGAACAGCTGCACGGCAGCATTAAATTCATCTTCCAGCCTGCGGAAGAGGTGCCGCCGGGCGGCGCACGTGAGCTGGTTGAGCTGGGCGTGGTTGACGACGTCGAACATATTTTCGGCCTGCATGTTTTCCCCACCAGCCCGGTTGGCGTGATAACCCTGAAAGAGGGTGTGTACGTCGCCTCCAGCGATAACTTTGATATCACCATTCGCGGCAAAGGCGGCCACGGTTCGATGCCACAGCACTGTATCGATCCGGTGACCATCGGCGCGGAAGTGGTCGGCGCGCTGCAGCAGATCGTCGCCCGCCATATCGACCCGGCCAACGCGCCGGTGCTGACTATCGCCACTTTTCAGGCCGGCGATAGCTATAACGTGATTCCCGACAGCGCGCGCCTGGCCGGGACGCTGCGTACCCATAGCCAGCAGGTGCGCGAGGCGGTACCGCCGCTGATGGCGCGGATTATCGACGGCATCACCGCCGCCCACGGCGCCAGCTACGAAATCAAATGGCAGCAGGGCTATGCGGTGGGCAACAACCACGACGCCACCAATCATATCGCCCGCGAAGCCATAGCCCGCCATTTCCCGGCAGGCACGCTGCAGCTGCAGGATAAGGCGCTATTCGGCAGCGAGGATTTCTCCTCCTACCAGGAGAAAATCCCCGGTACCTTCCTGTTTATCGGCTGTGGCAACCCGCAAAAAGGGGCGACGTGGAACGTGCACAACCCGCATTTTCGCATCGACGAAGATGCGCTGGCGGTCGGCATTAAGACCCATATCGCGCTGGTGAGTCAGTTGCTGAACGAGGAATAAATCAGGCGAATGCCCGGCTATTTCACCGGGCAATCATTGCTGATTTTAATAAATTTCTCGTTATAGATGATGTAGTGGTTGCCGGGCTTACGCAGCGACGACTGGCGAACGACATCGCCGGGGCGCAGATACCAGGCGTCCCCCTCCTCTTCCGTGGTGTCGCATCCCGGTTTGATCAGCAGCTTAAACCAGGTATTGCCGGTATTACTGACGCTCCCCGCCGCTTTATCGAACGCCCATTTAAACTGAACCTGCCGCGGGCGCACCACCAGAATGGTATCCATCACCACCACCGGCTCCATGCTGATCTGCCCGCCCGCCGGGGCGCGCATCACCAGGTTGCGGGTGGGAATTTCACGAAACGAGACCCGATAGTAGCGTTCGCGGTTATCCTTCGGCCCGTGATAATAGAACTTAAAATATTCGCTTTCGCCCGCCTGCAGCGTCAGTTGGCGCGGGGCGAACAGCAGTTCGCCGTCCGCCGGACGGAGGCGCACCTCACGGCCGCCGGGCCGGTCGATGCCAACGATCGACACCCGATATAGCCGCGCGCTTTTATTGTTGTTGATAACTCTCTTCGCCGCAAACTCAGCGTCAGAGGCCAGCGAAAAGGTCAGATTACCGACAGAAATCGCCTGCGCCAGCGGCGTAGCCAGCAGCCACAGGCTCGCCAGCGCCAGCTTAATTAATGTTACGCCACGTCGCCTGGACATGAATCTCTCCTGAAGCGCTGACCTCGCCAAACCAGCCGTTGTCGGTGATGGTGCGCAGCGAGATAGGATCGTCCATAGCAATCGAGAAGCGCACCGTTGTTTTATCCATCTGCCCCACATCGCCGGAAATATCAGTCCACGGCGTGGTCAGCCATAGCGCATCGGTCATGTCGTGCCAGCTATCGTCGCAGCCGGCGTCGTAACTTTTCGTCGCCCCGCTTTGGGTAATGAAAGAGAGCGACGCCGGAAACGGCACCTGCGCGGTACCGTCCGCCGAGCTGAACAGGCAATACGAGCGCCCGCTAATCGCCTGTGACGGACCGGTCACTTTAATCAACACCTCATCGGCGGCGGTTTTGCCGCTGGTGGTGACGATGTAGCCGAAATCCAGCGCCGGTTCGCCGCTGCCGACGTAGCCCTCACGTGACGGCGCCGAAGTGTACTCATCGGAGATAATGCTGATGCTGAAATCACGCGGTTTGATAATCAGGCTATTGGATGTCGAGAATTCATACCAGCCGGATTCCGGCGAAGTGGTGTTATAAAAACGGAAGTTAAACAGATCTTTGGTGTTAATGTCGCTAATGCCCAATGCCACCATCTGCTTGAAAAAGTTACTGGAGAAAAAGACATAGATAGAATCAGAGCTCTTCATCTCGTTAAAAGTGTAATACTGCAGAATGCCGTTGACCGGTTTCCATGAGTTACCGTCAAGGCTGAACTGCATATCGTAGTTACCTACTGCCGATGCCAGCGCAGAGTTACTGATAGCCGGGAAAATGTGAATCGAACTGTTGCTTAACCCATTAGTCTGCAGCGTATAGTTAACCATTTTGCAGCTTAAACCGGAGCGAGAACCAATCGTTTGTGTACGGCAATCGGCATTGCCTTCACCCAGCGTGGGCACGCCGTCGCTGTTGATAAACACTTCCGCCAGTGAGTGGGTGTTTATCAGGCGTAAGTGCCCCGCTTTGGTATGGGTTACGTCACGGATATACCAGGTACCTGACGCCTGATCTTTACAACGCTCGCCTTTGCTCGCATCGTAAACGACCGATGTCTGGCAGGAATTAATCGTCATCGTAAAACTACCGCCGATCGGCATCTGCTGCAGGTATTGATAAAAGGCATCGGACATCATCCCGTGCCGCCATTTCGTCCCGCTCCCCGTTGAGACGCCGTAAAATCCATTAGCATCGGTTGACTGGGGTAAAATCAGGCTGGTTGCCAGGTCGCATCCCGAGTACCAGTTAATACACCGTAAACCCAGTAAAGGGTGAGAGACCGGCGCATTATCCAGCCACATATCAAACCGGTAATTAGCGGAGATCCCATGGTTGTGACCATCATCGATATAACCCAGACTGACCTGACGGTACGCGGTATCGCCAGAACCGGTTGATTTTAACCCGGTCCAGCGGTTTGAGCCGGTCAGGCGGGGATCCAGCGCGCCGCCAGGGGTGACAAAGAAGTTGTCATCAGAGTTGTTCTCGACAAAGACAAATTCGCGCGCCGGAGCAGCGGCTTCAGAATATTTTGTCACCGCCGCCTTAGCGTTCATCGCCAGCGGCGCAATCGTCAGCGTCGCCAAAGCGAGTAGCCACTTAGCTTTCATTACCTTCTCCTGTCTGCTGCACCGCCGCCCATGAAGAGAGACCGCTGCATACTACGTCCCCTACCCACACCGCGCCGCGCGCCTGGCTGAGCTCCAGCGCCACTTCGCAGGTTTTATTTCCGCCGTAGCTAAAATCGATGGTGGGATATTTTTTATCGACATCCATGACAAATTCACCGTTCTCATCGGTGCGGGTGCGCCCGATATGGTTATTAATGCGCGCGTTCGCCAGCAGCGTGCCGTCTTCGGCGCGGATGCGCCCGGAGACGGTGACCATCTGCTTCACTTCCGGCTCGATCACCGCCACGTTACCGGGATAAAGCGTCAGGTGACTCTTACGACCGCTGACAATGTCGTAGCTGTCGATCGAGTTTTTACTGTTCTGCAGTTCGACTTCATAGCGGCTGTACGGCGACAGCGGCAGATAATTGCGTTTACCGCTGAGCTGCACGATGCGCCCGTTAACCTTAGCGCTGAGCTTGCCGTCGTCTTCCAGCCCGGTATTGAAGATCACCCCGGCGTTGCCGTCGGTTCTTCCGCTGGCGGCGATATTTTTCCCCTGCCAGCCGACGCTGCCGCTGGCGGTCAGGTTGGTGTTCACGTAGCCGTCGGCGCCGCTGTTGACGTTCAACGTGCCGTTGGTATAGCGTGTTTCAAACTGCGTATAAGCGCCGCCGCTTAAGGTTTTGTCGTCGCCGGTATCGCCGGAAATCGCCCGCGAAATATTGGCGCCGACGGTTCGAATCGCTCCTTCATCAAACTGCTTACGCGCCGAAATGTTGGCCATGGTATAGCCGTTCTGGTGGGTCATTCCGGCGCTGAACCAGTTGCCCAGCGGCAGTGATAAATCGAGGGCGATATATTTCCCGGTGTTGGCGTTGCTATCGCCGTTGTTATAGCGCTGTAAGCCCGCGCGCAGGCCTAGCGAGCCAAAAGAGCCGCTATAAATCGTCTGGTAATAATCCGCCGTGTAGTAATGGCTGTTGTAGCGGCGATCATCGTTGTAGCTGATGCTAAAAGTACCTAGTTTTGACCACAGGGCGTTCAGGTTCAGCGTGCCGCCGATCGCCCGGTTATCGGCATCGCTGCGGCGCAGCTTATCGCCGATGACGGTCTTTTCCTGGTTAATCCACAGCGAGCTAAAGCCGCCGGGCAAGGTGGCGCTAACGCTGCCGATGCTGCTCCAGGAGCTGTCGCTGGCCAGCATGTTTTGCAGATTAATATTCACCGCCTCGGTTAGCGGCAGCGTAATGCGCGTTTCGCCGACGGCGTTGCTATCGTAGCCGTAGCTGCTCGCCGCCCAACTGAGGGTGCTAAACGATCCGGAGGCCGATGCCCCCGCCAGCCAGCTCTCTTTCGCCGGCTGCGTCTTTTTACCGCTTTCCGACCAGCGGTCCATATGAAAACTGCCGCCCCAGATTTGCCAGGCCAGCGGCGCGCCCGCGCCGCGTCCACGGCTGAACAGTTTGTTGACGCGTTGGGTGCGTTTGCTGACCACTCTTCCGTTAACGATAACTTCGACGTCAACGTCGTAAATACCGTACGGCAGGCCTCGGGTATCAACTTCATGATTACCCATGACGAAGTTCTGCACGCTTAACAGGCGCCCGTCGCGCATCAGGTGAACCTCGCCTGCCGCCGGTAAGAATGCCACCACTGGCGTTGCCGACTGGCTGTTGTCAAATACCGTCGAGCTGGCCTGGTTGCCCCACGACGCGCCGTAGATTTTACCGGCCGAAATCGCGGTCATCGGCCCCAGCGATTGTAAGTTCCAGGTATCCAGCATCCCGCCGGCAAAACGGTGCCCGGCGAAGTCGCGCTCGTACATCGCTTTATACAGTTCGTTGTCCTGGTGGCTGGTGCCGATGCCGTACAGCGAGCCGTCGAGCACCACGTGATGCTCGCGCAGCGCGCTAACGCTATTGAGTGACAAATAGCTGGAGGTATTACTGCCGCCGCTACGCATCTGGTTGTTGTAGACCCCGAGGTTGTAGGTAAGGTTATTACTGAAGGTTTTAACGCTCGACTGGCCAATATCCTCGCTGCGCGACCGCAGCACGGTTCCCAGCGCCTCACGTTTCACCACCAGTTGTAGCAGCAACTGGCGCAGACTAAGTTGCAGCTGCGCGGCATCGGTTAAGGGGATCTTCAGCGCATCGTTGAAAGCCTCATTGGATAAACGGCTGAGCTGTTGACGTGTCTCGTCGCTGACGCGAGCGTTGTCATCGCCCTCTTCGAGGGTGATTTGCCGAACCCGCAGCACATCGCCATCAAGCCAGATATACGCGGCGCCGATACGCTGATCGTTCTGATTATCGCGGCTGCCTTCAAGATGAATAAACAGAGGGATGCTCATGCCGTCCTGCAAAGCCTGGCTGAAAGCCTGCGGGATAATCACGCCGCCGATTTGCTGCACGCGCTCGGCGGCCATGCTGTCGCTATAAGGCGCCAGCAAAAGAACCATGCCGGAGGCAAGCAGCGCGTTCAGTCCAGGGGTGATCCGTCGTAAAGGCATAGTCTTAATCCATCAGCACACATGTCTATTTCACGGGAACAAACTGCTCGCCCTGCCAGAGCGCGACCCGTCCTTTTTTGTCAGCAATATTGACGCGCGTGAAGCGACGCGATTTCCCCGGCATCAGGTAGTAGTTTTCTTTGCACTCTTTGCCATCGGCGATTTTCAGACACGGGCCATAGGCGATGATGCGCAGGGTGGCGTTCCCGGTATTGGTCAGCGTGTCGCCGGCAAACTGATAGCGAAAATTAGCCTGACGCGGCGCCACCACCAGAATGGTGCCGATGCGGGCTGAAGCGGTGGCCACGGCGCTGCGCTGGGAGCCATTGCGCTGGGCATCGCTTAAGGCCTGATCGAACCAGACAATGCGGTAGTAGCGCTCTTTATCATCCGCCGGGCCTTTGTAGAAAAAGCGCACCACTTCACTGGCCTTTGCGGGCAATAACAAGCTAGCGGGGGTCAGCAGGACTTCATCCTGTTTATCCATCGGGATCACTTTGCCGCCATCCAGCGGTGAAGAGAGACGTTCCAGATGAATGTTGATTAAGCGGCCGCTGTCGGTGGTATTTTTAATCTCTTTACTCAGCGTGCTGCTGCCGCTGTTCATAAAGGAAGAGATATCGCCGACATCCAGCGCCCGCGCAGGGTTAGCCAATCCAAGCAGCAGGCCAATGGCCAGGAGATGTTTTTTCATAAGCGTTCAGTCCATGAAGAGGCAGGGGTATTCCCCCTGCCCGGTGCTACGAGAAAATCAGCTGGTCCAGGTTGCGTCGAACTGCACGCTCACGTCACCGCTCCAGATCCCTTCCGGCAGCGTGCTGTAATCGGTTACCGCGGTGGTGCCGTCGGTGGTACCGCTGATGATGGAGAAGTTAAAGCCGTCCTGCGCGGTGGTGCGGCCTGCGGTGTTGTAGCCGTTAGACAGCGCGCTGAGGTTGCCGCCCAGTACGCCGTTAGCGGTGTCGATCATGATGGTGTCAGCACTCTTTTCTACCGCGGCGCCGTTATAATCCACGCCCACGCTCAGCGTTGAGCCGGAGGTATCCAGCTGAGTTAGAGTGTTAGTGATAAGACGTGAAGTCAGTTTGAAGGCAGTCGCCGTGGTATCGCCTTCAACCGCAACATCAAACAGACCTTTTTGTGAGTTAAAGCCTTTAATCCCTTCGGCATACTGGAAAGCCAGGCTGCCAAGCGGGGTAACAACCAGTTTGCTGGAAGTGTCTTTTTTCGCGGTTGCAGACCAGGTAGCAACGGCCTGAGCAGTGACATCAGCAGCCTGAGCAACACCCATTCCAGCAAACGCCGTTACCAGAGCAATAGCAATAACCTTTTTTTTCATAGCTTTTTCATCCTGAGTTTAATTAAGGACAAGTCGTCCCGGTGTACCACTAAATAAACGTTACATAACTAATTTATAAATTTTTGAATACAGCTTGGCCTCAGCATTTCGCCGATGGGTATAAATAGTTTTCACACTGCAATTTTCAATTCTGGCGATAGATTTCGGATGCATTCCCTGGGCCGTCATTCTGATCACCGTCATTTCCCGGTCAGTAATTTTTTCTTTCTTTATATCTTTACGCAGAAACCGGCCATTAATTACATAGGCCAGATCTTTTCTTATATCGCGCGCGAGGTCGACATACACCACGCCGCGAATATCACCGTTGTAATACCAATAATTGGCTAACGCTTCTGACTTTCTCGCGGCAATCAGAATGATTTGTTTGCCCTTGGCCTTGGCTAACCAGTCGTTGTCATAGCGAATAAAGTAATTTAATGCATTGGTACTCAGATTGATAAACAAAAAATCCTTACATATTTTATCCAGTGACAAATAAATAAGTTCTTCGATATCTAAAATGAGTTCCGATAAGCCTTTTAAAAAATAAGTATCATGGGCTGGCCAAATACACTTATCAAGGGAGCATTGTTCGTCCATATACTGTTTATCCTCTTCATCCTGGAATACTACCTTTCACCCCATCGCCGATAGCCAGGCCTGCAGAGATTAAACCTGCAAATTACCCCTGTTTAAATTGGTTATAATAAAACACCAGCGGCATTATTTAATAATTAATAATGTCGAAATTATTTATCGATTTATATTTTTTGTTGGATTCAAATTTAGGTTTTTTCTGATTAAGTGTCAACAAGCAGGATGTGAAGCTAATTCTCATTTATGTCAATTTTTTGCTTTTTGGCGAAATCCTATTTTTTGCTCAAAAACAAAAAACATTTAATTTCATGTGGTTATTGATCGAAAATTCCTACAATCCGAATCGATTATTATATCATCCAGGATCATAACCCTAATTCATTAGGAATATTCTTAATGGATGAGATAAATGACGTTGCGAAAAATCTTAATAACACATAAAAGTAAGAAGATAATACCGCAAAACAGCCATTTACAAGATGATTCACCCAATCATAAGCTGCATGAATGGTTTTAAGCACCGCACAAAAAGCCTAAACATAAACAAAAAAACCACTTGCAGAGGACTATTAATCCAATGAAAGAATGATATCTAAGAGAATGAGATTACTTCTCATATTTCTTTCTTATTTACTCTCATTTTCATTAGTGTAGTCCATTACGCAATGATTGCCGCTGACATGTTCCTCTTGCCTTGCAGATAAGCGTTTCATCACGCTTTCATTATTTGTTCGCCTTACCGTCATCGAAAGTTCACACAAAACGCGATTAATAGTGGCCAGTTTATGACGAACCAGGACACTCTTATGAACAGCTCTCTTGCCGCGGTGGCGGAAACCGAATTTTCGCTAATTACGCCCATCACCCCAACCCGGCAGCGGAAAGTCTTAAGCGTGCGCAACCTGAGTAAATCTTATAATGCGCAGCAAACCGTGCTCGATAACATCAGCTTTGACCTCCATGCCGGCGAGCTGGTGGGAGTGATTGGCCGCTCGGGAGCCGGGAAATCCACGCTGCTGCATGTCCTGAACGGTACTCACAGCGCCACCGGCGGTGAAATACTCAGCTTTCCGGAAGTGGGTATGCCACATGATGTTTCACGCCTGAAAGGACGCGCGCTCAATGCCTGGCGCAGCGAATGCGGCATGATTTTCCAGGACTTCTGTCTCGTGCCGCGCCTTGATGTGCTGACTAACGTACTGCTCGGCCGCCTGAGTCAAACCTCAACCCTGAAGTCGCTGTTTAAGGTTTTCCCTGACGCCGACCGGGCTCGCGCCATCTCTCTTCTCGAGTGGATGAACATGTTGCCGCACGCGCTACAGCGGGCGGAAAACCTCTCCGGCGGCCAGATGCAGCGCGTAGCAATTTGCCGTGCGCTGATGCAAAACCCCGGGATCCTGCTGGCGGATGAACCCGTCGCCTCGCTCGATCCCAAAAACACCCAGCGAATTATGAACGTATTGCGGGAAATCAGCGGCCAGGGGATTAGCGTGATGGTCAACCTGCATTCGGTCGAACTGGTCAAAGAGTACTGCACCCGGGTCATTGGCGTCGCCAAAGGCCGCATCATTTTCGACGATCATCCCGCACAGCTGACTCAGGATGTCCTGCATCGGTTGTACGGCGATGAAATTAGCCAATTGCATTAATTTCCTTTAGTAAAAACACACGGGCAAAATAATGAACAAACATATTAATGGCGCAGTTCGTTTATCCGCAGCACTCGCAGCTCTATTACTGACGTGGCAAGCGAGCGCCGCTGAACAGCCGAAGGAATTAAATCTGGGGATCCTCGGCGGTCAAAACGCCACGCAGCAAATTGGCGATAACCAGTGCGTGAAACAGTTTCTTGATAAAGAGCTGAAGGTCGATACCAAATTACGTAACTCATCCGATTATTCTGGCGTCATTCAGGGACTGCTGGGTGGTAAAGTCGATGTCGTATTAAGTATGTCGCCTTCTTCTTATGCCTCGGTCTATATCAATAACCCGAAAGCCGTCGATATTGTCGGTATCGCCGTTGATGATAAAGATCAGTCCCGCGGCTACCACTCGGTGGTCATCGTCAAAGCTGACAGCCCGTATAAAACGCTGGACGATTTAAAAGGCAAAGCCTTTGGCTTCGCCGACCCGGATTCCACTTCCGGTTATTTAATTCCAAACCACGCCTTTAAACAGAAATTCGGCGGCGACGCGGATAACAAATACAATAACTTCTTCTCCAGCGTCACCTTCTCCGGCGGCCACGAGCAGGACATTCTCGGCGTGCTGAACGGCCAGTTTGCCGGCGCGGTCACCTGGACCTCAATGGTCGGCGACTACAACAGCGGCTACAGCGTAGGCGCTTTTAATCGCCTGATTCGCATGGATCATCCGGATTTGATGAAGCAAATCCGGATTATCTGGCAATCGCCGCTGATCCCGAACGGCCCGATCCTCGTTAGCAATGCGCTGCCGGCGGACTTCAAAGCCAAAGTCGTCACCGCGCTTAAAAAACTGGATACCGACGATCACGCCTGTTTTGTGAAAGCGATGGGCGGTACTCAGCACATCGGCCCGGGCAGCGTGGCCGATTTCCAGCAGATCATCGATATGAAACGCGAACTGGTTAGCGCGCGTTAATCCCGTACTGATGCCGCCGTTCGCAGATCAATGCGGACGGCGGCGCTACGTTAAAGACCTTTTCGCCGCATGAATAATACCCATACCGAATTTGAACGTTATTACCAGCAGGTCAGGACGCGGCAAAAGCGCGATACCTTCGGCTGGTCGCTGGTGCTGCTGGCGCTCTACTTTGCCGCCGGGCACGCCGCCGAGTTTAATCTGTTCACCATCTGGCGCTCGTTGCCAAACTTTCTCGATTATATGTTCGAGACGCTGCCGACGCTGCATCCGGGCGTCCTGTTAGCCGATTCTCATACCAAAGGCTCGCTGGCGTACTGGGGCTATCGCCTACCGATTCAGCTGCCGCTGATTTGGGAGACGCTGCAGCTGGCGCTGGCCTCCACGCTGGTGGCGGTCGCGGTAGCGACGATACTGGCTTTCCTCGCCGCCAATAACGCCTGGTCACCGGCGCCGCTACGCTTCGCCGTTCGCGTGCTGGTGGCCTTTTTACGCACCATGCCAGAGCTGGCCTGGGCGGTCATTTTCGTCATGGCGTTCGGTATCGGCGCGATCCCCGGTTTTCTGGCGCTGATGCTGCATACGGTCGGCAGCCTGACCAAACTGTTCTATGAAGCGGTGGAAAGCGCGCAGGAAAAACCGGTGCGCGGGCTGGCGGCCTGCGGAGCATCGGCGCTGCAGAAGGTGCGTTTTGCCCTGTGGCCGCAGGTGAAACCAATTTTTCTCTCTTACGGCTTCATGCGCCTTGAGATCAACTTCCGCTCATCCACCATTCTTGGTCTGGTGGGCGCCGGCGGGATCGGCCAGGAGCTGATGACCAACATTAAGCTCGATCGTTACGATCAGGTCAGCATGACGCTGCTGCTGATCATTATTGTGGTGTCGCTGCTGGATATGCTTTCCGGCCGCCTGCGCCAGTGGGTTCTGGAGGGGAAAAAATGAGCCAATGGCAACATCAACCGGATATCGCCGCCAGCCGCCGCCAGCATCAGGCGCTGTATAAGACCCAGGGGCGATACTTGCGCTACGTCGGCCTGCTGGCGCTGGCGAGCGTACTTTATTACGTCTGGTTCTTTATGCAGTTCGGTATCAGCAGCGAACAACTGGCTACCGGACTACAGCAGATGGGGCGCTATCTGCTGCGGATGTTCGTCTGGCACGATTTCTGGAACTGGCCGTTTGCCTATTACTTCACGCAAATCGCCATTACGCTTGCCATCGTCTTCGCCGGGACGATTACCGCGACGGTCATCGCGCTGTTGCTGTCATTCCTGGCGGCGCGCAATATTATGCGCGGCGTGATTCCCGGCATTATCGCCGTGTTGATGCGCCGCTTGTTTGACATGCTGCGCGGTATCGATATGGCTATCTGGGGTCTGATTTTCGTGCGCGCCGTAGGGCTCGGGCCGCTGGCGGGGGTACTGGCGATTATTATGCAGGATACCGGCCTGCTGGGCCGCCTGTATGCTGAAGGCCACGAGGCGGTAGATCGTTCGCCGGGACGCGGCCTCACCGCCGTCGGCGCTAATGGTCTGCAGAAACACCGCTTCGGCATTTTCACCCAGTCGTTCCCGACTTTCCTGGCGCTGAGTTTATATCAGATTGAATCCAACACCCGTTCCGCCGCGGTGTTAGGTTTTGTCGGCGCGGGCGGGATTGGCCTCATCTACGCGGAAAATATGCGTTTGTGGAACTGGGATGTGGTGATGTTTATTACCCTGTTGCTGGTCGCGGTGGTCATGGTCATGGACACCCTCTCCGCCTGGCTGCGCCGCCGTTATATCGGCGGCAGCGTGGTGCCGTTGTATCAAAGTCAGCAATAACCCCTCTCCCCGGTGGCGCTACGCTTACCGGGGCTACGAACCAGGGAAAACGTCTCGTTATTCGATCCGCCACGCCAGCACCGGCCAGCCGTGCTGGGCGTTGGCTGCCAGCAGCTGCGGACAGGGGTTGACCAACCGCACGCGATCCGCATGCAGGCACAGGGGCAGGTCGTTTATCGAATCGGTATAAAAAGTGACTTCGCCAGTATAGTCAGGATGCGCCTCGCGCCACTGCGCCAGGCGCGTCACTTTGCCCTGCTGATAGCTCGGGGTACCGGCAATCACACCGCTGTAGCCGCCATCCGCCATTTCAACATCAATACCCAACGCCTGTTCAATTCCCAGCTCGGCGGCTATCGCCTGCACCAGCAGCGTTACCGAGGCGGAGATCACCAACATTTTTTCCCCTCGCGCCTGTAGGGTACGAATAACGTCCCATGCCTGTGGGTAGACCCGCGGCAACACCTTTTCGCGCACGAATCGCGCCACCAGCGTATCCACCTGCCCCTGCGGGATACCAATCAGCGGCGCCTGAATCAGCGCGACATAATCGGCGATATTCATTTCTCCGCGGTCGTAATCCGCCATCAGCTGCGCCTCGCGCGCCAGATATTCCGGGTCGCTCACCCAGCCTTCGCGCACCATAAACTGGCTCCACAGCGTACTACTGTCCCCTTTAATCAGGGTGTTATCCAGATCGAAAATCGTCACAGCATTAGACATCGGTCATTTTCCATAATCAGCAATATAAGCCTGCGAGAGCATGTATAAAGAAGATGACAGGAGCATGATCCGGCTGCGTTTCAGCCCACCCCGCCAAAGCCCATCGCCAGCAGCACCAGTAGCAATAGTAGCGGGTAGATCCGCACGTGCCAGCGATCGGGAAGTTTTGCCAACCAGCGCGATGCGCCCCGCAATCCCAGCCAGCTTCCGGCTACCAGCAATCCGGCCGCCAGCCACCAGATATTGCCGATGAAACCGGAGGGCAGCGCCGCCATCGGCGCCATCAGCAGCCACGCCAGGCTGGCGGTCGCCGCCAGCGGCAACGTCAACAGATTGGCCATCGCCGCGGCCTGCGCCATCGTCGCGCCACGCCGGCGCATCAGCGGTACGGTCATCACGCTGCCGCCAACGCCAAGGAAGGCGGCAATTAGGCCAATCCCGCCACCAAGAATAGTCTCGCGCCCTGCACTCGACGGTGCGCAAGCCGTCGACGGCGCCATAAAGCCGGGGCGAACGTAGCAATCCACGATGGTCACCGCCAGGTACAAAATGAACAGCCAGCGGATCCACTCGCCGTTGACCCTCAGCGCCAGCGCCGCGCCGGCAATACCGCCGATGGCGATGCCGCCAAGTATCGGCAGCAGGGAGCGCCAGTGAACCGTTCCGGCGCGCAGGTGGCGGCCGCTTGCCAACAGCGACGTGCACAGCATCACCAGCGCCGACGTCGCTACCGCTATTTGCATCGCCTGACCGCCTACTGTGTCCTGATGGCTCAGCAACAGGTAAAGCAGCGGCACGGTAACAAAGCCGCCGCCGAAGCCAAACAGCCAGGTGGTTACCCCGGACAACAGTCCGCAAACAAAAAGCCCAAATATCATCTACCGTTCCTCCATTCAGGGAGGTAACGATATAGAATAGCGGAATGGCTGACTTACGATTAAAAGCCAATATATTACGATTTTCAGCCAGGAGAGTACGCATGCGCAATATCGCGATTAATGATGTCGATCATCTGCCGCGCCGGGTATTAGGCCTGGGTAGCGATTATCCGCCTGACACCCTTTTACCACGCCATCATCATCGGCGAGCGCAGTTTCTCTATGCCGTGAATGGCTTAATGAAAGTCGAAACCGATGACGGCCAGTGGCTGGTGCCGCCGTTCAGCGGCGTATGGATACCCGCTAATAAACCGCATCGCGTCTGGATGCCGGGCGTGAGCACCCATAGTCTGTATATCGAACCGCAGGACGCGCCGCGCGCCGGCGTGCGCTGCGAAGTTTTGCAGGTTTCGCCGCTGCTACATCAACTGCTATTGGCCGCCTGCCAGTTGCCGCTGTTGTATGAAGAGAGCGGACATGATGCGGCGCTTATCGCCCTATTGCTGTTTGAACTGCAGGGCGCCCCGCCGCTGCCTATGTTTACGCCGCTGCCGCAACATCCGCGGCTGGCTGAACTATGCAGCGCGTTTCTCCTTCAGCCGGAGATTCACAGTACACCGGAGCTGTGGGCTCAAAAGATGAGTCAAAGCCTGCGCACCTTCAACCGCCGCTTTTTGCAGGAGACCGGGATGGCGTTTCGCGACTGGCGTCATAAAGCCTGCCTGATGTACGCTCTCACCGCCCTGCGAGAAGGCCGTAGCATTACCGACGTGGCATTAAGCCTTGGCTATGAGCATCCGGCGGCGTTTACCGCCATGTTCCGCAAAGCGATGGGCTATGCGCCAGCCTCTTTTATCCGCCATCTTAAAGGAGGCACGCCTGTCTCTCACGCCAGATAAATAAGAACATCCTGATTCTGGCCTGTTATATTTTGATTTAGATAGTAAATATTTATTAATAAATAAAATCACCGCGTTTACTATCTGAAAAATGTGCTTATTACGGTACCGGCGAATTTATGCCTGCGGTACGTAAGTTTTCGTAAATTTTGCGTTTCATCATTCTGACGTTTCCCTGAATACGCTATAAATGGCGACGGTCGATCCCTAACATGAAAATAACGACATGAAGCCCAAACTCACCCACGCTTTATTACTTGTTCCTTTATTGATTTTGGCAGGATGTTCATCTTCCCCAAAAAAACCGCCCAAGGCGGTGGCGCAGCATCATTACGAGCCAATCGACAGCGGCTCCGACGATCTGATACCGGTGCTGGCCGCCCTGCATGATCAGATGCACACCTGGGACGGCACCCCTTATGAATGGGGCGGCACCGACCAGAGCGGCGTCGACTGTTCCGGCTTTGTCTGGCGTACGCTGAAGGACCGCTTCAATCTGCCAATGGACCGCGTGACCACCGGCGATCTTCTGCATATGGGCGTGCGCGTTAGCAAGCAGCAGCTGCGGCCTGGCGATTTAGTCTTCTTCCGCATTCACGGCGGCATGCACGTCGGTTTCTACGATACCGACCACAATTTCCTGCACGCCTCCGCAAGCCAGGGCGTCATGCGTTCGTCGCTGGATAATCCGTACTGGAACCGCGTATTTTATCAGGCGCGGCGCTTGCCGAAGGAATATAACGCGCAGATCACCATGAATAACGACAATCTGCATCTGGCGAAAAACCGCTAATCCTGACAAATAAAAACCGCGGCGCTCAGGGCCGCGGTTTTTATTTTTCTTGCGCTCAGTTTTATCAGAACTGATAGGTCATCCCCAGCGCGACGATGTCATCATCGTTAATACCGAGCTTATTATCGCTCTTCAGCTGGTTAATTTTGTAATCCACAAAGGCGTTCATGTTTTTGTTGAAGTAGTAGGTCAGGCCGACGTCAATATAGTTGACCAGGTCTTCGCTGCCGACACCTTCAATATCCTTGCCTTTCGACAGTACATAACCCAGAGACGGACGCAGACCGAAATCGAACTGATACTGGGCGACCGCTTCAAAGTTCTGCGCTTTATTCGCAAAACCACCGCTGATCGGGGTCATTTTGCGGGTCTCAGAGTACATTGTCGCCAGGTAGATATTGTTGGCGTCGTACTTCAGGCCGGTAGCCCAGGCTTCCGCTTTGGAACCCTGGCCGCGCGCCAGCAGGTTCTGATCGTTGGTACGGTCAGAGCTGGTATAAGCCGCGCTAACGGCGAAATCACTGCCGCCGAAATCATAGCTTAAAGAGGTGCCGAAGCCGTCGCCGTTCTGTTTTTTCGCTTCGCGGCCTTCGTTTTTACCCTGGTATTGCAGGGTCATATTCAGACCATCGACCAGGCCGAAGAAATCGGTGTTGCGGTAGGTCGCCAGGCCGCTGGCGCGTTTGGTCATGAAGTTATCGGTCTGCGCGGAAGAGTCGCCGCCGAACTCCGGGAACATATCGGTCCAGGCTTCAACGTCGTACAGCGCGCCGAGGTTACGACCATAGTCAAATGATCCAAACTCTTTTAACTTCACGCCGGCAAACGCCAGACGGGTTTTCTGCGAGGAATCGCTTTCGGTTTTATTGCCGGAGAATTCGGATTCCCAGCGGCCATAACCGGTCAGTTGATCGTTGATCTGCGTTTCGCCTTTGATACCGAAGCGAACGTAGGTCTGGTCGCCATCCTTGCTGTCATAATCGCTGAAGTAGTGCATGGCTTTCACTTTGCCGTACACGTCCAGTTTATTGCCGTCTTTATTGTATACTTCCGCTGCCTGTGAAGCCGAAGAAGCAACAAAACCCATCATCATTAATGCCAGTGAACGCTTTTTCATTATGTGGTCCTGGTGATTTATTTACACGCGCTTATCAATTCCGGGCGAAGGCCCCGTCAAAAACTGGAGGTTTTTTAACGCTGTAGTGTTAAATATTTATGACGAAATGGAACTTTTTATAAAAAAGAATGTTTAAATATTTCCGTCATAAATATGTCACCTTGCCTGCGCAGAATGCCCGATCCGCGCAATAAAATGGCTTGACCAATACGCCAGCAGTTGGCAAGCGGCCTGACTCCTGTTACAACATCAGCTCGATCTCGATATTCCTTTTGAACGGCAGAAAATCATGAGTGATAGCCAGACGCTGGTGGTAAAACTGGGCACCAGTGTTTTAACGGGCGGATCCCGACGCCTGAACCGCGCCCATATCGTTGAGTTAGTGCGCCAGTGCGCGCAGCTGCATGCCATGGGGCACCGCATTGTGATTGTGACTTCCGGGGCCATCGCCGCCGGACGTGAACACCTCGGCTACCCTGAACTGCCCGCCACCATTGCCTCAAAACAGCTGTTGGCGGCAGTCGGCCAAAGCCGTCTTATCCAGCTATGGGAACAGCTTTTTTCTATTTACGGCATTCATGTCGGCCAGATGCTGCTGACCCGTGCCGATATGGAAGATCGCGAGCGGTTCCTCAACGCCCGCGATACCCTGCGCGCGCTGCTGGATAACAATATTGTGCCGGTCATTAATGAGAATGACGCCGTCGCCACCGCTGAAATCAAAGTCGGCGACAACGATAATCTTTCCGCCCTGGCGGCCATTCTCGCCGGCGCCGATAAACTGCTGCTGTTGACCGATCAGCCGGGACTTTTTACCGCCGACCCGCGCAGCAATCCGCAGGCCGAGCTTATTAAAGATGTCTACGGCATCGATGACGCGCTGCGCGCCATCGCAGGCGATAGCGTTTCCGGCCTCGGCACCGGCGGCATGGGCACCAAACTTCAGGCCGCGGACGTCGCCTGTCGCGCGGGCATCGATACCATAATCGCCGCCGGCAACCGCCCGGACGTTATCGGCCACGCGATGGAAGGCCTGCCGGTGGGCACCTGTTTCCACGCTCAGGAATCACCGCTGGAGAACCGCAAACGCTGGATCTTCGGCGCGCCGCCGGCCGGTGAAATCACCGTCGATGCCGGGGCGACCCAGGCTATTCTGGAAAGAGGAAGCTCATTGCTGCCAAAAGGCATCAAAACCGTCAGCGGGAATTTCTCCCGCGGCGAAGTTATCCGAATCCGCAGTAGCGAAGGGCGCGATATCGCTCACGGCGTAAGCCGCTATAACAGCGACGCCCTGCGCCTGATCGCCGGGCAGCACTCGCAGCAAATCGATGCCATCCTCGGCTATGAATACGGCCCGGTGGCCGTCCATCGCGACGATATGATTACCCGTTAAGGAGCTGAAAATGCTGGAACAAATGGGCATTGCGGCCAAAGCGGCCTCTTACCAACTCGCGCTGCTTTCCAGCCGAGAGAAAAATCAGGTTCTGAACAAGATTGCTGATTATCTGGAAGCGCAGACCGAAGACATCCTGCGCGCCAACGCCGAAGACCTCAGCGACGCCCGCGCCAATGGCCTGAGCGACGCGATGCTCGATCGTCTGGCGCTGACGCCGGCGCGCCTGCGCGGCATCGCCGATGACGTGCGTCAGGTGTGTAGCTTGGCGGATCCGGTCGGCCAGGTGATTGACGGCGGTCTGCTGGATAGCGGCCTGCGTATCGAACGTCGCCGCGTGCCGCTGGGAGTGATCGGCGTGATTTATGAAGCGCGGCCAAACGTGACCGTCGATGTCGCCTCTCTGTGCCTGAAGACCGGCAACGCGGCTATTCTGCGCGGCGGTAAAGAGACCTGGCGTACCAACGCCGCGACGGTGAAAGTGATTCAACAGGCGCTGCAGGAGTGCGGCCTGCCGGCTGCCGCGGTGCAGGCAATCGAGAGCCCGGATCGCGCGCTGGTCGGCGAAATGCTGAAGATGGATAAATACATCGATATGCTGATCCCGCGCGGCGGCGCAGGCCTGCATAAGCTGTGCCGCGAGCAATCCACCATCCCGGTAATCACCGGCGGTATCGGCGTGTGCCATATTTTCGTCGACGATTCGGCAGAGATCGCACCGGCGCTGAAGATCATCGTGAACGCCAAGACCCAGCGCCCGAGCACCTGCAATACCGCCGAGACGCTGCTGGTACATCGTAATATCGCCGATACCTTCCTGCCTGCGCTGAGCAAACAGATGGCGGAGAGCGGCGTGACGCTGCATGCCGATCCGGCCGCCCTGCCCCTTCTGCAGAACGGTCCGGCGAAGGTGGAGCCGGTGAAAGCGGAGCAGTACGACGACGAGTATTTGTCGCTGGATCTGAACGTGAAAGTTGTCGCCGATCTCGATGATGCGATTGCCCATATTCGCGCGCACGGTACCCAGCATTCAGATGCTATTCTGACGCGTACCCTGCGCCATGCGAATCGCTTTATTAATGAAGTGGATTCGTCGGCGGTATACGTTAACGCTTCTACCCGCTTCACCGACGGCGGCCAGTTCGGCCTCGGCGCGGAGGTGGCGGTCAGCACCCAGAAGCTGCACGCCCGCGGGCCGATGGGCCTGGAAGCGCTGACTACCTATAAGTGGATTGGTTTCGGCGACGATACCATTCGTGCTTAACGCTAAGCGGGTGATGCAAAAGTAGCCGTTTGATTCGAAAGGGCATTGACGCATCACCCACTTAGTTTCATGCTGAACCCGATCTCTGCTTATACGAAAATACTCAACCTTTATCTTTGAGAATATTTTTCTTTTTACGGTACCATCTTCTGGTCGATTTTTTCACCGCTACCGGAGCCGTGTCATCAACATATTCAAGTTCCTCTCGATTGAGCAACAATTTCTCCTGAATATCCGCTGGAAAATCATCAAGCGCTGTCAGCTTAGGTATTTGCTTCCCTTGTTTACCGGCTTCCCTAATCACCTTAGGCCAGCGAGGTTGCCAACAAAACAACTCTGACAGGAAATAAAGTAAACTCATCAATGTCACAGCCAGTCCCGCCAGGGGTAGCATTAATATGGAAAAACCATGCAATGGCCAAAAAAAACCCCGCATCGACTCCAACTGCACGCTGACGCCATGCCAGGGTAACGGTAGCAGTGAGGTAATCGCAGGTTTGGGTAATCCTTCAGGCCCATTCTCCATATAACGACGAATAAACTCCCACTCATCCTTAATATCTTGCCCGGTAGTGGCCTGTTTCCCAATAGCCATATAGTCAACATAGGGTAAACCAGTGTTAATTGGTTCCCATACCAATAGATTTCTTGAGCCCATAACGGGTAATACTTTCGATTTTGCTGAGACACCTGGCTGAGTATCCTCCCAGCGATACACGGCGACACCACCACAATACTTAGGCCGTTGAATATAAACCTGCCGAGTAATCCGATTAAAACGAACGCGTAAATGCCGGTGAGTGAAAATCTCAAGCCGCACAATTTTATAGGCAAGAAAAAAAGAAGCCAAAAAAATTGAAGAACATAAAACTACAAAAATACTTGCAAGAATCTGACCAGCCTGTAAACAAACATATGCCAACTGAGCGGAACCACAGCCAAAAAATAAAAAAGCCAAAGATAATAAACTTAAAGGACCGCGCCTTTCCTCCATCATGCCGCCACGAATTTCTAAATATATATCATTATAGGCATAATATGGACCTAATGGTTTAGGATTTTTGCTACATGATTTTGTATGGTCGATAACAGATTCACTAACTTTAACCTTATTAAATCGTGAGTAACCATGTTCCTCCCAAATTGAACCACTCAACACTCTCTCCTGCATTGAGCTTGTTGCATAGCTCCAAATCTGCCATTCAATCATATACACTATAGGACACTCCCTTCCCAATAAAATCAGCCTGATGAATAAATATGATGAAATTAATAATAAAAACAAAAATGGCGTGAATACATTATTCAAATAGAAATCACAAAATAATAAAATACAAAAAAATAGCATTTATTGGAATAAGGAAATGACGTTTTGCCTCTATCGGTTCCGACCCCATCTCCCCCGCGGGCCGATGGGCCTGGAAGCGCTGACTACCTATAAGTGGATTGGTTTCGGCGACGATACCATTCGTGCTTAACGCTAAGCGGGTGATGCAAAAGTAGCCGTTTGATTCGAAAGGGCATTGACGCATCACCCACTTAGTTTTAACCTTCTACCCCGTGCTTCACGCAGGTGAACGCGTCCTTTCAGGGCCGATATAGCTCAGTTGGTAGAGCAGCGCATTCGTAATGCGAAGGTCGTAGGTTCGACTCCTATTATCGGCACCATTTCAACGTCTATCCCCATCGATGAAACCCTATGTCTTTATGCGGATCCAGGCCGTATGGGCATCTGGAGAATTCTCCAGGTAACCATTCCCACCACGTCTCATGCCAGACAGGGTCTGCGGTATTTTTGTTCTCGATAATCACATTTATAGTAGCTGTGCCGTCAACACTCACTAACCCGGTATCTCGGCTTCGCAAACACAATTAGTCTTCCTCGAAACCTTTTCCTCGCAGTTTCCCCATCTTCGTGCGCAACGTCTGCGGCATCTCGTCTTCGTTATCATCTCTGAGGCCTGACATGATGTTGTACCCGATAAAAAGCCCCGCTTTCCCCAGCCCTGGACGAGGTAAAATGCGAGTGGGAACGGTCAAATATATGTCTGCATCGTAGTCACACCCCAGATATGCTTTCAGCAGCGCAAACACATCCTTGCGCAGTTGTCCTTGCGGCCACCAGCCTTTGGCCTCTTTGGCATCCTCGGTGTACATTTCAATGCGCATGCAGTAGTTAAGGGTTTCCACTTCATCCCCCATAATGAGGCGCTCGCGCAGCGCCATAGGATTCTTCAGCGTCAGGCGTGTACGCTCATCAACTGACATGGTAACCGGGTGATGTGGAAAGACTTCTACCCGTGTACTGAGAGCCTGACTGCGTATCACAGCGGCCACCCCTTCCGTGGTCAACGTGGTATGCATCATCGGCCCAAGGATAGCCAGCAATCGAGAAGCGGGTAAATCATCCGTTTGTGTTATACCGGCCAGCGCCATGAGGCTACGGGAGAATTTATCCGTTCCCCCTTCTTCATACGATGACGGATAATTGTACTTCCGCTGAATACGGTAAAACTGCGTCATCATCCGGTGATTGAAGATATCCAGAAATGCAGCCATCGCATCAGCCCCCTCTCGCCCCTGATTGATATCATCAACATAGGCCGTCGGAAGCGGCGAATCCACGCCATATAGCCCATGGAATGTTGTTCTGACCGTTGGCGGGTCATCAGGATGAGCCGGATCGGTCTCCGTTTTTTTCAGTTCACTGGTCGGAAAGCCGAGATGTGGGTCGGGACGGAACCGAACAGCATCCTGGCTCAGCTTCCCCGCTGCACCTAGCTTTCTGCCGCTGAATTTCTCCACTAGCTCACAAAAGCGGTAGAAATTGAACATGGCCGTCTGGTCTTTGCCCTCTTTATCCAGCCAGAACGGTGGCAAACTCTTTTTTTCGTCTGCTGAATTCACATCAACACCCTGTGGATCGTGCGCATAGGCCATTCCCATTTCGTCCCTGACTCAGCCAGAGTGACCGTCAATTGAGTAAAACGGGCAATGCTGGCGTACTGCGTAAAAAATTGCTCTAGCAACTCGCAGAACAATCTCGCGTCCCCAATGCCACTGAACTGCGTTTCATCCAGCTCAATAGTAATATGTACGCCGTGCCACTCTTCCGCCGAACTGTATGCCTGTTTATAGCTGACGTGACTTACCCCATTGATACGGCGAAGGTTATCCTTATCCTCTGTCCAGTTGAACAGCAGCAATACCGCGCGAAGATTTTTGGCGCTATCGATCATCCGGCTTAGAGCACGTGGATGTAGCAAAGCCATCGCATGCCACTGATATAACTCGGACAATGGTGGATAGCACGGCATAGAGGGAGCCTGCCTGGTTTGGCAGCATAGCGACTGGTTGCCGGCGGTCGTCATACCATCAAACACGGCATTATCCAGCGCCATACGTGGGTAGTTGCCGTTGGTACAGGTGATGTTCAAAAACAGCGTCGCATTTTCTTCCTGCAGATCCTGTTCACCCGCCGTCCCTCCCAGCATCAACAATGTTTCATGCATTCCGGTAACACCCCGCCAGATACGGGTGTGGAAGTAACGTTCAGGCCAGCTATCTTTACGCTGCAACATCCCGCCCTTGTGCCAGAACTGCCGAAACGGCACGTACTGTCGCTTGTCCAGCGTTTCACTCGCGGCCATCTTATCCACACTGTAAATTTCAGTGTGATGATCGCGCAGCCGGTGTGGACGAAGCCGGTAATCCAGTTTTGCGGGTTCCACCTTCAGGGGTTCAGCGTTGAGCGAAAACAAATTGATGAGCGGTACACAGTGGATACGCAGAGTATCCTCCGGCACGGAAATATCCCGGTTCAGTGGCTTGCTCAGATGAAGTTCCAGCTCAAAATACTGACAGTCTTCCCCGAGCAGCAGCGTTTCAAGGCCCGTCAGGGTAAAGAACGCAAACCGGGCCGGGAAGCTGAAGTATTCCAGTAATGGGCGAACCTCACCGCACAGCGCCGGGCTTTCACTATCCGGCCAGACTGAGGACCAGTTTTGCTGCCAGCGCGACGACAGTTTGCCGTGAAACGGCTGCGGATCGAGATTGCCTGTTTGCGGCAAGCGCACCGTGATATGCGAGACATGATGCGTCAGCGCCAGATACAGCATCGACTGTAAGGGGCGATCGCCGTGAATGTAGAGCGAGATCTGCTCAAATCCGTCTGCGATGGATCGGCGTACTTACCAAATGAAAACTTCAGCGCCAGCACCTGGTGACCATCCGGATGCAACTGCTGTCTGACGTGATGCAGCGTCAACGGGTGCAGTACCAGTTCGTCGGTCGTGCGGTATGGGCAGCGCAGGCCGGTATCATCCATTGGCCGGGTCAGCAATGTTGTGCCTGTGGGAATAACCACATCCCTGACCTGCGCAACCATTTCCGGGGACAGCTCGACTACGGCCATCGAGGGCTGTGTCCGGTTGGCTATCGGCAGCAGATGCCCCAGCAGCGGCTCTGTCAGCTCCGGGATATCGTCATCAATCTGGCGACGCAACCGCGCCATCATCAGCGCAAAGCCCTGAAACAGCCGTTCGACAGACTCATCAGCTTTATGAGACTGTCGGTCGATGCCCAGCCGCCGACCGGCCTCCGGGTGTTGTTCAGCAAACTCACGCGCCGCCGCCCTCAGCCAGCGCATTTCGGCGTCAAAATATTTCAGAAAATCATGGTCATTCATAGGCTGGTTAATCCACCAACGTAAAAGACTGGTAAAGGACTGTGCACAGTGAGGCGACCCACAGCGCCATTAGCGAAAACATGGCCCAGTAAAAAAGGTTTCTCGCCCCACGCCAGCGTTCAGCCAGCGTACGAGTGTTACCCGTCTTTTTGGCCCACAAATGCGCCATACCGTTATCAAATTCAGCGAGATCGCTGTCACTCTCAATGAGCTGAAAAAGTCGTTCATCCAGCCATATACGCCAACAGTAATAATGGGTCAGCAAAAAGAGTCCCATCAGCAACACGCAATCGAGTGAAAACAACAGGTTAAAGATCAACACCAAAGGTGGCAGCGTCAGGGCAGCAAAGTAGCGCCAGCTCGATAGATGAATGTGCATTATTTGGTGGGTCTTAGTGATATCTGACATTGCAGCTCCTTGCTGAATGTTTCCAGAACCTGAAGATGGGCGGGCGTAAGCACCACCTGAGGCCGCCGGGATTTGATTAACGCCACGGCCTGCGTGACCGACCCGGCGAGCCCTTCACTTAGCAGCCAGGCCGCAACAACCGTTGCACTGCGGGATAAGCCTAAGGCACAGCATACCAGCACACTTTCATGTTCTTGCTGCAGTTGACTGAGCTTCATCACGGCCTGGTGGATGTCCCGGACGCCCGGCACCACCAAATCCATCAGCGGGTAAGCCTCCCAGTGATCTGCTTTGCGGCGGCCCTTATGAAATTCAGCCGTCAGATCGAAAACGGCGGCCTGCGTCATGGTTCTATCCGGAAAGCGACCCAATGCCACGCCGTCATAAACAACGTTGCTCAGAGATATCCGTCGGGAAAACCATTGTTTTGAAAGCCATGTCCCGGCTAAATAGGGGAACAACATCCAGCGGGCAGAAAGGGATAAATCGCCGTGATTATTTTTCTGAAACACCGACACTCCGAGCCCGGTATAGCCCGCCGCCACCATCAATAATGCCGCTGCAAGCCACAGCAAAATGAAGCCGTGGGGGATCCACAAACCCACTAACAAAAACACTATTCCACCAGCACCATATTTCGCTGCGAGACGTACGGCGTGCGCTGATGGGCGCTTCCACCGCCAGTGGCCTTCAACCGGAATGGCATAGCTAATCACCACGCCGACCACAAACCCGCTAACGACATCGATGAAATGGTGCTGCCAGGTGGTAAGCACAGATACCGCTATCAGCAAAAACCACGCACTGGAAAGCAGCTTTGCACCCTTCCCCAGATGCTGACGAAAACGCAGCCACAACAGCCATGTCAGGATGATATGCAGCGACGGAGCCTGGTTATAAGGCAAATCAAACTGTTCGAGCTGTTGAAACAGCCAGCCAAACATCCCCTGCGTTTCTGGGCGCATGAAAGTGAATTTCAGCGGAAACAGGAGAAAGCCGACGCAGGCAATAAGTGATGCGGCAAGCAGCCGACAACCGTGACGGGTCAGCTCCTGCTTTGAAGTACAGATAAACAGCGAAATGCCATACAGTAGGTCAATACTCCAGTAAGGTACGATGGTCCAGGGCATAAACGGGATAACATGTTCCCACCCGAGGACCATGCTTCCCACATCAGGACGTGTAGCCGTGAACTGATTCACCTGTCCATAGCTGAAGAAAAACAGCGGTCCCAACAACACCAGCCAGCACAGCCCCCGTTTCCAGAGACTGGCGTTGTTCTGTATAAGCGCGGACTCAGCCATGCTGCTTTCTCACGGCCAGCGAGACGGTGAAAATACCAAACTCATCAATCACCTGGTGGCATTTCTCGAAGCCCGCCTGCTCCACCAGCGTATCCATCTCTTTCTGCGTGCGCACACGCATCATCCACGGAATGCCGTTCTGGTGGCTGGTTAAGGTATAAGCGATAGTTTTTAACTGCGGATGCCACGGCTGCCCGGTGTAGACCAGCATGCCACCAGGCGGTATTGCCGCAGCCAGCCCGGCGAGCGAGGCTTTGATTAAGGCGTTATCCGGGAAGAGTTCATATAGCCCGGAAACGATCCCCAGTGTAGGAGCTGGCCCAAGTGTAGCGAGAGAGTCATAGTCAAAAGCATTGCCCTTTTTGAACTGAGCGACATGGCTTAACCCTCGCCCTTCAATCATGGTCTGGCCTTTCTCAACGTTCAGGTCGCTGTAATCACGCAGCAGGATACTTTCGATATCCTGATGTTTCTCCAGCGCGTCGAGCACATAGCGACCGTGTCCGGCTGCGATATCCACTACACGTACCGGCATATCACTCTCTTTCAGCCGGGCGACAGCCTGCTCTATGACCTGCTGAATATTGACTTTTCGTACCCGGATCCCCTGCCAGCCAATACTGCTCAGGTAGTGTCGGTCAATCATGCGCCCCAGAATACCTTTGCCTTCCGGATAGTTACGGTACACATAATCCAGCGTACTGCCGGAATCAAAACCCGTCTCGTAGCCCAGACGCATCCCTTTTGACAGTCTGCCGATTGTTTTCATGCCATAGCTCATTGAGGAATAGAACATCCCCTCCAGCGAGAGTGCTTTTGGCGGTGCCTGCAGTTCGCGGTACGCGTCGGCACTCGGGCTCCACTGGTCTTCATGGCTGTAATCGAAAGTGTAAGGTTTTACCGCATAGAGTTTGTCGATAAAGGTTTTCATTTTATCGAAGGCCATAGCCCTGTCTTTTTCACCCAGCGTATCGTGATAGAAACCGGGTAAAATATGCTGCTCTTTGATAGAACTTCGCAGACCGGCGTAGAATTGTTTTTGCGGCTTCGCATGCACGACAAAATCATCGCCAGAGATAAGTAATTGGGTCGGCAGCGTAATGGCGGCAGAGTCGGACACAATGCGCTCAGCCGTTTTGTAGAGATCGAGAAGAATGTTCACCGCGATTGCCCGTGTGATGAGTTTATCCTGTTCAAAACTGGCAACACGCTCCGGATCGTGGGTAAGGAATTTCCCTTTCACGTAGGAGTTGACGTAGAACAGGCCACGGATCCTCTGCATCAACCCAAGGCCCGTTCGGGCAAACGGCACATACAGTTTGACCTTAAAGGCCGGAGAAGCCAGCACCATCCCCCGAATTTTCGGCGCATAGTCGTGAACCCAGGTAGAGACCAGTACCGCCCCCACGCTCTGCGCAATCACTACGATATCCTCAAGGCTGACCTGCGCGTCCTTCGCCACAAAACGAACAAACTCATCCACGTCCAGAACAGAGCGAGCCAGGCTCGGGCTGTAACCACGATCGCCCGGCGATTGACCGTGACCGCGAGCATCCCAGGCGTAAAAATGCGTATCGGGCATATCCAGCTCATCGACAATGTGCTGCAGACGCCCGGAATGTTCATGCCCGCGGTGAAACAGCACGATCACTTTCTTACCGTTGCCTTCCGTTGCAGGCCAGTGGCGAAAATAGAGCGACTCTCCATCGCTGGTTGCGAATGTACTTTCCTGAAATAAACGCGCTTCCTGACTCATGTGATTTTCCTTGTCACCTGCTGTTGTAATGTGACGAAACGAGTGAATAACGATTGTTTAAAAGTGACTTTATCCGCGTCGTAAAACAGCGGTTCGTCGATAAAGATGTCGATAAAAAACGGCACGGGGATTTTCTGCCTTTTGCCCATTGAGCGCTCCAGACCGTGCATGTAGACGGGTATAATCGGCACCTCCGGACACTGCTGGCTTAAATGCCAGATGCCGGATTTGATCTCTGCGAATTTCCCCGGCTCGCCGCGCGTGCCTTCAGGGAAAATAATCACAATTTTCTTTGCTGCTAGTGCATCGACACAAGCCTGCAGCGGATTGGCCTGATGGGCTCCACGATAAACAGGAATGATGCCGATGACCTTCAGTGCAAACCAGCCAATCACTTTGTTTCGCAGGAAATAGTCTGCCGCCGCCACGGGCTGCACGTTCACCAGTGTTGAAAGTGGAAACAGCGTGAACAACGTCAGCACATCCAGATGGCTGTTGTGGTTCGCCACGATAATCGCCGGGCCTTCCACAGGCAGCTTTTTGCGGCCTGACACGCGAACGCCCAGCCATATCCAGACCACGGGGTACGCAATACACAACGTAAAGATCCAGCGCAGAAAACGATTCATCTGCGCCCCTTATACATAGAAGTAGTAATAGAAGTGGAAAAACAGCGGCGCGGTGTAAATCAGCGAATCCAGACGGTCAAGGATGCCGCCGTGCCCCGGGAGCAATTTACCGGAGTCTTTCACACCAAAATCACGCTTGATGGCCGACATCACCACATCGCCGCAGAACCCGCTCAGGCCGATAATTACCCCGGCACCCAGCGAGTGGATCCAGTTCATCGGCGTCAGCAGCGGGCCGAAAATGGCCGCCAGCAGCGTGGTGGTCAGCACGCCGCCCAGCAATCCGGCCAGCGTTTTATTCGGGCTAACCTTCGGCGTGACCTTGATTTTGCCCAATGATTTTCCCCACAGATATTGCGCAATATCGTTAATCTCAGTGGTCGCGACCAGGAATATAACCAGCAGTGCGCCCGCTTTGATATCCACGCCTGGCAACATCATCAGGAACGCGACGTGGCTTAAAGCAAAGACCGTTGTCATCATGCCCCAGTGCATGACGGAGGCAGAGTGTAAGAACCCTTTAGTATCGCCAACGAGCACCATGCGAGCAGGCAGGAATAAGAAAATGTAAATCGGGATGAATATAATAAACATGCCGTACCACGACATCCCCACCCAGATATATTGCACCGGGATCGCGGCATACATCCACAGCAACGGCACGCTGTCAGAGCGGCGTGTCGGGGCCAGCGTCAGATATTCCTTCAGTGACAGGAAGCTGAGAAATCCGAAGAAGGTGAGTGCCAGCCCTTTAGGCGAAAGCATCGCCAGCGAAAATAAGCCAACGATGACCCACCAGCTGTTGATCCGCTGCTGGAGTTCCAGCCAGTCACGCTGTGGGCGGCACTTTTTTAAGACGAAGATAATGGCGGTCGCCAGTACTAAAACGCTGAAGATCCCACCAAGGCAGTAATACAACGTGTGCAGGGAATCAGGCATTGGTGACCTCCAGCGCACTGCGACAGCGGTTGATTGAGGTCCAGGCCAGCAGCACAGCCGAGATACCAAAGACAATATTGGCGACGATGATGTACTGCGGCCAAAGCGCGATAAACAGACCCAAAGCCCCCAGAACAAAGGCACGGTCACTTTTACCCATCGGGCCACGATAATTTCGGCTACCCGTCAGGGTCTGGGCAGTGATGCCGCAAAACTCTGTCAGCCACGACAGCAGTACCACCAGCACAACCAACCACGGAGTAACTCCGGTCAAAAAAGCAAATGCGAGATAGAGTGCAGCATCAGCGATAATGTCGCCTACCTCATTGAGAATGGCCCCAAGCCTGGACTGCTGGTTAAATTCCCGCGCTAACATGCCGTCGATAGCATTCAGCGCCATACGGAAAAATAAGAAGATCGGCAATGAGATAAAAAACAGCGGTTTCGGGAAACACATCAGTACGCTGCCGAGCAGAACCGAGGCCAGCATTGCCAATAGTGTTACCTGGTTTGCCGTCGCACCTATGGCATGCAGCCTGACGACGGTGGGTCGAAGTAAATTTTGAAACTTAGGTTTGATGTCATACAGCGTCACGTTATGGCTCCTGCCTTGTGTTTGACGGATTTCTATCGCAGTGGTCGTAAAAACAGGGTGTTATCCCTTACTTCAATGACGCGCGGCTCATCCGGGTCAAGTAAGTCGCGGCTCAGCACCTGCTTCCAGGTGCCACGGGTTCTATCCGGCTTGCGGAACAGCCCGACCACCGCCACAAACTGCGCTTTTTCATCCATTGGAATATCGAGGTTGACTGTCTGACCCGGATAAACACTCAGCTGACGCTGTGTCAGCAGCGATTCCTTCAGCACCAAATCCGGCTGTGTCAGCAGGTCGGTGTATTCCGTGTTATCAAAGGTCTTGCGGTCATTCAGTTGCAGGACGCGGATACGCAGCGGCATCGCCTGCTGCGCGTCATCCGCGTTAATGGCACCTCGGGCGGTAATGGTCAGGTGTAGCGTCTCAACCTGGCGATAGAAAATCGCTTTCGCTACGCTCTGTGTACCCTGCTTTGTTTTCTGGTACAGGCCACAGCTACTCAGCAGCAATAGTGGCAGGCATAACCACAAACGACGGAATGGCCGGATGTTCATTGTTCACCTCCAGGGCGGATTCCCGCAGCGGCAGCGCCACCGGACGAGAAAATCTGTGATGGCAGCGCAAACCCGCGCAGGTCAAGTAGTGACAGCGGCCCTTTCCCCAGCTCCGTACGCAGCTGGTAGTTCAGCGCCACACCGTCCGGCGTTACCCAGACCACGCGGTACAAGTTGTCACCCAGCTCAGTGACCAACGCTTTATCCAGCAGGCGAATGAACCCCCAGCTTCCCGGCTCATCGGAATAAAGACGTGTGCCGGTTTTGATAGTGCGCCATGTCAGCGTGGTCTGGGGTTGCCAGCGGTTATCCGGCCAGCTCAGCGTTTGCCAGCTTTCTTCCTGGTTGAAATATTGAAGTTTCTGTCTGTCCACAATCAGGTCTGATTCGACCACATCGCGGGACGGCTTCGCCATCAGTTGGAAATGCAGCGACACGTCGCCATGCGCAAAGGCGACATTCCCTACACGAGTCAGGCGGTTGAGAGCGTCCAGAAACGCCGGATTGAAGGTCAGGCCCTGACTGTTCATTGCGTCCGGCACCCACTTATCTCCTTCAAGACGCAGCAGGCCACCGAGGCGGGTTTGGATAAACTGCGCAATACGCCCGGTGTCCATTCGCATAAACCGCGCCAGCTCAGCCAGTGAAGCCTCACTCTGACGGTTGGTAAATGGATAGCGGTCCGCGAACGACGCATTCCACGGCGTCACGATATCGCTTTGCCACTGGCTGTTAAGGCTCTGCGAGGTTGGGGAGAGGACCTGCTCCCAGGCCTGGATCATCGGCTGCACAAAAACCGTCTGGCCGAAACCGCTCCACTCCTGACCGAGACTCGCGGCGATCAGACTGCCGTAGTCGCGGGTATCGGTCAGATCAACCGCCTTACCCTGAAACACCGTCAGCGCCAGTGACTGCATCATCGCCTGTGGGTCAGGCGCGTTCGTCACCTGCTGAAGCCGCAGGCGAACACGGGTAATGCGGGTGAGGAAGGTTTGCAGGCTCAGGCTATTCTGTGAGCCATCCCCGTCCGACAGTAACAACAGCGGACCAAAGGTCGCATCCAGTGGCCCGTGCGCCTCATTTCCGGAGTGCCGCATGGCAGCATTCGCTTTTTCACTGTGGATCAAATTTTTCGCTGAACTCACCAGGGAGTCCGTCAGATCGCCTCCGATCTGCCCGGCACGCCCCTGCACTCTGAGAGTATTCATCAACGCAATCAGCGGTGACTGCCGCACATCAGCCAGCAGAGTCAGTTGATCAATTGACTCCGATAGGCTGCCTGCCTGATGCCATTGCAGGCTGTTGAGGAATTTAAGCCACGCTCCGGAATAATCAGAGAAATAGCGCGCCGTCAGCCGGGCTTTCAGCGTATCCGGGGAAACCGTGCTGGTGGCATCGCTGGAATGCTGGGCATCGCTGAGCACCCAGTCAATTTCTTCCCGCCGTGATTTCGCCAGTTTCTCGATGGCGGGCTGAACTTCTTCCTCCCAGGCCTTGCGCGTAAATACACCGGGTACGGTAATATCAGTGCTGAACAATTGGCTGCTGTCCGAACCATTGACCATGGCACTCAGCGACATATCCGCATAATCACGGGATACCTGTTCAATCATCTTTTGATAGCGAGTGGATTCTGCATGACTGGCGCCAATCTGGCGAAGCAGGGCCGAGCGCATGCCGCTGACCAGCCGCATATCCGGCATGATTCGCCATTCCAGGTGTGCCGGAAGGTTCTGCATCATAAACGCCAGCATGCTGTTACCAACCGCTCGCCATGTGCCATCCTGCACACCCTCGCGCTGCGGCCAGAATTGCGTCACCGTCGAACTAAAGAAAGCCGGTTCGGCTTTATCCGGGCGGGAAAGCATCAGATAGGCACGAAGCTGGTCATATATCACTTTCGACTGTGAAGCTCGCTGCGGATCGTCAGGCGGCAGATTGCGCCAGCTGTTCATCAGCGCGGACAGATGCTGCGCTGACGCATCCCGCAGTAGCGGCATCGCCGCCTGCCGCCAGTACGGCCAGAGCGCGTCGAGGACGTCATTGTTTCGGCTAAGGCCCATGCGCATATACCACGGCGCGCCGTACAGCTTGCGGTGTTGCAGGCGTTCAATTTCATGCTGCAGCTGGTACAACGCCAGCAGTTGCTTCGCTAAAGGCTGGCGGGTATTGACAGCATTCAAGGCCAGCGCATGGTCGGCCTGCATCAGACGTTCGTTAGCAACCCAGGAGAAAATACAGGCCGCCAGCCAGAACGTCAGCAAACAGGTGCTAATCAGCTTTAAGCTTTTATGCCACGATGCTCCCGTCGCTCCAGGTTTACGCCAGCGTTGTGCGAGTAAATCCAGCCACATGTTACCCGGCAGCCAGGCATGGCGAAGAGAAACATTTCCGGACGTTGTCACAGGGCTGAATGCCATCCCGGCCAGCGACAGCGCCATGGCTCCTTCCCCCAGCTGTGACAGAGTCTGCGTCAGGCGAGCGTTCCCCCCCTCGCGCAAATATTTCGCCAGCTCTAGCAGAAAGGAGTGCTTTCGATTATTAATGATCTGCTGCATCCCCTGACGCAACAGTGCGCTTTCCAGTTGATTCATGGAATCACTAAAATCTTCAGCCTTATCGCCCGCCGCGACCAGGAATCCAATGCCCTGCGCGGGTAAGCCAGCTTGCTCCCACTCGAACGAGTGGATCTCCCACAACCATAGCGGTACTTCCCAGCCGAGCGCGTGATACTGCTTTCGCAGTTGGCGCGCCGCAGTATCCCTTATATCGTGAGTCAGTTCAGTTTCAGCATTCACCACCCAGACCATCGCATCTGCCAGACGACGGCGAATTTTACGCAGCGCTTTCAGGGCTGAGACATCGGGTTCATCAACCGGATTCCCCTGCCACAACAGCACGGTTCGGTGGCCTTCAACCCAGAGTTGCGTGGTCAGGCCAGGAACGGCCTGCTCTACATTACTTTCCTCGCCGACCATCAGCAGAATACGAACTTTACGCCGCCAGAGACGGCCATACTGGAAGCGCATCTGCGTGGTAATGTCTCTTACCAACTGGTTTTCCGGCGCGCGCGTGGTCTTGTTGTTGGTCTCCCCCGTCGCTTCCCGGGCTTTCAGTCTGACCAGGGCTTTCCAGGCAAGAATAAACGGGGCGCAAAACCACACCAATACCATCCAGACGAGGCAAGCGCGGAAGATTATCTTGCCCGGCAGCAGCGCCGGCAGATCGACACTGCTACCAGCGAAGTAATACAACAGCGCCCCGAGAGTAACCAGCAGGGTGATAGTGATGATGTAGCCAGTCACAAGCCAAAATAAGGAATGACGAGGCTCAGTGCGCGAGGTTTCCACGGGGAACGCAAACTCCTGTAATAAATTGGGATTCCGTAAATGTTGTCGTCCAGCCGCAGGACTTCCCCTGAAGGGCTGACAGCAAGGCCAGGGACTGCATCACAAAAGGCGTAACCGGCCCGGCCTGCCCCAACCACGGCATCAGAACGTAATCGACGGCTGACCAGCCGGACGGCAAAAGGGTATCCATTGCGGATGAATCGGCGGCTAGTATCCCGTCAGGCACACCGTGCAGGCCGGCATAGCGACTAAGCTGTTCCGTCAGTTGAGTCGGCGTTTCCCCCGTCTCAGGCTGGAGTATTTCGCTGCGCGTCATCAAAGCTGCCGTCCGGTGTCCGCACAGCCAGGCAAAACCCGCTTCCGAGGCGGCGTATTCCGCTGACGGTGTTGCCTCCCCGGTCCCTGCGCAAAGCAGCATCGCCTGTTCATCGGCGGGCATGGCATCAATAACGTTGTCCAGTTCGGCAGCGCTTTGCAGATGAAGCGCATCTTCCGGCAGGCGAATGCCATCGAATTCCAGCGCCTGGCTGAACGCGGCCAGGCTCTGCTCATCTCCCAGCCAGCAAAACACCTGTATTGGCCGGGCTTCATCAGCCTCGCGCAAACGCGCCAACACCAGACGGCCTAGAGAGCGGGACAGCAGAACAGTCCGGCTTTCCCTACCTCCCAGCCCCAGCACCTTCGGGCAATACAGTCGCGCGTTACCCTGCGGATCTTCGACCACACCGGGAGTTGCCGGAAGCGGTTGCGACAACAGCGCCTGATGGTCAGACTCTTTATCGCCTACTGCCGTCATCAGCATCACGGCTTCTACGGGTAACATACGCGAACGGTATCGCCACCAGGCCTCGACGGTTGATGCGATCGCCTCCCGGTGCGTTTCGCGGTTCGAAACGGACTGAAGCCAGACCAACCAGCGCAGCGCGATGGCAACCAGCCAGACGCTCAACGGACATCCCACGCTCCAGAACCAGAAGGAGAGCGTTCGGGTGGGTTTGCCTTCCGGCCACAGCAACATCGTCGCCAGTGTCGCCAGGAACAACATCACCGGCAGCGCAATCCACCATCGCCGCCAACAGACGGGATGAAGTTCGGCATAGTCAGGGTAACGTGGCGGGAAAATCATCCATGTACGTCCATCGCGCTCAGTGAACTGACCAGCGTACAACCGCAGGCGCATTGGTGGCCGTCGAGCGCTACCGCTTTGCCATTAACCGTGCTGCCCGGCGCTCCCTGGGCGATAGTGGTCATGCCATGCTTATTGCAGCGGGCTTTATCCCCCACGCAGGCCACCGGTTTGCCGAAGGCCTCATAGCGGCCGCTCAGCACTTCGCCGCCGTGTTCCCTGAGCATATCCCCTACGCGAATTAGCTTTTTCAGGCTCATACCACTTTAGCTCCTGCTTCTTTGAGCATATCAATTGCCGAAGCCATCATGGTTTGGTGCCGTGTGGCGATGGTCTGACGGCTGGCCTGCGCCACCAGCAAGCCCGGATCCCGCGTGGGTTTAAAGAGCTCTGCGGCGTTATCAAGCAGAGGAACCGGTTTACCTGTCGCATTATTAATAATGATGCGCTCCATACCGTAAACGCCTGCCGCAACGCCGATGCCTTTAAGGGATTTGTGTTTGATGGTATAGGTCGCGCCAGCGGCAATAATGGCAACCCCCAGTAATTGCCCCGCGACGGAGAGCAGATACTGATCCTTATTGCTCTGGGGACCAAAGTAGATTGAACGATAAAAGAAATAGCTTCCCCAGGGTTCACGAGTGCCGAGCGTGGAATACATAAACCAGGCGCGGGAATCATGTATCTGCTCATCAAACAGCGCAACAACCTGCGCCATCGCGGGCTCGGTTACGACATCTCCCTGTTTTGACGTAAATAATCTGCCGTATAAACGGTCGCCATCGCCTTTGATCCGATCGTGCTCGGCCTGCTCATCATCCGTGTTGATCAGCCAGACGGCATATTTGGGGATCGTGTGGATAGCGAACTCCCACCCGTTCTGCGGGCGAAATTCGTCCAGGTAGTCGCTACGAAACTCTTCTGCTGCCTCGCGGAGTTCCGTCTTATCAATGGTGGGTTCAAAGGCAGGCCAGCCGGCCTGATCCGCCGACGCAGAAGGTGCTGATTTAGCGTTTTGTTTTGCTGCGTTGCGGATTTTGTCTATCTCGCTCTGTCGAGCGTCACGCATTTTCTCATCTTGCTCCAGCTCCTCTTTGGTACGCTCGGGCGCCCCCAGATAAAACGGCTGGGTGGCATAGCTCCGGAAAGCATAACGCCCAATACGCCAGGCAGTGATCCAACCGATTTGTTCGATAACGGCATCTTCCAGTGACTGGCTGAGACGATGCGGATGGTAGCCGTAGACGCTATCGGTTTTAGCATCCGCTGGTTTTTCGGCAATGATGGTCTGCCGCCAGGCGTTGAAGCGTTGGATGAGTACATCATCAATTCCAAATTCATCATAAGATGCTGGCTTCATTGCACGTGAAGGCGTTTTCTGGGCTAATGAATCAGAAATTAATTCCTGTGGAACAGACAAAGGAGCTCCCGCAGCAAATGCAGCGGCATAGAGATCGTGCAAAACGATCTGCGATAAAACCTTTCCAGGGTTATTGGGATCAGCTTCATCAGCCATTCCCTTTCCCTGTTCGCCCGGTGGGTAGCCACCGCCAATATCGGAATGCACACCGGGATAAACCACTTCCATCGTGGTTGGCGGATAGATACCCTCTGGGCGGCGAACGGAATCCAGAGGAAAACAGAGGCGCTGTTCATGAGCTGATACAAAGTGCCGGCAGCACTTAATCAGGTTAGGAAAACGTGCGTCATCGGGTAACTGTTGCGTGCCATCCGCCCATCCCATATGCCCGTCGCACATGGGAGCCATGTGGGCTACGCCAACAGAAGGTACGGTATCCAGGAGCCCAAGAAATTCAATGCTCAGAGGGATCCCCAGAATTGACTGCTCAGGTTTATCCGCCCCTTCTGGCGTTTCAAACAATTCTGTCAGCCAGTTAACAAAAGTTCGGGCTTCGGCTGCACCGCGGGAAAACCCATAGATAAACAGCTTTATTTTGAGGATCTTGGGTTTGGCGGTTTCATCCTGGGCTTTGGCACGCATTTCTGCATTCAGAAATTCGTAAAACGCCGCTTTGCGGTTAGATTCGCCACTTAGCGGCCAGTCTGCAGCCATCCCTTCAAGCTTGCTCTTTGCCAGTGATTCATCAAGACGTTGCTGGTTCTTTGTTAATCCTGCAATTAACGCATCTGCGAGTCGAAGCAATGCCCAGTTAATCCGGTTTTCACCTCCGGTAGCATACTTCAATCCCGCATCGCTATAGTCCATCTCACCGATTTCAGGGAAGGCGGTGCCCACTCCAGACATGTAATATCTAAAATACCCATCATTTTCAGCACGCTCATATGTTGCATGGTAAAGCTTGGCTATATTAGTGGGGTGCGTTGGGTTAGCCCGATTCGTATCGTTATTATCGTTATTACCTGTGCCATCAAAAAAGAAGCTGATATGCAGGCTTCTTGCACAAGTAAAGCCAGCCCCATTTCGCCGTCCTGTTTGCTCATTGAAGGCATTAAGGTATTCATCTTCTTCTCTACGCTGCTTTAGATAATTATCCAGTACGTCTTTTTGCGCCCCAGGTAAACGCCCACTCAAAGGGAATGACGGAGGAACCCAGGCAGACGCTTTTATTTCTGACATGTTGCGGGCTCCTGCATATTCATCGGCTCTTTAATTGGGTAGGAATAGGCACCGTAGCCGGCTACACCCGCATAAATTTTTACCTGATGGCAAGGAAGAAAATGGACGTTAATGCCCGCACTCTCCTTATATTGCGGAATGGGAACATCAGCGCTGAAGTGCTGGTATTTGGCCTCGTGCTGAGCTAAGGCCATTGGTTCAAAACCAACCCCCATTTTCAGTCTTGGAATTTTTTCATCCGCGTTAGGATCAACTTCCCACTCAATATGTGCAGTCATCCCAGGTCGCCACTGGTCCGGGATCATAACGCAGCACACATTTCCATTTAGCGTCGCATGGTAGCCGTTTACTGAAAACCAGTTAACGTTCTGCCCGACAACATGGTTGTATCCTCTAATATTCCCTGCGCTCGACTCGCCAGCCTGGGAGTGCGAACATCCCGATAACAACACTGACACAAATAAAGCAATGCCCCGGATAATCCATTTTATTCTGTTCACCCTTCCTCCCTGGCTTGAGCGTTTGTTGTTTTCCTACATTGCAAATCGAATCAATCGATAACAACACGACATCTATCACTGCAAAAAATAGTGTCCAACAGGGAAAAAGAATTCATAAGCCAGTTTCTATCGATTTTTTGGTACCTGCGTAATAAACGCTTCATATATTTATCACCTCTAATTCTGCATCGGATGCCAAATCACCTAAGTATCCTTGCTGGCTTGCCTTTAAAGCTACGGAAAGGCAGTACGAAAAATGCTCCTCTTTCCCGCCTTGCGAAGATAACCGCCTCGCCAATAAAGCTTCTGCATCACTAATACAGCCCATCAGATCTATCTGATCATCGCCAACTCGCCCCAATTGAGGGTTATTTGCCAGTTCGCGTGCAGGAGAAAATGTTCCCGTTTTCCAGACGATCTCGCCGTCTCGGTCTCTCCAGCCCCAGAACAGCGCGATATCCGTAAATGCAGCCTGTTGTTCTGCGTTAAGAACGTGAGTAAGTAAGGATGGGAACACGCGGTTATCGTAATAACGCAGTAAGCCGGTCTGCTCTTCCCACTGTACCTGCGACAATGCCTGCAAATGGCGGCAGAGCAAATCAAAGGCCAGAGGAGATATCAGCAACGTCAGGCGCGGAGTACCAGAAAAGTATTCCAGTAACTGCTCCAGCCACATCCGGTGGCTCGTTAGCGCAAAACACAGCCGCATAACGACCGGCGAATATTCCAGCATTCCCCCCTCCGGGGTTCCTTTGAACAACTCAAACCAGCGCAGATCGGGAGATAACTGGCGTAGCGCATTTTGCAGCGGCTGGTTGGTTCCAGCCTGATCGATCAGAATATCAATATAGTCCTGCCCGGTAGCAGAACAGAGAGACTCACCCTGCTGCATCCAAAGCATATGCTTTTTGGGTGTTATCAGTGGTGTTGTTGTCATCAGATGTCCTTATCCTCGCGGCGCAAATGCGACGGCTTCTTCCTGCGCTTTCTTCAGGCAGTCCTTACACACCGACTTAGGGAGTTCCGGCAGTTGGGTACCGACACTCACCGGTGCATCCCAGATGTGCTGACCTTTAAGGCTCAGTGTCCCCGGCGTATGGATCTCGATACTGCCCTGCGGGGAGATGCGAATCGACCCACCGCCGCAGCCCAGCACAATGCCGTTCTTCGCCGCGAAATGAAGCTCGCCCTGCGTGGACTGCACGGTGACATCCTTCATGGCCGTTAGCGCCATTAAATCGCCATGAGATTCGATGGTCAGCGGCCCCTTGCCAGACACCATGCGCAGCCCTTCCTGCTGCGCGAGCAGTGAAATGGTCTGGCTGGCGTTCAGGGAAATACGCTCTCCGCTGGCAATATTGACTTCCCCCTGGCTTTGCAGGTGCAGCGTCTGAGCGCTGTTTATCAGAACGGATTCCCGGCTAACTACCCCAATCCCTTGCGGGGCGCTCAGCAGCATGGCCGGAGATTTCAGTTGATCGGCGGCGGCAAGATAGCTTTTCAGATGCGTGGTATCAGGCTGAAGGTTGTGATGCGACTGGGTGATGGTACGCCACTCGGCCATCTGGTTGACCGCACCTTTGACCAGGCAGATTGCCGCAGACATTTCCAGCACCTGTCCGCTTGCCGTGGCCTGCGCATCTGCGGTCAGGAAAAGCCCTTTACCCGCCCGGAGAGTTCCTGTGCTGTCGGTTCGCAGTTCAAAACCCTCACCGCGTTTGTTACGCGAACTGTCAACAATATGACCGAGCGTCAATTGGCTCTTGCCGCCATATTCTGTCGAAATTTTAACGTGCTCAGCCCCGCGCCGATCCTCAAATCTCAGTTTGTTGTTCGCAGGAGTCCTTAACACGTTACGCTGATAGTTATAGAGGTTGACGTGATCTTCATGTCGGGAATCATGCATAGCGCAGAGGATGTACGGCCTGTCAGGATCGCCGTTAGTGAAGGCAATCATCACCTCCGTGCCGGCAATCAGCGGGAAATGCCAGCCGTAAACGTTCCCCGCATACGGCCTGGCAAGGCGTACCGGAAGGCTTTCAAAACCAGACCGCCAGGTAGTATTGAGATCGAACTGGAAACGCACCCGGTAGCGCCCGGTTTCATCCAGTTCAGCATACTGCGCGTTTTCAACCGGACTGGTGACTCTGGCGAGCAGCGTACCGGCAATGTGCGGCCTGCCCAGCAAAGGTGGACGATATGAGAGGTGCAGACGATGGGGCACGGCAGTAAAGCTGATGATGTAGGCGGTATCGCGGGAGACGCGCTGTGACGAGGTCGATACCACTAATAGCCCGTCCGGCGCTTCCTCCCAACTTTTACCCTGTGGATGAAGAATCATCCCAGGACGGATCGTCATGCCGTTTGATTTGCCTTCAAAGACAACCTGTTCTGTTACCAGACGTTCACGACGACGCTTAACAAACCAGCGGCCTTGCTCCGGCTGTTCTGCTGCCTGCCTGCCCTGCTCTTTGTAATTCTCGCCGTAGCGGTATTCTTCGCCAATGAGCGCAGGCATATCCAGATCGGTTTCCAGATGCGCCTGCAGATCGCTTTGGGCTTCGCGATAATATTCATCGTTCACTCGCGTCTGCCCGGCAACCGAGCGGCGGTTGATTGTCATCTCCCACAGGGATTCAAGACCGCCATCGAAAAGCCCTGATGGATGACGGTAGGCCATATTCTTCTCTTCGGCGAAAGAATGCGTGTAGTCTCCCAGAACCAGCACATCCCGATGATTCTCTTCATCCCAGACGAAATAATAAAATACGCCAACATGCGCCAGATGACGCTCAATAAAGGATAAATCGCTTTCTGCATACGAGATATAGAATTCGCGCACCGGATACTGGGTTTTCAGCGCATAACGATAGTCGAGGCTGGAATATCCCCAACGCTTCAGGATATCTTCAACGACACCAATGACGCTTTTATGTTGATACACCGCATATGTCAGGCTATGACGTAATAACGCCAGGCTGGCTTCCAGCACAACCACATAACGAGTGATATCAGCAGTTCGTTCACACTGCTGAAAAGCGGTAATAACACCACGCATGACGCGGGGTTCGACCGCTTCCCATGGTTTACCATCAGGATAAAAAAGGAGTTCTGCGGTCGTGTTAATTAACACATCTGCAGGAATATCAGGGGCTTCACAGGTCAGTTCAATGGAATAACGCCACGGGGTATTTAACGCTTCGTCGCCGCTAAAGCGAAGGACAGACAATTGAATGTCGGGGCGTCGCTTGCTTAACTCCGGTATGTTCAACTGGTAGTGGTTATACACCGGAATTTTGTTTCCTTTGAGGATATATTTATTCTTATTCATGACCTGCGTCTCCCTGGTCAATTGTTATTAGCTCAGCGTGAACCATTGCCCGAGCAAATAATGCAGATGGGCGCTCATTGCACAGGTAATGGCAACAATAAGCAGTAAGCCCAGTCCTCTCATCAACCAGGGGAAACGTCGCCAGAAATGAATATCCGGGCGAAAATTACGTATAAAGACAGGAGAATTCATTTTTTCTTTTGTTGCAGGCAAAAGCGCGCTCAGCTGCTTAAACATAGATTGTCGTTCTTCATTTTCTTCTCCACCTTCCCTGATAAACTTCCCCTGATAGCCCAGCAATAGCATTCGGTGATAACAGGCCACAACAGCTTCTGAGGGAACGGCTTCGTGCAGCAGGTTCTTGATATGTTCGTAGAAGAACTCACCGCCATTTAAGTTTCCAAGATAGCACCCCTGAAGGGGTGTATTCTTCCACCAAAGAGAAACATCGATATCCGGCTGCGTCATTACCGCTTCATCCAGAAAAACACAGTGAGCAAACTTAATTTCACTTGCAAGCCCCTCAGATGCACCAGCTGCAAACAACGCTTTCTGAACCTGCTCAATCATATTCTCGCACGTTTTATAAAGCGTCTGATCAACGACAACGGCAGGCATATTACGAATTGCCAACGCGAGCAACCATGTATCCTGAAATATTTCATCAATAAAGGATGTCGTAATAGATTTTGTTTGATTGCTGCTCTCTCTTTTTCCCAGAGAAGCCATGACACCCTGCCTATAATTAATGAGGAACTTATGTTTAGCGATGGTATTGGCGCAAAATCAGGCGGGCAATAAAATGGATGTTACCAAATGTAACCAGACGGCGAAAGTATACTCTAAAAGCTTGTTGCACGAGGAATATCAGCAAATCAAAGAAGAACACAAAATATTTCACCAGGGCATTAAATTATTAACCCTTTAATTTATTTAAAAGTTAAACAAATTCATCAGCATTATATATGAAATCTAACTATTCCATGTAACTATTTTAGAGAAACTAATAAAAAGTCAAACGCAAAACTCGCTCAAAATAATCTGTTAGCAAACGAGTTTAACCTAATGACTAAAATAACGATCACTCCACCCGATACGCCGCTATCATTCGCGTCGTTCTGGTCAGACTATCCGCCACCTCCGCTTCCGCAGTCGTAATCGCCATTCCCGCAGAACGCAGCGCCGAAATATCCGCAGCGATTCGCTGGATACCAAACCAGAATAGCCCATCCAGCGCATTGACCTGCAAGCCGCTTTCCAGCGCCAGACGTAACCGCTCGCGCGGCGCCTTTATCTCTTTTGCCAGCTGTTGATAGGGCGCGGCGGAAACCGCACCCGGCCCGCTGCGAATAATCCGGCTCACAAAGCGATAACGAAACTCCTCTGGTACAGCGCTGAGATCGGCTTTCAGGCTGTAAACGCAGCCGCGTTTCTTACCATTAATCACCACGTTCTTTTGATTCAGCGCCAGCGCATGGCGTAAGCGATCCACCAGCTGCGGGGCGCGGATAAGCAATAAACGAAACGGCAGTTCGAAGCTGGTGGCGTAGTCGACATTCAGCAACGCAGTACGCAAACGCGTTTCACTGTTTGCCTTTTCCTGCTGACATTCAGCAATGACTTCCGCCCACTGGCGGGTAATACGCGGAGATTCGTTGCGCTCGATGAACTGAAATTTTTCAATCTGATAGTCAATACGTCCAGCCATTGCCGTTCCCTGTGGTTCACCATCTCGCTGATAGTTTTCAGCAGATTGCGTCTATTCGCAAGTAACGGCATTGAGCAATTTGCCAATGATGAAGCGGGCCCTCCGCGCTGCGCCTTATCCGGACTACCTATGGCACTGGGCCCACCCATTGCACTGAATCTGTAGGCCCGCGCAAGCAGCGCCGCCGGGCATGGGCACAGGTAGGGAGCCGCCTGTACGCCGGATGGCGGCTGCGCCTTATCCGGCCTACGGTCCGCGCGGCCTGCCTTTGATTTATTCACCATGCTGACTGAAACTGCCGGTGTTGGTGGCCTCAAAATCGCTGAGACGTTACCGGAAGGCCGGGACAGCCCGCATGGATGCGGGCTGAGGGCCGTGATTTGCAGGGACGCAGCCTCGGCCCGACCCGAAGCCTGCCGGGATAAGTCGAAGGAACCACGAAGTGGCGATTTTGGCGGCCAAAGCCCGGGGGTACAGGGGGCGGCGGCGACTGGCCGCCCCCTGTGCGCTCCCTGCGCCACGGAAAACATGTTGCAGAAAAATTAACCGGGAGCGCAAGATACTCTGGAGCGAAACGAGATAAACGCTTTTCTCAAGCTAAAAGGTTGCAAACCGATAACAGTATCTACCAGTTAGCGCCACCTTGGCCCCGCTAAGCGCAGCGCGACCGTCCTTACTGCAGCGCCTCAAGAATATGATACGCCGCCTTCACCCGCTCCGGGTTGGGGTAGCTTTTATTCGCCAACATCACGATGCCGAGATCCTGTTGCGGGATAAAGGCCACGTAGCTGCCGAATCCGCCGGTGGAGCCGGTTTTATGTACCCAGGCGGCCTTCACCGGCGGCGCGGGCGGATTGACTGCCGTTACCGGCGTCGCGGCAAGCGCTACCTTATTATCGCTGCCGTTAATCAGCACCTCGGCCGACACCGGCCAGTTCAGCATCTCCCAGCCGAGACCCTGATACATCTCCCCAGCCCGCCAGTAGCGCGACTGCGCCAGCTGGATCCCCTGCCGCAGATTTTTATCCTGCACCGCCTCGTGGTTCATATTCGCCAGCACCCAGTGCGCCATATCCTCAATGCTCGACTTCACGCCGTAAGCCTCAGCGTCCAGTTGCCCCGGCGAAACATGTACCGCTTTACCGTCGCGATAACCCCAGGCGTAATCTTTGCTCTGGGCGGGCGGTACGTTAATCCAGGTGTGGCTCAGTGTTAACGGCTGCAATACGCGCTGAGTCATCGCCTGTTCAAAGCTCATACCGGAAGGTTTCACCGCCAGCGCGCCAAACAGGCCAATGCTGGCATTGGCGTACAGCCGCTTACTCCCCGGCGCCCACTGCGGCTGCCAGTTCTGATAGTAACGCAGTAATGCCGCTTCATCCGTCACCTCGTCCGGAACCTGCAGCGGCAGACCGCCTGCGGTATAGGTGGCGAGATGCAGCAGCGAAATCCCCTGCCACTGCTTGCCGGTCAACTGCGGCCAGTACTTCTGCGCCGGATCGCTGAGCTTAATTTCACCGCGCGCCACCGCATCGCCGCCCAGCACGCCGGTGAAAGTCTTACTAACAGAGCCCAGCTCAAACAACGTCTGTCGCGTCACCGGACGCTGCCCGGCAACATCGGCCTGGCCCCAGGTGAAATAGTAGGGTTTGCCGTGATAGATCACCGCCACCGCCATACCCGGTATCGCCTGTTCTTTCATTAACGGCGTGATGGTCTGATTGACCAGTTCGCGCAGCTGCTCCGCCGTTTGCGGCGCGGCAAACGTCGAAAATGAGGCGCCCAGCAGCAGTACGCCTGTAAGGGATTTTTTCATCATGAAGTATTTTTCCATTATCGGTTCTCGCTCAATATCCACTCTCGTCCGGGCCCTTCAGACGCGCTCAGTGTCGGTGTTTTGCACTGCGCTGACAAACTGTTAAATTTAGCAGCAGGCTTTAGTTTTTCTAACGGATAATGTTATGACGCGCAGCTATCTTCCTCTCAATTCACTGCGGGCGTTTGAAGCGGCCGCCCGGCATCTCAGTTTTACCCGCGCGGCGATTGAGCTTAACGTCACCCACTCCGCTATCAGCCAGCATGTGAAGACGCTGGAGGAACATCTTAACTGCCAGCTGTTCGTTCGCGTGTCGCGCGGCCTCAAGCTCACCACCGAAGGAGAAGGCCTGTTACCGGTACTCAATGAGTCGTTTGAAAGGATTGCCGGGATGCTCGACCGTTTTACCGGTCACCAGGCGCAGGAGAAGCTCAAGATCGGCGTAGTCGGCACTTTCGCTACGGGCCTGCTGTTCCCGTTGCTGCCAGCCTTCTGGCGCGAGTGTCCGCATATCGATTTGCAGATCTCCACCCATAATAATCGCGTCGATCCCGCCGCCGAGGGGCTGGATTATGTGATTCGCTTCGGCGGCGGCGCCTGGCACGATACCGCCGCGCAGTATCTGTGCGCCGCCCCGCTCTCCGCGCTGTGCGCTCCGTCGTTAGCTGCCCGGCTAAATACACCGAAGGATATTTTACAGTTCACGCTGCTCCGCTCTTATCGCCGCGACGAATGGTCGGCGTGGATGCAGGCAGCGGGAGAATTGCCGCCTTCGCCAACCCATCGGGTTATTGTCTTCGACTCATCAGTGACCATGCTGGAGGCGGCGCAGGCAGGCTTAGGCGTAGCCATCGCCCCGGTAAAAATGTTCAGCCATCTGCTGGAAGAAAAACGCATTGTGCAGCCGTTTAAGATTCATATCGATCTCGGCAACTACTGGCTGACGCGTTTGCAATCACGCACGGAAACGCCCGCGATGCTGCATTTTTCCCGCTGGCTGGCGGAGGCCTTAAAAGGGGGTTAATTCGGCGGAGTAATCCGCCATCAGTAGGCGCTCCCGAAGGTAACAGGAAACATTTGGAAATAACGCTTACACATTATGCATAGCGATGGATTAATCAGCGTTTTTAATTTGCCCGGCACAGCGCATAAACGTTTACCTCCTGAGAAACAAAAACAATAAAACAAACTAAAAACAATAAGTTAATTAATTTCCTTTCCCGCAAAACTCTCTCCAGCCAGCCGCTGACCATAAAATTATTATGGTTGCCGTTATCAGATAAGTCCGATCAAGTGCATCGTTTATGTCTATTAATTTTCTGTAATTAAGTCGCCGAAGCAATCAAAACGCGAAAACTGTTGCTGTATATTTCATCGCGATCAACACGCCAACATAGGTTATCTGGATACCCATCTGCACGGTATTCGCTTGCCGTGTTTGATTACCACTATGGTTATCCCCTTAAGTACATGGAGTTAAAATGAATAAGAAATTACTGCCTGTTGTAGCACTGATCCTGTCCGCGTCCGCCACCAGTGCTTACGCAGTTAACGGCAAGGTCAACTTCACCGGTGAAATCATCCAGTCAACCTGTACTGTGACTTCTACCGACCAGAACAAAGACGTTTTCATCGGTAAATACCCGACTACCGCGTTCAACGCTGTTGGCGATGTTACCGCTTCTAAAGCGTTCACCATCAACCTGGAAAAATGTGAAGCCGGTGATTACTCCCTGCGCTTCGACGGTGCGACCGTTGCCGGTAACCCGAACCTGCTGTCCGTTGATAACGCTGGCGGCGTAGGTATCGAAATCCTGACCAACGACGAAAAAATCGTCCCAATCAACCAGAGCGCAGACGACAACTCCCCGTGGGTTAACGTTGCAGCGTCTGACGACAACAGCGGCACTGCGGTATTCAACCTGAAAGCTCGTTACAAATCCTTCCTGAAGGATGTGACTGCTGGTTCTGCTAACGCAAACGCCACCTTCACCATCGAATACAAATAATACGGATAATCCCGTTTTAGGGTAGACGTTTTGGCCATGGATGGCTGGTAACATTATTTGGAACGTGAAATGAAAAAGTTATTAACCGCTTTATTGTTATTTGTCTCGCTGGATACTTTTGCGGGTATTCAGGTCGATCAGACTCGGGTTATTTATAACGGCGGGGAAAAATCTGCGGCGTTATCCATTCATAATGATACCGATGAAACATGGATGGTTCAGACCTGGCTTGATACCGGTGACGCCACCGCAACGCCAACCAATTTACCGATGCAGGCTATTCCGCCGATTTTAAAACTGGCGGGCAATAAAGACGCTATTTTGCGCTTTGTTTATTCCGGCAGCGGATTACCGACCGACCGCGAATCCGTGTACTGGATTAACGTGCAGGAAATTCCGCCTTCGGCGAAACAAGAAAACGTACTGCAGATTGCGATCCGCACCCGCGTGAAGCTGTTCTACCGCCCTACCACGCTGAAGACCACTTTGCAAAAGGAAGCCCAGGCCCTGACCTGGCGCAAGCAGGGTAACGAGCTGGTCGTGACTAACAAAGGTCCGCTGCACGTGACTTTCGGCGTACTGACGCTGAAGAGCGGCGCGAAGACCTGGAAAGTGAATGCTGACATGGTTAACCCCATGGACTCTCTGAACATCAAATTGCCAGCCGGCGCGGCGGCAGCGGATCAGATGTCATTCACTTTTATCAATGATTTTGGCGGACATACGGAAATTAAAGATATCCGCATTCAGTAAGAGAGCAATACAATGGCTAGCCATAATAAAATAAGGACGATCCCTGGATGTCTGGCGCAGCACGTTCGCTTTGCTGTTTACGCCTCGACAATGTCATTACTGGCGACACCATTTGTCAATGCCGAAGAGCAATTCAATACCTCTTTCATCCGCGGGGCGAATAACGCCTCGCTGGTGCAAAACCTCTCTACCGGCGACGATATTTTACCAGGTAAATATGCCTTCGATATTTACCTGAATAAAAATCGCGTCGATCACCGGGAAATAGAATTTAAAAAAGATACGCCTAACACCCCGGGCTATTTCTGTTTAGATGCCGACAGCTACCGTTCATACGGCGTTCTGGTGCCAGATACCGCCGGCAGCAGCGCCTGCTACGATCTGGTAAAAAATATTCCAGGCAGTAGCGTGAGCTGGAACGCCGCGCTGCAGGAGCTGAACATCTCCGTACCGCAAACTGAACTCGAAGCGCGACCACAGGGCGAGATTTCGCCGCTGGTCTATGACGACGGTATTAACGCCGGTTTCGTTAACTACGCTTTCAGCGGCAGCCACTCCCGTTTTTCCAGCGGCAGCGGCAAACAGGACAGCGACTACTACTTCCTGAGCCTCAATAACGGCCTTAACGTCGGCGCGTGGCGTTTTCGCAATACCTCCTCCCTGTCAAAACAGACCGGGCAAAAAGAGCAGTGGAACCCGATTTCCACCTGGGCGGAAACCGATATCGCCTCGTGGCGCAGCCGTATTCAGATTGGCCAAAGCAACACCAATAATAACGTGTTCGACAGCTTCCAGTTCCGCGGCGCGCAGATTTCCAGCGTTCCGGAAATGCTGCCGGACAGCCGTCGTGGCTACGCGCCGGTCGTACGCGGCGTCGCCAACACCAACGCCCGCGTCGAAGTGCGCCAGAACGGCTATACCGTATACAGCACCGTGGTGCCGCCGGGACCGTTCGCGCTGACCGATATTTCGCCAAGCACCCTCAGCGGCGACTTAGCCGTAACGGTTATCGAGGCGGATGGCTCACGCCATAGCTTCACCCTGCCTTACTCCTCCGTACCGAATATGCTGCGCGACGGGATCTGGGAGTACCAGGTGACCGCGGGTAAATACCACGACGGCACCAATAATTATCAGCCGCAATTTATCCAGGGCACCGTCGCGCATGGCGCCGGCTCCGACTATACGCCATATGGCGGGATTATCATGGCCGAGCACTATCGCTCCGGCGTGGTCGGGTTGGGTAAAAACATGGGCGAGTACGGAGCGGCCTCCGTTGACGCCTCATGGTCTGATACCGATCTGGCTTCCGGCGAGAACAAGCGCGGCGCCAGCGTACGCTTCCTCTATTCCAAATCGCTCAACACTCTCGGTACCGACGTACAGATCGCCGGCTACCGTTATTCGACGTCGGGCTTCTATGACTTCTCCGATGCGGTAGCTGAACGTAACAACTGGCAGAACGGTTTCTACCACACCCAGTATTACGATCAGAGCGACGATAAAACCGGCGCGCCGGATTGGGCGACGCAAAACCAGCGCCGTCGTTACTACGACTCGCAGCAATACAACAACAAACGCCAGCGCGTCGAGATGACGGTCAACCAGCACATTGCCGGCGCTTCGCTGTACGCGACCTTTATTCGTCAGAACTACTGGAACACTTCCGCTTACGACCGCACCATCCAGACCGGTTTCAACACTACCTGGAATCGCGTCAGCGTCGGCGTGTTTTACCAGAACAGCCGCAGTAACTACGGCTATAGCGACAACAGCGTTAACCTGAACGTGTCGGTGCCAATCAACATCTTTGGCCCGGACCATGAAAGCACGGTTAACTTTAACGCCTCTAACAGCAAGCAGAGCGGTAGCGGCTACAGCGCCGGGATGAGCGGTACGCTGCTTGATGACAACCGCATGAATTACTTCGTGCAGAGCGGTCACACCCAGCACGGCGGCGATACCAGCCTGGTCAACCTGGGTTATCTGGGCAGCATGGGTAACGTCGATCTGGGCTACAGCTACAACAACAACTATCAGCAGACTTCGCTGAACGTCTCCGGCGGCGTGGTCGCGCACTCCGGCGGCGTCACCCTGTCGCAGCCGCTGCAGAACACCTTCGTGGTGGTGAAAGCGAAAGGGGCGCAGGGCGTGCGCCTGGAAAACCAGCCTGGAGTAGCGATTGACCGCTTCGGCTACGCGGTGCTCACTTCTGCGATGCCGTATCGCCACAACCGCGTCGCGCTGCGTACTTCGGATATCGGCAACGGCCTGGAAATTCCGCTGGCGGCGAAAGATATCGTGCCGACCGAGCGCGCCATCGGCCGCGTGACCTTTGAAACGCATCTCGGCCAGAGCCTGCTTATCCACGCCAAACTGGCGGACGGCAGCGTGCCGGTGATTGGCGCCAATATCTTCGGTCAGAACGGCGAACATGTCGGCGTAGTCGGTACCCGCGGTGAAGCGTACGTTTCCGGCGTTCAGAGCGGCGACCGTCTGCAGATGAAATGGGGCGACGATGCCGACGCCTCCTGCAGCCTGACGGTGCCAGAGTTACCTGCTATTCAAGCCGATCAACCCGGTGGTTATCAGGTCGTCTCCCTGACCTGTAAATAACATGAAAGGACAATTAGTTATGTCGAAGTTTAACCTCTTATCCCGCACCGGGCTGACGCTGCTGGTACTCTCAAGCGCGCTGTTCTCCACCAGCAGCTTCGCGCTGAGCTGTAAGAAGAACGGTACCGAAGTATCGCAGACCATCGCGCTCACCGATCAGATTAACGTTTCGACCGCTAACCTGAAGCCGGGCGCCCTGCTGTGGCGTTCGCCGACGTTTACCTCCACCTTCACCTGTACCGATACGGATCATATGCCCAACGGCGAAAATGCGTATCTGTACTGGGATCCGGAAACCCGGATGCAGAATATCCACAACTCGCTGGAAGTCGGCGTAACCTATCTGAGTTCCGATATTAAACCTGCAAAAGGTCAGAAAACCGACATCGGTCCCGGTACGGTCTGCCGCCGCAACCGTCCCGGCGGTGCATGCCAGTCTCCGGCGACCCCGCAGACCGTCACGGTGACCTACTCGGTTTATATTAAAGCCACCGGTAATCCGCCGCCGTCAAACGGCGTGATTAACGACACCAACCGCTACGCTATCTTCCAGGTTGACGGCGTTGGCGGCCTCAACAGCCGCCCGAATAGTAACTTCCGCGCGTGGGTCACCGGGCTTGGCAACATCCGCTTTATCGCCTGCAACCCGAAAATCACCGTCTCGGCGAACAATGGTTCAACGGTAAACTTCGGCAGCATCCCGGCGCGCAATGCCGTCGTCGGCGCCATTGAGAAACAGGTTCCGTTCAGCGTCCGCGCCGACCTGACCGGCGCTGGCCAGGATTGCCAGGGGCAGACCTTAATGGCCAGCTTCAGCACCCAGCAGCCGACCCAGGACACCAATACCATTCTGCCATCTAACGATAGCGGTTTTGGCATCCTGCTCTCGCGCGCAGATGCGCCGACAACCTGGCTTTCCATGAATACCCCGACGCAGTTGGGCATGATTAACGGCAGCGTGGTAGAAAGCAACTTCCTGGCCAGCCTGAAATGGCTAAGCGTTAAGCCAAAAATCGGCACCTTTAATGCGACGGCCAATATCGACGTTACCTTTAAATAGTGAAGCAAAATGCCGCTGACCAACACCGAACCGACCGGGTTACGCTATGTATTTCAGCCGATGTTCAACCGCGAAGGGAAAATGATTGCGGTTGAATGTTTGACCCGGTTTGCTCATCACGAGCCTGCTAGTCCGCAAGAAATAGAACGGTTTTTCAGTGAGGCATCGGAATCACTGCGCGCCCGCATCCTGCTCGAACAGATTGAGCTAGTCAGGCAGCATCAGCAGTGGTTCCGCCACAACGAAGTCATGGTTACCCTCAACGTCGACGAGTCGACGCTGCATATGCTGCATGATGATTTTATCGCCGAGTGCGTGAAAACCATCGGCTGCCTGCATTTTGAGGTTAATGAATTTTCCAACACGCTGGTGAAACGCACCCCGACCATCGACGCCCTGACGGACAAATACTCCTTCTGGCTCGATGATTTTGGCGCCGGTTACGCCGGGTTCGCCGCCCTGACGGCGCAACCCTTTCGTTTTATCAAGACCGACAAGAACCTGTTATGGAGCCTGCTGGAAAAGAAAAACGGCCAGCAGTTGATGGACTCACTCCTGCACTATTTTCAGGCGAATCAGTATCAGGTGATCGTCGAAGGTATTGAAACCGAAGCTCATCTTCAGTGGCTGGAAAACATGCCGTGGTTTGCCCTGCAGGGGCTCCTCTGGCGGGAACAAACCATTGAAGCCTTAGTGGCCAGCGTCGAAAAATAACCCCGCTTTTCCCCGGATATCCACTCCCCCGCTATCCGGGCTGTCCGTCCTATCTTCAACTTATTCATTTTCAGGCATTTTTCTTTTCCCACCTCGTCTGGCCTCGTCTTTCATATTGTTAACTTATTGTTGCTAGCGATCACAAAAATTAAACAATATGGCTATTTCATACGCATTTTTCAAAAATGTAGATATTTTTAATTTATGGCTACGAAATGAGCATCACCCCGACTCTCTGACTCTACCCGAGGAATGATTCTGATGAATGCACTGACCGCCGTAAAACCTCATGCTGATGATTTGGCCCACAGCTACACCGGTTTTTCCTTCGCTCCCTCTGCGCAATCGCCGCGTCTGCTGGAGCTAACGTTCACCGCCGAAACGACCGCGCAATTTTTGCAACAAGTCGCGCAGTGGCCAGTGCAGGCGCTGGAATACAAATCCTTTTTGCGCTTTCAGGTCGGCAAGATCCTCGACGATCTGTGCGGCAACCAGCTGCAGCCGCTGCTGATCAATACACTGCTCAATCGCGCGGAGGGCGCTCTGCTGATCAACGGTATCGGCATTGACAACGTCTCTCAGGCCGATGAAATGGTCAAACTGGCTACCGCCGTGGCGCATTTGATCGGCCGTTCCAACTTTGATGCCATGAGCGGCCAGTATTACGCCCGCTTCGTGGTGAAAAACGTCGATAACTCAGATAGCTACCTGCGCCAGCCGCACCGCGTGATGGAACTGCACAATGACGGTACCTATGTCGAAGAAATTACCGACTACGTGCTGATGATGAAGATCGATGAACAGAATATGCAGGGCGGCAATTCACTGCTGCTGCATCTCGATGACTGGGAACATCTCGACGAATTCTTCCGCGATCCGCTGGCCCGCCGTCCAATGCGCTGGGCCGCGCCGCCGAGCAAAAACGTCAGCAAAGACGTCTTCCATCCGGTTTTCGACGTCGACCAGCAGGGTCGCCCGGTAATGCGCTATATCGACCAGTTTGTGCAGCCGAAAGATTTCGAAGAAGGCACCTGGCTGAGCCGCCTTTCTGACGCGCTGGAAACCAGTAAAAACATTCTTTCCGTACCGGTGCCGGTGGGTAAATTCCTGTTGATAAACAATCTTTTCTGGCTGCACGGTCGCGACCGCTTTACGCCGCACCCCGATCTTCGTCGCGAACTGATGCGCCAGCGCGGCTACTTTGCGTATTCCACGAATCATTACCAGACTCATCAATAAGGGTTCTCAGGCGAAGGAATTGAGCGGATGTATGATTTCGTGATTATCGGCGGCGGCATTATCGGCATGTCGACCGCCATGCAGTTAATTGAGATTTACCCGGACGCCCGCATTGCCCTGCTGGAAAAAGAGTCCGGTCCGGCCTGCCATCAGACTGGCCACAACAGCGGGGTGATCCACGCCGGCGTTTACTATACTCCCGGCAGCCTCAAGGCGCAGTTTTGCCTCGCCGGCAACCGCGCCACCAAAGCCTTTTGCGAGCAGAATGCGATTCGCTACGACGTCTGCGGCAAGATGCTGGTTGCCACCTCGCCGCTGGAGATGGAGCGGATGCGCGCGCTGTGGGATCGCACCGCCGCTAACGGCCTGCAACGCGAATGGCTGAGCGCGAGCGAGCTGCGCGAACGCGAGCCGAACATCAGCGGACTGGGCGGGATCTTCGTTCCTTCGAGCGGCATTGTCAGCTATCGTGAAGTAGCGGCGGCAATGGCGAAGATCTTCGAATCCAAAGGTGGAACGATCGTCTACGACGCCGAAGTCAGCGCCCTGAAAGAGCACGCCAGCGGCGTGGTAGTCCACACCCGCCAGGGCGGCGAATATGAGGCATCGACGCTGATTACCTGCTCCGGGCTGATGGCCGATCGGCTGGTGAAAATGATCGGCGTCGATCCCGGCTTTATCATCTGCCCGTTCCGCGGCGAATATTTCCAACTGGCGCCGCAGCACAACCAGATCGTCAATCATCTGATCTATCCGATCCCCGATCCGGCGATGCCGTTCCTCGGCGTCCACCTGACCCGTATGATCGACGGTAGCGTTACCGTCGGCCCTAACGCGGTGCTGGCGCTGAAGCGCGAAGGCTATCGCAAGCGCGATATCTCGCTGACCGATACCCTTGAGATCCTGACCTCGCCCGGCATTCGCCGGGTACTGCAAAACAACCTGCGCTCCGGGCTTGGCGAAATGAAGAATTCGCTGTGCAGAAGCGGCTATCTGCGGCTGGTGCAGAAATACTGCCCCAGCCTGACATTAAGCGATTTGCGCCCGTGGCCTGCCGGCGTGCGGGCACAGGCGGTATCGCCGCAGGGCAAGCTGATCGACGATTTCCTCTTTGTCACTACCGCGCGTTCCATCCACACCTGTAACGCGCCGTCGCCGGCGGCCACATCGGCTATCCCGATCGGCGCGCACATCGTCAGCAAGGTGCAAACCCTGCTGGCAAGCCAGAGCAATCCCGGACGCACGCTGCGTGCGGCACGTAGCGTGGAGACACTACACGCCGCTTTTACTCGTTAACCCCTTAAGACAGGAAGCGATTATGCAACTTAAAGATGCAACTCTGTTTCGCCAGCAGGCGCTAATTGATGGCCAGTGGCGCGATGCGCAAAACGGCGACGTGATTGCGGTGACCAACCCCGCCAACGGCCAGCAGCTGGGTAGCGTGCCGAAAATGGGCGCCGACGAAACCCGCGAAGCGATTGAAGCCGCCAACCGCGCCCTGCCAGCCTGGCGTGCCCTGACCGCCAAAGAGCGCGCCACGCTTCTGCGCCGCTGGTTCGATCTGATGATGGAGAACCAGGACGATCTCGCCCGCCTGATGACCCTCGAACAGGGGAAACCGCTGGCGGAAGCCAAAGGCGAAATCAGCTACGCCGCCTCCTTTATTGAGTGGTTCGCCGAAGAAGGTAAGCGCATTTACGGCGATACCATTCCCGGTCATCAGGCCGACAAGCGCCTGATTGTCATCAAGCAGCCCATCGGCGTTACCGCCGCCATCACCCCGTGGAACTTCCCGGCGGCGATGATCACCCGTAAAGCGGGCCCGGCGCTGGCCGCCGGCTGTACCATGGTCCTGAAACCGGCGAGCCAGACGCCGTTTTCCGCGCTGGCGCTGGCCGAACTGGCGAATCGCGCCGGTATTCCCGCCGGGGTATTTAACGTGGTCACCGGTTCCGCCGGGGCCGTCGGCAACGAACTGACCAGCAACCCGCTGGTACGCAAGCTCTCCTTCACCGGCTCGACCGAAATTGGCCGCCAGCTGATGGAGCAGTGTGCGAAAGACATCAAAAAAGTGTCGTTAGAACTCGGCGGCAACGCGCCGTTTATCGTCTTTGACGACGCCGACCTCGATAAAGCCGTCGAAGGGGCGCTGGCGTCGAAGTTCCGCAACGCCGGGCAGACCTGCGTCTGCGCCAACCGACTGTATGTGCAGGACGGCGTCTATGACCGTTTCGCTGAAAAACTGCAGCAGGCGGTGGAAAAACTGCATATCGGCGACGGCCTGCAGGACGGCGTCACCACCGGCCCGCTGATCGATGATAAAGCGGTAGCTAAGGTCGAAGAACATATTGCCGACGCCCTTGCGAAAGGCGCACGCATCGTCACCGGCGGCAAACCACACGCGCTGGGCGGCAACTTCTTCCAGCCCACCATTCTGGTCAACGTCCCGAGCAGCGCCAAAGTGGCGAAAGAAGAGACCTTCGGCCCGCTGGCGCCGCTGTTCCGCTTTAAAGATGAAGCCGATGTGATTGCCCAGGCCAACGATACCGAATTCGGCCTCGCCGCCTATTTCTACGCCCGCGACCTGAGCCGCGTCTTCCGCGTCGGCGAAGCGCTGGAGTACGGCATCGTTGGCATCAATACCGGCATTATCTCCAACGAAGTCGCGCCGTTCGGCGGCATTAAAGCCTCCGGTCTGGGCCGCGAAGGTTCGAAGTACGGCATCGAAGATTATTTAGAAATCAAATATATGTGTATCGGCCTTTAACAGGAGAGCAGGACATGACCAGCAATAAAGCGTTAATGCAGCGCCGTAGCGACGCGGTGCCGCGCGGCGTCGGACAGATTCACCCTATCTTTGCCGACCGTGCGGAGAACTGCCGGGTATGGGACGTTGAAGGCCGTGAATATCTCGATTTCGCCGGCGGTATCGCGGTGTTAAATACCGGCCACCTGCATCCTGAGGTGATCGCCGCGGTGGAAGGCCAGCTGAAGAAGCTGACCCACACCTGCTTCCAGGTCCTGGCCTACGAGCCCTACCTGCAGCTTTGCGAAATGATGAACCAGAAAGTGCCCGGCGATTTCGCCAAGAAAACCCTGCTGGTGACCACCGGTTCGGAAGCGGTGGAAAACGCGGTCAAAATCGCCCGCGCGGCGACCGGGCGTAGCGGCACTATCGCCTTTACCGGTGCCTATCATGGCCGCACCCATTACACGCTGTCGTTAACCGGTAAAGTGAACCCTTACTCCGCGGGCATGGGGCTAATGCCGGGCCACGTCTATCGCGCGCTCTATCCGTGCGCGCTGCACGGCATCAGCGATGATGACGCGATCGCCAGCATCCATCGCATCTTCAAAAATGACGCCGCGCCGGAAGATATCGCCGCTATCGTCATTGAACCCGTCCAGGGCGAAGGCGGTTTCTACGCCGCCTCCCCGGCCTTTATGCAGCGCCTGCGCGCGCTGTGTGACGAGCACGGCATCATGCTGATCGCCGATGAAGTCCAGAGCGGCGCGGGCCGTACCGGCACGCTGTTCGCGATGGAGCAGATGGGCGTGGCGCCGGATATCACCACCTTTGCCAAATCCATCGCCGGCGGTTTCCCGCTGGCGGGCGTCACCGGACGGGCGGAAGTCATGGACGCCATCGCGCCGGGCGGATTGGGCGGCACCTATGCCGGCAACCCGATTGCCTGCGCCGCCGCGCTGGCGGTACTCAAGGTTTTCGAACAGGAAAATCTGTTGGAAAAAGCCAATCAGCTCGGCGACAAGCTGCGTAAAGGCCTGCTCAATATCGCCGAAACGCATCGCGAAATCGGCGACGTCCGCGGCCTGGGGGCGATGATCGCCATTGAACTCTTTGAAGAGGGCGATCACAGCAAACCCAACGCCAAACTGACGGCGGATATCGTCGCCCGCGCGCGCGATAAAGGCCTGATCCTGCTCTCCTGCGGGCCGTACTACAACGTGCTGCGTATTCTGGTGCCGCTGACTATCGAAGATGCGCAGATCGCGCAGGGACTGAAGATTATCGCCGACTGTTTTAACGAAGCTAAACAAGGCTAACACTCCTGCACCGGATGGCGACGCTCATGCGCCCCGTCCGGTTGCCTGTCGGCCGGATTGGGCGCAACCGCCATCCGGCAAACGGCGCCAAAAAACAATAAAAGGGGTTAATGATGGGGCAACTGTCGCAATCACATGATTTAGGGGGCGGGCTGAAATCACGCCACGTCACCATGTTATCTATTGCCGGCGTTATCGGCGCAAGTTTGTTTGTCGGTTCCAGCGTCGCCATTGCCGAAGCGGGCCCGGCGGTGCTGCTCTCCTACCTGTTCGCCGGGCTATTGGTGGTGATGATTATGCGTATGCTGGCCGAAATGGCCGTCGCCACCCCGGATACGGGCTCCTTTTCGACCTACGCCGACAAAGCGATCGGCCGCTGGGCGGGTTATACCATCGGCTGGCTGTACTGGTGGTTTTGGGTCCTGGTTATCCCCCTGGAAGCCAATATCGCCGCCATTATTCTCAACTCATGGATCCCCGGCGTACCGGTATGGCTATTCTCGCTGGTCATCACCCTCGCCCTCACCGGCAGTAATCTGCTGAGCGTCAAGAACTACGGCGAATTCGAGTTCTGGCTGGCTATCTGTAAGGTTATCGCCATTCTGGCCTTTATCGTGCTGGGCGCGGTGGCCATCACCGGCTTCTATCCCTATGCCGAAGTGAGCGGGATTTCGCGCCTGTGGGATCACGGCGGCTTTATGCCTAACGGCTTCGGCGCGGTGCTCAGCGCGATGCTCATTACCATGTTCTCATTTATGGGCGCGGAGATAGTCACCATTGCCGCCGCCGAATCGGATACGCCGGATAAACATATTGTTCGCGCCACAAATTCCGTTATCTGGCGCATCTCTATCTTCTATCTGTGCTCCATTTTCGTGGTCGTCTCGCTGATCCCGTGGAACATGCCGGGGCTGAAGAACGTCGGTTCATACCGTTCGGTACTGGAGTTACTGCATATCCCCTACGCCAAGCTGATTATGGACGGCGTGATCCTGCTGTCGGTGACCAGTTGCCTGAACTCGGCGCTGTATACCGCTTCGCGAATGCTCTATTCCCTGAGCCGCCGCGGCGATGCGCCAGCTATAATGGGCAAAACCAACCGCAGTAAAACGCCGTATGTGGCGGTGCTGCTCTCCACCGGCGCGGCCTTCTTAACGGTGGTGGTGAACTACTATGCCCCGGCGAAAGTCTTTAAATTCCTCATCGATAGCTCCGGCGCCATCGCCCTGCTGGTCTATCTGGTCATTGCCGTATCTCAGTTGCGGATGCGCAAAATCCTGCTGGCGAAAGGCGGTGAAATTCGCCTTAAGATGTGGCTCTATCCGTGGCTCACCTGGCTGGTTATCGCCTTTATCACCTTCGTACTGGTGGTGATGCTGTTCCGTCCGGCGCAGCAGCTGGAGGTCATTTCCACCGGCGCGCTGGCGATCGCTATCATCTGCACGGTGCCGATTATGTCGCGCTGGAAAAAGCTGCTATTGTGGCAAAAACTGCCGCTACAAAATACGCGTTAACCCTGTTCCCGGCGCAAGCCGGGAAATGTATTCAGGAGCAAGACTATGACCGCCATTCCCCAAGCGACGGCCATTGATGGATACCGCTGGTTGAAGAACGACATCATCCGCGGCGTTTATCAGCCTGATGAAAAACTGCGTATGAGCCTGCTGACGTCGCGCTATGAGCTTGGCGTCGGGCCGCTGCGGGAAGCGCTCTCGCAGCTGGTGGCCGAGCGGCTGGTGACGGTGGTCAACCAAAAAGGCTATCGCGTCGCCTCGATGTCCGAGGCGGAACTCCTCGATATCTTCGATGCCCGCGCCAATATGGAAGCCATGCTGGTGCGCCTCGCCATTGAGCGCGGTGGCGATGAGTGGGAAGCCGAGCTGCTGGCCCGCGCGCATCTGCTTAATAAGCTGGAATCCAGCGAAGCCAGTGAGCGCTTACTCGATGAATGGGATCAGCGCCATCAGGCGTTTCATACCGCCATTGTCGCCGGCTGTGGTTCGCAGTATTTACTGCAGATGCGCGAACGGCTGTTCGATCTGGCGGCGCGTTACCGCTTCATCTGGCTACGCACCACCGTGCTGTCGGTAGAAATGCTGGAAGATAAACATGTCCAGCACCAGACGCTGCTGGAAGCCATCCTGGCGCGCGACGCCGAGCGAGCCAGCGCGCTCATGCGCGAGCACTTACTTACCCCCATCCCGATTATCCAACAGGCGATGGCCGGCAAACTGCAGACGCAGCAGACCTGATTCAGGCGGCGGGCTTTTTATAATACGGCAGCTGCGTGACCGGATACTCGTAGTGTTCCTCCACCACGCAGCGGTCCGGCGTCGCCATTCCCGAGTAGAAGAAAAAGTACTCCTGACTGTCCGGGAAAAAGACCAGATCGTCGCCGTTACGAAAGCTGGTTACCCGATAGGGAATATGATTTTTGGTCTGCGCCTGACGCATGCCGGAAGCGACCTGGAAATGGTCGCCCCACTTCATGGTCGATAGCTGGTAATGGAAACGCGAGATGGTCACGTTTTTGCGTAAAGAGCAGGATAATTTTACCGCTGTGCCGGCGAAAGCCGGAGAAAGGAAGCAGCTTAATAAACTGATAGATAATAAAAATTTCATGAAGGTCTTATAATTTTAGGGTCAATATTTGACGGTAACATGAATTGGCTGCGCAGGCAGGGATCGCGGCGGATTTTCGTGCCGCCACGTCCTATTCCAGGAATATTCCTAATTATTCTCGCCGCGTAGCACTTCGCGAAAGTGCATCACCAGCGGGCGCTGGTTAGCTTTGTGCCATACCGCCCACAGCTGGGTCGAATAGCTCATCCACGGAATTTCCCGCAGCACGACCCCCTCAGGGGCGTTATGCCGCAGGCTGTGCTGGATCAGCGCCACGCCCAGTCCCGCAGCCACCAGCCCCAGGGCCGTTAATGGCTCTCCGGCTTCCAGACGAATATCCGGATTAAAGCCCGCACGCACGCAGGCGGCGACAAAATCATCGCGCGAATGGGCATCGTCGTTATGGATAACCGCGATCCACTGCTGATCGGCCAGCTGCGCCGGCTGCAAGTTTTCCGCAGCGGCCAGCGGATGATTCTGCGGCAAAGCCAGCAGCATCCGGTCATCAAGCACCTGGGTATACTCCAGATCCTGTTCGCCCGCCGAAGGCGGCATGTCCACCAGCGAGAAGTCCAGACTGCGCTGGCGCAGGCCCTCAATCTGCGTGGCTGGCGGCTGGCTATACAGCGCGATATGCACGTCCGGGCGAGACGTTCGTAGGGTGCGCAGTGCGGTAGAAAGCACGCCGGAGTGCATGGCGTTTTCGATATAACCGATACACAACCCGCCATCTTCGCCGCGCCCCAGTCGTTTACCTAATGATTCGAGACGGTTGGCATGGGTCAGCAACGAGCGCGTTTCGGCCAAAAACGTCTGCCCGTCCGCCGTCAGGCGAATACGCTGCTGGTTACGTTCAAACAGCATGAGCCCAAGGCGCTCCTCCAGCTGGGCTATCTGGCGGCTGAGCGGCGACTGCGAAATATGTAAGCGTTCGGCGGCACGGCCAACATGCTCCTCTTCCGCTACCACCACAAAGTACTTCAACTGGCGTAAATCAATCATGTGAGACCTCAAAGGACTTAAGTCAGACGAATTATGTCCTATCAAGTCATAACACCGCAAGGTATTGTGATCTCCGTCACAGGGCGACAGCACAAATCGCCCGCACAGAACCCTTCCCAAAACGGGAACCCAATATCGAGGACATCTTAGATGAGCATCAAACATATTCTACCAGGCAACATCGGTTTAGGCGGCGCGCCGCTGGGTAACATGTTCCGCAACATCCCGGAAGACGAGGCGCACGCCACCGTCGCCGCCGCCTGGGATCTGGGCGTTCGTTACTTCGATACCGCGCCGCTGTACGGGTCCGGTCTTTCTGAAATCCGGATGGGCGAAGCGCTCTCGCAATACCCTCGCGACCAGTTCGTTCTGAGCAGTAAAGTCGGCCGCATCATGCTTGATGAAATGGAAGACCCGGCTACGCGTGATTTCGGTGAGAAAGGCGGTCTTTTCGAATACGGCCTGAAAAACAAAATCCTCAACGATTACTCGGCCGACGCCACCCTGCGTTCTATTGAAGACAGTTTAAAACGGCTGAAAACCGACCATCTCGACATCGTATGGATCCACGATCCGGCGCAGGATTTCTACGGCGACAGCTGGCTGGAGCAGTTCAACATCGCCCGTACCGGCGCCTTCCGCGCGCTGACCCGCCTGCGTGAAGAAGGCGTAATTAAGGCATGGGGGCTGGGCGTGAACCGCGTCGAACCTTGTGAATTGACCTTAGCGCTCGACGAACCGAAGCCGGATGCGTTCCTGCTGGCTGGCCGCTACTCGCTGCTGGACCACAAACGCGCCCTGCAGCGCCTGATGCCGGAAGCGCTGGAACAGAATGTCGATATCGTTGTCGGCGGCCCTTACAGCTCGGGCGTTCTCGCCGGCGGTGAACACTTCGAATACCAGAAAGCCTCTGCGGCGATCCACCAGCAGGTGGCGCAGATCAAGGCCATTGCCGCCCGTCATCAGGTGGATGTGAAAGCCGCGGCGCTGCAGTTTGCCCTGGCTCATCCGGCGGTGGCCGCCGTGATCCCAGGCTCCAGCCGTCCGGGCCGTATGGCGGAAGATCTGGCCGCGCTGAAATCAACCATCCCAGCCGCTTTCTGGGAAGAGATGCGCAGCCAGAATCTGGTGGCGGATAACGCGCCGCTGCCGATTCGTTAATTTTAGCGGGGCCACAGGGCCCCTCTTAAAACAAGAGAGACACCATGAAACTGGATCTAACTCATAAAGTCGCCGTGGTGAGCGGCTCCACTTCCGGCATCGGGCTTGGCATCGCTAAAGGCCTTGCTCAGGCGGGCGCGACCGTAGTCATCGTCGGCCGTCAACGGCGCGGTGTTGATACCGCCATGGCGGCGATTAATGCCGAACTCCCGGATGCGCAGCTGCGCGGGGTGGTCGCCGACCTCAGCACCGAGGAGGGCGTCAGCGCGCTGCTCGCCGCCGAGCCGCATGCCGATGTGGTGGTTAACAACCTCGGCATCTTTAACGATAAAGATTTCTTTAGCGTACCGGATAGCGAGTGGATGCACTTTTATAACGTCAACGTGCTTTCCGGCGTGCGGCTGTCGCGCCACTACGCCCGGGGGATGATCGACAACGGCTGGGGACGCATTATTTTCGTCTCCTCGGAATCCGGCGTCGCGATTCCTGCCGACATGATCAACTACGGCGTGACCAAAAGCGCCAATCTCGCGGTCTCCCACGGGCTGGCGAAACGTCTGGCCGGTACCGGCGTCACCGTTAACGCCATTCTGCCCGGCCCCACCTTCACCGAAGGTTTGCAGGAGATGCTGGCGGAGGCCGCCGCGCAGTCTGGCCGCAGCCCGCGTGAACAGGCTGATGAATTTGTGAAGACCGCGCGCCCAAGCTCGATTATCCAGCGGGCGGCGGACGTCGACGAAGTGGCGAACCTGGCGGTGTATCTCGCCTCGCCGCTCTCGTCGGCCACTACCGGCGCGGCGCTGCGCGTCGATGGCGGCGTCGTCGACACCCTGGCAATGTAATTCTAATCATCTGCAATAAAGAGAGAAATAAAATGGCTAATACTACTGTATCTATCGAAATCCCGGCTTCTGTCGACCAGGTCTGGCAACTGATGGGCGGCTTTGACTCGCTGCCCGACTGGCTGCCGTTCATCCCGAAAAGCGTAGTGAGCGAAGGAGGACGCGTGCGTACGCTGACCACTTCCGATGGCGGCACGGTCATTGAACGTCTGGAGGCGTTTGATAACCGCCAGCGCAGCTATAGCTACTCGATAATCCAGGCGCCGTTCCCGGTTGTGGATTACCTCTCCACGATCGCGGTAGTGGCCACTGCCGATAGCAATATCACCCGCGTCGAGTGGTCCGGCAGCTTCACGCCGGTTAACGTCAGCGACGCGGATGCCGAAGCGCTGTTCAGCGGTATCTATCGCGACGGCCTGCAGGCATTGAAAAATAACTTTAGCGCCTGATTGTTGCCAGGAATGGCCAGGCCATTCCTTTTATGAACAAAAGAAGAAAAGTCTATTGCCCGTTGCCGTCTTTTTCAGACAACGGGCGGGGCATATCCTTTACGCCATCACGTTGCAACGGGCGACGTTAACGAAACAACTTACCAGGATTATGAACATGAAAACCGTATCGACTATTTTTTCCGCAGCCGCACTTTCACTTTTTGCCTTTACCGCTTCCGCGCATAGCGTCACTGCGACCGGTAATACGCTTGACTCCGCTGAAGCGGTGATTGCAAAAAAAGCGAAAGAACTGAATGCGAGTGATTATAAAATCACCAGCGCCCATATGGGGAATAAGGTGACGATGAGCGCCGAGCTGTACAAGTAAAGTCGGGTACTCTTCAGAGCCCCGGCAACTCAGCATCTTGAGTTGGCCGGGGGCTAAGAATTCTCACTCTCCAGACTCCGGTTGTTTCACCTGCAATTAGTCCTTCACCCTGAATTCCACTCTACGTTTACGCTCAACAACAATTAATACTTCGGTATTAATCCCCCTCTTTCCCGCTTAAATAACTCGCATAAAGAACATTAAAAAACAGTTTTATTTTTAAACTGAGATTTGTCGACACTACCCAACTCATAGTCTACAATGATGATTGATAACCATTTATTGCAAATGTGAATGATTATCAGGCTTTCCAGTTAGTTTAAAAAAATAGCATAACGATGTTTAAATAACTCATTTTAAACGAGCAAAAAATGGCAGATAACAATATAAAAATTTATCACTCCCGTTATAGCAAGTTGATAAAATTACTGGATTTCCTCACCGTCAACATTTTGATTTTTATCTATTTAAAATATTTTTACACTGAACCCTCTACCGCTTCCGCGCTCGTTGGCATTATCTATTCATTAGTATTCATAAGAATTAATGAGTATTTCCAACTGTATTCCGGACAATTTAAAGGCCACTATTTCACAAAATCAGCCGCACTTATATTAAGCGTATGCCTAAGTAGTATTGTTTCATTTTTATTTTTTGTCGTTGCCGAGTGGTTAATTAACGCACAATCTGTAGTTAATTTTATCCCGCTGGCCGTCAGTTTGGCTAAGTGTTCGATATTTATATTTTTAATTGTCTTTGTGGTGCGGGCAATCACCGCGCATTATCTGTTTAACTCGGTGTTACGGGTGGCGATTCTTGGTATTACGCCTGCGGGCCTGGCCATCGAGCAGGCTTTACAAAAAGAGTACTCACAGCGCGGCATCATCATCAGCTATTTTGAAGATCGCAACAACCAGCGCGATAGCCGACTGATGAGTATTGAAAGAAAAGGCAACTCGCGCGATCTGCTGGCTCTGGCGAAAACAGGCGGCGTTGATGAAATTTACATCGCGCTCCCCATGGTTGCGCAGCAGCGTATTAAGCAGTTTCTTAATGAATTCTCTGACACAACCGTCGATGTATTCCTGGTACCGGATCTATTCTCTTACAGCTCGCATATTTCCCAGTTGCGCATGTTCGGCAATCTGCAGACTATCAGTATCTTCACTTCGCCTTTTGATGGCGAAGGGGCGATCATCAAGCGTATTGAAGATATCATTCTCGGCTCTTTCTTTACCTTAATTAGCCTGCCGGCGATGCTGTTCGTGGCGATTGGTATCAAGCTCACCTCGCCGGGGCCAATTTTATTTAAACAGAATCGTTATGGCCTCAACGGCAAGCAAATAGAAGTGTGGAAATTCAGGACCATGCGGGTCATGGAAAATAGCGCCGTGGTCACTCAGGCGACCCGCAACGATCCGCGCATCACCAAATTCGGCGCTTTTTTGCGTAAAACCTCACTGGATGAACTGCCGCAGTTTTTCAACGTGCTACAGGGGCGGATGTCGATCGTCGGTCCGCGCCCGCACGCGGTGGCGCATAACGAGCAGTATCGCGTGCTGGTGGAGAACTACATGATTCGCCATAAGGTTAAACCAGGGATCACGGGGCTTGCGCAGATTAACGGCTTCCGCGGCGAGACCGATACGCTGGACAAAATGGAGAAGCGAATTCAGTACGACCTGGCCTACATCCAGTCCTGGTCGCTGTTCCTCGATCTCAAAATCGTCTTTTTGACTTTCTTTCGGGGCTTTGTTGGCAAAAATGCGTTCTAGGTTCGCCGTTCTGGCCGGTTTGCTGTCTGTGCCTTACGCACACGCCGACCTGCAGGCAAAACCGCATACCGGGGTTGCCGGCATCGATTTCGAGAGCCAGTTGGGTTATGACATCGGTTACGATGACAACGTGACCTGGCAGCGCTACGACCAAAATAAAATCGGTTCCAGCTACCAGAATATTAAACCTATCGTCAAAGCCATCGGCGAACGTTATGAAGACCGCTACCTGTTGATGTATTCCGGCGATTACCGCAACTATGGCAACGATAGCGCGGATAATCGCAATAACCATTTTTTTATGTTTAACGGCAAATGGCGATTTGGCAGCATGCACGGGCTGTCATTGGATCTCGATGAGACGCTGGGTCATGAAGAGCGCGGCCGCGACACCACCGAAGGCTTTTTGCCCGAGCAGTTTAAAGAGTTTGGCATCAACAAACCGATCGGCACCCGCTTCTTTAATAGCGAGCTTCGTTACAGCTACGGCGCGCCGGAAGGTCGCGGTAAAGTTGAAGTCGCGCTACTGCATAAACAGTTGCGTTTTCGCGACCTCGACAGCATCAAAGACGCCAGCGATGACTTTAACTATTACATGCACGATCAGGAGTGGCATGAAAACAGCCTGGTGGCCGAACTGTTCGACCAGAAAGCTAAAACGCTGCGCTATCGCTATAGCTTTATCACCAACCAGCGCCGCTACGAGCTGAACCCGTTAAAAGACAGCAATGAGTATTACCTGCTGTTCGGCATGAAGAATCGCCTGTCGGGTAAAACGGAGATTAACGGTAACGTCGCCTGGCTCTACAAAGACTTTATCCATAACCCGGACTCACAGGGTTTTAACGGCTTGAACTGGGATATCAACGCCGACTGGAAACCGCTGGAACAAATGAAAGTTAACCTACACAGTTCCCAGCGCATCAAGGACCCCACCGACTCCGGCGGCTATATCCTGGTGTCAAATTTCGGCGTCGGCTATGAACATCACTGGCTGGTGGATCGTTTCTCAACTCTGGTCGATTATTCATATATCACCGAAGACTATAAGCATCAGAGCAATAAGCGCAAAGATAAGTCTAATCTGCTGTCGCTGACCTTTAACTATGATTTCCGACCATCGGTTAACTTTAAGCTGAAGCTGCAATGGAACACCATGCACTCAAATAAAGATACGGACACTTTTTATATTGGCCCGGACTACTCGCATGCGGTTGACCGCACCCTGGGCTACGACGATTCGGCCATTATTTTTATGACGCAGGTACAACTATGACCTTTTTAAACAGGACACTGGTGATGCTTCCGCTGCTGGCGCTACTGCTGGCGGGCTGTTCGACGCCGCCGCTGACCATTAAAACGCCGCCGGACGCCGTCTACCTTTTGGACCAGGGCGATGAAGTCAATATTGCAGTCTCCGGGGAGCAGGATCTGACGATGCGGGTAAAAATCGATAATAGCGGCAGCATTGATTACCCCTATATCGGATCGCTGCTGTTAAAAGGCAAAACGCCTGAACAGGTGAGTAATGAAATCGCCGATAAACTGCGCGGTAACTACCTACAGGCGCCGATGGTCACGGTGAGCATCGCCGAATACCGCAAAGTTTATCTGCTCGGCGAAGTGAAAAAACCGGATGGATATGCCTGGGAGCCGGGTTTAACGGCGGAAAAAGCCATTGCCCTGGCCGGCGGTTTCACCGACCGCGCCGACCGTCATGATATTCAAATTCGACAGGCCCGCGGCGGAAGGCTGCTGGAAAATGTCGCCGCCGACTCCGCCGTGCAGGCAGGAGATACCATCATTATTGGCATGAGTTTCTTCTGATATGGCAATTTCACTGGTCGAAAACGCGAAAAAGAAAGAAGGCTTTATCGACTTCACGCCTTATTTCAACAAAATTAAGCACAAGCTTATCTGGTGCCTGGCGGTGGTGATTGTCGCCGCCGTGGCATCGTTTATTCTGACGCGCTTTATGTCCTCCAGCTACACGGCGACCGCTACCGTGCTGTTCAAAGCGCAGTCGCAGGACGTCTCTCCCCTACCGCGGCTGGAAAACTACGACTCCACGCGCAGCGATTACTACGAGACCAAGTATGCGTTAATGGGGTCACGAGTGGTGCTCGATGCCGCGGTGCGCAAATTAAAGCTGGAGCAGGATAGCGAATTTAACGGCGGCGATAATCTCGACGAAACCGCGCGTATTAATAATGCTATTCAGGCGCTGCAAAAAAGCCTGACCATTTCCGGCGTGCGCACCACCCAACTGGTTGCCGTGTCGATGGAAGCGAAATCACCGCAGAAAGCCGCCGATATCGCCAACGGCGTCGCCCAGGCATTCATCGATTACAGCCTGCAGCAGAAGCAAAATACCTTGCTTCAGGCGCAGGGCTGGAACGAAAAAATGATGGACGACCTGAAAACCAAAATGGATCAGCAGAAGGCAGACATCGATAACTTCCTCAAGCAGAACGGATTACTAACCTTCCGCAGCATGGATGGTTATGAGACCGAGCGGCTGGGGATTGTGATTAACCATCTGGCCGACGCCACCCAGCGCCGCCTGAAAGCGCAGACGGTATGGGACAAGGTCCGTCGCCAGCAGGGTAAACCGGTAGAACAGATTATCTCGCTGCCGGAAATCTCCGGTCATCCGCAGGTGCAGGATTTACGCATTGCGCTCATCCAGACGCGGCGCAATCTTTCCGAAGCGGCCAAACACTACGGCCCGCAGCATCCGAAATATCTGCAGGCCCAGGCGCAGCTACAGGCGGTGAATGCCCAGCTCGGCCAGGTACTGGGCGAGCTGTTTAACGGCCTGCGCCAGCAGTATCAAATCGCCCTCGACGATGAGCAGCACTACCAAAAAATGCTCAACGATCAGAAGGCCGATTTCCAGGCGCTCGGCGCCAAGCGCGACCAGTACAACACCATGACCACCGCGCTGAATAAAACCGAAGAGCTTTATAAGTCGCTGTACCAGCGCGCTAACGAGCAGAAATTGTCGGAGACCTTCTCGGTACCGGATGAAGTCATTTACGACGCCGCCGTGCCGCCGGACCGCCCGTCTAAACCCCAGCGCGGCCTGTTAATCGTGATGATTACCATGATGGCGCTGGCGCTGTATATCATGTACCTGATCGTCAGTACCGCGCTGGATAAAACGGTGAATAGCCTCAGCGAGCTCAAAGCGAAAACCGCCCTCGAGGCCAGCGGCGAATTTCCGCTCCTGACGCATCTGGAAAACGCGCAGCAGATTTTCCATAACGTGCTCTACGCCGATATGATCCACAGCCTACGGCTGGCGTTGCTCAATCAGCGCGATAAACCCGCCACCATCCTGGTGACTTCGGTGCAATCCCGTTCCGGCAGTTCGTTTATTGCCGAACTGCTGGCTTGCTCAGCCAGCAAATCGCGTAAAACGCTGCTGATTGACCTCGACTACCTGGCCACTCAGGGATTATCGGCCAAATTTCCGCAACATAAACAAGGCTTTAGTCAATTGCTGAACGGCGAGTGCATGCCGGAGCAGTCCGTCGTCAAACTGGATGATCAACTGGACTTTATGCCACGCGGCAAACTCAACGACTCTTCGCTGCTGTTGCTCACCTCTGAACGCCTGCCGGCGCTGCTGACAACGTTGCATCAGACTTACGATACGCTAATCATCGACGCTCCGGCGCTCAACCAGGCGCAGGATAGTCTGCTGCTGGCAGCACAAAGCGATATGACTCTGCTGGTGGTTAAGGCCGGCGAACTGGCTCCGCGGATCCGCAAAGCGGAACAACGTCTGCAGAGTGCGGGCAATCGCCGGGTGGCAAGCGTGCTCAACCAGGTGCGCGAAGAACATCTGGAAACGCAGGAAGGTAAACGCCTGCTTGAGCGCCAGATGCGCGAACTCATTGCTCCGAAATAGCGCCTATGAATCTGATTAAGAGTATTTCATCCATCGCCAGTTCATCGGTGCTTTCACAGCTGATCGGCGCCTTTTCGGTCTGGCTTATCTCTCATCGCTACGGGATGGCGGAGGTCGGCCATTATGCGATGATCTACAGCAATGTGCTGATCGGCGCGCAGGTTTGTACCTTTGCCTCGCAGTTGCTAATCCCCCGTCAGGAGGATCACGAGCTTGGGCAGAACGTGGTGTTCTGCCTGCTGCAGAGCCTGGTGATGGCCCTCCCCTGGGCGGTCATTACCGGGCTTATCTTCGAACTTAACATTGCGTTTCTCTATTTGCTGACCTTTGGCTATGCGCTGGTGCTGGTGGCGGAAAACCTTTCCCTGCGCGGCGGCAACTATCCTTTCCTGACTTTCCAGCGCATTGCGGTGTCGCTGGTGGTGGCCATTGCGCTGCTGGTGATGCCCAACCCAACGCTGTTTTATCTGGCGTGGATGGTCGGGATCCTGCTGCTATTGATCGCCTGCCTGATTCGCCTGTTTAACTTCAAAAGCTTAACGCTGCGCCACTTTTCGATTGCCACGAATCTGCGTTTTTTACGCGAGCACTGGCAGCATATTAGCCGCGTCGGCAGCGCCGAGGTGCTGGCGATGGCCAGTAATAACCTGCCGACCATGCTGATTAACATCTGGTTCTCGCCGCTGGTCGCCGGCTACTTTTCGGTAGTCAGCCGTTTCTGCCTGTCGCCGGTGATGATTATCGGTAACGCCGTGCGCAACTCCATCTTTTCTAAATGGTCGATGGATTTTCGCAACCACACCTTTAACTATCCGGAATATAAAAAGGTTCGCCTGCTGCTGCTGGGCGCCGCCGCGGTATGCATCCTTGGTATCTGGATTTTCTATCCGCTGGTGATGCGCCTTGGCTTTAGCGAGGAGTGGCTGAATTCGATCCCCACCTCGCGCTACATGCTGCCTTATCTGTTCGCCGCGCTGGCGGTCAGCCCGCTGACTGTGATCGAACTGATCTTCGGCTCCCGGCGCTACTTTTTGCGTATTCAGATTGAGCAGTTGCTGATTATCGTCATCGCCTTCATCGCCTTGCCGTACTTTGGCGTCAGTTATGAAATCGCCCTGCTGGCCTTCTCGTTCCTGACCTTCGCGCGTTACTTGTTCATTTTGCTCAAAATGAATCAGCGGGCGAAAACGCTTTCGCTGCAGGAGCAGAAAATATGCAGCTAAACACCGGCCGCTATCTCGAAGCCTATGCCCTGATGACGCTGGTGTTCTGCGGTACGGTCCAGTATTTCACCGGTATCGCGGCCGTGCTGTGGCTGCCATTTTTTCTGGTGCTGGTGATGGCGGTGCTGCTCCTGATGCAGAGCCGCCCGCAGCCGCTGGCGCTCACCGGGCGGGAAAAGCTGATACTGGCGCTGTATCTGACTTTTATCGTACTCGGGCTGGTCTCAACGGTACTGCAGTCGGGGATCGTCACCGCCATCGTCGGCTTTAAAAACGAGCTGGCGCTCTCGCTGCTGATGTTCTGCATGCTGTTGGGCATGTTTAGTGAATCACAGCTGTACCGTCTGACGCGGCTTTTCTACTGGATCTACTATGTGCAGATCCCGGTCGCTATCTATCAGGTGATTTTCGTGGTGCCTAAACGGGTGGCGTTTCGCGGCGAAGATGAGAAGTGGGACTCGGTGGTCGGCACTTTCGGCGGCGACCCGATGGGCGGCGGCAACACCGCGGCGATGGGGATGTTCTGTCTGCTGATCATGCTCATGAAAGTGTCGGAGTTTAAGCACGGCATCTGCACATTTAAATCGCTGGTGATCCACATCGCGCTGGGTTTCTTCCTCTGCGTAGTGGGGGAAGTAAAATTCGTCATTCTGCTATCGCCGTTTCTGCTGGCCCTGCTATGGATCCTGCCCGGCTACGTAAGCGGCGTGAGTAAAGTTAGCCTGCGATCGCTGCTGATCATCGCCGCCGGCATGGCGCTATTAATTTTTGTCGCTATTACCGTGTTGGCCTCCAACTATTCCTCGGCCTTCGGCGGCGACCCGACCAAAAGCGCGCTATCGGTATTTATCGATTCACTGGGCTATATTTTTGATACTAACTACATTATGCCAAGCGGCGAACTGGGGCGTTTTACCACCCTCTTCTTCTGGCTGCAGCATAACGAACTGTTCGGCCCGGGCGGCATGCTGTTTGGTTACGGTCTTAACGCCACCAACAGCGGCAGTACCGTCTCGCCGGGATATATCGGCGCCTGGTATCACCTGATCCTCGATTCCACCGCCTTAAGCATGCTGCTTTGGGAAGTGGGGATTATCGGCATCATTCTGTTCATTGGCACCATCGCCTCAATACTGGTCGCCATGCGGCCGAAAGAGACCTTTTCGCGCCACGATCTCAAGCTTGAGGATCTGCAACTCCTTAGCTCGGCGCCGGCGTTCTACGTTTTTGTCATTGGCTGTCTACTCAGCCTGCCCTACAGCCAGATCCTGATGATCATTCCCATGCTACAGTTTTTATTATGGTTATCCCTTGGGGCGCTGATTGTCATCCACCGCGCTGTCCGTCTTAACTCCGGTACCCACTATGAATAAAACGCCATCAATTACCGTCAGCATCAAGACTCTGAATGAAGCGCAGGGCATCGAAAAAACCATCGATAGCGTGCGCAAACAGCTGCAACCGTACCCGCATCAAATCATCGTCGCCGACAGCTTATCAACGGATAACACCCGCGAACTGGCTATCGCGAAAGGCGCGATGGTGGTGTGTCTGGATAACGCCGCCGACCGCTGCTGCGGTATCGGCCACCAGCTGGGCTGGCTGTATAGCGAAGGCGATTATTTGCTGCTGCTGGATGGCGATATGGAGCTGGAGCCGGGCTTTCTGGATACCGCGGTCGAATTCCTCGAGACACATCCGGAGTACGCGGGAGTCGCCGGCAGCGTCGAGATGGATAATGCCTCTAACTATGAGTTCAAATCGCGCAAGCAGCGCCTGCACCTGATCTATCCGCAGGGCGACACCGATCATCTGGGCGGCGGCGGCCTGTATCGCCGTGAAGCGATCGAGAAAATCGGCTATCTGACCAACCTCAACCTGCACGGCTACGAAGAAGCGGAGCTGGGTATTCGTTTACAGGCAGCAGGTTACAAGCTGCATCGCCTGGCGGCGCCCTACTTTAGCCACGCCTCTTACACCATGCCAACCTTTAAAATGCTGGCCTACCGTTGGAAGAACGGCTTTCTGTGGGCGCCGGGCGAGTTGCTCCGTAACTGCTGGGGTAAAGCCCATTTCCCGGCGGCGCTGCGGATTGTACGTAATGAGCTGATCTTCACCCTCTATCTGCTGGTTTTACTGATTTGTCTACTGACCTTCAATGGCAAGGTTATCGCCATCGCCCTGCTGCCGCTGCTGGCGTTTATCGCTCTGAAGGCCATTAAAAATAAATCGCTGCGCGATGGCGTGCAGAGCGCGATTAACTTATCGCTATTTTCAGCGGGGCTGCTGCGCGGGGTGATTAATTCAGTGCGCGATCCGATGAAACGCCCGGCGGTGACCGTCTCGAATCCACAGCATATTGATACTGAAAATGAAAATTCTCTTCGTTAACAAATTCTTCTTTATCAAAGGCGGCGCGGAAACCGTTTATTTTCAGGAGCGCGACGCGATGCTGCAAGCCGGCTACCAGGTGGTCGACTTCAGCATGCAGCACGCGGAAAATAAACCGTCGCCGTGGGAGGAATTTTTCGTCCATAACGTCGATTATCACGACAGTCACGGCCTGATGAGCAAAATCAAAGCCGGGGTGGACTTTATTTATAATGCCGAGGCCTGCGCGAAGCTCAATACGCTTTTGTTGCGCGAGCGGCCGGATATTGTTCATTTTCATAATATCTATCATCAACTTACGCCTGCCGTTATCGGCGTGGCGAAACGCTTTGGCTGCAAAACGGTACTCACCGCCCACGATTACAAAATCGTCTGCCCTTCCTACACCATGCTGCGCGATGGTCATGTCTGCGAAGAGTGTCTCACCGGGTCGGTGATCAACGCTTTTCGTCACCGCTGCCAGCAGGGCGATACTTTCAAAAGCCTGCTGCTATCGTTGGAAGCCTACTGGCAGAAATTCGCCCAAAATTACGCCATGCTCGACTGTATCATCGCCCCGAGCGAGTTTATGCGCCAGACCCTGCTGCGTAAGCTGCCCGACGCCCGCATTGAAGTGATCGTCAACGGTATTGATGCCAATAGCACCGTGCCCGGCGAAACCGCAGGCGACTATTTTCTCTATATTGGCCGCCTGAGTCGGGAAAAAGGCGTGCCGACGCTGGCGCAGGCGCAGCAAAAAATGCGGGAGGCGATGCCGCTTAAGATTGTCGGCGATGGCCCATTGGGCGCAGACCTGCGCGCGCGCTTCAACGGCCCGCAGTTCCTCGGCTATATGAAACACGGCGAGGAGCTGAATAACCTTATTCGCGGGGCCCGCGCGGTAGTCGTCCCCTCTGAATATTATGAAAACTGCTCCATGTCGGTGCTCGAAGCCATGGCTTTTGGCCGCCCGGTGATCGGCGGCAATATTGGCGGTATCCCGGAACAGATCCGTGACGGCGTCGACGGCTATCTGGTTGAGCCCGGCAATAGCGATGCGCTGGCGCAACTGATGGACAAACTGGCTGCGGACCCTGAACTGGCCCGCAGTATGGGAATTAACGCCCGCCGGCGGCTGGAAGAAAAATACGATCTCGCCCGCCACATGCAGGTGCTGCAGGCGCTTTATCAGCAACTTGTCGGGGAGAAAAAATGACCATCAACGTCACGGTATTAGGCACTCGCGGGATCCCCGATGTGCAGGGCGGCGTGGAAACGCACTGCCAGAATTTATACCCGGAAATCTATCGCCAGGGCAGCGCGGAAGTTTGCGTGATCGCCCGCTCACCCTATGTGAACTACCGACGCAGCGAATATCAGGGCGTTAAACTCAAGAGCCTGTGGGCGCCGAAAAGCCGTAAATTCGAGGCTATTATTCACTCGACGCTGGCGGCATTCAGTACCTTATTCGACGGCTCCAACGTGGTTCACGTTCACGCCGTCGGCCCCGGCCTGGTGGTGCCGTTGCTGCGTCTGCTGGGAAAACGCGTCGTCTTTACCCATCATGGCCCGGATTACGATCGGCAGAAATGGGGCCGGATGGCCAAAGAGATGCTGCGCCTTGGCGAAAAATGGGCGGTGAAATACGCCAATGAAGTGATCGTCATTTCCGAGGTCATCAATAATCTGATTAAGCACAAGCATGGCCGCCATAACGCCCATGTTATCTACAACGGCGTGCGCCAGGTCGACCTGCCTCCTGCGGATCGGCAGGCGGAGATCCTCGATAAATACGGTCTAAAACCGGGCCAGTATATCGTTGCCGTGGCCCGTTTTGTCGAAGAGAAAGGACTGCACGATCTCGTTGCCGCCTATGCCGCCGCCGGATGTTCGGTACCGCTGGTGCTCATTGGCGATGCCGACCACGCCGATGAATATAGCGAGCGTCTGAAGCAACAGGCGACCGCCACGCCAAACGTTATCCTTACCGGCTTTATCAGCGGCGCGCCGCTGCATACGCTGTTCTCGCAGGCCGGGCTATTCGTGCTGCCCTCTTATCATGAGGGATTGCCGATCGCGCTGCTGGAAGCCATGTCGTGGTCGCTGCCGGTGGTAGTCAGCGACATTCCGGCCAACCTTGAAATTGGCCTACCGCCAGCAGACTACTTCCCGGTCGGCAACGTTCCGGCCCTGACGCAGAAACTGCAGCAATGGGTCGCAGGTGAAAAAGCGGATTACAGTGAGTTTATGCCGAAGTACCGCTGGCCGGAAATTGCCGCGCAAACCGCGCAAGTCTATCAGCGCTTAACGTAAGCAGGTTACTCGTGCCGAAATCTACAGCTGAACTGGTAGTCGAGCGCTTTTATGCCGCGCTTGACCAGGAGGTGGAAACCTCATTAACCGCGGAGCAGAAACGGGGAATCGAGCAGGCGCTGGTACGCGCCAACCTGGCGTCGCGCCATCGCATCGATTTTCGCCACAGCTTTCCGTTCCTGCATCGTCGCTATTTTGTGGTGTTTCTTTTTGGTCGCGATCTGCGCAAAGTTTCGCGCGAAAGCACTCTGTTCGGACGCATCTTCGCGACGCTGCTGATTACGCTTGGCGTGGTATTCGCCCTGCTGTCGATCCTGCTGGCGCTCTATATGCTGAAATCAGCATTAGGCATTGATGTATTTAAAAATTTCCACGTCGGTATCTGGACGTGGTTTGTTAATCTTCATGACCACATGACAAAGTGAATTGAGTATGGCGAAATCATCTCTGCGTAGAGCCCCCCTGTTTCGCGCCCTGCTGCTGGCCAGCACGCTGGCGTCAGCATCCGTTGGCGCGCAAACCACGGTCATCACCCCGCCCCCATTCGACGGTCTGCTCACCAATCCGGGCATCGGCGTCGCCAGCTTTCATGATGGCTATGGTGAAAAACCGACCCGCGCCGAGTATCCCGATACCGGTTTTGAGTACGATCGCTTCTACTGGAGCGAGCTGGAACCACAGGAAGGGGTCTACAATTTCGCGCCGATCGATAACGCTTTTAGCGTCGCCGCCAGCCATCAGCCAGCCATGAACGTCGGCCTGCGGGTAATGGCGCTCGACGAGCCACAAACGGGATCAAAAATTCCCGACTGGCTGATCGCTAAAGGGATCAAAGGACAGTGGGTCGCCGACGGCAAAACCTTCGTGCCGGATCTCAGCGATCCAACGTTTATCGCCTATGCGCAAAAACTGCTGAATGCCCTCGGTCAGCGCTATGACGGCAACCCGGAACTGGCCTTTATCGATATCGGCATGGTCGGATCCTGGGGCGAATGGCACAACTCCAACTTTAGCGACATTCCGCCGTTAATGGAGAAGTACACGCCGGAGCAGCTCAATCGCTATGTTGATATGCATTTCGATAGCTTCCCGAAAACGCCGAAAGTCATGCTGATTAGCGGCGGCGATTCGCTAGCCTCGGCCAGCCGCCGCGGCGCGGGCTGGCGGGCGGACTGCTGGGGCGACTGGCATAACTTCTCCAGCGAGTGGAGCCATATGCGCGATGATTATCCGCAGCGTCTGGCCGCCGCCCAGGCCGCCGCGCCGGGGTTTGTCGATAGCTGGAAACGAGCGCCCGTCAGCCTTGAGATCTGCGGCTATATGAGCGAATGGCAGAGCGTGCAGCACTACACGCGTGAAGAGGTGCAGGCTACCTTCGACTGGGCGTTGCAGCAACACGCCAGCAGCCTGAACCTGAAATCAAGACCGATTCCGGCGGAATACCGCGATATTGTCGATAAAGCCTTACTGCAAATCGGCTACCGTTTCCGGGTTAACAAACTCGCCTTCGAGACGCCGGTTAAGGCTGGTAAGCCGTTAGCGATCAATGTCACCTGGCGTAATGATGGCGTCGCTCCGGCCTACCTGTTCTACCCGGTACAATGGCGCGTGGTCAACGCCGCCGGCGCCACGGTTACCCAGTTAAAAACCCAGGATGATGTGCGCCGCTGGCTGCCGGGGGATATGCAAAGCACAGTCACTCTCACGCTACCCGCCTCGCTGCCCGCAGGCGATTACGCATTGCAGACCGCCATTACCGATGCCCAGGGCAAGCCGCGGCTGCTGCTGGCCAACCAAGGCAAAACCGCCGACGGCTGGTATCAACTGACCACCTTTTCCCTTAAGTAAACGGAGAATTCATGCCTAATGCCATCAGTCAGGTCCGCCGCGAGATCAAACATACCGGCAGTATGAAGGCGAAAATCGCGATTCTGCTCTATCGCCTCGCGACGCTGTATCGCAGCCGCAACCCGTTTTACAAGCTGCTCGGCATTCCATTCGTTATTCTCAATAAACTGATTAACGAATGTCTGTTTTGCGTCGAACTACCGTGGCAGACGCGGATCGGCTACGGGCTGAAGCTGTATCATCCGCACTGCATCGTCCTCAACCGCGGCACCGTCATCGGTGAAAACTGTATCCTGCGTCAGGGAGCCACCATCGGCAGCCTGACGGATAGCGAAGGCCGCGAAGGGGCAAGCCCGGTGATTGGCAATAACGTCGAATTCGGCGCCCACGTGGTGGTCATCGGCCCGGTGACGTTGGGTGATAATGTTAAAATTGGCGCGGGTACCGTGGTGACGAAAGATCTGGCCGCCGGTCAGGTAGTGGTCGGCCAGCCATTTCGAGTGTTGAAATCGTAATACCGGCAACGGAGATAGCCAGCCTTAGCCTGGCTCCGTTATTCCTCAGGCCCGGCGAATAAGTACCGGTGCGCTCTTATAAGCCGGCGTCAGGCTCTCTTTATCGACCGCATCCAACGACAGCAGAATATTGGCCTCCGGTAGATAAGCGGCAACCGAGGCCGCCGCCATCGGTACGATAAACACCGTCTGATTCAACAGCGCTTTCTCACCGTCCGGTTCGCCCCGCGCATCCAGTGCCATGATATTGACCCGATCCCCCTGCCTCAACTGACGCTTACGCGCTTCTTCCTCACTGAGGAAGATAATATCGCGGCGGCCGGTTACGCCGCGATAGCGGTCATCCATGCCGTAGATGGTGGTGTTGTATTGATCGTGGCTGCGGATGGTAGTCAATACCAGACTATCCACCGGTAGCGCATCATCAACGGCGGTCAGATTGCAGACATGGAACGTCGCTTTACCCGATTCGGTACGATATTCGCCACGCGAAGCCGGGTTATCAAGGCGGAAGCCGCCCGGCGCGGCAATGCGCGCATTAAACTGATGGAATTCCGGGATCACCGCTTCAATCGCGTCACGGATCAGACGGTAATCACCCGTCAACCGCTCCCAGGAGACTGGGCTATCCGGCAGCGTCGCGCGGGCCAGTCCGGCGACAATGGCCGGTTCGGATAGCAAATGCGGAGAAGCAGGCTTCAGCGAACCGGTAGAGGCATGTACCATGCTCATTGAATCTTCGACGGTGATCGACTGTACGCCCGAGATTTGCAGATCGCGTTCGCTGCGGCCAAGCGCCGGGAATAAAAAGGTATCTTTGCCCGCCAACAGATGCGAGCGATTCAGCTTGGTAGCGATATGGACCTGCAGTTCCAGGCGGCGCATGGCCGGGAATGTACGCAGCGGATCCGGCATCGCTACCGCCAGATTACCACCCATGCAGATCAGGCCGCGCGCGCGTTTATCTTCAATCGCTTTGATACTTTCGACCGAGGAACGGCCATGCTGGCGCGGCGCCTTGATGCCAAAGTAGCTCTCCAGTCGCAGATTAAACTCTTCACTCGGGGCTTCGTTAATGCCGACGCTTCTGTCGCCCTGCACGTTGGAGTGACCGCGCAACGGACAGATGCCCGCGCCTTTGCGCCCCATATTACCGCGCATCAACAGTAGATTAACCAGTTGTTGTACGTTCTGCGTGCCGTTGCGATGTTGAGTGATACCCAAACCATAGCTAATGATCACCCGCTGATGACGGCTGTAGATCCCGGCAAAGTATTCGACCACTTCGCGTTTAACCCCTGCTCCACGCTCGATATCGTCCCACGATAGCGCTTCAAGATCGGCCAACAGCGCCGGATAGCCCGAAGTGTGCCCGGCAATAAAGTCGTGATGAATGACCGGATGCTGCGCATCTAAGGCCAACAGCGCTTTCATTGCTCCGCGGAAGAACCAGGCATCGCCGCCGACGCGGATCTGGAAATAGTCGCTGGAAAGGTCGGTATGCTGACCTAACAACATATCGGACGGCGACTGCGGAAAACTAAAGCGTTCCAGACCACGCTCGCGCAGCGGGTTAACCGAGATGATTTTACCACCGCGCTGCGCGACTTCCCGTAGCGTAGAGAGCATTCGCGGATGGTTCGTTCCGGGGTTATGACCCACGCAAATCACCAGATCGGCCGCCTCAAAATCGCTAAGTTCAACGGTTCCTTTACCAATACCAATAGACGAGCCCAGCCCCGTGCCGGTGGGACTATGGCACATGTTGGAGCAGTCAGGGAAATTGTTGCTGCCATATTCCCGGGCATACAGTTGATAGAGAAACGCAGCTTCGTTGGAGGTGCGCCCTGAGGTATAAAACTCCATCTCGTCCGGCGCAAAACCACGCATGATCTCGCCGATTTCGGCAAATGCCTGTTCCCAGGCGACCGGTTGATAGGTATCGCTGATGATGTCGTACTTCATCGGATGAGTGAGACGACCGTAATTTTCTAGCTCATAATCACTGCGCTGCCACAGATCCGCAAGCGTATGATGAGCAAAGAATTCAGGCGTCGCTTTCTTTGCCGTTGTCTCCCACGACACGGCCTTGACGCCGTTTTCGCACAGCTCCATCGGCGAGCGGTGTTCCGGGTCCGGCCAGGCGCAGCCAGGGCAGTCAAACCCTTTAACCTGGTTCATTTTAAATAGTGCGATGGTATCGCGCAGCGGCGTTTTTTGCCCCAAAACGTGGGCGGTACAGGCTTTAACGGCTCCCCAACCGCCGGCGGCTCCGGCGTATTGTTTCAGGCCTCGGGTATTATTAGTCATCAGAATACATCAGCGTTATTTTCAATCGCTCTTTATTAACACAGCGTTTTTGATGTACTGATTCCCACCATGGAGTAACGGTAAGCGGATAAATAATAAAAAAGAAGTAGAATTATAATTCGAATAGCACTCAGCATTAATCAAACACGAATTAACCATTAACAAACAAATAGTTATATTTATCTAAAGCATTGATTCAGGCTGTAATATGTCACCCAAATATCATTACATGGTAAACAGAACGTAAAACCACAGCAGTAGCCCCCCAGGAAGGGGTAAATAATATTTTCGTTTAACTACCTACTATATTGCCGCCTTGTATAACGAGAGGCGGATTGGTGCGGCGGTTATTTACAATTGGTATCGATTTTTTCGGGGGGTGCCTGCGGTAACAGGCACCGGGGAGAAATTACGCGCGCAGGCGAACCGGTTCGCTGAAATCGTCAGCCGGTTCGAGTTTCAGATTGAACGTTGCCAGCAGCGCCGCAGCGCGCTCGTGGAACTCACGCAGCGTTTTTTCGAGTCTTTCACGAACCTCGGGATCGTCGATGTCGACCGCTTGCCAGTCACCCTCTTTATCAAACAGGCCGAACTGGTAGCTATAAGTGAAACGAGATTCCTGTGCTTCCATTTCCATCCACCAGCCCCAGAATTCCCGCTTCTCCGGCGCTGGTTTAACGTTGACGCAAACTGCCAGGCAGTCGAAAAAAAAGCGGTTCTCTTCACACTGCCCTTCACGGATATAGGGGCCTAGCGCCGTGAATTTTTTAATCAGCTTACTTTTCAGGTGTCCACTCGGTAACGTCATTGCGATCTCCTTTAGTGATGCAACTGTTTTACCAAACCAATAAAATTTAGCAATATATTAACCAAATCTATGGTTGATCCAGCGGGCAATCTGACGCAATGCGTGATCGAAATTACGGTAAACCGGCTTAAACGGTATCTCCAGCAGCTTGCCATCCGCCGAAGACGAGGTGATTAACCGCGACTCCTCTTCGGGGCTAAAGGGATCGTCTTTCCAGTAGCCGGAGAGCATCGGCGTAGGGCAACGGCGGCCCAGCAAGCCCTGAGTTTTTAATGAATAACGGTTGAGCTCGACGCGCAGCGCTTCGTCGGAAGCATCGTGCATGCCAAGACGCGATGCCAGCACATCGAGGAACATCTCAGGCACCCGCGCCATCAGCTGCGGATCCACCAGCAGGTTATGCACCACCGGTCCCAGACAGGCCACCGCCTTCAGCCGCTGCGATTCCAGATACCCCAGACGAACCGCAATATTGGCGCCGAAGCGGAAACCAAATGCCGCCACCCGGGTATGGTCAACCCAGGGGACATTCTGCAGATGCTGCAGCACGTACTGATGCAGCATGCTGGTGTCCTGGCTCAGCGTCCACTTGGTTGAGAAACCGATGGACGGCATGTCCAGCGTCAGCATGGCGATACCCAGCGGGGCAAAATACTTCTCATACAGGCTGTAATAATCGGTTTGCAGCGAATCCAGACCACCGCACATCAGCACCGTCGGGAACGGGCCTTCGCCTTTCGGCATATGCAGGAAGCCCGTCACCGGCGCGCCGCCGGGGATAGCGAACTCCAGTTCACGCAGCTCGCCCGGCAGTCGTTGCGCCGCCTCTTCATAGGCCCGATTGGCCAGCGTCTGCGCCTGATCGGCTAGCCCATCGCCCTTAATATGGGGATAGGCGGCGATGCTATAGAGGTTGGAGGCGTGCAGCCAGTGGCGACCGCTCTGCAGAGGATCGGCTTCCTGAGTCGCTTTTTGCTGCCACATCATCGCTTGTTTAGTCCACTCATACACCCAGTTGCCGCCACGATAGCCAATCACCGTATCGTAGAGTTCAGGGTCGGAGCGTTCGGCATCGCTCATCACGATGCGCGCCTGGACATCCCATATCTCTTGCGGCGAGACGCCGCGCCAGATCCACATCAGGCGATTGATTAAGCGATACCAGTGATCGACGTGATTACCGCTCAACGCGGTCTGCATGTCCTGATGCTGGCCGGATGAAAACCGACGGACCAGCGTTGAGGTTTCCGGGTATTTGAATCGGGGTTTAAACAACGTTTCGCTAAGGTTAGCCTGTGACATGTGCCGCCTCCATCATGTTGCTGCTTGCGCTATTGTAACCCGCGTCAGAGTAAAAAAAACCACGCCCGGCATAACCGGGCGTGGTAATTATTCACTATTGGCGGGAATTAACGGCCAGCGATTGGCGGTACGAAGACGACGCCCATATCCCACGGCTGTTCAATCCAGGTATCCTGCGGGATATCAACCACATAATCATCAACCAGCGGACGGCCCGCCGGCTTGGCGAAAATGGTGACAAAGTGCGCTTTAGGATACATTTCGCGGATAGCGACAGCGGTGCCGCCGGTATCGACCAGGTCATCAATAACGATGAAACCTTCGCCATCGCCTTCAGCGCGCTTCAGTACTTTCAGCTCGCGCTGGTTGTCGTGATCGTAGCTAGAGATACATACGGTATCAACATGACGAATACCCAGTTCACGCGCCAGTAAAGCTCCCGGTACCAGACCGCCACGGCTAACGGCAATGATGCCTTTCCATTGTTCAACCGGCAGCAGACGGCTTGCCAGTTTGCGGGCGTGAATCTGCAACATGTCCCAGGTGACGACGTATTTTTCGCTCATGTGAATTGTCCCAGCCTGTGTATAACGGCTTAAATATTGTTCGAGGGGGAAAATGGTTGCGCGAGATTATAGAGACCTGACGCACTAAAAACCAGTATTAAGCGCCTCCAGCAACGCTTTTTGCGTGCTTTACACTAGCAGAGCGCGCGGAAAGTGGTATTCTCAACCACATCGCGCAAGCCCGAGCTTGTAGTGAATCTTATTGCTAACCCTCGACCTGTAAACGACTTTTGCAGGTGACTGTAAGGAGACTCATCGTGTCTGAATTGTCTCAATTATCCCCGCAACCGCTTTGGGATATTTTTGCCAAAATTTGCTCCATCCCGCACCCGTCCTATCACGAAGAACAGCTCGCCGAGCACATCATGGGTTGGGCAAAAGAGAAAGGCTTACACGCGGAACGCGACCAGGTTGGCAACATTCTGATTCGTAAAGGCGCGACTGCCGGTATGGAAAACCGCAAGCCGGTGGTTCTGCAGGCGCACCTCGATATGGTGCCGCAGAAAAATAACGATACCGTCCACGACTTCACCAAAGACCCGATTCAGCCGTACATCGACGGCGAGTGGGTTAAAGCGCGCGGCACCACCCTGGGCGCGGATAACGGCATCGGTATGGCCTCCGCGCTGGCGGTGCTGGCCGACGATAGCGTTGCCCACGGCCCGCTGGAAGTGCTGCTGACCATGACCGAAGAAGCCGGCATGGATGGCGCGTTCGGTCTGCAGGCCAACTGGCTGCAGGCGGATATCCTGATCAATACCGATTCGGAAGAAGAAGGCGAAATCTACATGGGTTGCGCCGGCGGTATCGATTTCACCTCTAACCTGGCGCTGACTCGCGAAGCGATTCCTGACGGTTTCCAGAGCTTTAAACTGACCCTGAAAGGCTTAAAAGGCGGCCACTCCGGCGGTGAAATCCACGTCGGTCTGGGCAACGCTAACAAGCTGCTGGCGCGCTTCCTGGCGGGCCACGCCGATGAACTGGATCTGCGTCTGGTGGATTTCAACGGCGGTACGCTGCGTAACGCCATCCCGCGTGAAGCCTTCGCGACCGTCGCCGTCGCCGCGGATAAAGCGGATGCGCTGAAAGCACTGGTGAATACTTACCAGGAGATCCTGAAAAACGAACTGGCGGCCAAAGAGAAGAATCTGGTCGTCCTGCTGGAAGCGGTCGCTAACGATAAAGCGGCGTTGACTCAGGCCTCCCGCGACGGTTTCGTGCGCCTGCTGAACGCGACGCCGAACGGCGTGATCCGCAACTCTGACGTCGCCAAAGGCGTGGTTGAAACCTCGCTGAACGTCGGCGTCGTGACCATGACCGACGACAACGTACAGATCCACTGCCTGATTCGCTCGCTGATCGACAGCGGTAAAGACTATGTCGTCAGCATGCTGGATTCGCTGGGCAAACTGGCGGGGGCGAAAACCGAAGCCAAAGGCGCTTACCCAGGCTGGCAGCCGGATGCCAATTCCCCGGTTATGCACCTGGTGCGCGAGACCTATCAGCGTCTGTTCAACAAGACGCCGAACATTCAGATTATCCACGCTGGCCTGGAATGCGGTCTGTTCAAAAAACCGTATCCGGACATGGACATGGTTTCCATCGGCCCAACCATTACCGGCCCGCACTCCCCGGATGAGCAAGTTCATATCGAGAGCGTCGGCCAGTACTGGACGCTGCTGACCGAACTGCTGAAAGCGATTCCGGCTAAGTAAGCCCTACACCGGCGGCACCATGCCGCCGGTTGTCTCTCCGGCCCGGTTATGACCTGTATTGTCGGGTGGCGGCTAACGCCTTACCCGACCTACGCCGACTACAGTAATGTGCAGTTTGGTAGCCCGGATAAGGCGCAACGCGCCGCCTCCGGGAAAATTCCTGGCGGCGACTGGACCGCAACAGACTCTCAGCTTTATAAGATAAAAGCTTTTCTCAAGCTAAAGAAATCGCAAACCGATAACAGTATCTATTCAGCCTTACCCGAACCGCGTTTTTCCATTCGATAGTTGGTGAACCACTCTCCACGCGATTCTACTCGCTGCTCAGCGACGACACGGAATCCCTGACGAAGAAAACTGGATCGTGCCGTTATACTCGCATCGACCGACAGTACCTTTCCCGGATGGCTGGCGCAGACCGCCCCGATGAGCGCATGGCCTATTCCCCGGCGGGTATAATCCGGCGAGACGAATAAAAGGTCGATATAATCATTAACGGCAGTGATAAATCCAACCGGCTGATTATCAATAACCGCCACCAGCACTTGCGAATGAGCAAGTTTCTGCCGCCAGCGGGATTCATCAACCTGCGCCCAGGCGGCAATTTGCGCGGGAGAATAATCCCGGCTGGCGGTCTCTCTCACCGCGCGCAAAAAAATGGCGCACAGCGCCGGAAAATCATCTTCTAGATACGACCTGATCGTTAACATCGTTATAGTCCAAGTACCAGTTGTCTTTCGAGCTGTGGGTCGAGCAGCGTCACGTGTAACCCCACCAGCCGCACGCCGCGGCTGCCCCGACGTTCAAGCCAGGCGTTGCGCGCGGTCGCGATTAAATCCTCTTTGTTTAACCGCGGCCAGACGTGCTCCTGAGTGGTGAGCTGAAAATCGTTAAACTTCAGTTTGATACCTTGGCGGGCGATCAGTAGATCCGGTTTTACCTTCGCCAGACGGCGTTCGAGCTCGGGATAGAGATTTTCGATAATCGCTTCGCAGTCTGACCACTCGTGAATATCTTCCGCAAGAGTGCGCTCGACGCCGACCGATTTACGCTGACGATCGTTATGGATTTCGCGCTCGTCAATGCCGTGGCTGCGCTCCCACAGGATACGGCCAAACTTACCAAAGCGTTTAAGCAGCATCGCCAGATCGCTGTTCTGCACGTCGCCACAGGTACGCAGCCCCATATTTTCCAGCTTCGCCGCCGACACCTTCCCGACGCCTGGGATTTTCGCCAGCGGCAGAGACCGCACAAATTCCGCCACCTGGTGCGGGGCAATGACGAACTGACCATTCGGCTTGTTCATATCTGAAGCGATTTTGGCGAGAAATTTAACCGGTGCCACCCCCGCCGAAGCGGTGAGATTCAGTTCACGCTCGATGGTCTGGCGGATCTCCTGGGCCATCAGCGTGGCAGAGCCGTGGCAGTGTACGCTGTCGCTCACGTCAAGGTAGGCTTCATCCAGCGACAGCGGCTCGATTAACGAGGTATAGCGGGAGAAAATTTCACGGATATGGTTCGAGGCTTCTTTGTAGGCATCAAAGCGCCCCGGCAGCAGCGTGAGGTGCGGACACAGTTTAAGCGCCGTCGCCGTCGGCATCGCGCTGCGCACGCCAAACTTACGCGCAGGATAGTTCGCGGTACTAATCACGCCACGTTGTACCCGACTGCCGCCGATTGCAATGGGGATATCGCGCAACGCCGGGTTGTCACGCATTTCCACCGCTGCGAAGAAGCAGTCCATATCGACATGGATAATTTTACGCATCGCCTTGCCCAACACTGTATACCCATACAGCATAGCAAAACTACGTGCGAATTTTATTCTTTTTTTAATTCAACCGCCAAAAAAGCTGTTACAACATAAAAGTGAAATAAATCACGTTTATTTTCATGCATTTAAATAATGAATCAGGAAGATACAATCATGAAGAAAATACTCACGGTACTCTGCCTGCTGGCAACCGGCAGCGCTTTCGCCAACCCGCAGCTGATTGCCCACCGCGGCGGCACCGGCGATGCGCCGGAAAACACCCTACCGGCCATCAAGCTGGCGCTGGAAAACCACGCGCAGGCCATCTGGATTACGGTACAGCTAAGCCGCGACGGCGTACCGGTGCTCTATCGCTCAAGCGATCTCTCCGCCCTGACCAACGCCGAGGGCAAGGTCTCAAGCTTAACCGCCGCCGAGCTGGCAAAAGTCGATGCCGGCTGGAAATGGGGCGATGACAGCCATCCGTGGCGCGGCAAGCAGGCCACGATCCCGACCTTACAAAGCGTGCTGCAGCAGTGGCCGCAGACCTTCTTCTACATCGATATAAAATCACCGGATGCCGATCCGGCGGTGATGGGCGAACGCCTGCTGGAGGTGTTAAAAAATACCCATAGCCTCGAGCGGGTGCGGGTTTATTCCACCGAAGACCGCTATATCGCCGCTCTGCCGCAACCAATCCCACGCTTTGTTAGCCGCAGCGAAACCCGAACCAGGCTTGCAAACGTTTCGCTCAGCCACCAGTGCCAGCAAGACAGCCAGCGCGATGGCGATAAGTGGTACGGGCTGGAACTAAAGCGCAAGGTAGAGGTAGTCGAGAAGTTTACCCTCGGTGAAGGCGTTTCTCCGGCGACGCTCACCTGGGATAAAGAGGCGATGGATTGCTTCCGCTCGCAGGGTAAGGCCCACATCATTTTCTTCGGTATCAATAGCGCGGAAGATTATCGTACGGCGAAAGAGCTGGGCGCCGACGGCGTGATGGTGGACTCTCCGGCGCAGGCGAAAAGCTGGCAGTAAGATAAAAAAGGCCGCGAAAGCGGCCTGAAAACGCAAGCGTAGCGCCGTCGGCGCATTAGAGAATGCGCTGCTGCTGGCGCTGCGCCTCGCGGGCGAGACGTTTCTTACGCGCGTCGCACGGTTCCGGACAGTCGCAGACTTTCTCCAGCCCCAGCGAGGAGATCCCGCCGCAGCTGCCTTGAATACTCTTACGCTTCACCAGGTAGCCCAGGGACATGCCAAGGATCACCAGCGCAAAAATCACAAAGGTCGCGACAAATACCGTCCACATCATCAGCCTCCAAAGTCGTCGAGCATGATGTTCTCATCTTCAACGCCCAGGTCTTTGAGCATTTTAATCACCGCGGCGTTCATCACCGGCGGCCCGCACATATAGAACTCGCAATCTTCCGGCGCCGGGTGGTCGCGCAGATAGTTTTCATACAGAACATTATGGATAAAGCCCGTATGCCCGGTCCAGTTATCTTCCGGCAGCGGATCGGAGAGCGCGACGTGGAAGGTAAAATTGGGGTTTTCGCGCGCCAGCTGTTCAAACTCATCGTCATAGAACATTTCACGCAGCGAACGCGCCCCGTACCAGAAGCTGATTTTACGCTTGCTGTGCAGGCGCTTAAGCTGGTCAAAGATGTGCGAACGCATCGGCGCCATTCCCGCGCCACCGCCGATAAACACCATCTCGGCGTCGGTCTCTTTGGCAAAGAACTCGCCAAACGGCCCGGAAATCGTCACCTTATCGCCAGGCTTCAGCGACCAGATATAGGACGACATAATCCCCGGCGGCGCATCCGGTACCTTCGGCGGCGGCGTGGCGATACGCACGTTGAGCATAATGATGCCCTCCTCTTCCGGGTAGTTAGCCATCGAGTAGGCGCGCAGGGTCGGCTCTTTCACCTCAGAGACATAGCGGAACAGGTTGAATTTGTCCCAGTCTGAGCGATATTCATCGGGAATATCAAAGTCGGCATAGGCCACTTTATGCGACGGGCATTCGATCTGAATATAACCGCCGGCGCGGAACGGCACCGCTTCACCATCCGGCACCCGTAATTTGAGCTCTTTAATGAAGGTCGCTTTGTTATCGTTAGAGATAACCTCGCACTCCCATTTTTTCACGCCGAAAATCTCTTCCGGCAGCTCAATTTTCATATTCTGCTTCACCGCCACCTGGCAGGCCAGGCGGCACCCTTCTTTGGCTTCGCGTTTGGTGATATGCGAAAGCTCGGTCGGCAGAATATCGCCGCCGCCTTCTTTGATGGTCACCCGGCACTGGCCGCAGGAGCCGCCGCCGCCGCAGGCGGAAGAGACGAAGATACCGTTGCTGGAGAGCGTGTTCAGCAGTTTGTCACCCGCCGGGGTGCGGATCTGTTTATCCGCTTCGTTATTGATTTCAATAACCACGTCGCCCGCGTTCACCAGCTTCGAGCGCGCCACCAGGATAAGCCCCGACAGGACCAGCACGATCAGCGTGAACATCACCACGCCAAGAATAATTTCCATACTTTTCCGCCCTTATAGCTGCACACCGGAGAATGACATAAAGCCGAGCGCCATCAGTCCGGTGGTGATAAAGGTGATCCCTAACCCGCGCAGACCAGCGGGCACGTTGGCGTACTTCATTTTTTCGCGGATCCCCGCCATCGCGACAATCGCCAGCATCCAGCCAATGCCGGAACCAAAGCCGTAGACAATAGATTCCGGGAAGTTGTAATCGCGCTGCACCATAAACGACACGCCGCCGAAAATAGCGCAGTTAACGGCGATAAGCGGCAGGAAGATCCCTAACGCGTTATAGAGTGCCGGGAAGTACTTATCGAGGATCATCTCAAGTATTTGCACCAGCGCCGCAATTACCCCGATAAAGGTGATGAAGTTAAGGAAGCTGAGGTCTACGCCTTCCATCAATGCGCCGTCGCGCAGCACCAGGTTATAGACCAGATTGTTGATCGGTACGGCAAGACCCAGCACCACCGTGACCGCAACGCCGAGGCCAAACGCGGTGGAAACCTTTTTCGACACCGCGAGGAAGGTACACATCCCGAGGAAGAACGCCAGCGCCATGTTCTCAACAAACACCGCGCGGACAAACAGGCTAATGTAATGAGCCATGATCGGTTACTCCTTTTCCTGCTGTTCAGGCTTCCAGCTACGCAGGGCCCAAATCAGCAAACCGATAATGAAGAACGCGCTCGGCGCCAGCAGGAACAGGCCGTTCGGCTGATACCAGCCGCCGTTCTGCACCGTTTCCAGTACGGTGATACCGAACAGCTTGCCGCTGCCGATAAGCTCGCGCAGGAAGCCGACGATAATCAGGATCGCGCCGTAACCGAGACCGTTACCGATACCATCCATAAAGCTGGCCAGCGGCGGCGATTTCATGGCATAAGCTTCGGCACGCCCCATCACGATACAGTTCGTGATGATAAGCCCGACGAACACCGACAGCTGCTTAGAGGTCTCATAGGCGAAAGCCCGCAGCAGCTGATCCACCACGATAACCAACGAGGCGATGATCGCCATCTGCACGATGATGCGCACGCTATTGGGAATATGGTGGCGAATCATAGAGATAAACATGCTGGAAAACGCCGTCACCAGCGTCACCGCAATGGTCATCACGAAGGCGGTTTCCAGTTTGGTAGTCACCGCCAGCGCGGAGCAGACGCCGAGCACCTGCAGGGCGATGGGGTTATTGGCGATAAGCGGCCCCACCAGCACGCGCTTCACCTCTTTCATATCGCTCTGTTCAGCCATTATTCAGCTCTCCCTCACGAACCTTTTTCAGGAACGGACCAAAGCCCAGTTCGCCCATCCAGAAATCAAAGCTATGCTGCACGCCGTTTGATGTCAGCGTGGCGCCGGATAAACCGTCAACCGCGTGGAGATCGCCTGCGCGCGCGCCGCCTTTTACCACCTTCAGAGACGGCATGCCGTTGTCATCCAGCACCTGCTTACCGACAAACTGCTGACGCCAGTTCGGATTTTCCACCTCGCCGCCCAGCCCCGGCGTTTCGCCCTGATCGTAGTAAGTAATGCCTTTCACCGTGCGCCCATCGACGTCCAGCGCCACGAAGGCGTACATCATCGACCACAGGCCATTGCCATAGATAGGCAGCACAACTTCCTGAATCTGCTGCTGCGCGTCACGCACCAGGTAAATTTCCGCCAGGTTGCTGCGGCGTTTAATCCCGGCCGGATCCTGGCTGGCGTCGAGCGCGATGCTCTGCTGCGGATCTTTCAGCGCCTGGGCCTGATTAAATTTACCCGGGTCTTTATCCAGCAGTTCGCCGGTCGCCAGATTGACCAGCCGCGGGGTAATGCGCGCGGCGAAGGTTTCCGCCACCGCGTCAGCATCCATCCCCTGCTGCATCAGGCCGGCGACGGCCAGGATATTGCGCTGTTTATCCAGCGCGCGTTGTTCCTGCTGACGCGACTTGAGGCCCACGGCGGAACCGGCGACCACAATGGAGCACACCAGACAAAGCACCAGCACCACCAGCAGCGTTTTGCCGATGCTATCGTTACTTTTCTTCTCAGCCACGCGACTTCCTCCGCTTGATATTGGCCTGCACCACCAGGTAATCGAACAGCGGCGCAAACAGGTTGGCGAACAGAATCGCCAGCATCATCCCTTCCGGATAGGCCGGGTTGACGACGCGAATCAGCACGCACATCACGCCAATCAGCAGGCCGTAGCTCCATTTACCTTTATCGGTAAAGGAAGCCGATACCGGGTCAGTCGCCATAAACATCATGCCGAAGGCGAAACCGCCGAGCACCAGATGCCAGTACCACGGCATCGAGAACATGGGGTTGGTATCGGAACCGATAAAGTTAAACAGCGTGGCGGTGGCGATCATGCCGACCATCACCCCGGCGACGATGCGCCAGGAAGCGATACGGGCAAAGATAATGAACGCGCCGCCGATGAGGATCATCAGCGTCGACACTTCGCCAATCGAGCCGGGAATGTTGCCGAGGAAGGCGTCCATCCAGCTCACCGGGATGCCGGTGGCGACGTTAACCAGCGCTTCACCGCCGCCGCTAGCCCACTGAGAGAGCGGCGTCGCGCCGGAGAAACCGTCCGCCGCCGTCCATACCAGGTCGCCGGAAATCTGCGCCGGGTAGGCAAAGAACAGAAACGCGCGCCCCGCCAGCGCCGGGTTGAGGAAATTACGCCCGGTGCCGCCGAAAATCTCTTTGGCAATCACCACGCCGAAGGAGATCCCCAGCGCCGCCTGCCATAGCGGCATCGTGGGCGGCACAATCAGCGCGAAGAGAATCGAGGTAACGAAAAAGCCTTCGTTGATCTCATGTTTGCGCACAATCGCGAACAGTACTTCCCAAAAACCGCCAACGATGAATACGGTCAGGTAGATAGGCAGGAAAAATACCGCCCCCAGCGTCATCATGCTGAGCCACCCGGCATCGGCGCTGAAGCTCACCCCTAACCATTGGGCAACGCTATAGTGCCAGTTGTTGGCAATCACCTGCTGCAGCTGTTCGGCGCCGTATAGCTTGTGCAGCGCCGGAATTGTCTGCAAGCCGACGTTGTACATGCCCCAGAACATCGCCGGGAACACTGCAAACCAGACGAGGATCATCATCCGCTTGAGGTCGATGGCGTCACGTACGTGCGCGGCGCCGCGGGTGACTAAACCCGGGGTGTAGAAGATTGTCGCCGCCGCTTCATACAGCGGGTAATATTTTGCTAACTTGCCGCCGTGCGTGAAATGCGGCTCAAGTTTCTCAATCAGGTGCTTTAAGCCCATCTCTTATCCTTCCTGCTCAATCTGGGTTAACACGCTGCGCAGCGCCGGGCCGTATTCATATTTGCCCGGACAAACGTAGGTGCAGAGCGCCAGATCTTCTTCATCCAGCTCCAGACAGCCCAGCGCCTGGGCGCTATCGCTATCGCCGGCGAGCAGATCGCGCAGCAATATGGTCGGCAGAATATCCAGCGGCATTACCCGCTCATAGTTGCCGATCGGCACCATCGCCCGCTCGCCGCCGTTAGTATCAGTGGAGAAATTAAAGCGCTTGCGCTTAAAGAAATGACCAAGGGTGGTACGGGTAATCGAGAACTTCTCTTTGCCCGGCATCACCCAGCCAAACAGCTCTTTTTCACGGCCTTCTCGTACCACGCTGACCTGCAAATGGTAGCGCCCGAGGAAAGCGTGAGGGCCGCAGGCATGGGTGCCGCTCAAGACTGAACCGGAAATTACCCGGTTTTCATCATCCACCAGCTCGCCCGCCAGCAGTTCATCGAGGCTGGAGCCGAGACAGGTTTGCAGCAATCGCGGCTGTTTTACCTGCGGGCCGCCAAGGGCAATGACGCGTTCGCTGTACAGCTCGCCGTCGAGGAACAGTCTGCCGATGGCGATGACCTCCTGATAGTTGAGATGCCAGACCTGTTTGGTCAGGCTGACCGGCTCAAGGAAGTGAATGTGCGTACCGGCAAGCCCTGCCGGATGCGGACCGCTAAACTGGTTGAATGTCACCTGCCCGGCGGGATGGCCGCCCAGCTTGCCGCCGCTGGCCTGACAGACGTGGACTTTACCGTCCGTCAGGTGCGTCAGCACCGTCAGACCGGCATCAAAGGCTTCACGCTGGGCCAGGATAATCGGCTGCGGTTCAGCCGCCAGCGGGTTAGTATCAATAGCGGTGACGAAGATAGCCGCCGGAACGCTACCCGGCGCGGGAATTTTGCTGAAAGGACGGGTACGAAACGCCGTCCACTGCCCGGAGTCCAGCAGCTGTTGCTGCACCGCTTCCCGCGCTAAATCGTTAAGATCTTCTAATGCGTAGCGGGTAAACGACACCGCATCATTACTGCCGTCGACGTCAATCACCACCGATTGCAGCACCCGGCGCTCGCCGCGATGAATGGCGCTAACTACCCCGCTGGCTGGCGCGGTAAAACGTACCCCGGCGTTCTTTTTGTCTTCGAACAGCACCTGGCCTTTCTGCACCCGATCGCCTTCGCTCACCGCCATCGAGGGGCGCATGCCGACGTACTCCTCGCCGAGCAGCGCGACGCGTTTCACCGCAGGCCGGGACGAGATCTGCTGTAATGGCATGCCAGCTATGGGCAAATCCAGCCCTTTCGTGATTTTAATCATATCGTTAGCAGGTATCCGTAACCTAAACCCCGGCTCAAGCCGAGGCCAGCATTATTGATGGAATATCAGAATAAGAAAGGAATAGCGGTGCCACGGGGGCACAAGACGGGAGAGAAGCATCCTTTCTTACCCTGGTCATAAACGGCGGGAGTGTAACATTTTGTGAGTGGCAGAAGTAGGAAAAGCGCCAATAAGTGCTTCTAAAATGCGAGCTATTGCGCAAAGTTCTCACTGCGCTTTGCGGCAATATTCGCTATAAAGGAACATTAAATTGTAAACGCAGCCACACCGTGCTTGCGAAAAACTGCCGTGATGCTAATGTGAGCGCTCTAAATCCAGAAAACTCTGATTTCGGGTATCTCTTGCCGTCCTGGCATGTGGTTTTTTGTTTTATCAAGGAACAAGCAGTATGCGCAAAATCGCATTCTTTATTGCGATGCTTCTGTTGCCGTGCGTGTCATTTGCTGGGTTACTCAGCAGTAACAGCCCGACAACGCCGGTTAGCAAAGAATATAAACAGCAGTTAATGGGCTCCCCCGTTTATATTGAGATCTTCAAAGAAGAGCGGATGCTCGATCTCTATGTCAAAATGGGCGAAACCTACCAGCTTCTCGATAGCTACCGGATCTGTAACTACTCCGGCGGCCTCGGGCCGAAGCAACGCCAGGGCGATTTTAAAAGTCCGGAAGGATTTTATAACGTCTCGCGCAGTCAGCTAAAACCAGACAGCCGCTTTTATAAAGCGATCAATATCGGCTTCCCGAATGCCTACGATCGCGCGCACGGCTATGAAGGTAAATACCTGATGATCCACGGCGCCTGCGTTTCCGTCGGCTGCTACGCGATGACCGATACCGGCATTGACGAGATCTTCCAGTTTGTCACCGGCGCGCTGGTATTTGGCCAGCCAAGCGTGCAGGTCAGCATCTACCCGTTCCGCATGACCGACGCCAACATGGCGCGGCATAAGTTCTCGTACTATTCGGATTTCTGGAAGCAGCTGAAGCCAGGCTATGACTACTTCCAGCAGACCCACAAACCGCCGGTGGTTTCGGTGATGGATGGCCGCTATATCGTCAGCAAGCCGCTCAGCCACGAGGTTATCCAGCCGCAGCTGGCCTCAAACTATACGCTCCCCGAGGCAAAATAACGCCCACTCGCCTGGCATGATTTTATTCCAGGCCTCATTGCCGGTCAGCGGCTGAGTGGCGATAACGGAGACCACATCGTTTGGTGTGGTCTCACGTTGAAAATCAATTTCCACATCCTGATCCAGCAGCTTCGCCACGCCAAACGGCGCCCGACGGGTGATCCAGTACAGGTTGGTTGAACAGTACGCCATCACATAGCGCCCGTCCGATAACAGCATATTAAACACGCCCTTCTCGCGCATTTCGCCCGCCAGCGTCGCGATGTATTTAAACACGCCGACCATATTGCCCGGCGTGCGCGGATAGCGCTCGGTTAAACGGTGCAGCAGCCAGCAGAAAGCCGTTTCGCTGTCGGTCTCGCCCACCGGGCGGAAATTCCCCGTCTTCAGCGATTTATAGCCTTTGAGCTGGCCGTTATGGGCGTAGGTCCAGTGGCGCCCCCACAGCTCGCGAGTAAACGGATGGGTGTTTTCCAGCGCCACCTCGCCGCGGTTAGCCTGACGGATATGGGCAATGACGGAACAGGATTTGATGGGATAATCCTGTACCAGTTTGGCTATCGGCGACTGAAAGCTCGGCTGCGGATCTTTAAATGTGCGACACCCTTTCCCTTCGTAAAAGGTAATGCCCCAGCCGTCTTTATGCGGCCCGGTGCCGCCCCCACGCTGAACCAGCCCGGAGAAGCTAAAACAGATATCGGTCGGCACATTGGCGCTCATCCCGAGCAATTCGCACATAGATCACCTCATACAACTTACTGAAACATAAAAGGCGTTATTGGTGCAGTCAGTTTGGACACGGCCAGCGCGCAAAAACCGGAGCGTACTTCATGTACGTGAGGATTTTGAGCACTGCCCGGGTTCAAAATGGCTAACAAAATAGCCTTTTAAGCTTTAACCATCTCTTTTTCGATCAACATAATCAGAATATGAATCACCTTAATGTGAATCTCCTGAATGCGATCGGCGTAACCGAAATGCGGTACGCGGATTTCAACATCGGCGGAACCCGCCATTTTGCCGCCGTCTTTACCGGTCAGGGTGATCACTTTCATTCCCTGCGCACGAGCGGCTTCAATCGCTTTGATCACGTTGCCGGAGTTGCCGGAAGTGGAGATCCCCAGCAGAACATCGCCTGCGCGGCCAACCGATTCAACGTAGCGGGAGAAGACGTATTCATAGCCAAAATCATTACTCACGCAGGACAGATGGCTGACATCAGAGATAGCGATCGCCGGATAACCAGGGCGGTTTTCGCGATAACGCCCGGTCAGCTCTTCCGCAAAATGCATCGCATCGCAATGAGAACCGCCGTTGCCGCAGGAAAGCACTTTACCGCCAGCTTTGAAGCTATCCGCCAGCAGTACCGCCGCGCGTTGGATAGCATGAATGTTGGCCTCGTCCTGCAGAAAGTTGGCCAGCGTTTCCGCGGCTTCGTTCAGTTCGTTACGAATAAGATCCTGGTACATGAGGATAATCCTTCAGTATTGGTTGGAATAACCCTGGCAGTGTACCGGATAGCCGCCGAAGCGAGAAGCAGCAGGCGACGTTATCCCCCGTCCTTTTGATTTTACGTGCCGCTTTTCCAGCCAACAATGTGAGCAAGGTTGTAATTATTTTGTAAACACATTGCTAAAACAAATTACATCCACTACAACCAATACATCACAAGTGGTCAGACCTCCTACAAGATAAGGGAGCATTTCTCTATGATGATTTTGAGTATTGTTGCAACCGTAGTGTTACTCGGCGTGCTCTTCTATCACCGAGTCAGCCTGCTTCTCAGCAGCGTGATTTTGCTCGCCTGGACCGCGGCGCTCAGCGTGGCGGGGCTGTGGAATATCTGGCTGCTGCTGCCGCTGGCGATTATCCTGCTGCCGTTCAACTTTGCGCCGATGCGTAAATCCCTTTTCTCCGCCCCGGCGTTCCGCGCTTTCCGTAAAGTAATGCCGCCGATGTCGCGTACGGAAAAAGAAGCCATCGATGCAGGCACCACCTGGTGGGAAGGCGATCTGTTCCGCGGCAACCCGGACTGGCACAAGCTGCATAACTATCCGCAGCCGCGCCTCACCGCCGAAGAGCAGGCTTTCATCGACGGCCCGGTAGAAGAAGCCTGCCGCATGGCGAACGACTTCGAAATTACCCATGAGATGGCGGATCTGCCGCCGGAGCTGTGGGCGTACCTGAAAGAGCATCGCTTCTTTGCGATGATCATTAAGAAAGAGTACGGCGGGCTGGAGTTTTCCGCCTATGCCCAGTCTCGCGTACTGCAAAAGCTGTCCGGCGTTTCCGGGATCCTGGCGATCACCGTCGGCGTGCCTAACTCCTTAGGGCCGGGCGAACTGCTGCAACATTACGGTACCGAAGAGCAGAAAAATCACTACCTGCCGCGCCTGGCGCGTGGTCAGGAGATCCCATGCTTCGCGTTGACCAGCCCGGAAGCGGGCTCCGACGCCGGCGCGATCCCGGATACCGGCGTAGTCTGTATGGGCGACTGGCAGGGTCAGCAGGTGCTGGGTATGCGCCTGACCTGGAACAAACGCTATATCACCCTCGCGCCGATCGCCACCGTGCTGGGCCTGGCTTTCAAACTCTCAGACCCGGACCGTCTGCTGGGCGGCGAGGAAGAGCTAGGTATCACCTGCGCGTTGATCCCTACCTCAACGCCGGGCGTGGAAATTGGCCGTCGTCACTTCCCGCTGAACGTGCCGTTCCAGAACGGCCCTACTCGCGGTAAAGATATTTTCGTACCGATCGATTACATCATCGGCGGCCCGAGCATGGCCGGCCAGGGCTGGCGTATGCTGGTTGAGTGCCTGTCCGTGGGTCGCGGCATTACTCTGCCGTCCAACGCCACCGGCGGCCTGAAATCCGTCGCCATGGCGACCGGCGCCTACGCCCACATTCGCCGTCAGTTCAAAATCTCGATTGGTAAAATGGAAGGAATCGAAGAGCCGCTGGCGCGTATCGCAGGTAACGCCTACGTAATGGACGCCGCCGCTTCGCTGATTACCTACGGGATTATGCTTGGCGAGAAACCGGCGGTGCTGTCGGCAATCGTTAAATATCATTGTACACACCGTGGCCAGTGTTCAATCATTGACGCTATGGATATTACCGGCGGTAAAGGCATCATGCTGGGCGAAGGCAACTTCCTTGCCCGCGCTTATCAGGGCGCGCCGATCGCCATTACCGTTGAAGGGGCGAATATCCTCACCCGCAGCATGATGATCTTTGGTCAAGGGGCGATTCGCTGCCATCCGTATGTACTGGATGAGATGGCCGCCGCGCAGAACAATGACGTTAACGCCTTCGACAAGCTGCTGTTTAAACATATCGGCCACGTTGGTAGCAACAAAGTACGCAGCTTCTGGCTGGGCCTGACTCGCGGCCGCACCAGCAGCGCGCCGACCCGTGACACCACGCGCCGCTACTATCAGCACATGAACCGCCTGAGCGCCAACCTGGCCCTGCTGTCGGATGTATCAATGGCGGTGCTGGGCGGCAGCCTGAAGCGTCGCGAACGTATCTCCGCGCGTCTCGGCGACGTGCTGAGCCAGCTTTATCTGGCATCGGCGGTGCTGAAACGTTATGACGATGAAGGCCGTAATGAAGCGGATCTGCCGCTGGTCCATTGGGGCGTGCAGGATGCGCTGTATCAGGCGGAGCAGGCTATCGATGACCTGCTGAAGAACTTCCCGAATCGCTTTGTCGCAGGCGCGCTACGTCTCGCCATCTTCCCGACCGGCCGTCACTACGATGCGCCGTCCGATAAGCTGGATCATAAAGTGGCGAAAATCCTGCAGGTTCCGAGCGCGACCCGCTCTCGTATCGGTCGCGGTCAGTACCTGACGCCAAGCGAACATAACCCGGTTGGCCTGCTGGAAGAGGCGCTGCTGGATGTGATGGCGGCGGATCCAATCCACCAGCGCATCTGCAAAGAGCTGGGTAAAAATCTGCCGTTCACTCGCCTGGATGAGCTGGCCACTAATGCGCTGGCCAAAGGGTTAATTAATCAGGAGGAAGCCGCAATCCTGACCCGTGCAGAAACCAGCCGTCTGCGCAGTATTAACGTTGATGATTTCGCGGCGGATGAACTGGCGACCAAACCGGTAAAGCTGCCGGAAAAAATCCGCAAGATTGAAGCGGCATAATAAAAGCAATACTGCACATCACGACAAAGGCGGGGGAATTTCCCCGCCTTTTCTTTTGCCGTTACTCGCCGTAGATAGCATTTTTTTAACAAAATATTCCATGCCGCCTCCGGCTGCTGATATGGTATTAAAATTAGCTTAATGCCCTCTTCATAATGGAGTTCACCACTGTGCCTGGCTTGAAAATTACGCTGTTGCAGCAACCGCTGGTGTGGATGGATGGTCCCGCCAACCTGCGCCATTTCGATCGTCAGCTGGAAGAAGTGAGCGGGCGCGACATTATTGTGCTGCCTGAGATGTTTACTACCGGATTTGCCATGGAAGCGGCGAAACAATCGATGCCGCAAGGAGAGGTCGTTGAGTGGATGCTGGCGAAAGCGGAGCAGACCAACGCGCTGATTGCCGGTAGCGCGGCCTTGCAGACCGAACGTGGCCCGGTGAACCGTTTTCTGCTGGTAGAGCCCGGCGGTAAAACGCACTTTTACGATAAGCGTCACCTGTTCCGCATGGCGGATGAGCACCACCATTATGAGGCAGGTACTGAACGAGTGGTCTTTGAATGGCGCGGCTGGCGGATTCTGCCGCTGGTGTGCTATGACCTGCGCTTCCCGGTATGGTCGCGTAACCACAACGATTACGACCTGGCGCTTTATGTTGCTAACTGGCCTGCCCCGCGTTCGCTGCACTGGCAATCGCTGCTGGTCGCCAGAGCAATTGAAAACCAGGCCTACGTCGCCGGCTGCAACCGCGTCGGCACCGATGGAAACGGCCATCACTATCGGGGCGATAGCCGTATCATTAGCCCGCAGGGAGAGATTATCGCCACCGCCGAACCGCATCAGGCGACGCGGCTCGATGCCGATCTGTCGTTGGCCGCGCTGCAGGAGTATCGCGAGAAATTTCCGGCCTGGCAGGATGCCGATCCTTTCACGATCGGCTAAACACTTTTCAGGAGCCGCTGCGCTCCCTTTTTATTCCACCACGATCCGCAAAGCGCAGTAGACCAATAACGCTGCCAACACCCAGTTCAGTTGCCGCCCGTACAACAAAAACAGGCGCTGAAACAGATGCCCCGCCAGCGCCCAGCACAGATTTCCCAGCGCACCAATCGCCGCCAGCAGCAGACTCACGCCGATGAGCCAAACCGGCTCGCGGGTAACGGGCAGGACAAAGGTAGAGAGCGCGGTGATGCCATACAGAATAATTTTTACGTTGACGAACTGCAGGCCCAGGCTCGTCCAGAAACCCACCGGCTCTGTACTCAGCGCGCCTGCCCCCGGTTTGCTTTTGGCTATCTGCCAGGCCAGCCACAGGATATACGCCGCGCCAATCCATCCCAATATCCGGGTAAATCGCGAGTCGAGTTCCACCAGCGAAAAGGTTAAAGCCGCGCAAATCAGCATAGTGATAATAAAACCAATGCTCATCCCCGCCAGCACCCGCAGACTGCGGCGTAAGCCATGGGAGGTGACGCTGCTGAGGGCAAGAATATTATTGGGGCCGGGAGTCAGCGCTGTTATCAGGGTATAAGTCAAAAAAGCACTAATCAAAGCTGGGGTCACTTGTCTTCTCCTTCGTTTTGGCAGACAGTACCCGATGCCATTCATTTAAAAAAATGAATGTTTTTTGATTCTGAATTCGATATTTTCGATAGTTGGTGGCGAAATGGATCTGCGGCGTTTTATTACTCTCAAGACGGTAGTGGAAGAAGGCTCGTTTTTACGCGCGGCACAAAAGCTATGCTGTACGCAATCCACGGTGACCTTTCATATTCAACAGCTTGAGCAAGAGCTTGCCGTTCAGCTGTTTGAAAAAATTGGCCGCCGCATGTGTCTGACCGAATCCGGTAAAAAGGTATTGCCGCACGTTCATGAACTGGCGAGGGTGATGGAAACCATTCGTGAGGCGGCTCGCGAGGATGGCGAACCGGCTGGCGAGCTGCGCGTTGCCTGTGGGGAAACCCTGCTGGCCTATAAAATGCCGCAGGTGCTACAGCGCTTTAAACAACGGGCGCCGCAGGTACGCTTATCGCTGCAGTCGCTCAACTGTTATGTCATCCGCGATGCGCTACTCAACGATAGCGCCGATTTAGGCGTGTTTTATCGGGTTGGCAACGATGACGCGTTAACCATGAAAAGCTTTGGAGTGCAGTCGCTGACGCTGGTCGCCTCGCCGCAGCATCCGGCGGTCGATTTTACCTGCTACGGGCAACATATTCCGCTGAGCTTTGTTATCAATGAGCCACAGTGCGTATTTCGGCAGATTTTTGAAAGCACGCTGCGCCAGCGCGCCATTACCCTGGAAAATACCATTGAGCTCTGGAGTATCGAAAGTATTAAGCAGTGCGTGGCGAGCAATCTTGGCGTCAGCTATCTGCCGCGTTTCGCCGTTGAGGAAGAGCTTAAGTGCGGAACGCTGGTTGAACTCCCGTTCAGCGATATTCCACTCACTATTAACGCGATATGCGCCCATCACGCCGGTAAAGTGGTCAGCCCGGCAATGCGGGTATTTATGCAGTGTGTTGAGGAGGCGTTAGGGGCGGATTAAATGATAATTCCCCCAAACGACGAAGGCCTGAATCATTGCTGATTCAGGCCTTCTGAATAGTGGCGGAACGGACGGGACTCGAACCCGCGACCCCCTGCGTGACAGGCAGGTATTCTAACCGACTGAACTACCGCTCCGCGTTGTTGTTCCGTTGGGAACGAGGCGAATATTACGGTTTCCCTACATCGTCGTCAACGCTTTTTCTTCACTTTTGAATCGTTTGCTGCAAAATTAGCCCGCCCGCCTATTTTTAGCGCATATTGTCGGCAATCAGGCGCGCCACAGGCAGCTTCCGCCCTTCTTCTGCACCAGATCGAGACGCGATTCATGGTCCGCCAGCTCGCTGTCAGAGGCATAAACCACGCGTAATTTACTGGCGGCGCGGACAACGCGCTGTATTCCAATATCGCCGGCCTGCTGTTGGCCTTCCCCTTCCATCGAAAACGCCATGCTGGTCTGCCCGCCGGTCATCATCAGATAGACGTCGGCCAGTATCTGGGCATCGAGCAACGCCCCGTGCAGCGTACGCTTGCTGTTGTCTATTTCATAACGTGAACAGAGCGCATCGAGGCTGTTACGCTTGCCGGGGAACATCTTACGTGCCAGCGCCAGGCTATCGGTGACCTTACAAAAGGTCTCCGTTTTCTCAATGCCGCGGTTCAGCTTTTTGAATTCATAATCCATAAAGCCGATATCGAACGATGCGTTATGGATGACCAGCTCCGCGCCGCGGATATACTCCATGAACTCATCGGCAACGTCGGCAAATGTCGGCTTATCCATGAGGAATTCATCGGCAATACCGTGAACGCCGAAGGCTTCAGGGTCCACCAGCCGGTCGGGCTTCAGGTAAACATGGAAGTTATTACCGGTGAGGCGACGGTTGATCACCTCTACGGCGCCGATCTCGATGATCTTATGCCCTTCATAATGGGCGCCGATCTGGTTCATACCGGTGGTTTCGGTATCGAGAACAATCTGTCGTGTAATTGCAGTGCTCATAGCGGTCATTTATGTCAGACTTGTCGTTTATATATCGATTTCAATTACAGGAAGTCTACCAGAGATGCTCAAACAGGTAGAAATTTTCACCGATGGTTCTTGCCTGGGGAATCCAGGGCCTGGCGGCTACGGCGCTATTATGCGCTATCGCCAGCATGAAAAAACCTACAGCGCGGGCTACCGCCTGACGACTAACAACCGCATGGAACTAATGGCTGCCATCGTCGCTCTCGAAGCGCTTAAAGAGCATTGCGAAGTGGTGCTAAGCACCGATAGCCAGTACGTCCGCCAGGGGATAACCCAGTGGATCCATAACTGGAAAAAACGCGGCTGGAAAACCGCGGACAAAAAGCCGGTTAAAAATGTCGATCTGTGGAAACGTCTTGATGCCGCTCTCGGCCAGCATCAAATTAAGTGGGAATGGGTCAAAGGCCATGCCGGGCACCCGGAAAACGAACGCTGTGACGAACTCGCGCGCGCTGCGGCGTCTAACCCCACGCTGGACGACGTCGGCTATCAGCCGGAAAGCTAATTTCCCCCGTCGCGCCACTGCCTGGTGGCGCCAACGGCCGGGCGCAGCTGCGTCTTCGCCTTCCCGGACTTCATCGGATTTAGCGTCAGCGGAATGGTTCTTTTCCGCGCGACGATCATCTGCAAACACCCCAAAGCCGGCAGATGTGTACTTAACATTTTTCCCCCCAGCTTCGACCAGGGCAGCACCTGATAGCGACCGTAGTGCAGCACCTCAAAATTGAGCAGCGCCAGCCAGTCAAGCTGTCGCGTCATGGTAAACATCCGGCTGTTATAGGGGATAGTTTTTCGCAGGATCGGCGTCACTTTGCGCAATCCGACGAGGCTCATCGGATTAAAGGCGGTCAAAATCATCCAGCCATCGTCAATCAGCACGCGGTCAGCTTCGCGCAACAGCCGGTGCGGATCGCTGCACCATGGCAAAGTATGCGCCAGTAAACAGGCATCCACAGATTTGGCGGCGAAAGGAAGATACAGCGGGTCGGCTTTGACCTGGATAGGACTTCCCCCCAGCGAAACGTTCACCTGATGGGAGATCGCACAGGCTTCGGTATTGATTTCCGCGCTCAGATTGCCAATCTTAAGTAGATGAAAGCCATATAATTTAGCCAGCCACGGTTTCATATGCCGTTCCAGCGACTCGCGATAGTATTCACCCCAAGGCATACTGGACCAATGCTCTGGAGCTGTAATTGTATGAGGTATCCTTGCCGGCTTCATCGCAACCTTCCGCAACGCTTTGAGAGGTAATTTATGAATCTTATCAGTATTCCTGCATTTCAGGACAACTACATCTGGGTTCTTAGCGACGATAACCGTCGTTGTGTGATAGTCGACCCGGGCGAAGCCGCGCCGGTACTCGCGGCCATTGAAGAAAACGGCTGGCAGCCAGAAGCGATTTTGTTAACCCACCATCACCACGATCATGTTGGCGGCGTGAAAGAACTGCGGCAAAAGTTCCCGCAACTTGTGGTTTACGGGCCGGCAGAAACCCAGGATAAGGGAAGCACGGATATTGTATCTGATGGCGATAGCATTACTCTTTTGGGTCACGAATTTTCTATTTTCTCCACTCCCGGTCACACATTAGGACATATCTGTTTCTACAGCGAACCTTATCTATTTTGTGGCGATACAATGTTTTCCGGAGGCTGTGGCAGATTGTTCGAAGGTACAGCAGACCAAATGTATCAATCATTTATGAAAATAAACACCCTTCCCGCTGACACACTAATTTGTTGCGCACATGAGTACACTTTAGCAAACATGAAGTTTGCATTGAGTATCCTGCCAGATGATATGGATATAAAGGATTACTACCATAAAGTTAATGAGTTACGCGCAAAAAACCAAAAGACACTACCCGTTACTCTGAAAAATGAACGCCGTATAAATTTATTTTTACGTACGGATGACAATGATTTAATTAAAGAAATATCCAAAGAAACAAATTTGCAACACTCAGCGCAGAGATTTGCATGGTTAAGGTCAAAGAAAGATGACTTCTGAGATTTAACGCTTGTCATCCTCGGCCTTCACCGTTATCCTTGCTCGTCTTTTAAGCAACTATTGACACACACATGAAGGCACGAGCGATATTACTCGCCTCTGTCCTGCTGGTAGGGTGCCAGGCGTCGAAGCACGACGGCACCGTAGAGCAGCGAGCACAGAGCCTTTCTGCAGCTGGTCAAGGGGAAGCAGGCAAGTTCACAAGTCAGGCGCGATGGTTAGATGATGGAACCCTCTACGCGCAAGACCAGGATCTGTGGACTTCCATAAGCGACGAGCTAAAGATGGGAATTCCGGAAAACCCCCGGATTCGCGAACAGAAACAGAAGTACTTACGTAATAAGAGCTATCTCCACGATGTAACTTTACGGGCTGAACCGTATATGTACTGGATAGCCGGGCAAGTTAAGAAACGTAACATGCCAATGGAACTGGTATTACTACCCATAGTGGAGAGCGCTTTTGACCCACACGCAACGTCTGGCGCCAATGCCGCAGGCATTTGGCAGATCATTCCGAGCACAGGGCGCAATTATGGTTTAAAACAGACCCGCAGTTACGATGCGCGTCGTGATGTCGTCGCGTCTACTACCGCGGCGCTGGACATGATGCAACGTCTGAACAAAATGTTCGACGGCGACTGGTTACTGACCGTCGCGGCATATAACAGCGGCGAAGGCCGGGTAATGAAGGCCGTGAAGGCGAACCGTTCGCGTGGTAAACCCACCGATTTCTGGTCGCTCTCGCTGCCGCATGAAACCAAGGTCTACGTGCCAAAAATGCTGGCTTTGAGCGATATTCTCAAAAACAGCAAGCGTTACGGCGTGAAGCTGCCCACGGCTGATGAAAGCCGGGCGTTGGCGCGCGTTCGCCTCGATAGCCCGGTTGAGATTTCTCAGCTCGCGGACATGGCAGGAATGCCGGTTAGCAAGCTGAAAACCTTCAACGCCGGCGTAAAGGGGTCCACGCTTGGCGCTAGCGGGCCAAAGTACGTCATGGTGCCTCAGAAGCACGCAGCACAACTGCGTGAATCTCTGGCCTCTGGCGACATTGCCGCCGTACAGCCGACGCAGCTTGCTGACAATACGCCGCTGACCAGCCGTAGCTATAAAGTACGTTCTGGCGACACAATTTCCGGAATTGCTTCGCGTCTCGGCGTTACCACCAGGGATCTGCAGCAGTGGAACAACCTGCGCGGTTCTGGGCTTAAAGTCGGGCAAAATCTGGTTGTCGGCGCAGGCAGCAGTGCGCAACGTCTGGCGAACAACAGCGATAGCATCACCTATCGTGTTCGTAAGGGCGACTCGCTGTCGAGCATCGCAAAACGCCACGGCGTCAATATCCGCGACGTTATGCGCTGGAACAGCGATACCGATAACCTGAAGCCAGGGGATCAGCTGACGTTGTTTGTGAAAAACAACGACAGACCTGAATCCTGATTCCAGGATAATGAGAAAGGCACCGCTTCACCGGTGCCTTTTTTATTGCCAGCGTTACACTGCTTTATGCGCTTCAAACATGATGGTATCGCTGGTAAACGATCCATCCTGCTGTAATTCGAAGTAGGCTTTAACCTCTGCCGATGCGCTCTGCTGATATAAGCGAATCGCCTCCGCCAGCGCCTCGGGCGTGCGCATCCGCGCGACCCACGAGCTAAACTCCAGCGGCAGACGGTCGGTCAATAAATGATTGATCGCCAGGCCTGCGTCATTGGCCAGCGCCAGCCACTCGCCGCTGGAGTAGTTACGCACGTGCGAAGTGTCGCGCAGCGCTTCTACGGTTTGCAGCCAGACATCACGCACCGGATGCCCCGGAGACATCACGTCCATGATGATCATCACCCCACCCGGCTTCAGCACGCGTTTCACCTCACGCAGCGCCTGGCCGACATCATGCCAATGGTGAGCGGAGTAGCGGCTAATCACCACATCAAAACTGGCGTCGGCGAACGGCAGCGTTTCAGCATACCCCTGCTGAGTGACGATGTTGGTAAAGCCTTTGTCTTTTGCCGCCTGAGCGACAACCTCCAGCATCTGGCTCGATAAATCATACGCGGTAACCTGCGCTACCTGGCCGGCAGCGGTAAAGCTGGCGTGCCCTGCCCCGCATCCCATATCCAGCAACGTTGCCTGCGGGAAATCCGCCAGCCGTTCCGCCAGACGCTGCAGATCGCGCCCGGAGGCGTGCACGGCGCTGGTCAGATAGGCGCTTGCCTGTGAGCCGAACTGCTTTTCGACGTTGTCATGATGAGAGCGTGTTGTCATTGTGTTGTCCTTCGGTGGTTTGAGTAATAAAGGGCAGCATCGTGCTGAACGCAGACCTGCCCGATGGCAGGCCTGACATACCTTAATTAATCAGGCTTGCCGGGACTGAATTCGACTAGTAGCGGGTTGTGATCGGAGGCGCGGGTCACCAGCACGGAAGCATCGTGCACGCTTAATCCACGGTAGAACACAAAATCGAGCGGGCGACCAAACGCGCGGCGGCGCTGATCGTCAGAGAAACGAACCTCGCGTAACGACATCTCACGCGCAAAGCGGTACAACGCATTCATCCGCGGGCGGCTCCAGGCGTTGAAATCACCAGCCATGATTACCGGCCCGCTGTGATGGGCAATCTGATCGCCAATTGGCAGCAGCTGTTTACTATAGACATCGACGCCAAGACTAAAATTAACCGCATGGATATTCACCACCATTAACAGCCGTGCATCGGGCAGCGGATAAACGGTCACTAACGCCGATTTAGGCAAACGTAAAATAGGTTCGCGCTCGCGCAAGGGACAGCAATAGATGGGGTGAGCGGAGGCCAGCGTCATCACGCCGGAAGGATGCTGCGGCAATACCAGCGCCGGCACCTGATCGGCGGCCAGATAGTTTGAAGTCGCGAACCGGACCAGCTCAGGGGTGGTTTGCGCCTCCTGCAACAGGACCAGATGCGCGTCTTTGCCGAAATTTTTGAGTACCGACTGCCATTCAGCACGCTGCTGCTTGAAGATATTCCACACCAGCACGCGAATTTTCTCATCGCTGCTTAATGGCGCGCCGGCGGGATAAACCGGACTGACGCCCGCAAACGCCCCCGGAGGCAAGATTCTCTCCGCAGGTTGTCCGGCGACATAGCGCATGGCATAGGTATTCTTTCGCAATTTGGGCATTGAACCTCGATAACAGGAAACCAGCCCGACTGCGGCTGGTTCTTCTGTTATAGGGATTTTCCCATACACTTTCAATGCAATTTGCGAGAAAGCCTTATCCTTCGAGAGAAACGGCTGCCGAACGGCGTGGAGATTTATCTAAACGACCGCTCAGTACGACCAGTAGCAAAGCCACCAGCACAATCAGCGCGCCAATCCACGGCGTCTGCGCCAGACCGTACAGCTCGACCGTCTGTCCACCAATGACCGAACCGAGGGCAATACCAATATTGAAGGCAGCGATGTTCAAACCAGAAGCAACATCAACGGCGCCCGGCGTGTACTGTTCAGCCTTTTGTACCACATAGACCTGCAGACCCGGAACGTTGCCGAAGGCGAAAATCCCCATCACCAGTACCGTTGCCAGAGAGGCGTAGTGCAGATTAGCCGTGAACTGGAAGACCAGCAACAGTACCACCAATGCAGCGAAGATAAATTTCAACGCGGCGACAGCGCCATGTTTATCAGCGAGCTTACCGCCCCACACGTTACCGATAGCGACAGAGATACCGTAACCCAGCAGGATCCAACTGACCGCAGACGGGCTAAAGCCAGCCAGGTCCTGCATCATCGGCGCGAGGAAAGTAAATGCGGTAAACACGCCGCCATAGCCCAGCGCGGTAATCGCGTAGATCATCAACAGGCGCGGATGAGTCAAAACTTTCATCTGATCGCGCAGGCTAGCTCCGGCGCGGCCCGGAATATTATTTGGTACCAGGATCAGGCTGCTGATAAGCGCAATGACGCCCAGAATCGATACCGCGAGGAACGTTTCACGCCAGCCAAAATGCTGACCGATGAATGTCCCGAACGGCACCCCGGTTACCAGCGCGACCGTCAGGCCACCGAACATGATAGCAATGGCCGAGGCGGCTTTCTCTTTTGGCACCAGGCTGGTGGCAATCGTCGAGCCGATAGAAAAGAATACGCCGTGCGCCAGGCCGGTCAGCAGGCGGGCCACAATCAAAGTGCCATAACCCGGAGCCTGCCACGCTAGCAGGTTACCGGCGGTAAAAAGCACCATTAACGCCAGCAGGAGTTGCTTACGCGGCATGCGCCCGGTTAACGCGGTCAGCACCGGCGCGCCAACCGCCACGCCTAGCGCGTAGATGGAAACCAGCAGGCCCGCAGACGGCAGCGAAATAGCCAGTTGTTCGGCAATGGTCGGTACCAGACCGACGATCACAAATTCGGTAGTGCCAATAGCAAAGGCACCGATGGTTAATGCAAGTAGCGCCAGTGGCATAATTTACTCCGTAGCATCAGGATTAAGATGACACGTAGTATGAAGGGATGTTTAAATAACAAAAACCATCAAAATCTCAATAGAATTTTGCTATAGGTGCAACAATGAGAGCCACGTCAGAAGAGATCGCTATCTTCGTCGCCGTAGTGGAAAGCGGCAGTTTTAGCCGGGCGGCCGAGCAGCTCGGACAGGCAAACTCTGCCGTCAGCCGGGCAGTCAAAAAGCTGGAATCAAAGCTAGGCGTTAGTTTGTTAAACCGGACCACGCGCCAGCTGAGCCTGACAGAAGAAGGCGAGCGTTATTTCCGCCGCATGCAGGTGGTGTTGCAGGAAATGGCGGCTGCCGAAAATGAGCTTCTGGAGACGCGTACCACCCCTCGCGGATTGCTCCGCGTTGATGCCGCCACGCCGGTGATGCTGCATTTTTTAATGCCGCTGGTAAAACCGTTTCGTGAACGTTATCCGGAAATGACGCTCTCGCTGGTCTCCTCGGAAACCTTCATTAATCTTATCGAACGCAAAGTCGACGTTGCGATCCGCGCGGGTACCCTCACAGATTCCAGCCTGCGCGCCCGTCCGCTATTCAATAGTTACCGTAAGATCATCGCTTCGCCTGATTATATCACCCGCTACGGCACGCCGGTAAATGCGGAAGATCTTGCGGATCATCTCTGTCTGGGATTCACCGAACCCGTCTCGTTGAATACCTGGCCTATTGCCGCCAACGATGGACAATTACTGGAAGTGGGTTGCGAAATTACCTCTAACAGTGGCGAAACGCTAAAACAGCTCTGTCTTGGCGGCAATGGTATTGCCTGTCTATCGGATTATATGGTGGATAAAGAGATTGCCAGCGGGGAGTTTGTGGAGCTACTTGCCGACAAGCGCTTGCCGGTGGAGATGCCTTTCAGTGCGGTGTACTACAGTGATAGAGCCGTCAGCACGCGTATCAGGGCATTTATTGACTTTCTGAGTGAGCATGTCAAACAGCTCCCGAAGGAGCTGTAAAAAACTATCATCCGGCAGCGGCATCAACCGTCTGCCGGAATCAGTGGATTAATCCCACTTCGGCGCCAGACCTTCCGGGCTTACCAGTCGGTCGTTGCAATCCAGCGCGGCAATCGCTTTACGATCTTCATCATCCAGCTTCAGATCCAGCGCTTTCAGGTTGCTCGCCAGGTTTTCACGCTTGGTGGAAGATGGAATAACCGCATAGCCTTCGCCCATCGCCCACGCCAGGATTACCTGTGCCGGGGTCGCATTATGTTTCGCCGCGATACGGGCAATCACTTCATCTTTCAGCGCTTTACCGTAGGCCAGAGTCATATAAGAGGTGATGTGGATACCGTGTTCACGCGCCCAATCCACCACTTTACGGTTCTGCAGGTACGGAGACAGTTCAACCTGGTTGGTCGCGATATTTTCAGCGCCAACGGCGGCAATCGCACGCTCCATCAGTGGAATAGTGAAGTTAGAGATACCGATCTGACGGGTCAGACCCAGTTTCTTCGCTTCCATCAGCGCAGCCATAAACTCTTCAACAGCAACCGCATCGTTCGGCGACGGCCAGTGAATCAGCGTCAGATCAACATAATCGGTACGCAGCTTCTGAAGACTCTCTTTCAGGCTGGCGATCAGCTTGTCTTTACTCAGGTTTTCGATCCAGATTTTGGTGGTGATGAACAGTTCATCACGCGGCACGCCGCTTTCCGCGATAGCCTGACCAACAGCGGCTTCGTTTTCATAGATCTGTGCGGTATCGATAGTACGATAGCCCAGCTCCAGCGCCATTTTTACAGAGTTGATGACTACGTCGTCTTGCAGACGGAAAGTACCAAGACCAAATGCAGGGATTGCCATGATAGATGTTCCTCGTTAATTATTCATTTCGCTTAACTGAGGCCATTATGGTTGAAGGTCGGGCTGGGAAAAAGATCGATAAATGCAGAGGATTTTTGCTGATTTAGCAATAATTAGAATGGAGAAAACAAAAAAGCCCTGAGCAGATGCTCAGGGCTTCAAATAAGTGGCGGAACGGACGGGACTCGAACCCGCGACCCCCTGCGTGACAGGCAGGTATTCTAACCGACTGAACTACCGCTCCACCGAATTTTTTCTACATCTACCGGTTTAATGCCCCGGTTTTACTGCAAATTTGATGCCTGGCAGTTCCCTACTCTCACATGGGGAGACCCCACACTACCATCGGCGCTACGGCGTTTCACTTCTGAGTTCGGCATGGGGTCAGGTGGGACCACCGCGCTATCGCCGCCAGGCAAATTCTTTGTGCTCAGTACGCAATTCTTTATCGCATCAGCGGCGTTGCCTGCGCTCGTCAACTCAGTCACATACTTTTGTATGCTCCTTCCTTTCCTTCGCTTGCCGCCTTGCTGCTGCGCAAATTATTGCGTACTCAACTCTGAATCTAAGCTGAAAATCATCTCAAATCCGCCAAAACAGCTTCGGCGTTGTAAGGTTAAGCCTCACGGTTCATTAGTATCGGTTAGCTCAACGT
>NZ_JBEAIO010000004.1:0-254920 GCF_040065095.1 Klebsiella sp. CN_Kp091 | reverse complement strand
GATAAGGCGTAGCCGCCATCCGGGAAGGTTTCCCCGGCTCGCGCTGCGCTCAGCCGGGCTACGGGTACGCATCGTTGGGTAGCCCGGATAAGGCGTAGCCGCTATCCGGGAAGGTTTCCCCGGCAAGCGCAGCGCCACCGGGCAATAGACATCTACGGATTAATTACCACCCGCCAGTTCGAGGAAGCTACCCGTCACATACGACGCTTTGTCGCTCAGCAGCCAGGCAATGGCCTGAGCGACCTCTTCCGGCTGACCGCCGCGCTGCATCGGTAGCGAACTTTTCACCCGGTCCACGCGTCCCGGTTCGCCGCCGGAGGCGTGCATCTCGGTATAAATCAGCCCCGGACGCACGCCGTTTACCCGAATCCCCTGCGCCGCCACTTCCAGCGCCAGCCCGGTCGTCAGGGTATCTACCGCCCCTTTCGACGCGGCATAGTCAACGTACTCTCCCGGCGCGCCAAGGCGCGAGGCCGCCGACGAAACGTTAACTATCGCCCCGCCCTTGCCGCCATGCCGATGCGACATGCGCTTGACCGCCTCGCGACAGCAAAGAAAGTATCCGGTGACGTTGGTGGCCAGCACGCGGTTAATACGCTCGGCGCTCAGGCTCTCCACCGTACATTGGGTAAACAGGATCCCGGCGTTGTTGACCAACGCCGTCAGCGGTTCGCCCATGCGGTCAACCGCCTCAAACATCGCCATCACCTGCGCTTCATCGCTGATATCCGCCCGCAGCGCCGTGGCTTTGCCGCCAGATTCAACAATGGTATTGACCACTTCGGTGGCGGCTTTAATGTTGTGATGATAATTAACCGCGACGGTATACCCTTCCTGCGCCAGCAGCAGCGCCGTCGCCCGGCCTATGCCGCGGCTCGCGCCGCTAATCAGAGCTATCGCCATACCTTTCCTCCAAAAAATAAAGGCGCCGCAGCGCCTTTAAAAGTTTAGCTAATTCACCACTTACTGGTATTCGCTCATCGGGACGCAGGAGCAGAACAGGTTACGGTCGCCATACACGTCATCCAGGCGTTTTACTGTCGGCCAGTACTTGTTGTGCAACCCAGCCGGGAATACCGCCAGCTCGCGGCTGTACGGATGGTTCCACTCGCCAACCAGCTCGCCCTGGGTGTGCGGCGCGTTCACCAGCGGGTTATCTTCCAGCGGCCATTCACCGGCTTTAACGCGATCGATTTCCGCGCGGATCGCCAGCATGGCGTCAATAAAGCGGTCCAGCTCTACCTTGCTTTCCGATTCTGTCGGCTCAACCATCAGCGTCCCGGCAACCGGGAAGGACATGGTCGGCGCATGGAAACCGAAGTCGATCAGGCGCTTAGCAATATCCAACTCGCTTATGCCGGTCTCTTCTTTCAGCGGACGAATATCGAGAATACATTCGTGCGCCACGCGACCATCGCGGCCGGTATACAGCACCGGGTAGGCATCTTTCAGCCGGGTAGCGATATAGTTAGCGTTGAGAATCGCGTTCTGGCTCGCCTGCTTCAGCCCTTCCGCGCCCATCATGCGGATATACATCCAACTGATCGGCAGAATGGAAGCGCTGCCGAACGGCGCGGCGGAAACCGCGCCCTGACGGGTCAGCATGCCTTCAATCTGTACCACGCTGTGGCCCGGTACAAACGGCGCCAGGTGCGCTTTCACGCCGATAGGGCCCATACCCGGACCGCCGCCGCCGTGCGGAATGCAGAAGGTTTTATGCAGGTTGAGGTGCGAAACGTCAGCGCCGATAAAGCCCGGAGAAGTGATCCCGACCTGGGCGTTCATGTTGGCGCCATCGAGGTAAACCTGACCGCCAAACTGATGCACTATCTCGCACACTTCACGGATGGTCTCTTCATACACGCCGTGGGTCGACGGATAGGTGACCATGATGCAGGAGAGATTCGCCCCCGCCTGCTCTGCTTTTTCACGCAGATCGGCAAGATCGATGTTGCCGTTTTTGTCGCAGGCAACGACCACCACCTGCATACCCGCCATCTGCGCGGAAGCCGGGTTGGTGCCGTGCGCGGAGCTTGGGATCAGGCAGATATCGCGATGGCCTTCGTTGCGGCTCTCGTGATAGTGGCGAATCGCCAGCAGGCCAGCATACTCGCCCTGCGCGCCGGAGTTCGGCTGCATACAGACGGCGTCATAGCCGGTCAATTTAACCAGCCAGTCAGAAAGCTGGGCAATCATCTGATGATAACCTTCCGCCTGCTCGACCGGGCAGAACGGGTGCAGCTCGGCAAATTCCGGCCAGGTGATCGGGATCATCTCCGCCGCGGCGTTCAGTTTCATGGTACAGGATCCCAGAGGGATCATCGCCTGGTTCAGCGCCAGATCTTTACGCTCCAGCGCGTGCATGTAGCGCATCATCTCGGTTTCGCTATGGTAGCGGTTAAACACCGGATGGGTGAGGATCGCATCGTCGCGCAGCATCGCCGCCGGGATCGAACGGCTATCCAGCGCCACGTCTTTATCCAGGGTATCGATATCCAGACCGTGATCGTCGCCGACGATGGCGCGGAACAGGTTCAGCACATCTTCGCGGGTGGTCGCTTCATCGAGCGTAATGCCAACCGCGCCGTGAATATCGCTACGCAGGTTAATCTGCAGCGCTTCGGCACGCGCCAGCACCGCGGCTTTATCCGCCACTTCGACGCAAAGGGTGTCGAAGTAGTGCGCATGGCGCAGCTTCAGCCCTTTCTTCTGCAGGCCGTCGGCCAGAATGTCGGTCAGGCGATGAATGCGGCCAGCGATACGTTTCAGGCCCGCCGGGCCGTGGAAAACCGCGTACAGGCTGGCGATGTTGGCCAGCAGGACCTGCGAGGTACAAATGTTGGAGTTCGCTTTCTCGCGGCGGATGTGCTGCTCGCGAGTCTGCATCGCCATGCGCAGCGCGGTATTACCCGCCGCATCTTTCGATACGCCGATAATACGGCCCGGCATGGAGCGTTTGAATTCATCTTTCGCCGCGAAGAAGGCCGCGTGCGGGCCGCCATAGCCCATCGGCACGCCGAAACGTTGGGCGGAACCGAAGACAATATCGGCGCCCTGCTTGCCCGGCGCCGTCAGCAGCACCAGCGCCATAAAGTCAGCGGCGACGCTGACAATCACTTTGCGCGCTTTCAGCTCGGCGATAAGTTTACTGTAATCGTGGATTTCACCGGTGGTGCCAACCTGCTGCAGCAGCACGCCAAAGACATCCTGGTGATCGAGCACTTTGTCGGCGTCATCGACAATCACGTCGAAGCCGAAAGTTTCCGCGCGGGTGCGAACCACGTCCAGGGTTTGCGGATGGACGTCGGCGGCAACGAAGAAACGGTTGGCGTTCTTCAGTTTACTGACGCGTTTGGCCATCGCCATCGCTTCGGCGGCGGCGGTGGCTTCATCAAGCAGCGAAGCGGAAGCGATATCCAACCCGGTCAGATCCAGAGTGACCTGCTGGAAGTTGAGCAGCGATTCCAGACGGCCCTGGGATACTTCCGGCTGGTAAGGGGTGTAGGCGGTATACCAACCCGGGTTTTCCAGCATGTTGCGCTGAATGACTGGCGGCAGCTGCACGGCGGTGTAACCCATGCCGATGTAAGACTTGAAGCGCTTGTTGCGACCGGCGATCGCCTTCAGCTCCGCCAGCGCGGCAAATTCGGTAGTCGCGTCTCCCACCTGCGGTGGGGTCGCCAGCTGGATATCCTGCGGCACAATCTGGCCAATCAGGGCGTTAAGCGAATCCGCGCCGACGGTCTTCAGCATCTCTTGCTGCTGCTGAGCGTCCGAGCCAATGTGACGTTCAATAAAGGCGTCGCGGTTTTCAAGCTGACTTAAAGTCTGAGTCATGAGCGATGGTTCCTGAAACGTGCGGTGAATGTGTTTTCTCCCTCTCCTTTTGGGAGAGGGCTGGGGTGAGGGTATTATCGGTTCCCCTCACCCTTCCCTCTCCCCACAGGGGAGAGGGTAAAGGCTTACTCGTCTTCTAACAGAGCTTCATAGGCGGTCGCATCCAGCAGCGCGGCAACCTGCGCTTCGTCGCTGGCTTTGATTTTGAAGATCCAGCCGTCGGTATACGGGTCGCTGTTGACCAGTTCCGGAGAGTCGTTCAGCTCTTCGTTGACGGCAACGATTTCACCGCTAATCGGCGCGTAGATATCGGAAGCCGCTTTCACGGATTCGGCAACGGCGCAATCGGCGCCCGCTTCAACGGTGGCGCCCACTTCCGGCAGGTCAACGAAAACCATGTCGCCAAGCAGCTCCTGCGCGTGCTCGGTGATCCCAACGGTATAGGTGCCGTCCGCTTCTTTACGCAGCCACTCGTGTTCTTTGCTGTATTTCAGTTCTGCTGGTACGTTGCTCATCAATTCATCTCCAAAAAAGGGAAATCACACAATGGCTTTGCCATTGCGTACAAAACCAGGTTTAGTCACTTTTACCGGCATTTCACGGTTACGAATTTGCACCACCGCGGTGTCGCCAATCCCGGCCGGCACGCGAGCCAGCGCGATGCTGTAGCCCAGCGTCGGCGAGAAGGTGCCGCTGGTGATAATGCCTTCTTTTTGATTACCGTCGCTATCGGTAAAACGTACCGGCAGGCCGCCGCGCAGGACGCCTTTCTCGGTCATCACCAGGCCAACCAACTGCTCGGTGCCTTTTTCGCGCTGCATTTCCAGCGCTTCGCGGCCGATGAAGTTACGATCGGCGGGCTCCCAGGCGATAGTCCAGCCCATGTTCGCCGCCAGCGGCGAGACGCCTTCATCCATCTCCTGGCCATACAGGTTCATCCCGGCTTCCAGGCGCAGGGTGTCGCGCGCGCCAAGACCACACGGCTTAACGCCGGCGTCCAGCAGACCGCGCCAGAAATCCGCCGCCTGCTCGTTCGGCATAGCGATTTCATAACCCGCTTCGCCGGTATAACCGGTGGTGGCGATAAACAGGTCGCCGGCCTGTACGCCGAAGAACGGCTTCATGCCTTCCACGGCCTGGCGCTGAGCGTCGGTGAACAACGTCGCCGCCTTCGCTTTCGCCTGCGGACCCTGCACCGCGATCAGCGACAGATCGTCACGAACGGTAATTTCAAGACCGTAAGGTTCGGCTTGTTCGGAAATCCAGGCGAGGTCTTTTTCACGAGTGGCGGAGTTAACAACGAGGCGGAAATAATCTTCAGAAAGGAAATAAACAATCAGGTCATCGATGACGCCAGCGGAAGCGGTTAGCATGCCGGTGTAGAGCGCTTTGCCTGGCGTGGTAAGCTTCGCCACATCGTTTGCCAGCAAATAGCGCAAGAACTCTCTGATCCGGCTGCCGTGGAAATCGACGATGGTCATATGCGACACATCGAACATCCCTGCATCGCCGCGCACCGCGTGGTGCTCATCAATCTGGGACCCGTAATGCAGCGGCATCATCCAGCCATGGAAATCCACCATGCGAGCGCCGCACAGCGTGTGTTGTTCATACAACGGAGTCTGTTGAGCCATCTTTTCCTCATCGAATAAAACGGAACCAGCCACGATATTGTCGGCGATTTTGCGCCACGAAATCCGGCGACGGCACCGCTTACGGACGCCGACGCAAACGTTCTCTTTTGCCTGAACTTACCACCGAACCCGGTGCTAAACCATAAGGTAAATCAGGACATCACATTAGCTTATGACCAAAGCGCGCCGAAAAGCCTACAGAGTTATTGACTGGAAAAAAGCGATTTATGCCACATAAAATTAACATAATGAGCAAACCAGTCAGGTGATGATGGTGTTTTATGCGATTTTATGGGCCTAATTTCTTTAACAAAAAAAAGAGCGCATTAATAAAACTAATGCGAAAAAAGAGGTGAAATTAGAATATTTCAAATGAGGGAGAAAACCCGGCGCGCAGGCCGGGTAAAAGAAGTGTGACGGGGTTAACGTAACCAGGCGGGGAGATCGTTGAGGCCCATCGCCTGACGAATCAGCTGCGGTTTTACGCCAGGCAGCGAATCGGCCAGTTTGAGCCCCATGTCGCGGAGGAATTTCTTCGCCGGATGGCTGCCGGAGAACATTTCGCGGAATCCCTGCATACCCGCCAGCATCAGCGCGGCGCTATGCTTGCGGCTGCGCTCATAGCGGCGCAGGTACAAATGCTGACCGATATCTTTACCCTGCGCGTGCAGGCGCTTCAGCTCGTCGATAAGCTCGGCGGCGTCCATAAAGCCAAGGTTTACCCCCTGCCCGGCCAGCGGATGAATAGTGTGGGCGGCATCGCCAACCAGCGCCAGACGATGGGCGGCGAACTGACGCGCGTAGCGTCCGGTCAGCGGGAAAACCTGCCGTTCGCTTTCAAGCTGGCAAAGGCCAAGGCGATTATCAAAAGCGATGTTCAGCGCCTGATTAAACGCGGCTGCATCGGCCTGCTGCATCCGCTGCGCCTCTTCCGGCGACAGCGACCAGACGATCGAGCACAGATGCGGATCGCTAAGCGGCAGGAAGGCCAGAATGCCTTCACCGTGGAACGCCTGACGCGCCACCGCCTGATGCGGCTCGGAGGTACGTATCGTCGCCACCAGCGCATGATGGCGATAGTCCCAGAAGGTCAGCGGAATATCGGCTTTATTGCGCAGCCACGAATTGGCGCCATCGGCGCCGACCACCAGCCGCGCGGTCAACATGCTTCCGTCCTGCAGGCTCAGGAAGGCTTCGTTTTCGCCCCACGCCACCTGCTGCAGCTGCGCGGGCGCCAGCAGGGTGACGTCAGCGCAGCGCTGCGCTTTTTGCCACAGCGCGTGATGCACCACGGCATTTTCAATAATATGGCCCAGATGGCTAAAGCCCATGCTCTGGTCATCGAAGCTAATGCGGCCAAAGCTATCTTTGTCCCACACTTCCATGCCGTGATAGCAACTGGCGCGCTGGGAGATGATCTCACTCCAGACATCCAGTTTAGTCAGCAGCTTTTCGCTGGCGGCATTGATTGCCGAAACGCGCAGCGCCGGCGGCGCATCGGCGTCAAGAGGCTGCGGCGCCGCTTGTTCCAGCACCGCGACGCGCAGGCCGCTGCCCTGTAAACCACAGGCCACCGCCAGTCCCACCATTCCGCCGCCAACAATGGCAACATCAACACTTTGCACGTTCTACTCCTTAACGGGGAACCCAACCGAGGGTACGCTGCGCCAGCGCATCGCGCGCCGGGGTAAATAATTCCATCGCCATCAGCCCGACGTTGCGCCCCGCCACCAGCGGCGCCCAACGGTTGGCAAAGAGATGCACCAGCCCATCGGTCACGCCGATGGTGGCGGCTTTATCATCCGCTCGCCGCGCCTGGTAGCGGCACAGCAGAGAATAATTGCCCACATCCTCGCCGACCGCGTGGGCGTCGGCAAGCAGTTCAGCCAGGCTCATCACGTCGCGCAGGCCGAGATTAAAGCCCTGCCCGGCGATCGGGTGCAATGTCTGCGCCGCGTTGCCGACCAGCGCCAGACGGTGCGACACCGAACGGATAGCGGTAGTTAACGCCAGCGGATAGACGCTACGCTTACCGGCATGGGTAATGCGCCCCAGCCGCCAGCCGAACGCCTGCTGCAATTGCTGGCAAAAACGTTCGTCAGACCAGCTCAGCACCTCGTCGCGCCGCGACTGCGGATGGCACCACACCAGCGAACAGCGCCCTTGCGACATCGGCAGCATCGCCAGCGGACCATGCTCGGTAAAGCGCTCGAAGGCGCGGCCTTCGTGCGGCAACGCGGTGCTAACATTGGCGATAATCGCCAGTTGCTCATAGGGCTGCTGCTGCCAGCTAATGCCGCAGCGCGCGCCCAGCGACGAACGCGAACCATCTGCCGCCACCAGCAGCTTACCGTTGATGGTTTCGCCGCTATCAAGGGTGAGGCTGACGCTGTCCTGGCTGCGGTTGACCGCTTCCACTTTCGCCGGACAGTGCAGGGTGACGCCCGGCGCCTCGCGCAGCAGGCTAAACAGCCGCTGGCCGACATCGTGGAGTTCAACCACCTGCCCCAGCGCCGACAGGCCGTAATCGGCCGCCGCCAGGTTTACAAAACCAGCATGGCCGCGGTCGCTGACGTGTACCCGCTGGATAGGCGTCGCTCGTTTAGCAAGGTTCTGCCAGATACCGATGCGCGCCAGCTGCTGGCAGGTGCCCGCAGCGAGGGCGATCGCCCGATCGTCAAAACCTGGGTGCCGTGACGACGCCGGATCCTGCGCTTCAATCAGATGAACCGGCAGCGCACCGCCGGTCAAACGGGAGATGGCCAGCGCGAGCGTCGCGCCGGTCATCCCGCCGCCGACAATCAGCACGCTCATGACTGGCGCGCCGCCGCCATCAGCGCCTCGATCTCATCCGCCTTCTTCACCACGCTGGCGGTGAGATTTTCGTTGCCATCTTCGGTAATCACGATGTCATCTTCAATACGAATGCCGATGCCGCGATACTGCGCCGGTACGTCGGCGTCGGCGGCGATATACAGCCCCGGCTCGACGGTCAGCACCATTCCCGGTTCCAGCACGCGCGAACGGTCGGTGTCGTAATTACCGACATCGTGCACATCCAGACCCAACCAGTGGCTCAGGCCATGCATAAAGTACGGGCGGTGGGCGTTGTTGGCGATAAGCTCGTCAATCTCGCCTTTCAGGATCCCCAGCCGCATCAGGCCGGTAATCATAATGCGCACCACTTCCTGATTGACCTCATAAATGGAGGTACCCGGACGATACAGCTCCAGCGCGGTTTCCAACGATTCCAGCACGATGTCGTAGATTTCACGCTGCGGTTTAGTGAATTTACCGTTAACCGGGAAGGTACGGGTGATATCGCCCGCATAGCCGCGGTATTCACAGCCGGCGTCAATCAGCACTAAATCGCCATCACGCAGTTCGGATTCGTTTTCGGTGTAGTGCAGGATGCAGGCGTTTTCGCCGCCGCCAACGATGGTGTTATAAGACGGGAAACGCGCGCCGTGGCGGTTGAATTCGTGGAGAATTTCGCCTTCCAGCTGATATTCGAACATCCCCGGGCGGCATTTTTCCATCGCCCGGGTATGGGCAAGGGCGGAAATTTCGCCGGCCCGGCGCATTACTTCCAGCTCTTCCGCGGATTTAAACAGGCGCATTTCATGCACCACAGGCCGCCAGTCGATGACGGAGTTCGGTGCCTGCAGGTTCTGACGTGAACCTTTACGCAGTTTTTCGAGGGCGTTAAACACAATTTCATCGGCATAGGCATATTCGCCCTGGGCAAAATAGATAGCGTCCAGGCCGTTGAGCAGTTGATACAGCTGCTGGTTGATTTCGCTAAACGCCAGCGCGCGATCGACGCCGAGTTTGCCCGGCGCGGCATCCTGCCCCAGACGGCGGCCAAACCAGATTTCCGCCGTCAGATCACGAACGCGGTTAAACAGCACGCTATGATTGTGCGTTTCATCGCTTTTGATCAGCACCAGCAGCGCTTCCGGTTCGTTGAAGCCGGTGAAGTACCAAAAATCGCTGTTCTGCCGGTAGGGATATTCCGAATCTGCGCTGCGTACCGCTTCCGGCGCGGCAAAAATCAGCGCCGCGCTGCCCGGCTGCATCTGCGCCAATAATGCCTGGCGACGAGAAAGAAACTCCTGCTGTGTCATGACGCCCCCTGAATGTCGTTTTTATTTAGTGTAACGTTGGCTTGCGTACTTCCGGTGCGGTTGGCTGCTGGCGCGCGAAGGTATCGTGGCACAGTAACGCGGCGACGCGTACGTACTCGATAATCTCTTCGAGAGACATCTCCAGCTCTTCCTGGTCTTCATCTTCGTCGTAGCCGAGTTGCGCAATGTTACGCAGATCATCGATGGCTTCGCCGGTCTCATCCTTCACTTTATCCAGCTTCGGCTGGGTCACGCCAAGGCCGAGCAGGAAATGGTTAACCCAGCCCGCCAGCGCGTCGGCGCGGTCGAAAACGCTGACGTTGTCGCCTTCCGGCATATACAGCTGGAACAGAAAACCGTCATCTTCCAGCGAGTCGCTGGTGGCGGAATGCATGCTACGCAGCGCCTGGGCCAGTTCATGACCAAAGGCAAGGCCTTCGTTGGTCAGGTCATGCACCAGCGGCTGCCAGCTGCTGTCGGTGTTGCCGCCGCAGAGGATGCCGCTTATCAAACCGTGCATTTCGGCCGGGGTTAATCCCACCCCTTGTTGGTTCAGTAACTGGTCTACATCGTTGTAACCAGGCATTTCGTTCTGTATAGACATGCGCATTCGTCATCGTTGGGAGGAATATTCATGATATGCTACCACTTTGGACCCTGGTGAACCAGAAAAGGGCTTGTGTCCCCGCACCAGGGTAGCTATAGTGTCGCCCCTTCGCAGAACCGGGCTCGGATGTGAAGGCAGCGCAGTCAATCAGCAGGAAGGTGGCATGTCTGCACAACCCGTAGATCTCCAAATTTTTGGCCGTTCACTGCGAGTGAATTGCCCGCCTGAACAAAGGGATGCCCTGAATCAGGCAGCTGAAGACCTTAATCAGCGGTTGCAAGATTTAAAAGAACGCACTAGAGTCACAAATACTGAGCAGCTGGTCTTCATCGCCGCGTTGAACATCAGCTATGAGTTGACTCAGGAAAAAGCGAAGACCCGCGACTACGCCTCCAGTATGGAACAGCGCATTCGCATGCTTCAGCAGACCATCGAACAGGCATTGCTTGAGCAAGGTCGCATAAGCGAAAGACCGGGGTCGAAGTTTGAATAACACTTTGTCGTTAACTGTGTTAGAGTAATCGCAAGAACAAAATTTCTCTGAGATGTTTGCAAGCGGGCCAGTCCCCTGAGCCGATATTTCATACCACAAGAATGTGGCGCTCCACGGTTGGTGAGCATGCTCGGTTCGCCCGAGAAGCCTTAAAACTGTGACGACGCATTCACCTTGAACCAAGGGTTCAAGGGTTACAGCCTGCGGCGGCATCTCGGAGATTCCCTTCTTAAGTTCGCATTATCCCCTCAACGTTGTTTTCGGCCTGTGCCGCCCTGTATTACACTTTTCCGTATCGTTTCGCCTGCTCGTAATGAGACCAGCATGACTATACAGCCCGATATCCCGCTCTCCAGACAGCAAATTCGCCAGCAGATCCGCGAGCGTAGACGCGCGCTTAGCGCCGAACAGCAGCAGCGCTTCGCCCTGCAGGCCGCTGAGCGAATGATGGCGTATCCGCCCGTCGTTCTCGCTCATACCGTAGCGCTGTTCCTCTCCTTCGACGGCGAACTGGACACCCAACCGCTGATCGAGCAATTGTGGCGGGCGGGCAAGCGGGTTTATCTGCCGGTACTGCATCCGTTTAGCCCCGGTAATCTGCTGTTTTTGCATTACCATCCGCAAAGCCAGCTGATTTTCAATCGCCTGAAGATTTACGAACCAAAGCTCGACGTGCGCGACGTCCTGCCGCTTGCCGAGCTCGATGTGCTGATTACCCCGCTGGTCGCCTTCGATGCCAGCGGTCAACGTCTGGGGATGGGCGGCGGCTTCTACGATCGTACCTTACAGAACTGGCGGCAGTATCGCCTGCAGCCGGTAGGCTACGCCCACGACTGCCAGCAGGTGGATACCCTGCCGAGCGAACAGTGGGATGTCCCGCTGCCGGCGGTGATTACGCCAGGCAAAACCTGGCGCTGGTAGAGTGTTGTGCGGGTTCGAGAATTACGCTAGGAAGGCGTTAAAAAAATACGGGCAGGTATGCGACCTGCCCGTGAGGCAACAACAAATTAGTACAGCAGACGGGCGCGGATGGTGCCCGGGATCGCTTTCATCGCCAGCAGCGCCTGCTGCGCGACGTCGCCGTCGGCTTCGATATCAATCACCACGTAACCCATCTGCGGGGTGGTCTGCAGATACTGGGCGGCGATGTTGATGTTCTGCGCGGCGAAAATTTGGTTAAGCGCCGTCAGGATGCCTGGGCGGTTTTCATGAATATGCAGCAGACGGCGCCCGCCGTGCAGCGGCAGAGAAACCTCCGGGAAGTTCACCGCCGACAGCGTAGAACCGTTATCGGAATACTTCGCCAGCTTGCCAGCCACTTCCAGACCAATGTTTTCCTGCGCTTCCTGAGTTGAGCCGCCGATATGCGGCGTCAGGATCACGTTATCGAATTCGCATAGCGGAGAGTTAAACGGATCGCTGTTGGTCGCCGGCTCCGTCGGGAAGACGTCAATGGCCGCACCGGCCAGGTGCTTACGCGACAGCGCATCGCACAGCGCCGGGATATCCACCACCGTGCCGCGAGAGGCGTTGATCAGCAGCGCGCCCGGTTTCATCAGCGCCAGCTCTTCCGGGCCCATCATGTTTTTGGTGGAGGCGTTTTCCGGCACGTGCAGACTAACGACATCGCTCATGTTCAGCAGGTCGGAGAGGTGCTGAATCTGCGTGGCGTTGCCCAGCGGCAGTTTGTTTTCGATATCATAAAAATAGACGTGCATCCCCAGCGATTCCGCCAGAATGCCGAGCTGGGTGCCGATATGGCCGTAACCGATAATCCCCAGTTTTTTGCCGCGCGCTTCAAAGCTGCCTACCGCCTGCTTATTCCACACGCCGCGATGCGCCTTGGCGTTAGCTTCCGGCACGCCGCGCAGCATCAGCAGCAGCTCGCCGATGACCAGCTCAGCCACCGAACGGGTGTTCGAGAACGGGGCGTTAAATACCGGGATACCGCGCTTCGCCGCCGCATCCAGATCGACCTGGTTGGTGCCGATACAGAAGCAGCCCACCGCCACCAGTTTTTCCGCCGCGGCGAAGATCTCTTCAGTCAGATGAGTACGGGAACGCAGGCCGATAAAATGGGCATCACGGATCGACGCTTTCAGCTCTTCAGTATCCAGCGCGCCTTTGTGAAATTCGATGTTGGTGTAACCTGCCGCACGAAGGTTATCGATTGCTTTCTGATGCACGCCTTCAACTAGCAGAAATTTAATCTTGTCTTTTTCCAGTGATACCTTAGCCATTTCCCCGTCCTGTTTTTATTGGTACTGATGTCGTGCTGAACAAAAACTCTTCCAGCAACATATCAAAAAAAACTATCGCGGCAATATGAACGTTTGCCTCGCCGACCTGAAGAAATATCACGTTGAAGCAAAAGACAGGACAAAACACCAGAAAGAGAATAGATGGCAGATTGTTACTCAGAAAGGTTACGTAAATGTGACACAAGTCACCAAATTAAGGCCATAGAAAAAAATTTAGGGGGAAGCGCGAAACTTCCCCCCGATCGTCTTATTTACTGACGATGGTCTTCACGCCGTCGGCGGTACCGATCAGCGCCACGTCGGCGCCGCGGTTGGCGAACAAGCCGACGGTCACCACGCCCGGGATACCGTTAATGGCGTTTTCCAGCGCGATAGCGTCCAGGATTTCCAGGCCGTGTACATCGAGGATCACGTTGCCGTTATCCGTCACCACGCCCTGACGATATTCCGGGCGGCCGCCCAGCTTCACCAGCTGACGCGCGACGGCGCTGCGCGCCATCGGGATCACTTCCACCGGCAGCGGGAAGTTGCCGAGGATATCAACCTGCTTGGAGGCGTCGGCGATGCAGATAAACTTATCGGCAACCGAGGCGATGATCTTTTCGCGGGTCAGCGCCGCACCGCCGCCTTTGATCATCTGCATGTGGCCGTTAATTTCATCCGCGCCGTCAACGTAGATGCCCAGGCGGTCGACGGAGTTAAGGTCGAATACCGGGATACCGAGGCTTTTTAGCTTCTCGGTAGAGGCGTCGGAGCTGGATACCGCGCCTTCAATCTGCCCTTTCATGGTTCCCAGCGCATCAATAAAATGCGCCGCCGTGGAGCCGGTGCCGACACCCACAATGGTGCCCGGTTGTACATATTGCAGCGCTGCCCAGCCGACTGCTTTTTTCAGTTCATCCTGCGTCATGATTATCGTCCGAGATGTGAATACTTACCGCGCATTATAGAACATCGACGGATGAAATGTCCCTGCGATGGCGATCACACATCTAAGCAGACCATTTTCGTCTTTATCAAAAACAAATTTATGTCATAGTGCGGGTTAACGAAAAGTTATGGGGGTACGCCAGAATAATGAAACGACCGGACTACAGAACATTACAAGCGCTGGATGCGGTGATTAGGGAACGTGGGTTTGAGCGCGCCGCGCAGAAGCTATGCATTACACAGTCCGCCGTCTCACAGCGTATCAAACAGCTGGAAAACATGTTTGGCCAACCGCTGCTGGTGCGTACCGTACCGCCGCGCCCGACCGAGCAGGGGCAAAAACTGTTGGCTCTGCTGCGCCAGGTTGAGCTGCTGGAAGAAGAGTGGCTTGGCGATGAGCAGACCGGCTCCACGCCGCTGCTGCTGTCGTTGGCGGTCAACGCCGACAGTCTGGCGACCTGGCTGCTGCCGGCGCTGGCCAACGTGCTATCCGACTCCCCTATTCGCCTCAATCTGCAGGTTGAAGATGAAACCCGCACCCAGGAGCGCCTGCGCCGTGGGGAAGTGGTCGGCGCGGTGAGTATTCAGCCGCAGGCGCTGCCAAGCTGCCTGGTCGATCAACTCGGCGCGCTCGATTACCTGTTCGTCGCCTCGAAGGAGTTTGCGCAACGCTACTTCCCTAACGGGGTAACGCGTTCTGCGCTGCTGAAAGCGCCGGTGGTCGCCTTCGATCATCTCGACGATATGCACCAGGCGTTCCTGCAGCAAAACTTCGACCTGCCGCCGGGCAGCGTGCCCTGCCATATCGTCAACTCGTCGGAGGCCTTCGTGCAGCTGGCGCGTCAGGGCACCACCTGCTGTATGATCCCGCATCTGCAGATCGAGAAAGAGCTGAAGAGCGGCGAGCTTATCGACCTGACGCCAGGGCTGTTCCAGCGCCGGATGCTCTACTGGCACCGCTTTGCACCGGAAAGCCGCATGATGCGCCGGGTGACCGATGCGCTTATTGATTACGGCCACAAGGTGCTGCGCCAGGATTAAACGGCGGGCATAAAAAAAGCCACTTCACTGAAGTGGCTTTTTTGTCGCTGCGGCTTACTGAGCCGGTTTCGGCGCTTCCGCTGGTTTCGCCGGCGCGGCAGGCGCGGCGGCCTGTGCTGGCTGCAGTTCGAAGACCACGTCAACCTGATCATCAAACTGGATGGTCGCCTGCTCGTAGGTTTCCTGCGCGGAGACCGGCGCGGCGTCAGCCGCCTTCATCATGCGAACCATCGGGCTCGGCTGATAGTTGGAAACATGGTAACGCACGCTATAGACCGGACCCAGCTTGCTGTGGAAGCCAGCAGCCAGCTCCTGCGCCTGATGCACCGCATCATCGATAGCCGCTTTACGCGCTTTATCTTTGTAGGCATCCGGTTGCGCAACGCCCAGCGATACGGAACGAATTTCGTTCAGCCCCGCTTTCAGCGCGCCGTCCAGCAGGCCATTCAGCTTATCGAGCTGACGCAGGGTAACTTCGACGGTACGCACCGCGCGATAGCCTTTAAGGATGCTTTTCCCGTTCTGATAGTCGTAATCAGGTTGGGTACGCAGGTTCGCCGAGCTGATATCCTTTTTGGCAATGCCGCTCTTTTCAAGGAAAGAGAGATATTGCGCAACGCGATCGTCAGCCTGTTTTTTTGCCGATGCCGCATCTTTTGCCGCGACGTTAACTTCAATCGCCAGAGTGGCGATATCCGGAACCGCTGCAACGCTTGCTGTGCCTGAAGTCACAATATGCGGGCCATCCGGCAATTCACTTGCCTGCGCCGCCATAGTACTGAATCCGAGTGCTGCCGCCAGGGCTAAGACTTTTAACTTCACTGTCGTTTCTCCATCTTGCTTAGGTCGCCCATTTTAAGGACGCATGCCAGCTAGCTTAGCGCTTACGCGCGGAAAGTCCATCGGACTAAGCCTGGTTGATGAGCATCTGTATATGTTGCAGGCCATCTTTTGCCAACTGCAGGGCGATAAACCACATCACCAGCCCGACAAGCACGTTGATGATTCGCTGCGCCCGCGCGGTGCGTAAACGCGGCGCCAGCCACGCGGCCAGCAGCGCCAGGCCGAAGAACCATAAGAATGACGCGCTAATCGTCCCCAGCGCGAACCAGCGTTTGGGCTCGACTGCCAGCTGTCCGCCGAGGCTTCCAAGCACCACAAAGGTATCGAGATACACATGAGGGTTAAGCCAGGTCACCGCCAGCATGGTAACAATGATTTTCCAGCGCCCCTGCTTCATCACCTCGGCGCTGGCCAGCTCGAGATTATTGCTCATCGCCGTCTTCAGCGCGCCGAAGCCATACCATAACAGGAAAGCGACGCCGCCCCAGGTGACCAGCGCCAGCAGCCACGGCGACTGCATCAGCAGCGCGCTACCGCCGAAAATTCCGGCGCAGATCAACGCCAGATCGCTAAGCGCACACAACAGCGCAATCATTAAATGATACTGGCGGCGGATCCCCTGATTCATCACGAAAGCGTTTTGCGGCCCGAGCGGCAGGATCATCGCCGCGCCCAGCGCAAGCCCTTGAAAGTAATAAGATAGCATCGTTTAATTTTCCGGTTTCATCGTTAATGCCGGAGAATATAGCGTGTCGTCATCATTAGCGGAAATTGATAATTTTAATCATTAATAAGTAAAGCTAATGCACAAAGACAAAAAAAAGACCGGCGGTGCCGGTCTTGTGCCATAGCAGGAAAAAATTACTGCGCTTTTTCCTGCTGATTTACCATGTGTACGTCCATCTGCGGATACGGGAAGCTGATGCCGTTAGCGTCGAAATCACGCTTAATGCGCTCCAGCACGTCCCAGTAGACGTTTTGCAGGTCGCTGCTTTTGCTCCATACGCGAACCACGAAGTTTACCGAAGAGGCGCCCAGTTCATTAAGGCGAACGGTCATTTCGCGATCGCGCAGAATGCGGTCATCGGATTCGATAATCGCGGTCAGCAGTTGTTTCACCTTATCGATATCGGCATCGTAGGAGACGCCGATAATAAACTCATTACGGCGCGCCGGCTCACGGGAGAAGTTAATGATATTGCCAGCGATGATTTTGCCGTTCGGCACCACCACGATTTTGCCATCGACGGTACGCAGAGTAGTGGAGAAAATCTGCACGTTCTGCACGGTGCCCGCGATGCCGCCGAGATCGACATATTCACCGGCGCGGAACGGGCGGAACATCACCAGCAGTACGCCTGCGGCAAGGTTCGACAATGACCCCTGCAGCGCCAGACCCACGGCCAAACCGGCGGCGCCCAGCACGGCAATCACTGAGGCGGTCTGCACGCCAACGCGGCCCAGGGCGGCAATCAGCGTAAAGGCGATAATCGCGTAGCGCACCAGCGCGGAGAGAAAATCGGCGACAGTTGCGTCTATCTTACGCGCCAGCATCAGACGGTTGACGGTGTTAGAAACGATGCGCGCCACGATCATCCCGATGATCAGGATAACGATAGCGGCAACGATGTTGACGGCATAGCTCAGCAGCAACTCCTGGTTGCGCGCCAGCCAGGTCCCGGCATGGTTGATGCTATCGACAACGTTCAAATCTTCCATTTAGTAATCCTTGGGTCATATCAAAAAAAAGCAAATGAGATCATTCTCACGAAAATGACCTTTTAAAGGTAAACAAAAACCACCGAAGATGCCATTTCTCAATCTGATCCAGATGAAACTAACGCAGCATTACGCTTGCGCAGGACGATCCACCATCCGCAAAAAACCGCTGACTAATGCCTCTTTGCGCTCGAACGCCCTGGCGATTTCACTGACAACTTTGCCGCTGCCGGCATTCTTCCAGGCAACGGAGAGCGGCGAAGGCTGGCGGGGGTTGGCGACCGCACGGGCCACCAGCGCGCCGGACTCCAGGTAAGCGCGACACATCCGCTCCGGCAAGAAGCCGACCCCCAGGCCGCTAAGATGGCAGGCCAGCTTGGTGCTGAGATCCGGCACCTTGATCTCTTTTTGCCCGTTGAGCAGCCAGGCGACACGACGCGTCAGAGTCCGCGATGTATCTTCAATATTAATTGCCGGATAGCGGCGTAGCGCATCGTCGGAGAGCACCGCCGCGGGATGAGTGGCAAGGGGATGATTCTGCGCCACCACAAACTGCCAGCGAATATCGCCGAGCGGCAATAAAGAGATATTGTTGGACAGGGATTCCGAGCCGGTGACGCCAATCGCCAGCTGGAAATCGTCGTATAGCAAAGAGTCCCAGACCCCCATATAGACCTGGCGGGAAAGCTGAAAGCGGGTAAAGGGAAACTGCTGATGTAGCCAGGTCAGGAGATCCGCGGCGCTTTGCGGCTGATACAGAAGATTATTGATAACGATATTAACCTGTCTTTCGACGCCGGCATTAATCTGCTGGAGTTCATCGGGCATCACGTCGAGCCAGTTCAACCACTGCCGACAGTGCTCAAGCAGATGTTGCCCGGCCAGCGTCAGGCTTACCGATCGGGTCGTGCGTAAGAAGAGCTGCGTTGCCACCTGCTCTTCCAGCGTTTTGATACGATAGCTAATCGCCGCTGGCGTTTTGTGCAGCAGACTGGCCGCGCGGGAGAAACTCCCGGTCTCGGCGACCTGTATAAACGTGCGGATGGTTTCCTGATCGAGCATGCGTTCTCCTTGAATCCACTCTCTGTAACCAGTGCTGCGCGAATGCCATCCCCAGCAGGGTATCAGCCCCAGAAGTATGACCTACCGCCAGCAAACGCTGAATTGCCCGCTTAGGATCGCCGGTCGATTGCAGCCCGCGCATCACCTTAACCACCGGCAGCGAAAACTCGCCGCGCCTGGCGCTATTCAGATAGCTACAGCTTACCGAAGTTGTCAGCGAGGTAAGTTGATCCGCCGGGGGGATAAACGCGTGCAGGCGGTCAGAAAAACCGGCGCCGTGCAGCACCGCCAGCATCCCGGCGAGCATATCATCGCCGCTGGGGGTTAATCCTGGCCCATTGCCAATCAGCCATTCCCAGTCCGGGCGCTCGCCGCGCCGCCAGCGCTCAAGCTCGCCCATAATAGATGAATAAAACGGCCTATCCGCCAGCGGCTGATTGAGCGCGGCGCATAGTCCGCTCTGGCATGAATAAGCCGAAAGATTGAGAAGAAACGAGCGGCCGACGGGAAAGCGAAGTTTGAGCGTCCGACGCGGGCGGATGGCAACGCCCTCACCCCACAACAAGCGCCCTTGCTTAACCAGCCGCGGAAGATTAGCCAACTGCGCAAACTCGGTGCTGCTAAATAGAATACCCGTCGGGCCAATACCTTTACCGTAGCGAAACAGCGTCAGTAAAGTTCCATCGGCGTGGGCGAAATTAACCGCCTGTGAAAACTGACTATGGCGCTGCCACACGCCGTCGGCTAACTGTTCAAGGCCGGTACAGGCCAGCGCATTGAGGGTTTTCATCGGCGTCTCTCCGGGGCGGCAGCGCCGCCCCTCTCACGACTCAGGCAGTGATGTGGTGCAGTTCGGCCAACGCCTCCAGCGCTTTCTCAAAGCACAGCAGCGGCGCGCGAACGGTTCCCGCCCCCACCTGGCCTATCCCCGCTTCGCGGTGGGCAATACCGGTATTGATAAGCGGCGTGATGCCGGTTTCCACGACCCGACGAACATCCAATCCCAGACAGGCGCCTTTGAAATCCCATGATGGGATCTGGAACAGCGGGTTGTTGGCAAGATAGATTTCAGACATCTCTTCCGATGTTTCCAGCGCCGCGCCCATGCCGCCAGCGCCGACGAAGCGCGTCACGCCCGGTGCGGCAATCATCGCCGCGCCGCCGATCCCCAGCGTTTCGGTAATCGCGCTATCGCCGATGTCCGGGTTAGCATCCGCCTGGCTGTAGCCGGTGAAGAACAGCCCCTGCGGCGTATTCACCGGTGCGGTAAACCAGCGATCGCCGGTACCGCTGACGCGAATGCCGAACTCGCGGCCGTTGCGGGTCATGGCGGTCACCACCGAGCCGGCTTTGATTTCCGCCGCCGCATCCATCACCGCTTTGCTGTAAGCCATCGCCAGGTTGAGGAAGAACTGATCGGTAACGCTGAGGAACTGCAGCACGGCGACAATTTCCGCATTCGGCCGATCCAGGCCGGCAATGACCGGCGACAGCGTGCGCAGCAGCAGCGACGAGGCGGCGATATTACGCTGGTGGAACTCATCGCCCATGGTAATCGCCTGCGCCATCATCGCCGTCAGGTCAACGCCGTTTTCCATTCGTGACAGCGCTTCTTGCAGCACCGGCGCGAGCGTGTCGCGCATCCAGCGCAGACGCGTTTGCACATCCTCGCCGTAGGCGCCGAAGCGCATCACTTTGCCGATCCCTTCATTCAGGTTACAGCAGGATTGGTTACCATGAACCACATCGCGTACCACCAGCACCGGCATGTTCGCCGAGGTGATCCCGCCCATCGGCCCCACCGCGCCCACGTGGTGGCAAGGGATGAATTCCACCTCTTCCTGCTCCAGCATCCGCACGGCTTCTTCTTCGCTCGTCGCCCAGCCTTCAAACAACGATGCGCCGATACAGGCTCCGCGCATCGGCCCGGTCATCTCTTGCCAGGCGATTGGCGGCCCGGCGTGCAGTAATTTACGTCCAGAAGATAGTTCAGCCACCGCCTCTTTCGCAGGACGGACGGCAACCCAATGCGGGCGCGCGGCTTTAATTCGTTCGATAATGGCTTCGTTAGCCTGTGCAATTGATGAGTACATATCCATACCTCTGAACTTAATGTAACTGCTTGAGTAAACTGGCGAGACGAGCGTTACCGCCGGCAACGGGCGCCCACTGATAATGCACCACTGGCGTACCGCTGCTTTGTAGATCCAGCGCGAAGCTGCGCAACCCGGCATTAATGACCTGCACGCCGTCGAGCAGCGGGTTATGCGCTGTCGATTCGCTCTGCGGCTGATGCTGCGTCAGGCTAACCGCCAGTAGCGTCGCCTCTTCGAGGGTTTCGACCACCGCAACCCCGGCATCGCGCAGGATGGCTATCTGCTCGCTACGGCCCTGCGGGTCGGCATCGGTGCCGGTCATGGTGGCGATGACCACCAACGGCGCGGCACGTTTACGCCGGACCTGCTCGATGGCCTCAACCACCGCCCCGGCCGGATCGGCGCAGGCGCCATAGCCCAACACCACATCCAGCAACAGCACGCCAACTTCCGGCATTGCCGCCAGCTTCTCAATTTCAATGCTACGGGTGGTTGGGTCGATCATCGGATGCGGTCTGCCGAGGGTGTAACTATCGTCGCCAAGGTCGACAATGCGATGCCCGCCGGCTTCCAGCATCACGCCCTCGGCGTGGCTATCGCTGACCGGCACTTCCAGATGATCGGAGAGCAGCATCGCGGCCTCGGCGGCAAGGGTACCGCCAGCGTACAGGCCATAAATCCCCTTGCCTGCAACCTGCGGCTGGCTCTGCCGCTGTTGCGCTACCCGCATCAGCAGTACCGCCAGCTGCGCGGCGTCCGCCAGCGAGTTCGCCAGCCAGACGTTGCCCTCGCGGCGCTGCTCGGCACGGCTACCGAGGAACAGCGCCACCACCGGTTTATTCTGTTTTTGCATGGCGGCAATGATGCGGGCACGCACCTGTGGCGAAGGCGGTTTGGAGACAAAAGCGATAACCTGCGTCGCGCTATCGGCCGCCAGCATCTCCAGCGCGGTCAGGGCGCTGATGCCGCCGACTTCGGCGCTGAGATCGCGCCCGCCAAGGCCGATGGCGTGGCTAATTCCCTGTTGATGCAGCGCCACCTGCGAGGTGATTTCCTGGATCCCGGTCCCCGATGCGCCGATGACGCCAATTCCGCCCTGCGGTAAAACGTTGGCAAAGGCCAGTGGACTGCCGGCGATCATTGCCGTTCCGCAGTCCGGTCCCATCACAATGAGCCCCTTCTCGCGAGCCAGCGTTTTCAGTTCAACTTCTTGCTCCAACGGGACGTTATCGGAAAACAGCATCACGCTCTTATTGGCTAACAATCCCTCTTTCGCCACCCCGGCGGCGTACTCCCCTGCCACCGAAACCAGCAACAGATTCGCGTCCGGTAATTTCTGGCAGGCGCTCTCCCAGCGCCGCGCCTTGACCAGCTGCGTTGAGCTGCCTGATGCATTAGCGATAGCGCTCAGCTCTTTCTCTAACTGTTCACGGATTAAATCGAGAATTTCCGGCTGCGCTTCCTGCGTGCGAACTGCGACACAAATATCGTTGGGCGTCGCCTCGGCGAAATCCGGATGCCAGAATCCGGTCGACTCCAGCATCGATTTATTCGCCGGGGTGCCCATCATGACCGAAACCTGATCCACTTCCGGGCGTTCACTTAATTTTCGGGAAATAATCATCAGGCTTACGGAATCCTGAAAGCTTCCCTTTTTAATAAAAGCGTAAATCATTACCGCTACCTCTTTATGTGCGTTTTTCTTTTAAAAACAGCATAGCGACCAGACCAATGACCAGCAGCGCCGCGGAAACATAAAAACTCGAAGCCAGACTGCCGGTAATATCGCGCGCCGCCCCTGCAATAATTGGCGCCAGAATCGATGAGCTCATCCCGATAAAATTAAATAAACCAAACGCGGTGCTGTAATTGGTTTCATCGACGCTATCGGCGACCAGCGCCACCAGCACCGGATCCAGCGCCAGTTTGCCAACCAGGCCATACACGCACAGCGCCACGATGACGCCGGTCATACTCGGCATCCAAATAATGGAAATCATGCTGGCAATCGCCACCGGCACGAGGAATAAAATTAACGGTTTGCGGCGACCTAATTTATCCGACAGCCCTGAGAACAACAGCGCGCCGGGAATAGAGATCCACGCGACCAGCGACGAAATAAATCCGGTTTCGCTACCGGCAATACCGCGCTCGTTTTGCAGATAATAAGGAAGCCAGGTCAGAATAACGAAGAAACCAAACAGGCTGCAGAACACCATGATATAGGTCAGAATTAAATTACGATTCTTCAACAGATCGCTAAATTTGCCTTTTTGTACCGGTTTGCCCTCGGCGTCGGCGGTGCGCTTTTTCTCTTTCACAAAGAGCCAGATAGCAACCCCTACCAGCACCGAAGGTATCGCCATGGCATAAAACGGCATCCGCCACGAGTAACCCTGGTCATAGACCAGCCAGCTGGAGGTCATCAGACCCAGCGCGATGCCAAAGGCCATTCCGCTATTGATAATCGCGCTGCCCAGCGAGCGAAATTTTTTCGGGATCTGCTCGGAAGACAAGCCGTACTGCGGGCCATAATATGTCCCCTCGCCTGCGCCGGTGACCACGCGGGCAAACAGCAGCATATACCAGCTTTTTACCCAGCCGGTGACCGCGGTAAAAACGCCAAACAGAATAAACCCAGGCACCAGCACTTTTTTCTTACCAATTTTGTCCCCGAGGATCCCTGCCGGCACCTGTAGCAATGCATAAGAAAAATAGAATACGGAGTTGAGTACTCCTAATTGCGTTCCGCTTAAACCAAACTCTTTTTCCAGCTCACCCATCACCGGATTTAAAACCGTGCGATCGGCATACATAAATACCCAACCTAACCAGAAAAGAAATACCGTGACCCACCAGGCGGGTATTCCTTTTCTTTTGGTCACCTCGGTTACCTCATACGTTCCTGACATAAGCTATCTCCCGGCAATATTCACCTCAGGCCATCCCAGAGGATGGGTGAAGGATTGATGTTTTAACTCCGCTAACCATATCGGGGTAACCATGTATTTCATTTGAACAAAGTCACACAAAATCCATTGTTTTAAATTCCTAAAGACTGCTGACGAAATTATTAAAAAAAATCTAATAATCATCTTTAAAAACATTTAAATAAAACCAGCGAATATAATATTTATTAGCGAGATATTTTTTACTCTCGATAAAGTGGCGATCTCATCACATTACCTGGCCGCTAAAACGATATTTTTAGCGCACTTCTATAATTCAATGAGGTCATCATGAAAAAGAAAATCGTTATTGCGCTGGGTGGTAACGCACTGCTGCAGCGCGGAGAAGTGCTCAGCGCGGAAAATCAGCAGCGCAGCATTCAACTTTTTGCCCGGATGGCGGCGGAATTAGCCCGCGATTACCAACTGGTGATCGTGCACGGTAATGGCCCGCAGGTAGGATTGCTGGCGCTGCAAAACGCCGCCTATCAGGAATCTCCCGCCTGGCCGCTGGATATTCTGGTCGCGGAAAGTCAGGGGATGATAGGCTTCGCTATCGCTCAGGAACTGATGCAGTACGCCGGTGCGCCGGTCAGCACCCTGATGACGCGCGTAGAGGTGGCGGCAAATGATGACGCTTTCGCGGCGCCGGGGAAATATATTGGCCCGGTTTATCAGCCGCAGCAGCAGGCGGAGCTGGAAAAACGCTATGGTTGGCAGATGAAAGCGGATGGCGACTATATCCGTCGGGTGGTCCCTTCCCCCAGGCCGCTAAATATTGTTGATAGCGCGGCCATTCAGACGCTGATGGATGCCGGTCATCTGGTAATTTGCTGCGGCGGCGGCGGGATCCCGGTGGTTGCCGATACGCACGGTTACCGGGGAGTCGAAGCGGTTATCGATAAAGATTTGACGGCGGCGGCGCTTGCCAGCGCCATTCATGCCGACCACCTGCTGATACTGACGGATGCCGATGCGGTCTATGTTGATTGGGGGACGCCGCAGGCTCGCCCGTTACGTCAGGCCACCATTGCTACACTCGCGCCGTTTGCCGCGCCGGACGGCGCAATGGGGCCGAAGGCGGAAGCGGTCATTCAGTTTGTCAAACAGACCGGAAATAACGCCTTCATCGGCGCGTTAAAGGATGCGCCACAGATATTAGCCGGGGAAAAAGGCACCTGCGTAAGTCGCTAAAAAAAGGCTTCCCGCAGGAAGCCTTTTTTATGCCGGTAATGAAAGGAAACGCCGTTTCCCTTCGTTACGCTCGCAGCAAGCGAAATTACAGAACGTCGATCGCGTTCAGCTCTTTGAATGCCTGCTCCAGACGAGTCACCATAGAGGTCTGAGCGGCACGCAGCCATACGCGCGGATCGTAGTATTTCTTGTTCGGCTGGTCTTCGCCTTTCGGGTTGCCCAGCTGGCCCTGCAGGTAAGCTTCGTTCGCTTTGTAGTACTGCAGGATACCGTCCCAGGTCGCCCATTGGGTGTCGGTATCGATGTTCATTTTCACAACGCCGTAGCTGACGGAGTCTTTGATTTCCTGAGCGGAAGAACCGGAACCGCCGTGGAATACGAAGTTCAGGCTGTTGTGCGGCAGGTTGTGTTTCTTAGAAACATATTCCTGAGAGTCGCGCAGGATAGTCGGGGTCAGAACTACGTTACCCGGCTTGTAAACGCCGTGTACGTTACCGAAGGAAGCGGCGATGGTGAAGCGCGGGCTGATTTTGCTCAGCTCGGTGTACGCGTAATCAACGTCTTCCGGCTGGGTGTACAGTGCGGAAGCGTCCATGTGGCTGTTGTCCACGCCGTCTTCTTCACCGCCGGTGCAGCCCAGTTCGATTTCCAGAGTCATGCCCATTTTGGCCATACGAGCCAGGTACTTAGAGCAGATCTCGATGTTTTCGTGCAGGGACTCTTCAGACAGGTCGATCATGTGGGAAGAGAACAGCGGTTTGCCGGTGGCAGCGAAGTGTTTTTCACCCGCGTCCAGCAGGCCGTCGATCCACGGCAGCAGTTTCTTCGCGCAGTGGTCAGTGTGCAGGATAACCGGCACGCCGTAATGTTCAGCCATCTGGTGAACGTGATGCGCGCCAGAGATAGCGCCGAGGATAGCAGCACCCTGCGGAACGTCAGTTTTCACGCCTTTGCCCGCGATGAACGCAGCGCCGCCGTTAGAGAACTGAACGATAACCGGAGAACGAACTTTCGCAGCAGCTTCCAGAACGGCGTTGATGGAGTCAGTACCCACGCAGTTTACCGCTGGCAGAGCAAAGTTGTTTTCTTTAGCTACCTGGAACACTTTCTGAACGTCGTCGCCAGTGATGACGCCCGGTTTTACGAAATCAAAAATTTTAGACATGTTACTTAGTCCTGTATCTGTATCTTCGACCGTTGAAGAAGGTTCGCGAGCTGTACAAAATTGTACGTTAGCGCGCTGAAAAACAGGCGGGTTTCCCCGCCTGAACTAAATTACTGCTTAGCGCGCTCTTCGAGCATTGCTACTGCCGGCAGAACTTTGCCTTCCACGAATTCGAGGAATGCGCCGCCGCCAGTGGAGATGTAGGAGATTTTGTCAGCGATGCCGAACAGGTCAATCGCCGCCAGGGTGTCACCGCCGCCTGCGATAGAGAAACCTTCGCTGTCTGCGATAGCATTAGCGACAATTTCAGTACCTTTACGGAAGTTCGGGAATTCGAATACGCCAACCGGGCCATTCCACAGGATGGTTTTGGCATTTTTCAGGATATCAGCCAGCTTCTGAGCGGAAACGTCGCCGAGGTCCAGAATCTGCTCGTCATCTTTGATGTCGTTAACGGATTTCAGGGTCGCGGTGGCGGTTTCAGAGAACTCGGTAGCGACGCGAACGTCAGTCGGAACCGGGATATCGCAGGTGCTCAGCAGGCGCTTAGCTTCGTCAACCAGGTCCGCTTCGTACAGGGATTTACCAACGTTGTGGCCTTGAGCGGCAACGAAGGTGTTAGCGATACCGCCGCCAACGATCAGCTGGTCAGCGATTTTGGACAGAGAGTCGAGAACGGTCAGTTTGGTGGAAACTTTAGAACCGCCAACGATAGCAACCATCGGACGAGCCGGCTCTTTCAGCGCTTTACCCAGCGCGTCGAGTTCAGCGGCCAGCAGCGGGCCTGCGCAAGCGACATCGGCGAATTTACCGATACCGTGGGTGGAAGCCTGAGCGCGGTGCGCGGTACCGAAAGCGTCCATGACGAATACGTCGCACAGCGCAGCGTATTTCTTAGACAGTTCTTCGTCGTCTTTTTTCTCGCCTTTGTTGAAGCGAACGTTTTCCAGAACCACCAGTTCACCGGCAGCAACGTCAACGCCATCCAGGTAATCTTTAACCAGACGAACCGGGTTAGACAGTTTGTCTTTCAGGTAATTAACAACCGGCAACAGAGAGAATTCTTCGTTGTACTCGCCCTCGGTCGGACGACCCAGGTGAGAAGTAACCATTACTTTAGCACCCTGTTTCAGCGCCAGTTCGATGGTCGGCAGGGAGGCGCGGATACGCGCGTCGCTGGTCACTTTGCCATCTTTAACCGGTACGTTCAGATCAGCACGGATGAAAACGCGTTTACCAGCCAGATCCAAATCGGTCATCTTAATTACAGACATGGTGAATCCTCTCGTTGATTCTTGATAAAGTTTTGCAAGCGCCGCAGCGCCTTACCTGAAACCTTGCGCAGCCATCGCTAACGTCGTGTCGAGCATTCGGTTAGCAAAGCCCCATTCGTTATCGCACCAGACCAACGTTTTGATCAGATGCGCGCCACTGACCCTGGTTTGCGTACCATCAACGATGGCGCTGTGCGGGTCGTGGTTAAAATCTGTCGAGACCAACGGTAATTCCGTATAGTCAACTATACCATGAAATGCTCCCTGTGCTGCTTTTTGCAGCAACTGGTTGACTTCACAGGCCTTTACCGGTTTTTTCACCGTCACGCTCAGGTCTATTGCGGTGACGTTAATCGTCGGTACACGTACCGCGATCGCCTCAAAACGGTCGTTAAACTGCGGGAAAATACGGGTGATCCCCGCCGCAAGTTTAGTATCAACCGGAATAATTGACTGGCTGGCCGCACGGGTGCGCCGCAGATCCGGATGATAGGCATCGATCACCTGCTGGTCGTGCATCGCGGAGTGGATTGTCGTGACCGTTCCTGACTCAATGCCGTAGGCATCATCTAGCAGTTTAATGACCGGAATAATGCAGTTGGTCGTGCAGGAGGCGTTGGAGACAATGCGGTGCTCCGCGCGCAGTTCATCATGGTTGACGCCGAAGACTACCGTTGCGTCGAGATCGTTGCCGCCAGGATGTGAAAAGAGCACTTTCTTCGCGCCAGCCTGAAGATGGGCTTCGCCATGTTCACGGCTACCGTATACGCCGGTACAGTCCAGCACCACATCCACCGCCAGCTCCTGCCAGGGCAGCGCGGCGATAGAAGGCTCATGCAGTAGACGAATGACGTCATCGCCGACATACAGCTGTTCCCGCTCCTGGCGAACATCCCAGGAAAAACGGCCATGGCTGGTGTCGTACTTCAATAAATGCGCGATGCCTGCGGCATCCGCCAGTTCATTGATCGCCACCACGGTGATTTCCGCACGACGCCCGGATTCATACAAAGCGCGAACCACGTTGCGTCCTATGCGACCGAAGCCATTAATCGCGATGCGTATGGTCATAGGTCTCCTGCAAGGTTATCCCTGATTTGAGGTGGCTGACAGAGTAATCCAGCAACGCCTTTAGGGGAACCTTACCTGTCGCAAACTGCGACTGATTGATTAATTGTCGAACATTTATACGACTGAAACGCTTCAGCTAGAATAAGCCAAAGTCGGAATAAAAGGAATGTTTGTCCAGAGCAATAAACCAGCTATATGACTTGCGTCACATTTTCTCTGGAATAATTTACAGGGTAGTTACATGTTCGAGGAATAGTGCCTACAAAAAAACCGGGTGGCGAGATAAAAGCAAAACGGTAACTCAGGGGTTACCGTTTTTGGTGTTCACACCCTCTCCTGTGGGAGAGGGTTGAGGTGCGGGCATCAGCCCGCACCGTACCAGCGATTACAGCAGTGCTTTCGCTTTGGCAACAACGTTGTCAACGGTGAAGCCGAACTCTTCAAACAGCTGCTCAGCCGGCGCAGACTCACCGAAGGTGGTCATGCCAACGATGGCGCCGTTCAGGCCAACGTATTTGAACCAGTAGTCCGCGATACCGGCTTCTACCGCTACGCGGGCAGAAACGGCTTTCGGCAGTACGGATTCACGATAGGCCGCATCCTGCTTGTCGAACGCGTCGGTGGATGGCATGGAGACCACGCGCGCCTTCACGCCTTCGGCGGTCAGTTTGTCCCATGCGGCAACCGCCAGTTCCACTTCTGAACCGGTGGCGATGAAGATCAGGTCCGGCTGGCCGGCGCAATCTTTCAGCACATAACCGCCGCGGGCCACATTTGCCAGCTGCTCTTCGGTACGCTCCTGCTGCGCCAGGTTCTGACGGGAGAGGATCAGCGCGGTCGGGCCGTCCTGACGCTCTACGCCATATTTCCACGCAATCGCGGATTCAACCTGGTCACACGGACGCCAGGTGGACATGTTCGGCGTGACGCGCAGGGAAGCCACCTGCTCTACCGGCTGGTGAGTCGGGCCATCTTCGCCCAGACCGATGGAGTCATGGGTGTAGACCATCACCTGACGCTGTTTCATCAGCGCCGCCATACGTACCGCGTTACGCGCATACTCGACGAACATCAGGAAGGTAGAGGTGTACGGCAGGAAACCGCCGTGCAGCGCGATACCGTTGGCAATCGCGGTCATACCGAATTCACGTACGCCGTAATGGATGTAGTTACCGGCGGTGTCTTCGTTGATCGGCTTAGAGCCAGACCACAGAGTCAGGTTGGACGGCGCCAGGTCAGCAGAACCGCCGAGGAATTCCGGCAGCAGCGGGCCAAACGCTTCAATGGCGTTCTGCGATGCTTTACGGCTGGCGATCTTCGCCGGGTTCGCCTGCAGCTTAGCGATGAACTCGTTAGCTTTCGCGTCGAAGTCAGACGGCATTTCGCCTTTCATACGACGGGTGAATTCGGCTGCTTCCTGCGGGAAGGCTTTGGCGTAGGCGGCAAACTTCTCATTCCACGCGGCTTCTTTCGCCTGGCCGGCTTCTTTCGCATCCCACTGCGCATAGATGTCAGACGGGATTTCAAACGGAGCGTATTTCCAGCCCAGCGCTTCGCGGGTCAGTGCGATTTCCGCGTCGCCCAGCGGCGCGCCGTGGGAATCATGGGTGCCTGCTTTGTTCGGCGAACCGAAGCCGATGATGGTTTTGCACATCAGCAGGGACGGTTTGTCGGTGACCGCGCGCGCTTCTTCTACCGCGCGTTTGATGGCGTCAGCGTCGTGACCGTCAACGCCGCGCACCACGTGCCAGCCGTAGGCTTCAAAGCGTTTCGCGGTATCGTCGGTGAACCAGCCTTCAACGTGGCCATCGATGGAGATGCCGTTGTCATCATAGAACGCCACCAGTTTACCCAGTTTCAGGGTACCAGCCAGGGAGCACACTTCGTGAGAAATGCCTTCCATCATGCAGCCGTCGCCCATGAAGGCGTAGGTGAAGTGATCAACGATGTCGTGCCCTGGACGGTTAAACTGCGCCGCCAGCGTTTTTTCCGCGATAGCCATACCGACTGCGTTAGCGATACCCTGACCCAGCGGGCCGGTGGTGGTTTCCACGCCTGCGGTGTAGCCGACTTCCGGGTGGCCCGGAGTCTTAGAGTGCAGCTGACGGAAGTTTTTCAGTTCTTCAATCGGCAGATCATAACCGGTGAGGTGCAGCAGGCTGTAAATCAGCATGGAGCCGTGGCCGTTGGACAGCACGAAACGGTCGCGGTCGGCCCAGGACGGGTTCTGCGGGTTATGGTTCAGGAAATCACGCCACAGGACTTCGGCAATGTCAGCCATGCCCATCGGGGCGCCAGGGTGGCCGGATTTGGCTTTCTGTACAGCGTCCATGCTCAGCGCACGAATAGCGTTGGCAAGCTCTTTACGTGAGGACATTTTGACTCCAGTTCGGATGTTATAAGGCCATGCCCTTAACGACTTGACGAGAGCGCGTTTTGGGCTACGCCGGAAAAAAGTGTGAACAATGTAACCCAAGCGACAAAGCATGTACATGGAGCATCCTTTTGCCCATTAAGAAATCTCTGGAACACGTTGTGCTGCCGCGGAATCCACTCGCCCGGATCATGAGATACTATTTATACTTTGCACAGGACGAGGCGGGTCCGTCGTCGCCCATTATTCAGATAAAAAACCATAAGATTGTGGAAGATAAAAATGAAAATTCGCTCAACCCTTCTTGCCTTCGGGATCGCAGCAACATTAACCGGATGTCAGAACATGGACTCCAACGCCCTGCTGAGCTCGGGCGCGGAAGCATTCCAGGCCTACTCTCTTAGCGACGAACAGGTAAAAACCTTAAGCGACCAGGCGTGTAAAGAGATGGACGCCAAAGCTACTATTTCTCCGGCCAGCAGCGAGTACAGCAAACGCCTGAGCAAGATTGCCGCCGCGCTGGGCGATAACATCAACGGCCAGCCGGTCAACTATAAGGTTTATGAAACAAAAGACGTCAACGCCTTCGCGATGGCCAACGGCTGCATCCGCGTTTACAGCGGCCTGATGAACCTGATGAACGATAACGAAGTAGAAGCGGTTATCGGCCACGAAATGGGCCACGTTGCGTTGGGCCACGTGAAGAAAGGCATGCAGGTCGCGCTGGGCACTAACGCCGTGCGCGCGGCGGCGGCCTCCGCTGGCGGCATCGTCGGCAGCCTTTCTCAGTCGCAGCTGGGCGATCTCGGCGAAAAACTGGTGAACTCGCAGTTCTCCCAGCGCCAGGAGTCGGAAGCGGACGACTACTCTTACGACCTGCTGCGTAAACGCGGCATCAATCCATCGGGACTGGCCACCAGCTTCGAAAAACTGGCCAAGCTGGAAGCCGGCCGTCAGAGCTCCATGTTTGACGATCACCCGGCATCGGAAGCCCGCGCGCAGCATATTCGCGATCGCATGAAGGCCGACGGTATTAAATAAGCGACAGCGGGAGGCATTATTGCCTCCCTTTTTTATATACCCGTAAAAATATTTAGCCGCATCAATTGATAATTTAAGCGCACAAACCGTTAATTATTATCACAGCGCATCACAGCCAATTATTTTATGCCCGGCGATTCAGAAATATATTATTTGGTAAATTAAAAAGGCCGCACACTATCTGGCTTCCAGAATCGTCTTTAGCCGAATAATAAATAGTCCACCCCTTACTACCTGGCGCACGGCTCATGCGCCATACAGCCTGTTTCCGGCTGCAATAACTGCTCACACAATGATTGCTTTCGACATTATTTCAGGACAATATCTGACTGGCAGTGATTCCCATGAATATATCGACAGACAGAGAAGTGCCCTCAGTGAAAAAAGAATTACCATTACTCGCACTTGGCATTATTGCCGCCGCGCCGGCTTTCGCCAGCCAACAATCTACCAGTCAGGGCTTTATTGAAGACAGCCACCTCGATCTCTTTTTACGTAACGCTTATATCAAACGCGATTATCGCGATGGTTTGCCGGATAAAGCCGAATGGGGTCAGGGTATCATCGCTACCTTCGAGTCCGGCTTTACTCAAGGGCCGGTCGGCTTCGGCGTTGACGGCATTGCGCAGTACGCCGTGCGCCTCGACGGCGGCCGCGGCCGCAGCGGCGCGGGCGGTATCGACTTTTTCGCCCAGGATGATGATGGCCGCGCGAAGTCCGATTTAGCCAAATTTGGCGCTACCGCTAAAATGCGCTTCTCGAATACCGTACTCAGCTACGGCAGCCAGCGCCCGATGCTGCCTATCGTCTACGCCGATGACTCGCGGCTGCTGTATGAGAGCTATACCGGTACCATGCTGACCTCAAGAGAAATCGACGGCCTGGAAATTAACGCCGGGTATCTCACCGATCAGCAGCGCAAAAGCGACGACAGCCACAACAGCGGCCTGAAAAGCCTGGCCTTTGGCGGCGCCAGCTATCAATTCAACGACCAGCTCAGCGGCGCGCTATACGCTTCACACGTCGAGGACGTGCTGAATAAGCAGTATCTCGGCCTGAACTACAAGCAGCCGTTCGCCGCCGACCAGCAGTTGATTGTTGACTTCAATGGCTATAACTCGCGCTTAGATCAAGAATATGCCGACGCCAATGACACCGGGCGCAGCAACAGCATCTGGAGCCTGGCCGCCAGCTATATCTGGGATATTCATACCTTTAAAGTCGCTTACCAGCAAAGCAGCGGCAGCACCGGCTACCACTACGGTGGGTATCAGAATCAGGGCGGCGTCGGCGATGGCGGCAACACCATCTGGCTGGCTAACTCCTACTGGTCCGATTTTAACGGCGAGGATGAGCGTTCCTGGCAGGCCTCCTATGGCCTGGATTTTGCCGGACTGGGCGTACCGGGCCTGAGCTGGACCACCGCCTACGTTCGCGGCGATAACATTAAAACCGCCGAGACCAGCAACGGTAAAGAACACGAATGGTTCAACCAGGTGCAGTACCAGGTGCAAAACGGCATGGCGAAAGATTTGAAATTGAGACTACGCTATTCGGTGCTGCGCGTTTCCAGCAACGCCAGCGACTATAACGTCAGCGGTAATGAGGTGCGGTTCTACGTCGAATATCCGTTTAACGTATTTTAACCGTGTAATGAACCCTCTCCTGCGGGCCGGCCCTCTCCCGGCGCGCAGGAGCAACCGTCCGGCGCCTTGATTAACCCCCTGTGCCGTGCGGTACCCTCTCCCCGGAAGGGAGAGGGTTGGGGTCACTGGATTATCATTAATACAGCGTCTTCTGCGGCGGGCCGGCAAAGCGCAGCGCGCCAATCTGGCCCATTTTCACTTCCACCACCGATGGCCCCGGCATCGCCAGCGCTTCGGTCATCACCGCCTGGAAATCCTCCGCCCGTTCCACGCTCCACGCCTGCAGGCCAATCGCCTGCGCCAACAGGGTAAAGTCCGGCGTGTGCAGCTCGTTGTAATACTGGCGGCCGCCGAAGTACTTATCCTGAATACCGCGCATCACGCCGTAGCCGCCATCGTTCATAATCAACAGCGTTACGTTGGCCTTCTCCTGCGCCAGGGTCGCCAGTTCGCCAAGGTTGAGGCTCAGGCCGCCGTCGCCGACCAGGCCGACCACTTTCCGTTGCGGATTGGCAATCGCGGTGCCCACCGCCATCGGTAGCCCCATACCGATGGCTCCGGCCAGAGAATGGATATTCATCAGCGGGCCGTGAGCGCGGAACAGGCGGCTGCCCCACAGGCTGCCGGAGACGGTAATATCGCGCACCAGAATGCCGTCATCGGGCAGCGCCTGCGCAATCGCGTCATTCAATTTAGCGTAAGCGCCGCACTGGTCGCGCAGCCCCTGCTCCGCCGCCTCTACCGCCGCTTTAAGCTGGCTATCCCAACGCGCATCGCCCCACATCCGGCCCTGCACCCGCGCTGCCAGCGCCGCTAATAGCGCCCGGCAATCCGCCACCAGGGTATTGTCCATCAAGTAGTTACGGCTGGCCGCCGCCGGGTCGATATCAATCTGCACCCGCGGCGTGGGCAGTTCCAGCGTCCACGAGCGCGTTTCGTTGCTGCGCAGCCGGGAACCGGCCACAAGTGTGAAATCACATTGTGAAATCAGCGCTTCAACCGAGGGAGAATTATGAAACGCGCGCAGGCTGGCGCGATGGCTGTCCGCCAGAATGCCGCGGCCGTGGGTACTGGAAATCACCGTCACCCCCGCATCCGCCAGCGTCTTCACCGCCTCGCCGCTCTCTAACGCGCCGCCGCCAAGCCACAGCAGCGGCTGCTTCGCCTGCTTAAGCTGCGCCCACAGCGTATCGACCAGCGACGCTTCCGGCTCAACCGCCGGAGCGCGTTTCAACGGCGCGGTCAGCAGTGAAAGCGGAATTTTGGCGCTCTGAATATCGATGGGGATTTCCACCGATACCGGGCCGCACGGGGGCGTTTGCGCCTCCTGAATCGCCTTATGCAGCATAGCCACCGCCTGGTTGGCGTTGCTAATGCGGTAAGCGCGCTTCGAACTGGCTTTCAGGAAGGTCAACTGATCGCGGGTTTCATGAATAAAACCGGTGTCGGCGTCCAGCCAGGCTTTTTCGACCTGTCCGGTCAGGTGTAGCAGCGGCGTACCGGCGTTCATCGCCTCAACCAGCGCGCCGACCGCATTACCCGCGCCCGCGCCGGTACTGGTCAACGCGACGCCGAGCCCGGAAAAGCGCCCGTGGGCGTCGGCCATGGTCACCGACCCCGCTTCACCGCGCGCCGGAACAAAGCGGATTTTTTCCCGCTGGCCGACGGCATCAGCGATCGGCAGGTTATGGATAGAAATGACGCCATAAATGGCTTCAACGTGATACTGCTCCAGCGTTCTGGCGATGGCATCGCCGACGGTTATCATTTCGCTCATTGCTCACCCTTTCTCAGTCGCACCAGTGGTTGACGCTATTACCCGTCGCCAGATAAATGCTCTTTTGTTGCATCCAGGCTTTCAGCCCCTGGATCCCTTTTTCGCGGCCCAGACCGCTCTCTTTAAAGCCCCCAAACGGGGTCGAAATGGAGAAAACTTTGTAGGTATTGATCCACACCGTACCGGCTTCCAGTTGCTCGCTCAGACGCAGCGCGCGGCCGGTATCGCGCGTCCAGATCCCCGCCGCCAGCCCGAAGACCGAATCATTGGCCTCGCGGATCAGCGCCGCTTCATCGTGAAAACGCATTGCCACCAGCACCGGCCCGAAGATCTCTTCCTGGCAAACGCGGGCCTGATTGTTCAGCCCTTCAATGATGGTCGGCAGGAAATAGCTCCCCGCCGCCAGCGCCGGATCCGCCGGGATCTCGCCGCCGCATAGCACGCTGCCGCCTTCGCGTTTCGCCAACTCGACGTACTCCAGCACGCTCTGACGGTGTTTATCGTTGATCAGCGGCCCGACGTGGGTGCCAGCGCTGAACGGATGACCAACCCGCAGCTCTTGGGTTAACTCCAGCAGGCGGGCCATTAATTGCGGATACACTTTTTCATGGACAAACAGCCGCGAGCCGGCAATGCAGGCCTGGCCGCCGGAGCTGAAAATGCCGTAGCAGATGCCCCGCGCCGCCTGTTCGATATCGGCATCTTCCAGCACGATGGTCGGCGATTTGCCGCCCAGCTCCAGCGACGCCGGGATCAGCTTTTCCGCCGCCACGTGCGCCAGGTGACGCCCGGTGGTAGTGCCGCCGGTAAAGGAAATTTTGCGCACCTTAGGATGGCGGGCTAGCGCATCGCCGATAATCGATCCTTTACCCGGCAGCACGCTCAGCAGTCCGGCGGGTAAACCGGCCTGCTCAAAGATCTTCGCCAGTTCCAGCGCCATGAGCGGCGTGGCTTCCGCCGGTTTGAGGATCACCGCATTTCCGGCGGCGATCGCCGGGGCCACCTTCTGCATTTCACTGGCGATCGGCGAGTTCCATGGGGTGATCGCCGCCACCACGCCCAGCGGCTCATAGCGGCTCAGGGTCAATAGATCCGCCTGCCGCGGCGTCGGCAACTCCCCTTCCAGTAGTTCGCAGGCGGCGGCAAAATAGCGTGCTGTGCCCGCCGCGCTCATCACCAGCCCTCGCGCTTCCGCCAGCGGTTTACCGTTATCGCGGCTCTGCTTTTGGGTGAGCGCATCAAGCTGTGCTTCAATCAGATCGGCAACCTTATGCAAGATCTTCGCCCGCTGATGCGGCAGCATCGTCCGCCACGTTGGCTCCCGCCAGGCGCGGTCGGCGCAGTCGACCGCCTCCTGTAAATCATCGAGGCTTGCCGCATGCAGCGCCGCGTTAATAGCGCCATCCGCCGGAAACAGGCTGTGCATTAAATTGCCGCCGCCGCGACGCCACTGGCCGCCGATAAAAATGTCTAATTCGTCCATCTCAGTCTCTCTGCGTTATGCCAGTTCACGGCAGGCGCGTACCGCGCTCAGTGCCGCGAGGGTCGATGTTTTCGGATTGCTGGCGAGCGGCAGGCCGCTCAACTCCAGGTGAAACTCGCCGAACAGTCCTTCGGCGTGTAGCGTATGGGTGTTGCGTTGCGTCGTCGGATCGACCATCAGCTGTACCCGGGTCGCGTCAAGGCCGATACCGCCCAGCGCGATGGTTGCCGCCACGTTGGCATTTGCCGGGAATAGCCGCGCCGCCTCGCGGGCGCTGCCTTCAAAGAAAATTTGCGCTTCATTGACCGCGCTGAGGTCGATAAGCTGTTCGGCATAGCTGCCGCGCCAGCTGGCCGGGCTTTTACGCGACTGATAGGTCACTCGTTCAAGCCCCCCCTCTTTGGCCGCCGCCAGGCCGTCAATCCCGGCTACTGCGCCAGCCAGCAGCGTCAGCCTGCCGCCCGCCTGGCGTAAACGCTGTTCCAGTTCGCTGTCCGCCAGCGCGCCGGTGGAGATCACCGCCAGATGCCAGCCGCGCGCCAGCACCGCTTCGCCGTACTGCGCGACCGCCTGCTGGCTGGCGCATTCCAGCACCAGATCCGGCGTCTCTTCGCATTGCAGCGGATCGGTAAGCGGCGTCCCCGTGTGGCCGAACTGCAGGCGGATCGCCGCATGATGCGATTCGCGGGCGACGATCCAGCCCAACGTCACCTGCGGCGGCAGGCGTTCAATCACCGCCTGGGCCATCGCGCCATAGCCGATTAACATGACCTTTTTCATCATCTTTCCTTACAGATGGCGGCAGAAACCGCCGGAAACGTCCAGCGCCGCGCCGGTGGTAAAGGAGGCCAGCGGCGAAGCGAGGAACAGCAACGCCTGCGCCGGCTCCTGCGGCTTACCAAGACGTGCCATCGGGATCCCACGCTTACGGGCAATATCCGCGGTCCACTGCGGCCAACTCTGGCTCTTATCGCTGCGGTTTTCAAAACGGCGCTGCCACTGCCCGGATTCGACCATTCCCAGCAGGATGGAATTCACGCGGATGCCTTTCTCCACCAGCTCTTTCGACAGGGTCAGCGTCATATTGAGCAGCGCGGCGCGGGCAGCAGAGGTGGCAATCATGTGCTCTTCCGGCTGCAGCGCCAGCAGAGAGTTCACGCAGGTAATCGAGGCGATATCCGACTGCTCAAGCTGCGGCTGGAAAGCCTTTACCGGGTTAATCACGCCGAACAGTTTCAGTTCAGCTTCGTGCAGCCAGGCCTCGCGCGGCGTATCGGCGAAGTGGGCGACATAACCCTGCCCGGCGTTATTAATCAGCATGTCGGCGCCGCCGAAACGCGCGGCGACCGCGTCAGCGAAGGCCTGAACTTCCGCTTCATTCAGTACGTCGCAGCGCCAGGAGAACACCTCGCCTTCTGGATATTCGTTTTGCAACGCCGCATGGGCGCTGGCCAGCCGATCCGGGTTGCGGCCGCAAAAGGCGACCTTCGCCCCTTCGCCCAGCAGCAGGCGCAGCGTTTCAAAGCCGATCCCTGACGAGCCGCCGGTGACTACCGCGACGCGTCCTTCAATTTGTGCATTCATCGCGCACCTCTTCCCCTATGCGTAAAAGCTGTTGATTAAAAAAGGTTTCGTTATCGAGATAGCTGGCATGTCCAGCCTGCGGGATGGCGATGTAAGGGGCGCCGTAACGCAGCGCCACTCCCTGTACCAGCTCCGGTTGGGTAATGGCATCCTGCTCGCCGCACCACACCGAGAGACGACCGCGATAGTCGGCGAGCCAGCGGTGGATGTCGTCATGCGCCAGCATCCAGGCGGCGGCGAGGTAACCTTCGCTACGCAGCCTGCACATGCCTGCCGCCACCGTCGCCACATCGGCTTCGCGCGCGCCGGGGCGCAGCAGTTTTGCCGCCCGCCCCTGCGCCATCGCCTCGCCGCCCAGCGCCATCTGCTGTTGACGTCCCTGCCAGACTTTTTCCCGCTGTGCGGCTTCCGCCTGGCCGTATCCCTGCGCGACGTCGGCGAGTACCAGATAAAGCACCCGCTGCGGGTATTTCGCGGCGAAGGCGGCCGCCACCAGCGCGCCCAGCGAATGGCCGACCAGTATGGTTTGCTCTACTCCAGCGCGGTCCAGCATTCGCGCCAGCGCGTCGGCGTAATCACCAGCATCCGCCGGCGTTGCCGCCAGCATCGGGCTCTCGCCATAACCGGGCATATCCCAGGCCAGCACGCGGTAGCCGGGAAGCGCCATCTGTTTATGCCAGGAGGCCGCGCCGGAACTGATGCCGTGCAGCAGCGTCAGCGGAATGCCGCTTCCTTGTTCACGAAAACCCGTCATCATCGCCCCTTAGTTACGTTTTACTTTTGCCAGCGGATGATCTTCCGGGTAGGTCGGAATATGCGGCTTATGGGTGCCGAGCATCACGCACATCAGCGCCTCTTCTTCGCCGTGGTTAAACAAACCGCGGTAGATTCCAGGCGGTACCGAGATCAGATCGCGTTCGCGCAGCACGGTTTCGGTATAGTTGTCGCCGTCCTGAATCATCAGGGTGATCTGCCCTTTGAGCATGAAGAACACCTCTTCTACGTCATCATGCAGGTGCAGCGGGCCTTCACATTTGGACGGCAACACCATGGTGGAGAAGGTGAAGTGCTCGGCCGGAACGGTGTTGGTATCACTGGCGACGCCGGTGGCGCCGGTGCCGATGTAGCGCATCTGCGCGCGGCGATATTTCGGATCGAAATCGGCCTGGAATTTCAGCGCATTCCAGTCGTATTTACGGCCTTCAAAGCGCGCGATACGCGACTCCACCCACTCTTCCATCGTCATATGGTCAGGTTTCAAACTCTGTTTTGCAGTTACGGTTGAATCAGTCATCGTTTTATCCTCAGTAACGTCTCAGCAGCGGCAGTAACAGGGCGCAGCCCACCGCCGCCATCACCGCCAGAAAAATCAGCCCGGAATCCATGCTATGGGTGAAGGCGATAAGCGCGCCCATCACCGCCGGCGATAAGGCCCCGGCAAAGTTTCCCAGCCCGTTGAAAATCCCGCCCGCCGTGGCGCTGACCCGTGGATGGGTCGCTTTAGCCAGCAGCGCGAAAATGTTTGGCGCGCCGGTGCCCCACATAAAGGTGCTAAAGCTCATCGCCGCGATCACCGGCAACGGCGCGCTAAAATGCATCACCGCCGCCAGCCCGATTCCGGCGCCCGCCAGGGAAATAAAGCAGGCGGCGGCGCGCTTATCGACGCGGTCAGAGAGCCAGGCGCCAATGATTTCGCCTAGCAGCATGGCGATAAACGGCATCGACGACAGCCAGCCGGCGTGTTCCAGATGAATGCCTTTGCCTTTAATCAGGTAGCCCGGCAGCCAGCCGTTGATCCCCCACAGATAGGCGAGAAAGGCGATGTTGAAAATGCAGATCATCCAGAAATGCGGACTCACGAAGAGCTCGCGACGCGCGCTGCGGCGCGCTTCCTGCGACGTTTTATCGCTGCCGACTTTCGCCTCCAGCTGCACGCCGCGCAGCCCGATGCGCACAAAAATCAGCACCGGTACCGTCAGCATCGCCATCACGAAAAAGGTGCTCTGCCAGCCGAAGGTATTGAGTAGCCAAATTGACAGCGGGAAACCCAGCGCCGCGCCAACCGGCGTGCCGAGCAGCCACAGCATGGTGGCGCGCGCCTGTAGCCGCTGCGGGAAGGTGTGGCGCACCACGGCGAACGCCAGCGGGAACAGCGGCCCTTCAGCGATGCCCAACAGGATGCGCAGCGTCACCATCAGCGCGTAGTTGTGGGTGAAGCCCATGATCACCATCAGGATGCACCACACCACCATCATTCCAGTTAGCAAGCGCAGCGGCGCAATCCGGTCGCCAAGGCCGCTTAATAACACTGACGAGAAGCCGTAGCTCAGCAAAAAGGCGCTCATCAGAATACCCAGCCGGGTGGTATCGAAATCGATCCCCATCGCCTGCTGGAAGTGGCTATCGGAAAACAGCGCGGCGATACTGATTTTGTCGAAAAACGCCAGCAGTACGCAGGCCAGCAGCGACAGCGGAATGGCCCAACGCACCGCTTTTTCAGGCATGCGGACGCCCTCGCCGCTCGCCTCAGCAGGCGCGGCGTTAGTCTCTAATGTGGTCATTTCTCCCCCTTAAGGGTTCGCGTTAATTATCGCAATGACATCAGCGAGAAAGTCGGGTCAGCGAGCGGGACGTCAGAGAGATCCCTCCCCGCCGCCATCCAGCGCTTCGCCAGCTTCACGGTACGTGCATTATTGAAGGCCACCAGCTGCGTTAAACGTCCATCGGCGTTCAGCGAGAAGTAGAGCGCGCCCTGTGGCTCGTCACGCACGATGGTGCGGCTGCCCGCCTGCGGGATCCCAAGGATCTGGATATTGCGATCGTATTGATCTGACCACAGCCACGGCGCCTCGTCGTAGCCGCTGGCCTGCGGATCGAGCATCGCTTTCGCCGTCGCGATCGCCTGATTTTGCGCAAAGGCCCACGACTGAATGCACAGGCCGTACTGATGGTGCTGGGCGACATCGCCGGCGGCGAAAATCGCCGGATCGCTGCTGCGCCCTTGGGCATCGACGACAATTCCGCGCTCGACAGTGAGCCCGGCATCGCGCGCCAGTTCGAGATTCAGATCGACGCCGATCCCCACCACCACCGCGTCGAAGGTTTCCCGCTGGCCGTCGCAGTGCAGCGTCGGCAGGCCGTTATCATCTTCCAGCTCCAGCGCGCCGCAGCCGCGGCGAATATCAACGCCCTGCCCGCGATGCAACTCATCCAGCGCCTGCGAGACCTCCATACTGACCGAGCGCATGCACAGCGCCGGCTGCTGTTCATAAAGGGTCACGGCTACGCCGCTTTTGCGCGCCGAGGCGGCGATTTCGAGGCCAATCCAGCCGCCGCCGACGATCGCCAGCCGCGTTGCCGATGCCAGCCGCTGCTTCAGACGCTGCGCGTCCTGCCAGTGGCGCAGGGTATAGACCTGCGGATGCTGCGCCCAGGCCTCGGACGGCAGCCGCGCGCGGCCGCCGGTGGCGATCAGCAGTTGGTCGTACGCCAGCGTTTCGCCGTTGCTCAGCGCCAGGGTTTTATTTTGCCGGTCAATCGATTCCGCGCGCAGCGGTCGGTACCAGCGCAGATCCAGCGCCTGCTGCGCCTCGGCGCTGAATAACCGCGGCAGCGCCGGTTCGGCCTCCAGCAATGCCGCTTTCGACAGCGGCGGGCGCTCGTAAAAATCCCATTGCTCTTCGGCAACCACGCAAATCTCGCCGCTAAACCCTTCATCACGCAGCGTTTTCGCCGCCCAGCCGCCAGCCTGGCCGCCGCCGATAATGACTATCCGCGCCGTCATACCGCCTCCGGTTTTTTCTGCTGGCGACGGGTATCGTGATCGATACCGCCTTCCACCGCCCATTCGGTAAAGGACACGAGTGAATGCTCAAGTTCGCGCGGCTGCCAGTTTTCCGTCAGATAGTCATCGTTGGTGTAGTACTCAAAAGCGCCGCCGGTCGGGCTGTTGACATACCAGAAGTAGGCCGAGGAGACCGGATGGCGGCCGGGGCCGATAAACGTGCTCCAGGCGTTTTTATTCATCGCAATACCGCCGCCGATCACTTCGTGAATATCACGTACGGTAAACGCGACGTGGTTAAGTCCACGTTTGCGGTTGGGCAACTGCAATAAGAAGAGGTTATGGTGGCCGCCGCGTACGCCGCAGCGCAGGAACACCGCGCGATTGATATAGCGGTCTGAAACCTGGAAGCCGAGCACTTCGCGATAGAAACTTTCCACCGCCGCCAGTTCTTCCACGAAGAACACCACGTGGCCGACGTTAATCGGCTGCGCGCGGTCGTACACCGGGCTCGGGGTGTCGATGCGACGCACATCGCCCCACTGGTTGATCGGTTCAACGTTCAGTTCAACCGCCGTTTGCTGGCTAACCTGCACCCGCAGCGTCATACCGTTAGGGTCGCGGCACTCCAGCGCGCCGTCGATTTCACGGAAGCCGGGCTGGCGTTCCAGCTTCGGGCGCAGCGCATCCAGCGCCGCCCGATCCGCCACGCCCCAGGTCATGCGACGCAGAGTGTTGCCCGCCTCAAAGGCTGGCGGGAGATCGGCGGCATCGGTCGGGTTAAGTTCGACCCGCGCGCCGCTGAGGGTGGTAAACGCGCGGCCGCTGGCGTCGCCGGTCAGGCCAAAATCGCGCATAAATTTGGCGCTGTGGTTCAGGTCGTCTACGCCAAATTCCAGCTTTTCAATTCCGGTAATACTCATTATTCGTCGCCTCTTTACCGTTCAGTCGCCCGAATTTGGGCGTAAAACATGCCCGACGCAATCAAGCGCCTGCTGTTAAGTTGTTGATTTAACTTGCCTGTGACAAATATCCGAGGAAGCCGGAAATTTTGTCCGCCGCCATACTGACCTCGTTCTGTAACCGCTCGCGATCGCTTTGCGGGATCTCGTCCGACGGCACCAGAATGCTGACGACCGCCGCCACCCGCCCGCTGCGGTCAAAGACCGGATAGACAATCGATGAGATACCGTGGCGGTAGAACGATTCGCCAATCACGTAGCCGCGAGCTTTATCCTGCTGCACCATCTGCCACAGCGCTTCGCGGTCGTACAGCTGGCCCGGCGTATTGCCCGGCAGACGTGCATCCGGGAACAATTGTTCAAACTCGCTACGGGAAACATCGGTCAGCAGCATACGGCCAAGCGAGGTGCAGTGCACCGGTAGCCGCGTTCCGACGCTGACCTGGTTGATACGTGAACCGGCTGCGCTGACGCGGGCAATGTAGATGATGTCGCGGCCATCGCGGATCGCCAGATGGCTGCTGCACTGGCTGATATCGCGCAGTTGCTCGATGACCGGCTGACCCACCTGAGCGACATCCAGTGAGGCGATATATTCAAAGCCCAGACGCAGTACGTTCATGCCCAGCGAAAAGGTATTGGTGCGGGCATTGCGCTCGAGAAAGCCCATATATTCCAGCGTCTGCACCACGCGATAGGCGGTCGCTTTCGGCATATCCACCAGCCGATGCAGCTCGGCAAAGGTCAGATCGCGATGCTGTTCGCCAAACGCCAGCAGCAGTTGTAAACCGCGCTCCAGACCCGGTACCAGGTACTTCACTTCCTGATCGTTCGCCATACCGCCTCACTTGTTAGTTAAAGACAAAACCGCCGTTGACCGGGATCAGCTGGCCGGTGATAAAGCGCGAAAGATCGCTCAGCAGCCAGACCACGCTGCCGGTGACATCTTCCGGCTGCTGCGCGCCGCTGAGCGCGCGGCCGTTCTCATACAGCTGATGACGCTCGGCGGGAACGTATTCCGTGGCCTCAACGCGGGTCAGTCCCGGCGCGATGGCGTTGATACGGATCCGCTTTTCACCCAACTCGCGGGCCATGGAGCGGGTCATCGCAATCACCGCGCCCTTACTGGCGACATAGGCCATCAGCCGCGGCGCGCCCCACAGCGCGGTATCCGAAGCGACGTTGACGATCGCCGACCCTTCGCGCAGCAGCGGTACCGCCTCGCGGGTCACCAGCCAGGTGCCTTTGACATTGACCGTCATCACCCGATCCCACAGGTCCGGATCGTAATCGATCATATTTTTACCGCCGACGCCGGTGGCCATCGCCGCGTTATTGACTAAGCCATCGATAGGCCCCTGCGCGCCGATGGCGCTGAAGACCTGCTCGATCGACGCTTGACTGGCAAGATCGATGGCGTGGGATTCGATCTGATAGCCCTTCTGCTGCAGGCGATGAGCGCTTTCCGCCAGCTCCCCCTGCAGGATGTCGCACATCACCACCGTCGCGCCCTGCGCGGCGCAGGATTCGGCAAAGTGGTAACCGAGGCCGCGCGCCGCGCCGGTGACGACAATACGTTTACCGTTCAGCAGGCCGTTCATCAGGCGGCACCCTGCTGCGCTTCGCGAAGCGCTAACTGCTCTTTCGCCGCTTTCTGCATCATGCGGCGCAGGCGGGACAAACCGACGTCATGTTGATAGAGATATTCATGATCGCGGGCGTTCGGCGCCAGGCTTTCCAGCACCACGCGATCCTGTTCCAGTACTTCCCAGTGCAGTTTTTCCAGACGGTTGCGGTACATAAAGCGCCACAGATCGCGCTGCCAGCCCTGAACGCCGCGGATGCGCCAGAAGAAGACGCGGCAGTTGTCGTTATCTTCCGGAACCACCATGCCGACGATCCAGAAGTGGCCGCCCGGCCCGAAACGCTTTTTGTACGGAATAGACAGGCGCATCCAGTAGGCGCCGCTGTTGCCCAATTCAACCCAGTCAAAGTTGACGCCGCTCTGCCCTTTTTTCTCGAAGATAAAGCCGGTTTTCGTCGGCTGCAGCACCATATCGGCTTTGCGATCGCCTTCCGCCATCGAGTGCGATGACGAGTGCAGATAGGTACCGTGCATCGGGTCCATCACGTTTTCCAGCGCGTACTGGTAGTTGCATTTCCACGCCGCGGTGCACAGGAAGTTACTGTATTTTTCGTGATCGGCCAGTTCCTCCGGGAAGCTCAGTTCATCAGGCTGCTGGTCGGCGGTGACGCCGAACCACAGGAAGATTGCCCCGTGCGCTTCCTGCACGTTGTAGCTGCGCACGCACTGCTGGCCGACCAGCGGGCAGCGGTCAACCGCCGGGACGTCTTTGACTTCGCCGTTGCCGGCGACTTCCACGCCGTGATACCAGCAGGCGATACGATCGCCTAAGTTCCAGCCCATTGACAGGCGCGCGCCGCGATGCGGGCAGCGGTCTTCCAGCGCCTGCACCTGGCCGTCTTTATTTCTCCAGACCACGATCTGCTCGCCGAGACGGGTAATGCCTACCGGCGCAGACTGCACTTCCCAGCTCGCCAGCACCGGATACCACAGGCCGCGCAATCCTTTATCAAGATAGTTTTGTACCGTTGTCGTCATCGCTGTGTCCTCAGTAGCCGTTAACCTGTAAAAATGCCTGGAAGCTGCTTTCGCTCCACGGTTCGCCCTGCTGGTCATGCATCCTGACGCCATTGAGGCCGCTCACCAGTTCACCGAGACTTTCCGCGCCCTGCTCGAACAGCGTTTCCAGGGTGGCGATAAGTTGCAGTTCCCAGTTTTCCGGCACCCGGCTGCGGGTTTGCCAAATCAGATTGTGATAGTCGCCAGGCTTATGGATATTGCCGTTTCCGCCTTCCGCCGGTGGCGTAAACTGGCGGCTTTCCGGTAGCGCCGGGTTGAAGTCCAGGGATTCGCTCATGCCACGTTCTCCTCGATAAAGGTAATCTGGATCTGATTGTCGTATACCCGCACCGGGTAACGATTAAGGTTGCGACCGCCGGGGCCATGCAGGCACTGGCCGGTTTTGACGTCGAATACCGCCTCATGCAGCGGGCATTCCACCTTGCCATCTTCGACAAAGCCCTGGCTCAGGAGCGCATAGGCATGAGGGCAAACGTCTTCCAGCGCGTAATATTCGCCATCAATCAGATAAATACCGATTTCCTTACCGTCGATATTGCCGCTATATGGAAAATCTTCCTGTACTTGCTCCGCGTCACATACGCCTATCCAGCTCATCGCAATCCTCCAGGCTTTTGTTTCATATATGAAACTCTGTTTCTTATTTAATACGGTCAATATAAAAGCGGTGAATGTTTCGTCAAGCGTTAATGTGACAAACTTGTTAATGAATGACTTTTAAATTAGCTAAGTGTGCAATTGATCACGAAAAACTGCATTCAGATGAAATGATGATATTTAAAGTGGTGATCCATTATAAATAAAAATGCCGATTTAAATTTCACACGCGACTATTGACTTCCTTTGCAGACGATCATTAAAAATGTGCAACGGCGGAAGCCATGGTGTTTCACCCATGAAACAATAATTTATTTAATCTTTTAAAAACAACGAGTTTCACTGGTGAATCATTTTACTTATGTAACTATTTCTGGCGTTAAAAAAATAATAACCGGCAATCATTAAATTAAGCGTGGAGACAACAAATGGCGGCAAGATGGCAAGGGGTAATAGCATTACTTTTGTTAATAATTATTTCCTACGTCGATCGGGTAAATATCTCGGTGATGATCCTTAACCCGGAATTTGCGGCCCACTTTCAATTAAATGAAAACAGAATGTTACAAGGCATGCTAATGACATGCTTTCTTCTGGGTTATGGATTTTCGGCATTATTATTAACCCCAGTTATAGAAAGTAAATGGCATTACCGCCAGGGACTCTTAAGCAGCATTGCTATATGGGCGCTGGTTTGCGCAGTATCACCGCTGCTGGGCTCGCTCTTCGGGATGTTAATCGCGCGCATTGTTCTTGGCGTGGCGGAGGGACCGCTATTCTCACTGAAGACACGTTTTATCAACGACAACTTCGCCGCCGATGAAATAGGTAAACCGAATGCGGTGACCGCCCTCGGCGTATCGCTTGGGCTGGCGGTAGGCTTCCCGCTAGTCACCTGGTTGATGGCGCATGTTGGCTGGATCGGCTCCTTCTACGCGCTGGCGCTGCTTAACCTCCTGCTCGGCGGCGGATTAATCTGGCGGTTTCTCCCCGCGCCAAAAGTGACCGCACAGCGCGCGAAGCCGGGCTTCAGTCAGACTTTTGCCCTCGCCTGGCGTACGCCGCTGCTTGGCTGGATCCTACTGGTGGAAATCGCCACGCTCAGCTATCTATGGGGAAGTAGCGCCTGGCTGCCCGCCTGGCTACGCGACGAGCACCACTTCTCGCTGCAGGCCACCGGCCTGCTGGCGGCAGTACCCTTTTTGTTAAGCCTGGGCTCAAAGTTTGTTGGCGGCGTGCTCCTCGACAAAATGCGCCCGGAGCAGGCGCCGCTGCTGTTTATTATCGGCGGCCTACTCACCGCCGGTTCCGTGCTGGCGCTGATGCTCAGCCAGCAGCCGGCGATGCTGGCGCTGTTTATGCTGGCGGCGAACGTTTTCTGGGGATTACAGGGGGCGGCGATCCCGGCGGTGGTGCAGCATCACGCCCCGCGCGAAGCGGTGGGCAGCGCCTATGGGATCATTAACGGCATTGGCAATATCTGCGCGGCGTTTATTCCGCTGCTGATGGGAGTGGTGATGAAATCGGTGGGATCGGTAAGTTCAGGTTTTTCCGTTCTGGTGGCATCACAGCTGATCACGCTGTGCGCCGGCGGCGTACTGCTGCTGCGCATGCGTCGCGCAGCAGCAGTAAACGCTTAGCCTTTCTTCGCTGCCTGAATGTATAGCATCTCCAGCGCCAGAGTCGCCGCCGCCAGGGCGGTGATTTCAGACTGGTCATAAGCCGGGGCGACTTCAACCACGTCCATTCCGACGATGTTCAGATCTTTCAGGCCGCGCACCAGTTTGATCGCACGGTCAGAGGTCAACCCACCGATCACCGGCGTACCGGTACCTGGCGCAAAAGCCGGATCCAGACAGTCGATATCGAAGGTCAGGTACACCGGCATATCACCGACGATCTGCTTCACCTGAGCGATGATGTCATCGACGCTGCGGTCGTTAACCTGGCCCGCATCAAGCACGGTAAAGCCGTTATCTTTATCGAATTCGGTACGAATACCGATCTGCACGGAGTGGTTCGGATCGATAAGCCCTTCGTTCGGCGCGGTGTAGAACATGGTGCCGTGGTCGAATTCACAGCCGTTGGCGTAGGTATCGGTGTGAGCATCGAAGTGTACCAGCGCCATTTTACCGAAATGCTTGGCATGGGCGCGCAGCAACGGCAGGGTGACGAAATGGTCGCCGCCGAAGGAGAGCATGCGTTTACCGGCCGCCAGCAGTTTCTCCGCGTGCGCCTGCAGTTTCTCGCTCATTTCGCGAGCGTCGCCGAAGGCGTAGACCAGATCGCCGCAGTCCACGACGTTCAGGCGTTCACGCATGTCGAAGTTCCATGGGAAACGGTTGTGCTCCCAGGCGAGGTTGGTTGACACCTGACGGATCGCCGCCGGGCCATGACGGCCGCCCGCGCGCCCGGAGGTCGCCATATCAAACGGCACGCCGGTGATGACCCAATCCGCATCGCTTTCATACGGCATAAAGTTCATCGGCAGACGCAGGAAACCAAAAGCGTTGGATACCAGGGAGTTATCGTATTGATGACCTAAAGTGCTCATGGGTATGACCTCTTTTCACAGTCGTGGAACGTAAAAAATAAGTATAAAAAAACCCCTCCGCGTCGTTAGGCCCGACGAGGAAGGGTTTGAATTAGGTTACTGCTTATAAGGACAAATTATCGCCTGAAAACCGCCCGGCGGCAAGCGGGACGTTTATTTTTGACAAGGCGCCGGGGCGAAACCGTTCGCCGGGAAGGCCTGAGCCGAACACGGTGGAAGCGGCGCCGGCTTTTCTCCGCGTAAGGCGAAGGCGGCAAAGCCAATGATCCCGGCGTTACGCGTATCCCCCTGAGCGGAATGGGCGGCATAAGATTGCACAACATCAGAAAACTCAAACGCCGCTACGGTACGGTTATTTTTACGGAATCCTTTGATCGCCAGCGAGCCGCCGGCACGGATAATATAACCATTATTCTGGAGCGAACCGGCCTTACCGCTCAGGACATCGAGACCATCCACGGTAGCAACAATTTCGTAATCCACGCGATGGCTATAATTACGAACATATAATTGATATTGTGTGCCAACGCGGGCCACAACAGCGTATTGCCATTTTCCGGTAGAATTATTATAGCTGCGAGTAATAGGGAGAGAGTTAAAATTAGCATCGCGTACCGCATATTCCAGATCGCTAATTCGAATGCTATACAGCTGGTCGAAACCGGTATGATATTGACCGGAATAATTAATCAATACGATTTCGTCAGGATGGGAATCCTGGCGTTCTGCGGACACGCCTTTAACCGTTGAGTGAACGTCGCTGCCCCAGCGGGTGGCGACATCGGTGGTAGACGCCGCACGGTCATGGTACACAGCCTGGCTCGAACAACCGCCTAATAATAATAAACCGATAATAAGACCGTACCGCGATATACTTTTCATATTCTGTCCCTGTTCCACTAAGTATTAATTCCTCGCGGCAGTGTACAGGCTATTATCGCTTTAAAAAGCATCCACTATGTTTTTTCAGATTTCATTTATAAAAAAGGGTCGGTTTATTAACATAAACCGACCCACCAGCGGATTAGTCTTAATTACTCATCTTCAAGATAAGTATATCCGTACAACCCCGCTTCGAACTCTTCAAGGAACTGCTGCTGCAGCTCGGCGTCGAGACCGGTATTTTTCACCTGATCGCGGAACTGGGTCAGCAACGTATTCGGATCCAGCTGAACATACTGCAGCATATCCGCCACCGTATCACCCTCATCGGAGAGCTCAACCTCAACGCTACCGTCCGGGAAGACGAAAACATCTACCGCTTCGGTATCGCCGAACAGGTTGTGCATGTTGCCGAGGATCTCCTGATAAGCCCCAACCATAAAGAAGCCCAGCATTGGCGGGTTCTCCGGGTCGTATTCCGGCATCGGCATGGTGGTGGCGATCCCGTCGCCGTCAACATAGTGATCGATGGCGCCATCGGAGTCGCAGGTAATATCCAGCAGCACCGCGCGGCGTTCCGGCGACTTGTTCAGCCCTTCCAGCGGCATCACCGGGAACAGCTGATCGATACCCCAGGCATCCGGCATCGACTGGAACAGCGAGAAGTTGACGTAGATTTTATCCGCCATACGTTCCTGCAGCTCATCGATGATCGGACGATGGGCGCGGTTGCTCGGATCGAGCTGTTTTTGTACTTCATGGCACATGTTCAGATACAGCTGTTCCGCCCACGCGCGCTCCTGCAGGTTGAAGGTGCCGGAGGAGTAGCCGATGTGGATATCGTGCAGATCCATCTGACTGTCGTGCAGCCATTCGCGTAGCGAGCGGCGGTTGCCGGTTTCGTGCATCTCCAGCCAGGTTTCCCACATGCTCTGCAGCGGACGCGCGGCGTCTTCCGCCGGCGGGGTCGCCTCGGTGTATTCGTTGCGCTCGACGCCGATAATGTTGGAAACCAGTACGGTGTGGTGCGCGGTCACCGCGCGGCCGGACTCTGTAATCACCGTCGGGTGCGGCAGGCCGTTCTCTTCGCAGGCGTCGCCGATCGCCCAGATGATATTGTTGGCGTACTCATTCAGGCCGTAGTTCACCGAACAGTCGGACTGCGAGCGGGTCCCTTCGTAATCGACACCCAGACCGCCGCCGACATCGAAGCACTGAATATTAACGCCCAGCTTATGCAGCTCGACGTAGAAACGCGCCGATTCGCGCACGCCGGTGGCGATATCGCGAATGTTGGCCATCTGCGAGCCGAGGTGGAAGTGCAGCAGTTGCAGGCTCTCAAGATGGCCTGCCTCGCGCAGAATTTCGACCAGTTGCAGCACCTGCGTCGCCGCGAGGCCGAATTTAGATTTCTCGCCGCCGGAGGACTGCCATTTACCGGAACCCTGCGAGGCCAGACGCGCACGCACGCCAAGGCGCGGCACCACGTTCAGACGGGCGGCCTCTTCCAGCACGATGGCGATTTCCGACATCTTCTCGATGACCAGATAGACCTTATGGCCCATCTTCTCGCCCACCAGCGCCAGACGGATGTATTCACGATCTTTATAACCGTTACAGACGATCACGCTACGGGTCATCCCCGCGTGCGCCAGCACCGCCATCAGCTCAGCCTTCGAACCAGCCTCCAGCCCCAGCGGTTCGCCGGAGTGGATCAAGGATTCAATCACGCGACGGTGCTGGTTGACCTTGATCGGGTAGACAAGGAAATAGTCGCCGTTATAACCGTAGGATTCACGCGCGCGCTTGAAGGCGGCGTTAATCGAGCGCAGACGATGTTGCAGGATCTGCGGGAAGCAGAACAGCGCCGGTAGGCGTTGTCCCTGGGCTTCGCGCGCTTTGACCAGCTCGGCCAGGTCGACGCGCGCTTCCGGGACGTCAGGATCCGGGCAAACGCTGATATGGCCCAGTTCGTTAACGTCGTAATAGTTATTACCCCACCAGGCAATATTGTAGGTACGTAGCATTTTGCTGGCTTCCTGGGAGCTCATCGCAACCTCCTGCATGGAACGTAGTACACCGTGTTCGCCTGCTGACGAAAGCGAACCCAAAGACATGTCGTCAGACATAGCGAACCTCAACTTGTAATATTAACTACTATCGCAGTCGACAGACGCGATAACAACCCATGAACAGCCTTTAATCCCAGCAGATAGTGCTGGCACTGCAGCTGCGCGACCGGTTTCTTATTCATATATAGTAAAACACGTACCCGAAGCTGGTATGACAGCCCGGAGAAACCACGAGAAAACCCTTGCTCACGCAAGAGCGCCCTTGTTCAGTTTTCAAAAAGCCTGGAGGCCCTGGAATCCTGAGAAGCGCCGAGATGGGTAGAACATCGGCAGGTTTGCACGAAAGAGATGCAGATTGCGGGATAGAATTGCGCGACAGAACGACGCGGCGAATCAGGCGAAAAACGTTGGTTCATTATCTGGTATCACCTCCACACTGCCCCGAAAAAGGCCAGCGACAAGCCAAAGCTATACATATCGAACAGCTGGCGAAACCGCCGCTGTGTAACAGAGTGCTTAACCCGGCTGGAAGTGGCGTCACGAGATGGGCTTCGTGCGCTTTTTTAATGAGCCGCGCGCGGCGTTTTATACCGAGAAGCGGGGTAAAATGCAAAATAAAAATACGCGTCTTGCCGGAGTTGTCAGGAAAAATTTCCACCACGCTTTTTCCATTAATGCGGGCGATGTCAAAAAAATGTGGAAATGCGATGAAGTTCTGACCTAAAATAGCCATCCAGAAGTTAATCCATCTATACTGATTAACACTCAGACTGCTCGTGTCACTACCTGCAAGCCTTGGTAGGGTCATCTATCAAAGCCTCTCTACACAACAGTATGAGCTACACGAATACTCACAGGTAAAATAAAACATGGCAAAACACCTCTTTACGTCCGAGTCTGTATCAGAAGGGCATCCAGACAAAATTGCTGACCAAATCTCCGATGCCGTGCTGGACGCGATCCTCGAACAGGATCCGAAAGCGCGCGTAGCCTGCGAAACCTATGTCAAAACCGGCATGGTTCTGGTTGGCGGTGAAATCACCACCAGCGCATGGGTTGATATCGAAGAGATCACCCGTAACACGGTGCGTGAAATTGGCTACGTGCATTCCGATATGGGCTTTGACGCCAACTCTTGCGCGGTCCTGAGCGCCATTGGTAAGCAGTCCCCGGATATCAACCAGGGCGTTGACCGCGCCGACCCGCTGGAACAGGGCGCGGGCGACCAGGGCCTGATGTTTGGCTATGCCACTAACGAAACTGACGTGCTGATGCCGGCGCCGGTGACTTACGCGCACCGTCTGGTACAGCGCCAGGCTGAAGTCCGCAAAAACGGCACCCTGCCGTGGCTGCGTCCGGACGCGAAAAGCCAGGTCACTTTCCAGTATGACGACGGCAAAATCGTCGGCATCGATGCGGTTGTGCTTTCCACTCAGCACGCTGAAGATATCGATCAGAAATCCCTGCAGGAAGCAGTGATGGAAGAGATCATCAAGCCGATTCTGCCGACCGAATGGCTGAACGCTTCCACCAAGTTCTTCATCAACCCGACCGGACGTTTCGTCATCGGCGGCCCGATGGGCGACTGCGGTCTGACCGGTCGTAAGATCATCGTTGATACCTACGGCGGCATGGCTCGTCACGGCGGCGGTGCGTTCTCCGGTAAAGATCCATCTAAAGTTGACCGTTCCGCAGCCTACGCGGCGCGCTATGTGGCGAAAAACATCGTTGCCGCAGGTCTTGCCGATCGTTGTGAGATTCAGGTTTCCTACGCCATCGGCGTCGCTGAACCGACTTCAATCATGGTCGAAACCTTCGGCACCGAAAAAGTGCCTTCTGAACAGCTGACCCTGCTGGTACGCGAGTTCTTCGACCTGCGTCCGTACGGCCTGATTCAGATGCTGGATCTGCTGCACCCGATCTACAAAGAGACCGCCGCTTACGGTCACTTTGGTCGCGAACATTTCCCATGGGAAAAAACCGACAAAGCAGCCCTGCTGCGCGAAGCGGCTGGCCTGAAATAAGCCACCCCGCTTGACTGCTTAAGGCCAGCCCCGCGCTGGCCTTTTTGTTGCCCTGAATCTCTCCCCCGACGTTTGACCGTCTTTGATCCATTTCCTTTCCCCACTTGATGAAAGCGATTACATATCTGCCGCAAGGGCGGGATCGTTCTAGCTACCCGCAGGCGCGAACTCTTTTCACAATGTTACATAACATGTCAAAAATCGCCGTTTCAGCCCATTCTTATTGGCGATATTTGCCTTTTATATCTATGATTTGAATATGTTTTTACTGATTACATATCTTTACCTTAGTGTAACCGATTACACAGTCGTGATTGTAATCACGTTTTTTTGTCCTGCACTCCCCTACTCTAAGCATCGACAGAATCAATAACTCAACTGGAGGGCGTTATGCCTGACAACAAAAAACAAGGGCGTTCAAACAAGACGATGACGTTCTTTGTCTGTTTCCTCGCCGCGCTGGCCGGCTTACTGTTCGGCCTTGATATCGGCGTTATTGCCGGCGCCTTACCGTTCATTGCCAATGAATTCCAAATCAGCGCGCATACCCAGGAGTGGGTGGTCAGCTCCATGATGTTCGGCGCCGCCGTCGGCGCAGTGGGCAGCGGCTGGCTCTCTTTCAAACTTGGGCGTAAAAAAAGCCTGATGATCGGCGCGATCCTGTTCGTGGCCGGTTCGCTATTTTCCGCCGCCGCGCCGAACGTCGAAATCCTGCTGATCTCCCGCGTCCTGCTGGGGCTGGCGGTTGGTGTCGCCTCTTACACCGCGCCGCTGTACTTATCGGAAATCGCGCCGGAGAAAATCCGCGGTAGTATGATTTCGATGTACCAGTTGATGATTACCATCGGTATTCTCGGCGCCTACCTCTCTGACACCGCCTTCAGCTACAGTGGCGCGTGGCGCTGGATGCTCGGCGTGATTATCATCCCGGCAATCCTGCTGCTGATCGGCGTAATCTTCCTGCCGGATAGCCCGCGCTGGTTTGCCGCTAAACGCCGTTTCGTCGATGCCGAACGCGTCCTGCTGCGCCTGCGCGATACCAGCGCCGAAGCCAAACGCGAGCTCGATGAAATCCGCGAAAGCTTGAAAGTCAAACAGTCCGGCTGGGCGCTGTTCAAAGAGAACAGCAACTTCCGCCGCGCGGTGTTCCTTGGCGTCCTGCTGCAGATCATGCAACAGTTCACCGGGATGAACGTCATCATGTACTATGCGCCGAAGATTTTTGAACTGGCGGGCTATGCCAATACCACTGAGCAAATGTGGGGCACAGTGATCGTCGGCCTGACCAACGTACTGGCCACCTTTATCGCTATCGGCCTGGTCGACCGCTGGGGCCGTAAACCGACGCTGATCCTCGGCTTTATCGTGATGGCCGCCGGTATGGGCGTACTGGGCAGCATGATGCATATCGGTATTCACTCTGCTACCGCGCAGTACTTTGCAGTACTGATGCTGCTGATGTTTATCGTCGGCTTCGCGATGAGCGCCGGCCCGCTGATTTGGGTACTGTGTTCGGAAATCCAGCCGCTGAAAGGCCGCGATTTCGGTATCACCTGCTCCACCGCGACCAACTGGATTGCCAATATGATCGTCGGCGCCACCTTCCTGACCATGCTGAACTCTCTCGGCAGCGCCAACACCTTCTGGGTCTACGGCGGTCTGAACGTGCTGTTTATCCTGCTGACTATCTGGCTGATTCCGGAAACCAAAAACGTCTCGCTGGAACATATTGAACGCAACCTGATGCAGGGACGTCCGCTGCGCGAAATCGGCGCTCGCGATTAATCTCCTCTGTGCTTCCTCCCCTTCGGGAGGAAGCTTCTTCTTGCTCTCCCCCGCGCGGCGCACTATCCTCTGGCGCTATGAAAACACCCCGAATTCCCATCGCTATCCAGCAGGCCGTCATGCGTAGCCTGCGGGAGCATCTCGCCACCGCCAATCTCAAGCTGGAACGCCGCTATGCGGAACCGACGCTGGTTTATCAGCAGCGCGGCACCTCCGCAGGCACCGCGTGGCTGGAGAAAAACGAGATCCGCCTCAATCCAGTACTATTGCTGGAAAACCAGCAGGCGTTTATCGATGAAGTGGTACCGCACGAACTGGCGCATCTGCTGGTGTGGAAACACTTTGGCCGCGTCGCGCCGCACGGTAAAGAGTGGAAATGGATGATGGAGGCCGTGCTGGGCGTCCCCGCCCGCCGCACCCACCGCTTTGAGCTCGATTCGGTACGCCAGAACACCTTCCCCTATCGCTGCCAGTGCCAGCAGCATCAGCTCACCGTTCGTCGTCATAACCGCGTGGTGCGCGGTGAAGCCACCTACCGCTGCGTTCGCTGCGGCGATCTGCTGGTGGCGGAAAAGTAACCACCGGAATTAATTAGAAACTTTCTGATCTGACTGATTGCATCTGACACCCTCATTCGCTACGTTGCGGGCTCGTTTTGACACGGAGTTTACGATGTCCCGTATGTATGTTTTTGCCGTCGCGTTGTTCAGCGTGGCAGCCAGCGGCCCGCTTGCGGCAGCTGGTATTCATAGTTTTTCCCAGGCGAAAGCCGCTGGCGTAAAAGTGAATGCCGACGTCCCCGGCGACTTTTATTGCGGTTGTAAAATCGACTGGCAGGGTAAAAAAGGCGTTATCGATCTGGAATCTTGCGGCTACAAAGTGCGTAAAAACGAGAACCGCGCCAGCCGGGTCGAATGGGAACACGTGGTTCCGGCGTGGCAGTTCGGCCACCAGCGCCAGTGCTGGCAGGATGGTGGACGTAAAAACTGCGCCAAAGATCCGGAATATCGCAAGATGGAAAGCGATATGCATAACCTGCAGCCTGCGGTCGGCGAGGTCAATGGCGATCGCGGCAACTTTATGTACAGCCAGTGGAACGGCGGCGATGGACAGTATGGTCAATGCGCCATGAAGGTGGATTTCAAAGATAAAGTCGCCGAACCGCCGGTACGCGCCCGCGGCTCGATCGCCCGCACCTACTTCTATATGCGCGACCGCTATCAGCTGACTCTTTCCCGCCAGCAAACCCAGCTGTTTACCGCCTGGGATAAGCAGTATCCGGTGACCTCCTGGGAGTGCGAACGCGATGAGCGAATCGCCAAAGTTCAGGGCAACCATAATCCTTACGTCCAGCAGGCTTGCCAGGCGCAAAAGAGCTAACCTACACTAGCGGCAATTGTTAATTTGCAGCCGCCGTCTTCCCCGCCCAGGGGAAGGCGCTATCTGCGCGAAGAACGGAATATCAAGCATGCGCATTCCTCGCATCCACCACCCGGAACGCATTACCCCCGGCAGCCACATCGCCCTCAGCGAAGACGCAGCCAACCACGTTGGCCGCGTCCTGCGCATGAGCAAAGGCCAGGAAATACAGCTGTTTGACGGCAGCAATCAGGTTTTTGACGCGGTCATCACCGAAGCGGGCAAGAAAAACGTCATGGTTGAGGTTATCCGCGGCCAGCTCGACGATCGTGAATCTCCGCTGCACATCCATCTCGGCCAGGTGATGTCACGCGGCGAAAAAATGGAATTCACCATCCAGAAATCGATCGAACTTGGCGTAAGCCTCATAACGCCACTGTTTTCCGAGCGCTGCGGCGTTAAACTGGATGCCGAACGCTTGCAGAAGAAGATTCAGCAGTGGCAGAAAATCGCCATTGCCGCCTGCGAACAGAGCGGCCGTAACGTCGTGCCGGAAATACGCCCGGCGATGCAGCTGGAAGCCTGGTGCGCCGAGGAAGAAAACGGCCTCAAGCTCAACCTGCACCCGCGCGCCAGCGCCAGTATCAATACGCTGCCGCTGCCGGTTGAACGTGTTCGCCTGCTGATTGGCCCGGAAGGCGGCCTGTCGGCGGAAGAGATAGCGATGACCGCTCGCTACCAGTTTACTGATATCCTGTTGGGACCGCGCGTTCTGCGTACTGAGACTACCGCGCTCACCGCCATCACCGCGCTGCAGGTGCGTTTTGGCGATCTGGGCTAAAATCTGGCGCAACAATCCGCAAACACGACAGCGCTAATGGAGAGAACAATGATCAAGCTCGGCATCGTGATGGACCCTATCGCATCCATCAACATTAAAAAAGACACCAGCTTCGCGATGTTGCTGGAAGCGCAGCGTCGCGGCTATGAACTCCATTATATGGAGATGAACGACCTGTACCTCATCAACGGCGAATCCCGCGCCCGTACGCGCACGCTGAGCGTCGAGCAGAATTACGACAAATGGTACGCGTTCACCGGCGAACAGGATCTGCCGCTTGCGGATCTCGACGTCATCCTGATGCGTAAAGACCCGCCGTTCGATACCGAGTTTATCTACGCCACCTACATTCTCGAACGCGCGGAAGAGAAAGGCACGCTTATCGTCAACAAGCCGCAGAGCCTGCGCGACTGTAACGAAAAGCTGTTCACCGCCTGGTTCTCCGAGCTAACTCCGGAAACGCTGGTCACCCGTAATAAAGCCCAGTTGAAAGCGTTCTGGGAAAAACACGGCGATATCATTCTCAAACCGCTGGACGGCATGGGCGGCGCTTCAATATTCCGCGTGAAAGCAGGCGATCCGAACCTCGGCGTCATTTCCGAAACCCTGACCGAACTGGGTAGCCGCTACTGCATGGCGCAGAATTATCTGCCGGCCATCAAAGACGGCGACAAACGTGTGCTGGTGGTAGACGGCGAGCCGGTGCCATACTGCCTCGCACGCATCCCGCAGGGCGGTGAAACGCGCGGCAACCTGGCCGCTGGCGGCCGTGGCGAAGCGCGTCCGCTGACCGAAAGCGACTGGGAAATCGCCCGCCGCGTCGGCCCGACGCTAAAAGCCAAAGGCCTTATTTTCGTCGGCCTGGATATCATCGGCGATCGCCTGACCGAAATTAACGTCACCAGCCCGACCTGCGTGCGCGAAATCGAAGCCGCTTTCCCGGACGTGTCGATTACCGGCATGCTGATGGACGCTATCGAAAAACGTATCAACAAATAAGCACTGGGAAGGGCAAACGCCCGCCCGTCAGGCGCCTCTCTGGCGCCTGTAAAACAAAGTGCATCGACACGTTTCTACTTTACCCGCATACTGGGTGTTGTTTTTTTAAACCAGGAACAGAACCTCTGACAATGAATTTACAGCATCACTTTCTGATTGCCATGCCTGCGCTACAGGACCCTCTTTTCCGTCGCTCCGTCGTCTATATCTGCGAGTACAACGACGATGGCGCCATGGGCATTATCATCAATAAGCCGCTGGAAAATTTGCAGGTGGAAGGGATCCTGGAAAAACTGAAAATCGCGCCGGTGGCGCGCAACCCGGAAATTCGCCTGGATAAACCGGTGATGGTCGGCGGCCCGCTGGCGGAGGATCGCGGTTTTATCCTGCACACGCCGCCGTCTGATTTTTCCTCCAGCATCCGTATCTCCGACAACACGGTGATCACCACCTCACGCGACGTGCTGGAAACCCTCGGTACCGATAAACAACCGAGCAACGTGCTGGTGGCGTTGGGCTACGCGTCGTGGGAAAAAGGGCAACTGGAGCAGGAAATTCTCGATAACGCCTGGCTTACCGCACCGGCCGATCAGAATATTTTGTTTAAAACGCCGATTGCCGATCGCTGGCGCGAGGCGGCCAAACTTATCGGTATCGATATCGTGACGATGCCTGCCGACGCGGGGCATGCATAATGAGCGGTACCTTTTTGAGTTTTGATTTTGGCACTAAAAGCATTGGCGTCGCCGTTGGGCAGCGCATTACCGGCACGGCGCGTCCGCTCCCGGCGCTGAAGGCGCAGGACGGCAAGCCGGACTGGAACATCATCGAAAAGCTGTTGAAAGAGTGGCAGCCGGAAGCGGTGATTGTCGGTCTGCCGCTGAACATGGACGGCACCGAACAGCCGCTAACCGCGCGCGCACGTAATTTCGCCAATAAAATTCATGGCCGCTTCGGCGTGAAAATCACCCTCCACGACGAGCGTTTAAGCACCGTCGAAGCTCGCGCCGGCCTGTTTGAACACGGTGGTTTTCGCGCGCTCAATAAAGGCAGCGTTGATTCCGCCTCTGCCGTGGTTATCCTCGAAAGCTATTTCGAACAGGGATACTGATCGGTAGCTCTGGGATGAAAGCGAAGCATGGATTCGCTTTTGCGCCGGGTGGCGGCTTCGCCTTACCCGGCCTACAAAACCCCCGCTGGCATCACCCGTAGGCCCGCGCAAGCGTAGCGCCGCCGGGCAATCAGTGACGCAGATGTTCATTCGCCCAGCTTACCGCCTGGGTTCGGTTCTTCACGCTCAGCTTGCGGAACACATTGTACAGATGGGTACGTACGGTGTTTTCGCTGATGAATAACGCGCGTGCGATATCCATATTTGTTGCGCCGCAGCGCAGCTCGTTGAGGATCTCACATTCACGCTCGGTCAACGGTGAGTTCTCCGTCGGCGCCGTGACCTGATCTGCAGAATACAGCGCCGGGTGCATCACGCTCAATTCAGCCGTCTGTTCACCATTCAATACGGCTTTGACGCCCTCAATTAAGCGCGATTGGTCGTCGTCATGACGGAATACGCCATATAACGCAGGCCATTGCGCCATTTCGTACAACTCATACTTTTGCGCGCTATTGATAATCAACAAACGCGGATTATCTGCCTGTACGCGAATAATATCTCGCCACACGCTATTCAATTTCTTATTGGAAACAGCAATATCAAACAATATTACGGAATCTTTTGCCAGACGTTGAGTTAGCGGTTTGTTGATATTATGCAGAGTTACGTTTACGGATAGCTTCTCAGTCAACCACGCCGCAAATGCATTACTCTGAATGGATGGATGAGTAATGAAAGTCACCTGACGCGAATGCAGTAAATTCTCCGATAAATTAATCACTTGAAACTCTCCTTAGCAGTACCCCGCCATCTTAGCGGTTAAATTAACTGAAAATTAAACGTTCAATAATGTATTTATATTTTCAAATACAGTTTGGTTATTGAAACATCATTTCATGAGAATCTTCCTATTCCCGTAAACAGCATAAATCGAACCCCGCAAAAGTGTCAAAAGGTAATCCTACTTTTTTCCTGGTGAAGCGAGGTAAATGTAAGCCTGCTGTCATAACATTCATTATTTAGGCTTAGGTCGTACCACTTATTTGTATTATAAAAACATTTATCAAAACATTAATTGAACACTGAATTAACAATTTAATGAATACCAACTTGGTTTCATCTCTACGAGGGCAATAACTCACCTGCCGCTGCACGTTGTTGAAAACTCTGCGCAAAGGTTTGCATTCCTGCCTGCTGACCGGTTTGCATCACGCCGGGTAGCTGATGCGTTTTCCCTTCGCGGATCAAATTTGCCACCGCTGGCGTGTTCACTAAAAGTTCGTATAGCGCAACCCGACTGCCGGAAGCATTTGGCAACAATTTTTGCGCCGCCACAGCGCATAAGCTCCCTGCCAGCTGGCTGCGAACCGGCTCTTTTTCTTCCGCCGGAAACACATCCACCAGCCGCTCGATGGCCTGCGCCGCGCTGCGGGTATGCAGCGTCGCCAGCACCAGGTGCCCGGTTTCGGCTGCGGTCAGCGCCAGGCGGATAGTTTCGCTATCGCGCAGCTCGCCTAATAAGATGACGTCCGGGTCCTGACGCAGCGCTACGCGTAGCGCCGCCGCGAAGGAGGAGCAATGGCGGCCGATTTCGCGCTGCTGGATCAGGCAGTTCCTGCTGGCGTGAATAAACTCCACGGGATCCTCAAGGGTTAAAATATGACCATGGCGATGTTGATTGAGGTAGTCCACCATCGCCGCCAGGGTGGTCGACTTGCCGCTACCGGTAGCGCCGGTAACCAGGATCAAACCACTCTCTTCATTTAGCAATTCGCTAAGCGCGGCGGGCGCGCCCAAATCCCCCAACTGCGGGCATCGCTGCGGCAAAAGACGCAGCGCCAACGACAAGCCGCGCGCGTGGGCAAAAGCGCTGGCACGCAGCCGCGGCCCATCTGAAAGGGCCAGGGCAAAGTCCACCTGGCCATCAGCACGCCACTGCGCCAACTGTGGGTCGTTAAGCCAGCGAGTGAGGATTTCCTCAACATCCGGCGAAGTAAACGGTGCAGGCTCAAGCTTTCCCAAACGACGCCAGCGCGGCGGATACGCGCTGCACAGGTGTAGATCGGAGACGTTATGCTTTACACTAAGGGCCACGATTTCTTCCAGCTCCATAACTGATCCTCGGAATATGAACGATATTGCGCATAACCTGGCACAGGTCCGGGATAAAATCTCAGGCGCCGCCGCCCGCTGCGGCCGCGCTTCAGAAGAAGTTACGTTGCTTGCAGTGAGTAAAACCAAACCTGCGAGCGCTATCGAAGAAGCAATGACCGCAGGACAGCGGGCATTCGGCGAAAACTACGTCCAGGAAGGGGTGGATAAAATCCGCTATTTCCAGCAGGCGGGCGCCAGCGGTCTGCAGTGGCACTTCATCGGCCCGCTGCAGTCCAACAAAAGCCGGCTGGTGGCCGAACATTTTGACTGGTGCCACACCGTCGACCGGTTGAAAATCGCCACCCGCCTGAGCGAGCAACGTCCGGCGGATTTACCGCCGCTGAACGTGCTGATTCAAATCAACATCAGCGATGAACAGAGTAAATCCGGGATCCCGCTGGCGGAGCTTGACGCTTTAGCCGCCGGTGTCGCCGCCTTACCGAACCTCCAGCTTCGCGGGTTAATGGCCATTCCGGCGCCGGAGTCAGAGTATGAAAGGCAGTTTGCCGTCGCCCAACAAATGGCGGTAGCATTCGCGCAACTGAAAACGCTCTACCCTTCGGTTGATACGCTCTCTCTGGGCATGTCGGATGACATGGAAGCCGCTATCGCGGCGGGAAGCACTATGGTGCGCATCGGGACCGCAATCTTCGGCGCGCGCGACTACAGCAAAAAATAAGGAATCTGAGGAACGCCATGAAGACGTTGACCTTCCTGCTCTCAACGGTCATTGAGCTCTACACAATGGTCATGTTGTTACGCGTCTGGATGCAGTGGGCGCGCTGCGACTTTTACAATCCGTTTTCACAGTTCGTCGTGAAAGCGACCCAGCCAATCGTCGGGCCGCTGCGCCGGATTATCCCGGCAATGGGGCCGCTGGATAGCGCCTCCCTGCTGGTCGCCTTCGTGCTCTGCGTTATCAAGGCGATCGTGCTGTTTATGGTGGTCACCTTCCAGCCGATTATCTGGATTGCCGCGGTGCTGATCCTGCTGAAAACCATCGGTTCGCTGATTTTCTGGGTGCTGCTATTGATGGCGATCATGAGCTGGGTAAGCCAGGGCCGCAGCCCGGTGGAATACGTGCTGATGCAGTTGGCCGACCCGCTGCTGCGCCCGATCCGCAACCTGCTGCCATCCATGGGCGGCATCGACTTTTCGCCGATGGTGCTGGTCCTGCTGCTGTACGTGATTAACATGGGTATCGCCGAGCTGCTGCAAGCTACTGGCAATGTCCTGCTTCCGGGGCTGTGGATGGCGCTATGAGTGCCGTTGAAGTCTGCGCTGACGGGCTGGTGCTCAGGCTGTATATTCAGCCAAAGGCCAGCCGCGACAGCCTTGTTGGTCTGCATGGCGACGAGCTCAAAGTCGCCATCACCGCCCCACCCATCGACGGCCAGGCAAATGCCCATCTGGTAAAATATCTCGCTAAACAGTTCCGCGTCGCGAAAAGCCAGGTGCTTATCGAAAAAGGCGAACTGGGCCGTCATAAACAGATAAAAATCATTCACCCGCAGCAGATCCCGCCCGCCGTCGCGGCGCTGGCTGACTAAACAGGATTGAATATGCAAAAAGTTGTACTCGCTACCGGCAACGCCGGTAAAGTTCGCGAGCTGGCCTCGCTGCTGGAAGATTTTGGCCTCGACATCGTCGCCCAGACTGAGCTTGGGGTCGATTCCGCCGAAGAAACCGGCCTGACCTTTATCGAAAACGCGATCCTCAAAGCGCGTCACGCCGCGCAGGTCACCGGCCTGCCGGCCATTGCCGACGATTCGGGTCTGGCGGTGGATGCGCTGGGCGGCGCGCCGGGAATTTACTCCGCTCGCTACTCGGGTGAAAACGCCAGCGACCTGCAGAATCTGGAAAAGCTGCTGGATGCTCTACAGGATGTGCCCGATGAGCAACGCCAGGCCCATTTCCACTGCGTGCTGGTGTATCTGCGTCATGCCGAAGACCCGACGCCGCTGGTATGCCATGGCAGCTGGCCGGGCGTGATTACTCGTCAGGCGGCGGGTAACGGCGGCTTTGGCTATGACCCGATTTTCTTTGTTCCGTCCGAGGGTAAAACCGCAGCGGAGCTGAGCCGTGAAGAGAAAAGCGCCATTTCCCACCGCGGGCAGGCGCTGAAACTGTTACTGGAAGCATTACGTAATGGCTAATTTGCCGCCTCTGAGTCTTTATATTCATATCCCGTGGTGCGTGCAGAAATGCCCGTACTGCGATTTCAATTCGCATGCGTTAAAGGGCGAAGTGCCGCACGACGACTACGTCCAGCACCTGCTTGCCGATCTGCGCCACGATGCGCCATACGCACAGGGACGTGAAATTAAGACTATTTTTATCGGCGGCGGTACGCCGAGCCTGCTTTCCGGCCCGGCGATGCAAACCCTGCTTGATGGCGTGCGCGCCTGCCTGCCGCTGGCGGCGGATGCGGAGATCACCATGGAAGCCAATCCGGGGACCGTGGAGGCCGATCGCTTCGTTGAGTATCAGCGTGCCGGGGTCAACCGTATCTCCATCGGCGTGCAGAGCTTTAGCGAGCCCAAATTGCAGCGTCTGGGGCGTATTCACGGTCCTGAAGAGGCAAAGCGCGCGGCGCGGCTGGCGAGCGGCCTGGGGCTGCGTAGCTTTAACCTCGATTTAATGCATGGCCTGCCGGACCAGTCGCTGGAAGAAGCGCTGGATGACTTACGCCAGGCGATCGCGCTGAATCCGCCGCATCTGTCGTGGTATCAGTTGACTATTGAGCCGAACACGCTGTTTGGTTCGCGCCCGCCGGTGTTACCGGATGACGACGCGCTGTGGGATATTTTCGAGCAGGGGCATCAATTGCTAAGCGCCGCAGGTTATCAGCAGTACGAGACCTCCGCTTACGCCAAACCAGGCTATCAGTGCCAGCACAATCTCAACTACTGGCGCTTTGGCGACTACCTCGGTATCGGCTGCGGCGCACACGGCAAAGTGACCTTCCCTGATGGCCGCATTCTGCGTACGGCAAAAACCCGTCACCCGCGCGGCTACATGGAAGGCCGTTACCTGGAGCGCCAGCATGACGTGGAGGCGGCGGATAAACCGTTCGAGTTCTTTATGAACCGCTTCCGCCTGCTGGAGGCCGCGCCGCGCGCGGAGTTCAGCTTGTATACCGGCCTTGATGAGCAGGTTATCCGTCCGCAAATCGATGCCGCCATCGCCGAAGGCTATCTGCTGGAAGATGCGCAAAACTGGCAGATTACCGAGCACGGTAAGCTGTTTTTAAATTCGCTGCTGGAGCTGTTCCTCAGCGAAGAGTAATCCCTGCGGGCGGCGCATCGTCGCCCGTATCTTCCCCCTATATCCTCTCCCGCTACGGTCAAATCGACTGGCGTTTTTTTGTTCGCTTATTTGCAGCGAATCACAAAATCAGATCGACTTTTTTCCTTTTCTTGACTCATTTTTTGCACAGTGGTAATCCTGCTTCATCGGTTGAGCAAATGTAAAACCGAAGTATCCTGCATGTGAATTATTGGTAACTCTGATTAAAAAAGTCTCTGTAACGTCGGCGCAACCCGGCGGGCTTAAGCCTATAAAAAAGAGGGTAACACAATGAATTACTGTAATATTTTTATCACACTCGCCGCACTATCCGGCACCATCACGGCTTCAGCCTGGTCTGCAGAGTCCGCCACCGTGGCCTTTTTAATGCCCGATCAGGCCTCTACCCGCTATGAGCAGCACGACTTCCCCGGTTTTAAGGCGGAAATGAGCAAGCTTTGCGCGGATTGTAAGGTCATTTATCAGAATGCCAACGCCAACGCGTCGCTCCAGCAGCAGCAGTTTAATTCGGTTATTGCCCAGGGGGCGAAAGTGATCGTCCTGGATCCGGTTGACTCTTCCGCCGCCGCCGCGCTGGTCGAAAACGCCCAGGCTCAAGGGGTTAAGGTCATCGCCTATGACCGCCCGGTGCCAAACAAACCGGCCGATTTTTATGTTTCGTTTGATAACGAGGGCATTGGCTACGCCATCGCGAAATCTCTCACCGACCATTTGAAAGCGAGTGGCGTGCCGCAGGATGCCGGTGTGCTGCAAATTAACGGTTCGCCAACCGATGCCGCCGCAGGGCTGATCCGCGACGGTATCCATCGCGGATTGAAAGAGTCCGGTTACAAAACGCTGGCCGAATTCGACACCCCGGAGTGGGCGCCGCCGAAAGCCCAGGAGTGGACCGCCGGGCAGGTTACCCGCTTTGGCGACAAAATTAAGGGCGTGGTCGCGGCGAACGACGGTACCGGCGGCGGCGCTATTGCCGCCTTTAAGGCTGCCGGCGTCCAGCCGCTGCCGCCGGTCACCGGCAATGACGCCACTATCGCCGCGCTGCAGCTGATCATCGCCGGCGACCAGTACAACACCATCTCCAAACCATCGGAGATCGTCGCCGCGGCGGCGGCCAAAGTGGCGGTTGATTTTATTCAGGGCAAAAAACCGCAGGCCAGCACCACCTTGTACAACACCCCTTCCCAGCTATTTACCCCGGAAGTGGTGACGGCCAAAAACATCAAAGCGGAAATCTTCGATAAAAAAATCCAGACCTGGGATCAGGTGTGTAGCGGCGAGTACGCCGCCGCCTGCCAGAAGTTAGGCATCAGCAAGTAAGCTGTGCCCCTGCGCCCGCCGCGGCGGGCGTGATTTCGCCATTATTGAGGTCGTTTTGTATGCCGCAACAACAACACAACTCCGCCGCCGGGCGGCCAATACTGCAACTGCGCAACGTCTCTAAACATTTTGGCGCGGTGTCCGCGCTGACGGATATCGAATTAGAAGTCCACGCCGGCGAGGTGGTCGCGCTAGTCGGAGACAACGGCGCGGGCAAATCCACGCTGGTGAAGATCCTCGCCGGCGTCCACCAGCCGACCTCCGGCACCATTGAGTTTGACGGCAACCCCGTCACCCTCGATAGCCCCGGCAAAGCGCTGGAATACGGTATTGCTACGGTGTTTCAGGATCTGGCGCTGTGCGAAAACCTTGATGTAGTGGCAAACCTGTTTCTGGGCCATGAAATTTCGCCGTTCCAGCTCGATGAAGTGGCGATGGAAGTTAAGGCCTGGACGCTGCTGCAGGAGCTGGCGGCACGTATTCCGTCGGTACGCGAACCGGTGGCATCGCTTTCCGGCGGCCAGCGGCAGACCGTCGCCATCGCCCGTTCGCTGCTGCTGAACCCTAAAATCATTATGCTCGATGAGCCCACCGCGGCGCTGGGGGTCGCGCAGACCGCGGAAGTACTCAACCTGATTGAGCGCGTTCGCGAGCGCGGGCTTGGCGTCATCATCATCAGTCACAACATGGAAGACGTTCGCGCCGTCGCCGACCGTATCGTGGTGCTGCGTCTCGGGCGCAACAAAGGGATCTTCACGCCCGATGCTTCTAATCAGGATCTGGTCGCCGCGATCACCGGCGCGACGGAAAACGCCGTCTCACGCCGGGTTGAACGTAAATCACAGCCCACGACTTCCGGAGCGATGTAATTTTATGAACAGTAAGACCGCATCCCACACCGCGCTGGACCGCAGCGATGAGCGCGTTCGTCACGACGAGGGGCTGTTTGGCGCCCTGCGCGCGCAGATAACCCGCATCAAAACCGGCGACCTCGGCACCGCGCCGGTGATAGCCGGGCTGATTGTGATTTCCCTGGTCTTCACCTTTCTCAATCCGGTCTATATCGCGCCGAGTAACCTGGTGAACCTGCTGTTCGACTGCGCGACGGTCGGGTTTATCTCGCTCGGCATCGTCTGCGTGCTGATGCTTGGCGAGATAGACCTGTCGGTTGGCTCGATGAGCGGCCTGGCATCGGCTATCGTCGGCGTGCTGTGGGTAAACGCAGGATGGCCGCTGGCGGGAGCCATCGCCGTGGCGCTGGCCTGCGGCGTGGCCGTCGGGCTGGTCTACGCGCTGCTGTATAACCGCGTCGGCATGCCGAGTTTCGTCGCCACTCTCGCCGGCCTGCTGGCGCTGCTGGGCATGCAGCTGTATATCCTCGGGCCAAGCGGCAGCATCAACCTGCCCTATACTTCGCCGCTGGTGCGCTTTGGCCAACTGCTGGTGATGCCCGGCTGGTTCTCACACCTGATGGCATTGCTGCCAGGACTGGCGATTATTGTCTTTGGTCTGAAAAAACGCTCGCGGCGGCTGGCGGCCAATCTTTCCGCCGAGGGAGTCAGCTCGCTACTGGCGCGCGCGATCGCGCTGACGATTATCTTCGAGGCCGCGGTGCTTTACCTCAATCAGGGGCGCGGTATTCCGTGGATTTTCGGTCTCTTCGTCGCCTGCGTGATGATCCTCAACTACGCGCTGAAACGGACAAAATGGGGCCGCTCAATGTTCGCGGTCGGCGGCAACCGTGAAGCGGCGCGCCGTTCGGGGATTAACGTACGGGCGATTTATGTGAGCGCTTTCGTCCTGTGTACCACGCTTGCGACCTTCGGCGGCATTCTCGCGGCGTCACGACTGGCCTCCGCCAGCCAGCAGGCCGGCACCGGCGACGTCAACCTCAACGCCATCGCCGCGGCGGTGATCGGCGGCACCAGCCTGTTCGGCGGACGCGGCAGCGCCTGGTCCGCGCTATTGGGGATCATCGTGATTCAGTCGATTTCAAATGGGCTGACGCTGTTGAACCTGCCGTCATCGCTGCGCTATATCATAACCGGCGCGGTACTGGCGATTGCGGTAATCATTGATTCTCTGGCTCGCCGTTCACGCGTGTCGCACGGCCGGGCCTGAGTGGAGAAGAGCGCGGCCCAAAGGTATGCGGGCCGCGAAATCTTGATTATTTTAACGAGCCAACCAGCGCTTTGCGGCTCTCTTCCAGCGAGACCACCCGGCTGCAGACATCTTTGCCGAACTGCTGGAAATCCGCTTCCTGGTTTTTCCACTCATCCTGGATTGCGGTTTGCAGGCCGCCAAGACTGCCGAGAATGCCCTGCAGCGGATTGCCGCCGCCTTTGAGCACCGCTTTGGTGCCCATCTCGTTAATGCTGTCCTGCAGAATGCCGCCCATCGCCTGATTCACCAGCTGTTGGCCATCGGCGCGAACCTGGTCGATAGCTTTATAGTGGAAAGTCAGGCCATCGCTGCGACGTTCGATAATGCGGTTCATCTGTTCTTTCAGCTGCGCGTCCAGCTTGGTCAGGCGGCTATGCATACTGCTGCTGGCGCCGACCTGCTCGGTGATGATTTTATCCAGCGCCTTGCGGCCTTTCTCGACGCGCGAGCGCGCGCCGTCGTCAATCCACGGCAGGCTGCTGCGCAGACCGGCCTGATAATCTTGCGCCTGTTCGCGCTGGGCGGCGCTAAGGGCATAGGCTTTACCGTTAAAGGTCAGATTGCCGTCCGGCTTAATCACCAGATCGCCGTTTTCACCCTTCACCTGCACCTGCTGCGGGCTGAGGATCACATCGTCACGCGGCGTGACGCTACACTGGTAGTCCGCGTGGGCAGACAAAGCGGTGACGGAAAGCGCCACCGCCAGCAGCGTTTTGCGCATCTTTTTACTCCCTTAAGACAAATCGGGCCGGCAATTGCCGACCCTTGTCAAACTTAGTCCCACCAGACGTCAAAAAGTTCGCTGGTGCGCACATCCGCTAATTTACGATCTTCCAGCCACTTGCGAACGATGGCCTGATGCTCTTCGGTACATTTACCGATTTCCTGCATGCAGATGAGCCCTTCCCACGAGAGATAACCGCTGCCGTCAAAGGCCAGTTTGTTCGGCTCAATGACCTCTTCAATCAGATCGTTGACCGTCTGGTCGATCTGCTCTTCGCTGGTCCCTTCCGGGAAACGCCAGGCTACGGAGAAACCTAACTCCTGAAACTCGTCGATATGCATTTTTTTACGCAGACGACGGCTACGATTCTTGGCCATTATTTCACCCTCTCGAACATTAAGTCCCATACGCCGTGGCCAAGACGATGGCCACGTTGTTCAAATTTGGTTACCGGGCGCGATTCCGGGCGCGGTACGTAATCGTTACTTTCCGACAGGTTACGATAGCCTTCCAGCGAAGACATCACTTCCAGCATATGCTCGGCATAGGCTTCCCAGTCGGTCGCCATATGGAAGACGCCGCCCAGCTTCAGTTTGCTTTTTACCAGCTCGGCGAAAGGCGGCTGCACGATACGACGTTTATTATGACGCGCTTTATGCCACGGGTCAGGGAAAAACAGCTGCACCATATTCAGCGAGTTATCCGGGATCATAGTGTGCAGCACTTCGACCGCATCGTGACACATTACGCGCAGATTTTGTACGCCTTCTTCTTCCGCGGACGCCAGGCATGCGCCGACGCCCGGCGAGTGCACTTCAATACCGAGGAAGTTTTGCTCCGGTTTAGCTTTCGCCATCGCCACCAGCGAGGCGCCCATGCCGAAACCAATTTCTAAGGTGACCGGCGCTTCGCGGCCAAACAGGGCGGCGAAATCGAGCGGCGCATCGTTGAATTCAACGCCCATCACCGGCCAAATGTTATCCAGCGCATGCTGCTGCCCTTTCGTCAGGCGGCCCTGGCGACGGACGAAGCTACGAATACGGCGCAGCGGGCGACCGTTTTCATCGAATTCCGGAGAAATGACGTCGTTTTTCATAAAAGTTAAGTCTGCTTGTGAATGTGTTCGGAAAACGGGCATTATCCAAAGTTACCCGGCGGATGCAAGGGTTTACAGCCACTCGCCCTTGTGCTGCAATCTGCCACCCTGTAATCGCGATTCCGGAGCCGTAGCTTTGACTTTTCTCGCCGCGCAATTTTCAGCCCAGGTCCTGGACTGGTACGACAAATACGGCCGTAAAACCCTGCCCTGGCAAATCGCCAAGACGCCCTACAAAGTATGGCTCTCCGAAGTGATGTTGCAACAAACCCAGGTCACCACGGTTATTCCCTATTTTGAACGCTTTATGGCGCGTTTCCCAACGGTTGTTGATTTAGCCAACGCGCCGCTGGATGAAGTGCTGCATCTGTGGACCGGCCTTGGCTACTACGCGCGGGCGCGCAATTTACATAAAGCCGCGCAGCAGGTCGCCACGCAACACGGCGGCGAGTTCCCGCAAACCTTTGAAGAGGTGGCCGCGCTTCCCGGCGTCGGGCGCTCGACGGCGGGGGCGATTTTATCCCTTTCGCTCGGTCAGCATTATCCGATTCTCGACGGCAACGTGAAGCGGGTACTCGCCCGCTGCTATGCTGTGAGCGGCTGGCCGGGGAAAAAAGAGGTGGAAAAACGGCTGTGGGAAATAAGCGAAGAGGTGACGCCGGCGCAGGGCGTAGAACGCTTCAACCAGGCGATGATGGATCTCGGCGCCATGGTTTGTACCCGCTCGAAGCCGAAGTGCGAACTGTGCCCGCTGAGTAACGGCTGCGTGGCCTACGCTAACCATTCATGGGCGGAATATCCGGGGAAAAAACCGAAGCAGACCATTCCGGAGCGCACCGGCTACTTCCTGCTGATGCAGCACGGCGACGAGGTGTTTCTTTCCCAACGTCCGCCGGTGGGTTTATGGGGCGGATTGTTCTGTTTTCCGCAGTTTGAGGATGAAGCCGGGCTGCGCGAGTGGCTGGCGCAACGTCAGATAAAGGCCGATAATCTGACGCAATTAACCGCCTTCCGCCACACTTTCAGCCATTTCCACCTGGATATTGTGCCGATGTGGCTTACAGTGCACTCATCTGGCGCATGCATGGATGAAGGTAACGCACTCTGGTATAACTTAGCGCAGCCGCCATCGGTCGGACTGGCGGCCCCCGTGGAGCGCTTGTTGCAACAGTTGAAAGCCGGAACGCCGGTCTAGTTTTTTCGGCTATAAAAGAGGATTGATTATGAGCAGAACGATTTTTTGTACTTTCTTGCAGCGTGAAGCGGATGGCCAGGATTTCCAGCTCTATCCGGGCGAGCTCGGTAAGCGCATTTACAACGAAATCTCCAAAGAGGCCTGGGCGCAGTGGCAGCATAAGCAGACCATGCTGATCAACGAGAAAAAACTCAGCATGATGAACCCGGAGCACCGCAAGCTGCTGGAACAGGAGATGGTGCAGTTCCTGTTTGAAGGGAAAGACGTTCACATCGAAGGCTACACGCCGCCGGAACAACAGTAAGGGCCTCACGGCCTTTACCAAACAAACACAACACGCACTCCCGGAATGATGAAAAAATACTTAGCGCTCGCGCTGATTGCGCCACTGCTCGTGTCCTGTTCCAGTTCCAATAAAAAAGGCGCCGAATATAACGAGGCCTGGGTCAAGGACACTAACGGATTCGATATCCTGATGGGCCAGTTTGCCCATAACATCGAGAACATTTGGGGGTATAACGAAGTTCTGCTCGCCGGGCCGAAGGACTACGTAAAATATACCGACCAGTATCAAACCCGCAGCCACATCAACTTTGATGCCGGTACGATTACCGTCGAGACCATCGCCGGGACCGATCCGCAAGGACGGTTACGCCAGGCGATTATCAAAACCCTGTTGATGGGCGATGACCCCAACTCTATCGACCTCTATTCCGATGTCGATGATATTCAGATTTCCAAAGAACCGTTCCTCTACGGCCAGGTCGTTGATAACACAGGTGAATCCATCCGCTGGGAGTGGCGCGCCGCGCGCTATGCCGATTATCTGCTGCAAACCCGCCTGAAGAGCCGCAGCAATGGCCTGCGCGTGGTCTATAGCATCACCATCAACCTGGTGCCGAACCACCTCGATAAACGTGCGCATAAATATCTCGGCATGGTGCGCCAGGCCTCGCGTAAATACGGCGTAGATGAGTCGCTGATCCTTGCGATAATGCAGACAGAGTCGTCGTTTAACCCCTATGCGGTAAGCCACGCGGATGCCATGGGGCTGATGCAGGTCGTCCAGCACAGCGCGGGGAAAGACGTCTTCCGCTCGCAGGGCAAATCCGGCCTGCCGAGCCGCAGCTATCTGTTTGACCCGGCGAATAACATCGATACCGGTACCGCCTATCTGGCGATGCTGAACAACGTTTATCTCGCCGGCATCGATAACCCCACCTCGCGTCGCTACGCGGTGATCACCGCCTATAACGGCGGCGCCGGCAGCGTACTGCGCGTCTTCTCCAGCGATAAAGTCCAGGCGGCGAACATCATTAACAGCATGGCCCCAGGCGACGTCTACCAGACGCTCACCACCCGCCATCCGTCGGCGGAATCGCGCCGTTATCTGTATAAAGTTAACACCGCGCAGAAAAGCTATCGCCGTAAGTAGCCCCTCTCCCGCAGGCCCGGACATCGCACCGGGCCTCTCTTTTTTACGACATACTTCGTAATATCTTTCGATTTTCTGCGGCAGTTAACAGAAGCTTGCAACCGCTGAATGATAGAATCGCATCAAAATAACGGTGGTTATGTTATTTAAAAAACATAACCAGCCCACATTCGTGAGGATAAATACATGAATCTTAAGCTGCAGTTAAAAATACTGTCGTTCCTGCAGTTCTGCCTTTGGGGGAGTTGGCTGACCACGCTCGGCTCGTACATGTTTGTTACGCTGAAGTTTGACGGCGCGGCCATCGGTGCGGTGTATAGCTCGCTCGGTATCGCCGCCGTCCTGATGCCAACGTTGCTCGGGATCGTCGCCGATAAATGGATCAGCGCCAAATGGGTGTATGCCATCTGCCACCTGGTCGGCGCATTAACGCTGTACCTCGCGGCGCAGGTCACCACGCCAGGCGAGATGTTCCTCGTGATCTTGCTTAACTCGCTGGCCTATATGCCGACGCTTGGCTTGATCAACACCATCTCCTACTACCGCCTGCAGTCGGCGGGGCTGGATATCGTGACCGATTTCCCGCCAATTCGTATCTGGGGCACCATCGGCTTTATCCTCGCCATGTGGGGCGTTAGCTTCTCGGGCTTCGAGCTTAGCCATATGCAGCTTTATATCGGCGCGACGCTGTCGGTCTTGCTGGCGCTGTTCACCCTGACGCTGCCGCATATTCCGGTCGCCAACGCCCAACGTAACCAGAGCTGGACCGAGATGCTCGGCCTGAACGCTTTTGCGCTGTTTAAAAACAAGCGTATGGCAATCTTCTTTATCTTTTCCATGATGCTCGGCGCCGAACTGCAAATCACCAATATGTTTGGCAACACCTTCCTGCACAGCTTCGATAAAGACCCGCTGTTCTCCGGTAGCTTTATCGTCGAACACGCGTCGGTATTGATGTCGATTTCGCAGATCTCCGAAACGCTGTTTATCCTGACCATCCCGTTCTTCCTTAGCCGCTACGGCATTAAGAACGTGATGCTGATTAGTATCGTGGCGTGGATGCTGCGCTTCGGCCTGTTCGCCTTCGGCGACCCGACGCCGTTCGGTACCGTGCTGCTGGTACTGTCGATGATCGTCTACGGCTGCGCCTTCGATTTCTTCAACATCTCTGGTTCAGTGTTCGTGGAGAAAGAGGTACGTCCGGAAATCCGCGCCAGCGCCCAGGGAATGTTCCTGATGATGACCAACGGCTTCGGCTGTATCCTTGGTGGGATGGTGAGTGGCAAAGTTGTCGAGCACTTTACCGTTGAGGGGATCACTAACTGGCAAAGCGTGTGGCTGATTTTCGCCGCCTACTCGCTGGTGCTGGCCTTCGCTTTCGTAGCGCTGTTTAAGTATCAACACGTCAGACAGCCTGCCGCCGCGCGCCATCACGCCTGATCGTCATTGCCCGGTGACGGCGCGTTGCGCCTTCTCCGGGCTACCAAATCGCACAGCGCTGTAGCCCCGGTAAGCGGCAGCGCCACCGGGGGTTTTGAGGTCATTGGTACCGGCAGTTTCAGCCAGCACGATGATTAAATTAAAGGCAGGCCGCACGGACCGTAGGCCGGATAAGGCGCCAGCCGCCATCCGGCAAAATACGCGCACAATGCCTGGTCCCGGTTTACGCTTTCAACACATACCCATACAGCCGCTTAATACCATCGGTATCCGTTTCGCTATAAACCCCCTGCAGCTCCGGCGAAAAGCCTGGCAGCATATTGACCCCCTCTTCCAGCGCGAGGAAGTAGCGCAGTACCGCGCCGCCCCAGATTTCGCCCGGCACCACGCACAGCACGCCCGGCGGATACGGTAGCGCCCCTTCCGCCGCGATGCGGCCTTCGGCCTCGCTCAGGCGCACCAACTCAACGTTACCGCGGATAAATTCACGGTTGGCGTCCTGCGGGTTCATCACCACCGGCGGGAAACTCTGCTTGCGGAACATCGCCTTTTGCAGGTCTTTAACATCAAAACTGACGTACAGATCGTGCATTTCCTGACACAGCTGGCGAATGGTGTAATCGCGATAGCGAACCGGGTATTTGTGGTAAATAGTCGGCAATACCTCAGCAAGCGGCGAATCCGCTTCGATATGCTGTTCGAACTGGGCCAGCATCGCCACCAGCCGCGCCAGTTTCTCCGCGCTTTCCGCCGGCGTCAGCAGGAACAAAATCGAGTTGAGATCGCACTTCTCCGGCACGATGCCGTTTTCGCGCAGGTAGTGCGCCAGGATGGTCGCCGGGATGCCAAACTCGGTATAGTCGCCGCTATCGGCATCGATGCCCGGCGTGGTCAGCAGCAGCTTACACGGATCGACAAAGTATTGATTGTCAGCATAACCGCTAAAGCCGTGCCAGCTCGCGCCCGGCTCGAAGCTAAAGAAGCGACGTTCGCTGGCGATAGTCGCCGTCGAATGCTCCTGCCACGGTTTCCCGCCGACCAGCGGCGGCACAAATGGCCGCAATAATTTACACTGCGCTAGTATCGCTTTACGCGCTTCGATACCCAGCTCCACGCACTCCGCCCACAGCCGCCGACCGCTCTCTCCTTCATGGATTTTGGCATTCACGTCCAGCGAGGCGAACAGCGGATAAAACGGACTGGTGGAAGCATGCAACATAAAGGCGTTATTCAGCCGCTTATGCGGGCAGAAACGCGCCTGGCCGCGCAGATGGTTATCCTTCTTGTGAATTTGCGAAGTCTGCGAAAAACCGGCCTGTTGCTTATGCACCGATTGCGTCACAAAAATGCCCGGATCGTTTTCATTGAGATCCAACAGCAGCGGCGAGCAGTCAGCCATCATCGGGATAAACTGCTCGTAACCGACCCACGCCGAGTCAAACAGGATGTAATCGCAGAGATGGCCGATTTTATCGACCACCTGGCGCGCGTTATACACCGTGCCGTCATAGGTGCCCAGTTGGATCACCGCCAGGCGGAACGGGCGCGCCGCGTCGGCTTTTTCCGGCGCCGCTTCGCGGATCAGCTCGCGCAGGTAGGTTTCGTCAAAGCAGTGGTCGTCGATGCCGCCAATAAAGCCGAACGGGTTACGCGCGGCTTCCAGATAGACCGGCGTCGCCCCGGCCTGGATCAGCGCGCCATGGTGGTTTGATTTATGGTTGTTGCGATCGAACAGTACCAGATCGCCGCGGGTCAGCAGCGCATTGGTCACGACCTTGTTCGCCGCGGAAGTGCCGTTAAGCACGAAGTAGGTTTTATCGGCATTGAAGACTTTTGCCGCAAATTTCTGCGCGTGCTTCGCCGAACCTTCATGGATCAGCAGATCGCCGAGCTTGACGTCGGCGTTGCACATGTCAGCGCGAAAAACGTTCTCGCCGAAAAACTCGTAGAACTGGCGGCCCGCGGGATGCTTTTTAAAGAACGCGCCATGCTGATGGCCGGGACAGGCGAAAGTACTGTTGTCCATCTCAACGTACTGGCTAAGCGTATTAAAAAACGGCGGCAGCAGTTTCTCTTCATAGCCGCAGGCGGCCGCTTCCAGCTCCAGCCACTCCTGCTCTTTGCCGCTAATCACCGCGATGACCCCTTCCGGCTTATCCGTTTGCGTTTCGCTAAACAGATAGACCGGCAGATTGAATCCGCTGCGCTTGAGCAAGGCCAGGATACCGCTGCGGCTATCCGCCGCGGTGATGACGACCGCTGCCGCATCGGTAAAATCAGTGCTGTCCAGCGCCACAACCTGGCGATGGGTGGACAGACGGGAGACCAGCTCGCAGCTGGCGGCAATGTGCATAGATTTCATAAGCGCAAATGCCCGTATCGGGAGTGTAAAAATCTCAGGCAAAGGTGGAGCCTTGCCCAACGATGTGTCCGGGTCTGACGGAATTCAGCTCCGACCGCCGGACATCAGTAAAAGCAGACGCGTCCGATCTTACTGTTGTCCTACAGTGAGCATACGTGGCCTTCACCGCATGGTGAACAGGGGGAGTAAGGAATGAGGCAAACCGCGCAGCAGTACGCAGCGGCAACGGCGATGTAATGGCGATGTCGTCATCCCGGCGGCCTCAGGGTAAAGAGGTGAAAATCCGCGCAATCATGGCACCTTTCCGAAAGTGGCGCAAGATGAAATCCATATGCATTCTCCCCACGTATCCGCAAGCCTTAGCGGCGAAACAACGTCATAATAATGCGGACATCAGGAATAATTAACAGGAGTTTACTTTGGTTATAGGGCCATTTATTAACGCCAGCGCGGTGCTTGTCGGCGGCGTACTGGGCGCGCTGCTGAGCCAACGATTGCCGGAACGGATCCGCACCTCGATGACCTCGATTTTTGGGTTGGCATCACTGGGGATTGGTATTTTACTGGTCATCAAGTGCGCCAACCTGCCGGTGATGGTGCTGGCGACGCTGGTCGGCGCGCTGCTCGGCGAAGTGTGTAATATGGAGAAAGGCATCAATACCCTGGTGAGCAAACTCCAGCAACTATTGTCGCCAAAGGGCAGGAAAAAGGCCTCGGCCCACGAGTCTTATATTCAGAGCTACGTGGCGATCATCGTGCTATTTTGCGCCAGCGGTACGGGCGTTTTTGGCGCCATGCGCGAAGGAATGACCGGCGACGCCAGCATCCTTATCGCCAAAGCGTTTCTCGACTTTTTCACCGCTACTATTTTCGCCTGCACCCTGGGGCTGGCGGTGTCGGCAATCTCGGTGCCGATGCTGCTGATTCAGCTGAGTCTGGCGGCCTGCGCCTCGCTTATCATGCCGCTGACCACGCCGATGATGATGGCCGACTTCAGCGCCGTCGGCGGTATGCTGCTGGTGGCGACCGGCCTGCGTATCTGCGGAATTAAGATGTTCGCGGTGGTCAATATGCTCCCCGCCCTGCTACTGGCAATGCCGATTTCGGTCGCGTGGACGGCCTTTTTTGCCTGACGACGCGTGCTTTTACGGCAAAGTGGTGATAGATTGTGCAGTCTACTGCGAAATTTATAAATTTCGTTGACGAGGCGCGGTGAATCAGGTTTAATGCGCCCCGTTGCCCGGATAGCTCAGTCGGTAGAGCAGGGGATTGAAAATCCCCGTGTCCTTGGTTCGATTCCGAGTCCGGGCACCACTATTTAAAGAACCCGCCCAAAAGGCGGGTTTTTGCTTTTCTGCGGCCGGACTCTCCATCGAACGTCGTCCCCTTCGCCGCCAACATAACCGCGTTAAAGCTGATGAACGACCTGCTGCAGAATGCCCATGTTAGACTGGTCCAATACCCGTTCATCCCAACCCATTTCTGAGCTCGAAACCGCAACACTCCAGGCTGAATTTGTACCCTTCGGCAGAATTTTGGCTCTGATTTCGTGGTTTACGGTAACAAAGTCCTGAGTGACCAAACGTTGAATAGGGGCCAGGTTTGCATGTACTACCTGACTTCCTGAACCGACACCAAAACGTAACGGATGTGACCTCATTTCATTGTTGAGCGCCGTTTCTGCTTTTGTCTTATCCGAATAGACTTTGTTGTTGAGGCCCTGGAAGAAATCATTCAGCTTGTTTCTTAGCTTGGCGATAGACTTGATGGTTTCGAGGAAATCTTTATTCGTCGCAACCTGAACATCGGAAAAATTATTACGGAGCAACGCCATCGCGCCAGCGGCCAGGCCGGTCGCGCCGACAGAAGATAACGCATAACGCGCTGCTATACCCGAAAGCGACGAACCCGCCTGCGAGGCGGCGATGGCGGCTGTACCTGCGCCAAAAGAAGCGAGCCCGCCAATGCCTGCCAGTATTTTACCGGCTACATCATAATAGCTTTTAGTCTGATCCCGGTAGACGTTACCGCCGTAACCATACATATGCGCAGGCGTTGTTCTGAAGCGATCAAAAAACGCGGCATGATTGCTCATGGTAGCAGTACGACGACTGGCCCCCGTCAGAGATTCCAGTTCGTATTCTTCGTCGCGTTGTCTTCTGGCAGGCTCTTTACTGGCAGAAAGCAACCGCTCATAGGTATCCATAATCGTGCGATCCGGAGCGTTCTCAAACTGACTCAATGTTCCTTTATCCAGTTCATTGACGAATGAAATAATAATATCCAGCTGCTCCGCGTCAAACCGGGAATGATCGGAGAGAACCGCATTTATCTCGGAGGTAATATCTGGCATTGCAGGCGCTCCAGCGTCGATTAAATTTCTTTATTCTGTTTGATATCCCAACCCGATTTAGTTTCTGCGCCTTTGGTCCCTTGAGAAGACTGCTCCCAATAATGCAGATTAACTTTAGATGCCTGAAACAGGTAATTCACCATAATAGTGTCGGTATGACCCACACCGCTAAAACTGGTTTTCGTCACCAGAACATCTTCAAGAACAACACGCGAATACTCAATTTGCGAGCCGCCGGCTTTGCAAATTGATAGTTCGACTTTAGCGACATGTTTACCGCTAGCGCAAAACTTGAGAACTGCCGGCGTTGCTTTATCTATCAATGCTTGTACCGAAAGGTCCTGAAAATTAACTTTACCCGCTCCGCCACCGCCGCCAACGCTCATATTCCCAGGCTGCTCAGCCGCCCAGCTAAATGACAAAACATCTATCCAATTTTTATGATTTGAGTCGTTAGATTCACCGGTTACCCCATCAACCTTCAGATACATATCAATAGCCATAACAGTCCCTATATTGCATGTTTTAAGAAAAGGAGCCCCCTAATAAGCTAGTTTAAATTTTGCAGATTTAAATGAAGAACACATTACACAAACAAAACCAGGAATAATCTCAGCATCAGTATTCGTTTTGCAAAAGGCTAACATTAACCTTAACGACTACCTTTTTAATCTCCTGCGGCAATGTCGTAATACATCCAGGTTTATGCGGCTCACCAGGCATAAATATCACGAAATTACCAGGCCGTAGCGTAATGGCCTGCTGATTTTCAATCGCATTACACAACTGATAATCCTCTTCAACGTGTATCGCTTCGCACTGCTGTGCACAATTTACCATTCCCCACAGAATACGTTCTTCACCGCTTAGCAACAGTTGAATATCGATATATTGCGCATGCTGTTGCCGATAGTTTCCTGGGTGTCATCTGACGAGTGATCGAACGCGCTCATAAGTATCGTTTAACCTGGAAAAAAGAGAAAAAGTTTCGCTTTTTCATCATATCACAAATCCTACACGGGTAATGAAGAGCGGTAAGCAGCCGCTTTCCGGAATAAAAAAACAACCGATTGGCCTTTGTTCCTGCAGAACGACATCACTTACTGGAACCCATCGCCCCTCCTGAAAAGCTCACCTGCGATTTGTCCTATAAACGTTTACCCGTTCCATTAAGTTTTTACTTATCATTGCAATTTGCAAATGATATTGGTAATTATTCTCATTAGCATTTGCATTGGTGATTTCTTTGGCAAGGTATACCGAGGCCGTAAGGGAACGAGCATCGTCTGAACAACGGCGCTTTGTCCCTTACCGACCCGCGAAGGCGACGCTATCAGGATGATGCGACACGGTGTCTTCAGGAATTACGGACATCGCCCAGCGCGTTGACCGGCCTCTCATCCGGCAAATGCGGCCTTACAAGCCGCCGTGGCAGTGCGGCGGGGCGTCAGACCGTTCATCAGGACAATGACGCGCAAGCGTTAATGGAAGTCGGGACAGGGAATTCCCGATTCGTCAGCGCGCGCTACGGATTCACCGCCTGCGATAGGGTCGCCGGCGTTGCCGTGCGTCGCGCTGGCGAAACTAAAAAATGGCGCAGCGCCAGGCTCAGCCGGGTTAACGATAGTTAACGTCGCGCTGGCCGGCATATTGACTGCGTCGACTTCCTGAATTAGTTCGTCAAGCGGAGAGGGATTTTCTCATGCGCATTCTGTTTGTTGGCCCACCACTCTATGGGCTGCTATACCCGGTGCTGTCTTTGGCGCAGGCATTTCGCGTTAACGGTCACGAAGTGCTGATCGCCAGTAGCGGTAAATTCGCCCAAAAGGCGGCCGAGGCAGGGCTGGTGGTGTTTGATGCCGCGCCCGGCTTCGATTCGGAGGCCGATTATCGCCGCCGCGAGGCGCAGCGGAAGGAAAGTAACATCGGCACCAAAATGGGCAACTTCTCGTTCTTCAGCGAAGAGATGGCCGACCAACTGGTGGAGTTTGCCGGACACTGGCGGCCCGACCTTATCGTCTATCCTCCCCTCGGCGTCGTCGGGCCGCTGATCGCCGCCAAATACGATATCCCGGTGGTCATGCAAACCGTCGGCTTCGGCCACACCCCCTGGCATATCAAAGGCGTGACGCGCTCGCTCGCTGACGCCTACCGCCGCCACGGCGTCGAAGCTCCACCGCAGGATATGGCGTGGATCGACGTGACGCCGCCGAGTATGAGCATCCTGCAAAACGATGGCGAACCGATCATTCCCATGCAATACGTGCCGTATAACGGCGGTGCGGTTTGGGAAGAATGGTGGGAACGCACGCCCGATCGCAAGCGGCTACTGGTCAGCCTGGGCACCGTCAAACCGATGGTCGACGGCCTCGATCTGATCTCCTGGGTGATGGATTCCGCCAGTGAAGTCGATGCCGAGATCATTCTGCATCTCTCAGCCAATGCGCGATCCGATCTACGCGCGTTGCCGTCAAACGTTCGTCTGGTTGACTGGATCCCGATGGGCGCCTTCCTCAACGGCGCCGATGGTTTTATCCATCACGGCGGCGCTGGCAACACCCTGACGGCGCTGCACGCGGGTATTCCACAGATCGTTTTCGGCCAGGGGGCCGATCGCCCAGTAAACGCCCGCGCGGTAGTCGATCGCGGCTGCGGGATCATCCCCGGCGACGGCGGTCTGTCGAGCAGCATGATCAATGCTTTCCTCGACGATCGCGCATTACGTACGGCCTCTGAAGAGGTGGCGGCGGAAATGGCGGCGCAGGCCTGCCCAACCGAGGTGGCGAAAGAACTGGCCGCCATGGCGCAAAAAGGGTAATGGCCGCCGTGGCGGATTTCATCTTTAAATTGACGGAGGAGGCTTAATGCCTGCGACTCACTCTCCCACGCCCGCGCGATCCTGGATAATCCGCCTTGCGCGCGTGTGCTGGGAACGTAAGAAACTTAGCGCCATCGTGGTGGTGGCGTCGGTGTCGACCATTCTGCTGGCCGCGCTGACGCCGCTACTGACGCGGCAGGCGGTAAATGATGCGCTGGCGGGTAATCCCACCCGCCTGCCGTGGCTGGCCTGCGGACTGCTACTTATCGCCTTTTTTGATTTCATCGGTAACTATGTACGACGCGGCTATGCTGGCGAGCTATCGCTGTGGGTGCAGCACACCCTGCGAGGACGCGCGTTCGACAGTATTCAAAAGCTCGATGGCGCAGGCCAGGACGCGCTGCGTACCGGACAGGTGATTTCACGGACCAATAGCGATCTGCAGCAGATGCATACCCTATTGCAGATGGCTCCGGTACCGCTGGCGGTATTCACCTACTACATCGCCGGTATTGCCGTGATGCTGTGGATGTCGCCGGCCATGACGCTAATCGTGGTCTGCGTGCTGGCGTGTCTTGCCATTACCGCGCTGCGCGCCCGTCGCCGGGTATTCGCACAGACGGGGCTAGCTTCAGACCGGCTGGCGAATCTGACCGAGCACATGCGCGAAGTTCTGGCGCAGATCTCGGTGGTGAAATCCTGCGTGGCGGAACTGCGCGAAACGCGCTGGCTGGATCGTCAGTCGCGGCAGATGGTGCGCGTGCGCATCGGCGCGGCCATCTCGCAGGCGATGCCTGGCGCTACCATGCTGGCGCTACCGGTTCTCGGGCAAATCGTTCTACTGTGCTACGGCGGCTGGTCAGTGATGCACGGGCGAATTGACCTCGGGACCTTCGTGGCCTTTGCCAGTTTCCTCGCCATGTTGACCGGACCTACCCGTGTGCTGGCGTCGTTCCTGGTGATCGCCCAACGTACCCAGGCATCCGTAGAACGGGTATTCGCTCTGATCGATACCCGTTCGCAAATGGTTGACGGTAGCGAAGCGCTCAATGGTCGTGTTATTGGCCTGCAGTTAGAAAAAGTGAACTTCGGTTATGGCGGCGGCAGCCGTATCCTGAGCGATGTTTCCTTCTCCCTACAGGCGGGTGAAACGCTGGCGGTCGTCGGCGCGTCGGGCTCCGGTAAATCGACGCTGCTAATGCTGCTGGCGCGCTTTTACGATCCCAGCGCTGGCGACATTTGGCTAAACACCAGCGCCGGTCGGCAGAACCTTCGCGATCTCAAGCTTGAGGCGTTACGCCGTCAGGTGGGGGTGGTATTTGAAGACGCCTTTCTGTTTGCCGGAACGGTCGCGGAAAATATCGCCTACGGCCACCCGCAGGCGACGATGGAAGATATTCGCCGCGCGGCGGCGGCGGCAGGCGCCAGCGAGTTTATCAATGCCTTACCGAAAGGCTTCGATACCCGCCTAACCGAGCGCGGCACTAACCTCTCCGGTGGACAGCGGCAACGCATCGCGCTGGCGCGGGCGCTGATTACCGCACCGGAACTGTTGATCCTCGATGACACCACATCGGCGGTAGATGCCGGTACCGAAGCGGAGATCAATGCCGCGCTGGGTCGTTACGCCGATGACCAGCACATGCTGCTGGTGATTGCCCGCCGCCGGGCGACGCTGCGGTTGGCCAGTCGAATCGTGGTGTTGGATAAAGGGCAAGTGGTGGACATCGGCAGCCAGGCTGAGCTTGAGTCTCGCTGCCCGGCGTTCCGCGCGCTGATGACCGGCGACGGGGATTTCCTCGAACCTGGCGCCGGCGGCTGCCGCGATCTTTGGCCAACAACGCCAGCGATGCAGAACGAGGAGCCGCAAGCGTTGCCGGAAGTTGACGGCAACGGTTTTGTCGCCCGCATGACCCGCGTGCCGGAACAGGCGGTTCAACAGGCGCTGGCCGGAGAGGGACGGAGATTGACCTCGCTGCTGCGGCCGGTGGCGTGGATGTTCATCATCGCCGCCCTGCTGATCGCGCTGGATTCTGCCGCTGGCGTCGGCGTGTTAATACTGCTGCAGCGCGGTATTGACTCGGGGGTTGCCGCAGGCGATATGGCGACTATCGGCATCTGCGCCCTGCTCGCCCTGTGCCTGGTGGTCATAAGCTGGTGTTGTTATTCACTACAGACCATCTTCGCCGCCAGAGCGGCGGAGTCGGTTCAACATACGGTACGCTTGCGCAGCTTCGGCCATATGCTGCGTCTTGCCCTCCCCTGGCATGAAAAGCACGTTGATTCACGCCTGACCCGGATGACCGTCGATGTCGACTCCCTCGCCCGCTTTCTGCAAAACGGCCTTGCCGGCGCGGCCACCAGCCTGGTCACGATGTTTGCCATCGCCGCGGCCATGTTCTGGCTCGACCCCATTCTGGCGTTGACGGCCTTAAGCGCAGTGCCGATAGTCGCGCTGGCGACCTGGGTTTATCGTCGCCTGAGCTCTCCAGCCTATGCCCAGGCGCGCCTTGAAATCGGCAAGGTGAATAGCACTCTGCAGGAGAAAGTCTCCGGCCTGCGCGTCGTGCAATCCCATGGTCAACAGGAGCAAGAGGCCGCCCGGCTGCGCGCATTATCGGATCGCTTCCGCGCCACCCGCGTACGCGCGCAGAAATATCTTGCGGTCTACTTCCCCTTCCTGACCTTCTGTACCGAGGCCTCCTATGCCGCCGTGCTTCTGGTTGGCGCATCGAGGGTGGCCGAAGGCGAAATGACCGCCGGGGTGCTGGCGGCATTCTTCCTGTTGCTGGGGCAGTTTTACGGCCCGGTACAGCAATTATCCGGGATTGTGGATTCCTTCCAGCAGGCGACGGCCAGCGGTAAACATATTGATGAACTGTTGGCGACCGAAGAGACGGAAAACGTCACCCCTTCCTCCACCCAGCCGGCCACGGGTGCATTACAGCTTGATGAAGTTACCTACCGTTATCCCGGCAGCGCTGAGCCAGCGCTGGACAAGCTCACCCTGACCATCCCCGAGGGCAGTGTCGTGGCGGTCGTTGGCCGCAGCGGCGCCGGGAAGTCGACATTGATTAAACTTATCGCCGGACTCTATTCGCCCACCAGCGGGACCATCGGCATTGGGGAACGACAGATGACGGCGACAACCCTTGCCGATTACCGCCGTCAGATCGGGCTGGTCGATCAAGATGTTGCGCTCTTTAGCGGCGATATTGCGGAGAATATACGTTATTCGCGGCCATCCAGCAGCAATGCCGAAGTTGAGATCGCTTCACGGCAGGCAGGCCTGTTTGAGCTGGTACGTCAGCTCCCGCAAGGTTTCCGCACGCCAGTCAATAACGGCGGCGCGGATTTATCCGCCGGACAACGTCAGTTGATTGCGCTGGCTCGCGCCCAGTTGGCGAATGCCCACGTCCTGCTGCTCGATGAAGCCACATCGCGCCTGGATCGCCGCGCGGAAGAGCGCCTCATGTCTTCGTTAACCGAAGTCGCCCGTGCCAGAAAACGCCTGGCGCTAATCGTGGCGCACCGCCTGACCACTGCCCAGCGCTGCGATCTGATCGCCGTTGTCGATAAAGGGCGGCTCGCAGAATACGGTACACACGAGCAATTACTTGCGGCGAACGGCCTCTACGCCCGCTTATGGCGCGATAGCGTCGGCCCGGCAGATGCACGCAACCAACACGACATAACGGGAGAAATCGTGGGATAGTGATGGTAAGCGTTAGACCTTAATCAACACGCCTAAAGCGGCTGTTCGCTGAACAGCCGCTTTAGCTATTTTTACTGGTAGCATAATTTTTCAAAGAGATAGAATGTTCAATATCAATCCACATCCGCCGGTTTCAGCGGCTATCGCCGGCCTGCGCCGCCAGTTGGCGACCGGCAACATTACCGATCTTTCTCATTTCTGGCAGCAGGCCACATCGCTGCCGGTACCGCTAGTAACAACGGTGGACGGCGCAGCCGATGAACGTGAAGTCACTTTTTTGTGGCGCGCCCGCCATCCGCTCAGAGGCGTTTATCTGCGATTAAACCGGGTAACCGACAAAGAACAGGTGGCAAAAGGGCTGATGACCCAGATTCCCGCAACGGATATCTGGACCCTGACGCTGCGCCTGCCGGCCAGCTATTGCGGCTCTTATTCACTGGTGGAGATCCCGCCAGGCACGCCGGAAGAGGTTGTTAATCAGCTTGGGAGCCGCTTTGCCGCACTCGCCGGACAGGCCGATCCGCTCAATAAGACGCCGGGGATCGCTATTCGCGACGGCGTGCGGGAGTCGGTGCTGGCGCTTGATAACGCCCCCGCTCAATCCGAATGGCGCGGAGGCCGCCACGCCGGCACCTTGCTGACCTCAGAACGGATCGTTGCCGGGCAATCACGGCAGGTGCGCCTGTACCTGCCCGCGGTTGATAAGTCGCAGCCGTTGGGGCTGGTGGTGCTACCCGATGGCGAAACCTGGTTCGATCATCTTGGGGTGTGCGCAGCCATCGACGCCGCGATCGATAGCCGTCGCATTGTTCCCGTGGCGCTGCTGGGCATCGACAATATCGATGAGCGCGAGCGCACCACGATACTCGGCGGGCGCAGCGAACTGATACGGGACGTCGCGGAACATCTCCTGCCGACCATTCGCCGCGAACAGCCGCGACAAAAATGGGCGGATCGCTCACGCACCGTCCTGGCCGGGCAGAGCCTCGGCGGCGTCAGCGCGCTGATGGCCGCCCGCCATGCGCCGGAAACTTTCGGTCTGGTGCTCAGCCATTCGCCTTCCATGTGGTGGACGCCAGATGGCGGCAGTCGCCCCCATTTATTTAGCGCAACCGATACTTCATGGGTCAGCGAACATGTGTTGTCTGCGCCGCCGCGTACTGTCCGTATCCGCCTGTGTGTGGGCTCACTGGAAGGTTCGACGGTGCCTCACGTCCAGCAGCTTCATCAGCAGCTACAGGCGTCCGGCGTTGATAGTCATTGCGCCATTTACACCGGCGGGCACGACTACGCCTGGTGGCGCGGCGCCTTGCTTGATGGGCTCGGCTTACTGCAGGGTTGACTTGACCAGCAAGCGCTTTCAGGCAACTGTATGTGCTTTCTGAATAACGAAAATTTCACCTGCGGAAAAGGAATAATCATCAGATGTATGCCCGCGAGTCTCGCTCTACGCGCCCGCGCAAGGCGCTTTTTGCCGTTCTTTCTTGCCTCACCCTCAGCTATAGCGCTTCAGGCTTAGCAAAACCGGATATGCAGCCGTTGGGGCCCAATATCGCCGATAAGGGTTCAGCGTTTTACCACTTCAGCGTCAATCAGTTCGATTCCGCCGACGGCGCTCGCCACTATCGGGTATGGACGGCCATACCGAATAAAGCCGCGCCACCAACGGGCTATCCCGTGCTATATATGCTTGATGGTAATGCGGTAATGGATCGCCTGTCTGACGAACTACTCAAGCAGCTGGCGGCGCAATCGCCGCCGGTGATCGTCGCGGTCGGTTATCAGACCAACCTGCCATTCGATCTTAACGGCCGGGCCTACGACTATACGCCGGCAGTCAGAAAGAATAATGAAACATATGCTGGCCGCAAAAGCGGCGGCAGTGAAGACTTCCGTCAATTACTGGAAACGCGTATAGCCGCTAAGGCGGAGCAAGGGCTGAAAATCAACCCACAGCGCCGCGGTCTGTGGGGCCACTCATACGGCGGCCTGTTCGCGCTCGACTCCTGGCTTTCGTCCTCGTTCTTCCATTCATATTACAGCGCCAGTCCTTCGCTTGGCCGGGACAACTTTGCCCTGCTGAACCGAATCACGGCGGTCGAGCCCGCATCATATTGCGCCAAAAGCCTGGCCATTATGGAGGGTTCGGCGACGCCGGGTGATAACCGGGCAACGCACGCCGCCGAAGTGCTAACTAAAGTACATGCCACCCTCGCCACGCTGAAAGAGAAAGGGGTTAATGCCGCCTTTTGGGATTTCCCTGGCCTGGGGCACGGGCCGATGTTTAACGCCTCATTCCACAGCGCGCTGCTGGATATGAGTCGCGAAAAAGCGTCCAACCAGCATAGTTGTCCTTAACCCAGCGTTGATACTGCCCGCGCGGTTGCGGGCAGTATACTGATGACGATGCGATCAGAATGTCGCCGTCACTCCGGCATAATAGGCCCGACCGGGTTCGTTATAGGTATTCGCCCCTTCGGATGAACGATAGATCTGTTTATCGAAGATATTGCTGACCCCCATGTTCAGACGCAGATTTTTATTAATATCGTAATTAAAGTTGGTACCCACCAGCGAATAAGCCCCCAGCTCTTTACCCGACAGGCCGCCGGTATCTTCGCTGCGCGACTCCGCATGGGTACGCGGTTTTTGTCTACCATACAGCGTCCAGTTGACGCTGGCGGAAAATGCCTGGGTAATCGTCCAGTCCAGGGAGTTGTTGATGGTGTATTTCGGAATAACCGAGAGCGGATTGCCGGTATCTTTTTGTTCCGAGGTAATCATGTAAGTGGCGTTGGTATTCCATTTCAGACGATCCTTCACCAGCGGGAACGCCATACTGGCTTCAATGCCGTCCACTAACGCTTTACCGCCGTTCTGCCACTGGAGGATATAAGCGCCGGAAGCGGTTTGCCCGATAATATCATCGCCGGCCACAATCTTATTCTGATAATCGTTACGGAAATAAGTCACGCTGGCATGATAATCGTCGAGGGCAAACTCCAGGCCGATCTCTTTATTCACGCTGATTTCCGGATCGAGATCTTTATTACCAATCAGGTAGCAGCCGCCTGAAGTAATATCTTTAGGGCAACCGTTGCCTTTCGAATAGAGCAGATAGCCTTCGCTGGATTGATAGAGGTTTGGCGCTTTAAAGGTTCTGGCAATCCCGGCTTTAATTTTGAAGTAATCACCTAATTCCTGCGACAGGTTCAGGCTGGGGCTAAAGTTGCCGCCGGACTCATTAAGATAATCAAAACGCAGGCCGGGAATAATATTGGTTCCGGGCGTCGGTTCAATATTATCTTCAAAATAGATGGCGCTAATTTGTGAATGATTTTTACTGCTGCGATCCGCCGCTGAACCGGGAATACCGCCAATGTTATTATCATTCACCGATAAACCAGTGGAAGAGGGATCGTCAAGCTCATCGCGGTTCCACTCCGCGCCAACGGTCAGAGTCTGATCGACCCATAGATCCAGCGGAATATTGAGTTCGCCGCTGGTGCGCCAGGAGGTCAGGCGGTTAGTGGTGAATTTCTCATCCGCCGAAATACGCCCTTCGCCGCCGCCGGATAAACCTTCATCCATACGGGTGTTATTGGTTTTTTCGTAATAGACTCCAAAGCGGCTTTGCCCCCAATCCCAGACCCCATTATGGGTAATACCGTAATTCTGCCGATACAGGCGGTTAGTCTCTGCGCCAGATTTCGCCAGGCTTTCGGTCACCGCGCTGGAAGAGCTATTTTGCGTATCGCCGGCGTAGATATTACCCTGACGGCTATATCCTGCTTCAAAATCGAGAATTTGCTGCGGATTCACTTTCCAGGAGACGACGCCGTTAATATCCTTGTTGCGTACCCCTTCGTGGCCGGCGGCGTTTTTCGTCCCCGCGGAAGAGTTAATATCCCAGCTGTCGGCATCGGTTTTATTCAGGTTGCCGTACAAACGCATCGTCAACGCATCGCCGGCCAGCGGCCCGCTCAGGCTAAAGTTGGCGCGTCGGGTGGCCCCTTCATCGCTGCTTTCCGGTTGGTTGGTGTATAACGAGAGCGAGCCATGCCAGTCATTGGTTGGGCGTTTAGTAATGATATTCACCACCCCGCCCGCCGCGCCGGAGCCATAGCGCGCCGCCGCCGGGCCACGAATGACTTCGATACGTTCAACCTGTTCCGGCGGTACCCAGTTAGTATCGCCGCGGGTATCACGCTCGCCGCGCCAGCTATAGCGTACGGAGTTACGCGAGGTCACCGGGACGCCATCAATGAGGATTAAGGTGTTTTCCGGCCCCATACCGCGAATATCGATTTGGCGGTTATTACCGCGGGTGCCTGACGCGCTGTTGCCGGTGAGGTTCACCCCCGGCATTTTGCGAATAATATCGGAGAGGTCGTTGACCGGAGGGTCCTTTTTAATATCTTCACTGGTAATAATTGAAACGCCCGGCTGCTGCTTAAGTACTTGTTCTGCGGTGGCTTCAACGACCAACGTTTCATCGCTATCGTCGGAGGATTTGGCGGCGGATAGCGGGCTATTCAACCCTACCACTAGCGCGGTGAGCGGCCAGAGGATCTTGTTAATTCTCATACCTATTCCCTAATTCATGCCTAACTTAAAGTGGTTGTTCGTTAAGCTCACATCCTTGCCAGGTATTAATATTGTTATTATGTTTTTATTATGAGAATGATAATTAATATCATTTAAGTGAGATTAAGGCAATCCTTGAATTGGTAAAGTGATGGGGTTTGGTACGAGCATGGTTAGTAGAAGCTGGTAGGTACACATCGACTTAAAGTCGATGTAGGGAGAGGTACCTGGTACCTCTCCCTCTCAGTACGAACCACAAATCATCTATTAAATCAGGGCATTGCTATAAAAGGCCTTTGATAGATTGTTTAACAAAAAAGATTAATCAATCAATTAAACTGGATACCTACTTACTAATAGATGAATAGACTAACATAATTAGAAAACCGAGATGAAAAAATAAAAAAACATCACTTACATTAGATTTAAAACAAATATTTCAAACACCCTACCAAATCTAGTGGATAATGAAAGGATTTACTCTATTTTAATTATATCTACCTGCTCATATCATTTGCACCTGGAGCGCGCTATGCCAATATTTACTTATCACCACCCCTTGTTTGGCAAGGTAACGTATAAAACAGCCCATGAGGAAAAAGTATTTGGCGATCGTATAATTTTCACTAAAGGATTAAACGAAAAGGATATTCAGTACGTTACTATTCCAGAATTAAAAAACATTAAAAATGTAAGCAGTACTTTTCTTTTTCATGTGAAAGGCCATGAACAGTTAAAATTAGCATTTTCAGAGATACACAGCGCAGGTCTTATTCATATTATAAAAGAGTTAGGGGCCCCATATTATGCAAGGCTTCGCAAACCAACGAGCGGCATCTATAGTAGCAAAACGTCTAATCATGCTTTTGGTATTGCGCTCGATATTAATCCTAATGATGGAGGAAATGGAATAAGTAGCTCACCGTTGTCAAACATTTTTATAAAACACGGATTTACTTGGGGTAACACTTTTACGGCAAAAGATCCTATGCACTATGAAATAAATGAATTCATTTTTCAAAATTAAACACAGCCTGCAAGGGTGGCACACATAAAAATGAAAAAAAATACTAGTCTTGTTTTGATCAATGCGATTTTGATACTTTCCGGTTGTACACAATACACACCGCAAAATCTCAATGCACATTCCGACCTTAATGAAATGCAATTTATATCAAAAAACAACAGGATAGAGGATGATCTCGGGAGGTTATATAAACAATGTAAAGGCATAGACAAAAACGGTAAAGAGTACTTAACGAACTGGAGTGCCACAAGTCTCATTTTATTTCCAACCGGTATAACTGGGGTAAATAAAATCGACACAGGACCAGTTAAAAAGGACTCTTATACTGCGATTGAAAAATCCGGAGCAAAAGCCAAAGCGGTTCTCACTGGCATATTTGATGGTGGTGTAAACTATAATAGTGCATACCGTTATAATGCTGAAGTCAACCAAGTAATATCATTACAAACATCAACATTAAAATTTAACAAGCCGGCTGGGGACTATATAACCAAACATTCAAATTGTAATTTCGCTTATCTAAACACCCTCTATAAAGGAACTGCATTTATTGAAGTGTTGAAAGAAGTCTCATCGGATACCGGAGGCGGAAATGAAGCGGCCTTTCGTATCGATGGCTCATATTATCAATCAGACTCCGCGAATAGATTTATTACTGGTTTTATTTTATTTGAGCTAGCGGATATCAGCCCTGATGAGCTGGAAATGCTTTCTTCAATGAAGCCTAGTCCGGATCTTATCGGCGCTCTAAATGCCAAAGAAGTGAGTGAATTAAAAAATATCTACCCTGAACTTAAAATTGACATCAAGTGATGTTGGCACCAAATCCAGGAAAAAGCGAACACATCGTAACTTCCTCTTTTACATTTAAAAAAATCTGCAGGCCGCCATTATTATTTTGGAAGCCTGCAGATCTTGTTCTACCACGGATAATAAATATGTTCCGCCTGTTCGCGCGCCGGCGCTTCATCGCCCTGTAACCGCGCCGCCAGGGTAAAAGCAAAATCAAATACCTTGCCCAACCCCCGGCCGCTGAGCAGATTGCCGTCTTCTACGACATCGGCGTCCACGTACACGCCATCGCTCACCTGCTGCCAAAGATCGCCGGAACAGACATAGCGACGCCCCTTCAGCAGCCCATTGCCGCCCAATACGCGGGCGGCGGCGGAGCAAATCGGGCAGATATATTTACCCGCTTCATCGTGGCGGCGAACGAAGGCAATAACCTCCGCGTTTTTCGCCAGGTTAACGCTGCCTTCCGGGCCGCCCGGCAACACCACGGCATCAAAGGTTCGATCGAAGCTGGCCTTCAGGGTGCTATCCGCTATCATTGGGATAGCGTGGTAGCTCACCACTTCGCGACTCTCGCCGCAGGCAATTGTCTGCACCGTAATATTCAGACGGCGCAGGATATCGATAGTGACTATCGCTTCCCCCTCTTCAAACCCGGGGGCTAATAACACGGCTACGCTTTTCATCTTGCTCTCCATTCCTTGAGGGTTACCAGTACGGGTACCAAATCTGTCGTAGCCGCGCCAGCAGCTCAAGATAGAAATAGTCCCCCCAGCTACAGCATTGATCGACGCCCTTGCCGCTACCCATGTGATAAACCGAGTGTTGCAGCAGCCCTTCGGTAGGGTCATCGTCGTGGGCCAGGTAGTTATCGGTCAGCGACAGCGCAATGCGCAGCGCCATCTCTTCGTAATACGCGCGATTGGCATCGAGCGTTGGCAGCGCCTTGACCAGCTCCAGCAGACCGCAGGCGGCAATCGCCGCTGCCGAACTGTCGCGCACGGCATCGGTGCCGAGCAGCGCCAGATCCCAATGGCAAACATCATCTTCCGGCAGACGGTTGAGGAAGTAGTGCGCCAGGCTGCGCGACAGCTCAACCATCTGCTTATCGCCGGTGTGCTGATAGCTCAGCAGGAAACCGTAAATGCCCCACGCCTGGCCGCGCGACCAGCATGAAGTATCGCTGTAGCCCTGATGAGTGTTACCAAAGCGCGGCTCGCCGGTCTGTACATCCATATAGTAGGTGTGATAAGTCGAAGCGTCTTCACGCACGATATAATTCGCCGCCTGCCCGGCGTGCGCCGTTGCCGCCTGCGCGTAGCGCGGGTCGCCGGTCTGCTCGCTGGCCCAGTACAGCAGCGGCAGGTTCATATTGCAGTCGATGATCATTCGCCCCTGCTGCTCCGGATCGTTTAAGTCGCCCCACGCCTGAATAATTTTGGCCGTCGGGTTAAAACGTTCCATCAGGCGCTCTGCAGCCAGCAGCGCCGACTGGCGAGCGGCTTCATTGCCGGTGAGCCGCCAGGCGCTGATGCAGGAGAGCGAATAAAGGAAGCCGAGGTCGTGGGTCGCGGTGTCGATACGCTGCTCAATACGCCGGGCGAACGACGGTAAATAGCGCTCGGCGGCTTCGCGGTAGTGCGCTTTGCCGGTCATCTCCCACGCCAGCCACAGCTGGCCCGGCCAAAAACTGGTGGTCCACTCTACGTTCTCGGTACGCGGCCAGATGCCGTTTTCACAGGCTTCGCCGGGGAACTTATCGCCGAAGGCGACGATATTTTTGTCGAGCTTGCGCGTCACGCGGTCCAGCGCGTCTTCCAGCTTCTGGCTCAACGCCAGGCGGTCAACCTGATGCAGTTCTATCGGCCGCAGCGCTTCGGTGATAACAGATTTGGTCATAACAACTCCTGAATTAATGTTTGGCCGGTTCAACCGAGGCGGTATCTAAAGCCGGAGTAAAGGGTCGTGAGGCATCGCGCTTCGACTGGCAGCGCGATAGCGTAAAAGCGGAAATCAGCGTAAACGTCAGGGCGCAGCAGCCCATCAGCAGATAGGTATGCTCAAAGCCGATTTTGTCGTACAGGTAACCCGCCGGCGGCGCGACCACAATCGATCCGACATAAATCATCGCCTGGTAACCCAGCAGGTACATCGTGGCGTTAACCCGACGATGGAAGTGTTCGGCGATGTATTTGAAGACTGAAATCAGCAGCAGCGCGATCTCGACGCCGTAAAACGGTTTGATGATGGAGATGACTATCGGGTCGTTGGTCAGGCCGGAGGCAATCAGCCGCGCCCCCACCACGCAGCCGCAGAACAGCAGGCCGCGCTTGGCGCCATAATGGTTCACCAGCCACGGGATAAACATCATCATCACGAATTCCATCCCCGACTGGACGGTACTCAGATAGCCGTACCAGGCGTTCCCTTGCTCTTTGGTGGCGAAGAACGAGACGAAATAGCGCGGGAACTGCTGCTCGGCGATGAACATCATCCACGCCACTCCGGCGACGTAGAGGCTGAACATCCAGAATTTGCGATTTTTCAGCAGCATCAGCACATCGGCAAAGACTATTTTATTCGCGGAAATAACGTTGTTATTGCGCAGCTGTTCATCACCGATTTTGAGGCTAATCAGCACCAGCAGCATCAGTACCGAGGTGCCGCTGCTGAGCAAAAAGTTAGCCAGCGGCGTGAAGTTAAACAGCAGCCCGGAGACCGAAGCCGCCATCGCCCAGCCCAGCGAACCCCACATTCTGATGCGGCCGAACTCCAGTCCGTACAGGCGGCTAAAGCGGTCGGCATAAGATTCGGAAGCCGCCACCCCGGCGTACCAGCCAAGGCTCAAATACAGCGCGCCGATGATAATCCCCAGCGTCGCGTGGCTTTGCAGCAGCGGCTGGTACACCAGCGCGAAGAACGGCGCCATCAGCGCGGAAATGGCGCAGACAAAATAGAGCAGCCACTTACTCATGCCGATTTTGTCCATGATGTAGCCGTACACCGGTTTCAGGACCACCGCGAAAACGCCATTAATGGCGAACACGCTGCCGATGGTAATGCTATCGAGACCTACCTTCTGGCTCAGCCACAGCGCGTACAGGCCAAAGCTGGATGACCAGGTGAAAAAATAGAGAAAAATAAAGGTACTCATTTTGTACTGCGCGGCGCGTACGGACGATGATGTGCTCATAGCGATGCCTCCGGGGCCAGAACGAGCGTCGTTTCTTGTCGTGCCGTCACGAAGCGTACCGCGTCATCGCTAATGAAGGCCTGTGGGCAGTGTTGCGGTTCGAAGTCAGCGGCATTCCCCGCCCATACCGCGCTTACCAGGCAATGCGTCCCCGCATCAAGCTCGCCGCGCAGCACCGGCACCGCCGCGCGTTCGGCGAACAACAGATTGCTGTTCGGCGGCGTCAGTACCGTCTCGCCACGGCGGGTGTGCGGATGTAAACAGAAAATTGCCGAGATATCGCGGGCGTTGCGTAAGCAGCAGGCGCCGTCACTCTCTTGCGCCTGCGGCAGCGGACGGTTCGCCAGGCTAAAGCCGCCTTCCGCGCAATCCAGCGCGCGGTGGGTAGTTATGCGATGGACGCGCAGCTGCCAGTCGCCCAGCGCCAGTAGCCAGCTATCAATCACCACGTCGCGCCACGGCAGCCAGCGGCTGTAAATAGTGCCATCAGCGGTGACCACCTGCTGGCATTCGCGGCGGCCGCGCCAGTAGTTATCCTTTTCGGCCAGCAGCAGCATCGAATCGGGGGCGGCATGGTTCAACCCGTAGCGCCCCCGCTCAATGGTGAAACCAAAGCGGGTGGAGTAGGCAAATTTGCAGTATTTCGCCTCGGTATTAACGAAGTTGTTCAGCTCCAGCTGGCCGGAAGTTAGCATCCACAGGTGATCGGCCTGATGTACCAGCACCTGATCCGCATGAGCTATTGTGTGCTGCGCGGGCAGCGGCGGCAGAGGCAACTCAGCCGCCTGCCAGAAGGCGTCGCCCTCGCCTAACGCCAGCACCAGCATGGTTTTCAGCCCCCAGTACGGTGAACCCGGCGCGTTGTAATCTTCCGCCATCGCCAGGTTCGGGTAGCTGTAGCCAACGCTCAGTACGCCGTCGCGGTCGAACATCGGCTGCTTCAGCCACCAGCGCAGGTGGCGCAACACGATGCCTTTCATCACGCCCGGCGAAAAGACTTCCAGCCCGGCGAAGGCCGCCGCGCTCCAGAACGCCGCTTCGGCAAAGCGATAGGTCAGACTACGGCCGAACGGGATCGCCGCGCCGTCATCGGCAAAGAAATGGATGAAGTCAGAGGAGAAACGCGCGGCCCGCTGACGCAGTTCCGCACAACGTCGCGGATCGACATCGGCCATCAGCTTCGCGTAAATCAGGCCATAGAAATGGAAACCCATCGAGATGTAGTAGTCGCGCGGTCGGCCCGGGCCATCCGAGTACCAGCCATCGCCGAGGTAGTAACGTTCCATGGCGGTGAAATGATCTTCCCGCGCCTGCGGATTGGTCGGCATACCGCAATAATGAAAGCCAACCTGCACCAGAATCGGAAAGAAGTGCCAGTTATTATCCGGGATATCCTGGGTCTCGCACTGCTTTAACCAGCGCCATAAATTCTCTTTTTCCACAGCGTTGAAGTGCGCCAGTACGGTTTTTCCCGCCAACGCCAGCAATAGTCCGTAAGCCGCCATCTCGACAATGCGTTGATCGTAAGGCGCGACTTCGCCCCAGTAATCGGCATGCTGCGGATTGGTGCCGTTTTTTATCGCCTGTAAATAGAAGGAGAAATGCTGCGGCTCGCTGCCGCCAGCCAACAGCGGCGTTACGCCCCACAGCAGGCGGGAAAAGGTTTCCATGCTCGCGACCTGCTGGCCGTAGTGAGCGGTGAAGTTCGCTAAATCAATGCGGCTGGCGTCGTTTTTAAAATAAGGCGCCACCGCGTTCAGCATTTCATTGACCAGCCGTAGCACCTCTTCCCGGCTTGTCAGTGGGTTATCCAGATGAATGTTTTCAGGTTGCACAGGGTCCTCCCGTATAACACGAGGATAGAGGTAAGTTATTGTTATTAGGCTTTTATCAAGCCACGTGTGCGACGTCTGGATGAAGAGTAACCGCTTTTATTCCCGGCGCTGAGTGAGCGGACTCACAAAATTAAACCGCCATTTCATTTTTGCTGGATTTTGTCGACCGCGCGGAGGATAAATTGCAAATGATGGCGTAAAAATTTAAATCTGTTGTCCTGGAGGCAAAATGGGTGAAGCGCAACTGCTGGAACGTATTACGCTCGATCGGCAGGCCATTTCGTTTAATCGCATGTATACCACCAGCGTGCTTTACTACCACTGGCATCAATGCGTTGAATTGCTTTATATTTCCAGCGGCTACGGCATCGTGGTGGTGGATAACCAGCACTACACCGCCCGTCCTGGGCGATTATTTATCTTCCCGCCCTTCCGTTTGCACAAAGTGCAGGTCGATCATAGCGATAAAAATCCTTATCACCGCACCACCATGCACATTGAGCAGTCGGTCGTTGAGAGCGCGCTCAGCGCTTTCCCGCGCCATCAGGCCCAGTTCGCAGCGCTGGCCGCCAGCAATCTGCCGGCGCAAATTTACGACCTCAGCGAGCACGCGGCATTTATCGAAAGGATCCTTGAACAGTTTCAGCGTCTGGAGGATAACGAGCAGACCACCGCCTGCGAGGTGGCGTTTTTGATGATGCAGCTGATGACGTTTCTACCCGAGCAGCCGCAACGCTACCCGCCGCGCCAGCAGACCGTCGCCTCGCGGATTATGAACTGGATCGAAGCCCACTATGCCAGCAAGTTTTCTCTTGACCAGCTGGCTTGCGACCTCGGACTTTCGCGCAGCTACACCTCGCGGGTTTTTCGTCAGCAGACCGGCGGCAATATCCATGAATATTTGCTCACCCGGCGAATAAAACGCAGTTGCGATCTGCTACGTAATAGCGATGAGAGCATTGATGCCATCGCATTAGCGGTGGGATTTGGCGAGGTGACCTACTTCATTACCTGTTTTAAAAAGATGATGCGCCAGACGCCGCTGCAGTACCGTAAGGCCAGCCAGCGGCGCTCCGCTTTATAACTTAATCCATCGCCTGCTTGAGGCCAACCTGACGGCGACGCCAGGCGCTATCGCGGCTCGCCAGCCAATAGTACAGCGGCGAGGTCACCAGCAGGCCGACCAGCCAGGAGAGATCGGCGCCGTTAAACCACGCCGAGACCGGGCCAACGTATAGCGGGGTATTCATAAACGGGATCTGCACCAGGATGCCGATGGCGTAGGCCAGCAGCGCGTGCGGGTTGTAACGGCCATAGATACCGCCATCCACCTGAAATATCGAGTTAATATCGTAGTTGCCCTTGTGAATGGCGTAGAAATCGATCAGGTTAATCGCGGTCCACGGCACCAGCACCACCAGCAGGGCCAGGACCAGATCGATAAAGTGGCTGATAAAGTCCGCCGAGGCGAAGATCGCCGCCGCCACGCAGCAAATAAGCACGATGACCGACAGCAGCGCGCGGCTGCGGCTGCCGGGGATCCAGCGCCACAGAAAGGTTTGCACCAGGGTTATCACCGACATCACCGCGCCATACAGATTAAGCGCGTTATGGCTGATGACGCTCAGCAGGAACAGCACCAGCATCAACGGGCCTATCGCACCGGTCGCCAGCTTTACCGCATCCATGGTTTCCAGCCCCACCGGCGTCGCCAGCACCGCTACCGCGCCGAAAATAAACGACAGGCTGGAACCGAGCGTCGAGCCAAGGTAAGTGGTCCAGAACGTCGCGGCGACGGGCACATCCGCCGGCAGGTATCGCGAATAATCAGAAACATACGGGGCGAAGGCAATCTGCCACAGCGCCGCCAGCGACACGGTGGCCAGCCAGCCCGAGAAGGAAAAGCCGCCGCGGGTTAAGAAATCGGCGGTATGCAGATGAGTGAAGATGTAGCCAAAGCCGACCATAATGCCGATACCCAGCACCCAGGTGCCGATTCGGTTGAGAATATGAATACATCGGTAGCCGATAATGCCAATCACGCAGGATCCCACCGCGCCGATCACAATCCCCACCGGTAGCGGAACCGCGGGGGCGATGCCGTGCAGCGACTGCCCGGCCAGCACGATGTTCGAGGCAAAGAAGCCGACGTACATCACCCCGGCGATCGCCACCACCAGCAGCGAACCAAAAGATCCAAACTGCGCGCGGCTCTGGATCATCTGCGGGATCCCCATCTGCGGCCCCTGCGCCGAGTGCAGCGCCATCAGCGCCCCGCCGACCAGATGGCCGACTAAAATCGCAGCGATCCCCCACAGCAGATTCAGGTGAAAGATCTGTACCCCCAAGGCGCCAGTAACGATCGGTAGCGGCGCGATGTTGCCGCCAAACCACAGGGTAAAGAGATCGCGGGTTTTACCGTGGCGATCTTCTGGCGGAATATAGCCAATAGTGTGCTTCTCAATAAGCGGCGGCGATGATTCTTTGGTCGGCATAGCATTCTCCAAAGTCAGAAACCATTAATAATGGTTGTGATGTGCAGGTGTTTTTATGTTTTGGAGATAATGCGCATTATTTTGCGAAAGGGTAAATTACTTTGTTTATGGCTACAGGAAATAAAAAAACTAATTAGCCCGGCAGGACGCCGATAAATATCATAAAAATTTATCATAACCGTTCCGGTAAGATTAAATAATGATATTTTCAACGCAGCGGTAAGTTGTCAATTAGTCATCCAGAATAAATAATCGTGATGAGATGAATTTATGGCTGATAATAAAATACGGGCCGTTATTCAGGCCCGTATTATGTGATAAGTTAAAACTCAAACGGCAAGCGCTTAACTAAAAAACTTACCTTTCAGTAGATTAAGCCCTGCGGAGACCAGGTCGCCCTGGGCCGGCGCTTCGCCCTGCGGCGACAGGCCATCGACGATTTTTGGCAGGTATTCCGCAATCAGCGATGAGGCAGTTTGCGAATCAACGCCCAGTTTGGCGCCGAGATCCTGCAGCGCAGGCGAGCCGAACACCGAGGTAATCTGATCGCTGTTCACCGACATATTACTCTGCTGACTAAGCCAGGACTCGACGATTTCACCTAAGCCGCCGCTGCGGAATTTTTCCAGAATCCCCTGGATACCGCCCTGCTGTTCAATCCAGGCCATGATCGCCTGAAGTTGTTCAGCCTTGCCAGCCTGCCCGCCAAGCACGCCGCCGATTTGATCTAATAATCCCATTACAGACTCCATCAAAACGTTGCTATTAATCCCTGATTCACGGCTTACTTCGCCGGGATAATCAGCACCTGCCCCGGATAGATCTTATCGGGATGCTTCAGCATCGGTTTATTGGCTTCAAAAATACGCTGATAGTCATTGGCGGAGCCATACATCGCTTTCGAGATGGCGCTGAGGGTATCACCGGATTTAACCGTATAGTAACGACTTTCCGCTCCGCTCTGCGTCACAGTAACGCTATCGTTGACCTGGCCAATCCCGGTTACGTTACCTACCGCCACCAGAATTTTTTCCTTATCTTCCTGTGAACCGACGTCGCCCGTTACCGTCGCGGTACCATCGTCCGCTACGGCAATATTGACCTTTTCGGCACCAGGCAGGTTAAGACTATCAATATGTTTTTTCAGCTTGTCAGCCTGATCTTCCTTGCTGGAGCCGGAGACGGCATCCCAGATCTTCTCGCCCGCTTCTTTCACAAAACTTAATAATCCCATCTATCCATACCTCCATTACTGTTTCACGATGAATGCTTTCATCAGACACGATAATCATAGCTTATAAATACCGTTCACTTCCTTTAACAAATGCTCGACGAAACGGGTAAGTTTTGGTAACGGGCGCAGATCCTGGCGCCACAGCAGGTGTATCGGCCTCGGTTCCGGGGTGTAATTTTGCAAAATACGCACCAGTCGGCCATTGGCTAAGTCTTCCGCCAGCAGCACTTCCGGCTGCAATAACAGCCCGGCGCCGGCCACCGCCGCCATACGCAGCGCGTAGCCATCGTTGCAGCGCAGCACCGCGTCGCGCTTCCAGCGCACCTCTTCCGCAGCGCCCGGCAGCCGCCACTCGTTGCGCGCGGTCCACACCGTATGCGAAAGACACTGATGCCCGGCTAAATCAGCGGGGGTTTGCGGGGTGCCGTGGCGCGCCAGATAATCCGGCGCCGCGCAGATCGCCATACGATAGGGAGCGAGATATTTCGCCACCAGATCGGTACGCTGGATGTCGCCGATGCGAATCGCCAGATCGATTCCCTCATCTACCAGGTCCACCATGCGGTTCGTCAAATCAAGCTCGACGCGTACCTCCGGCCAGGCCTGCAGAAAGGAGGCGGTCAGCGGCGCGATAATGCTGGCGCCGAAAGAAACCGGCGCGCTCACCCGTAGCGTACCGGCAGGGGCCAGCCGTAGCCGTTCAACTGAACGTTCGGCATTCGCCACCTGCTCCAGTACCCGCCGCGCCTCGTCAAAATAGACTCGCCCGGCATCGGTCAGGCTTTGCCGGCGGGTATTTCGCTCCAGCAGGCGGGTGCCGAGCTGGCCTTCAAGTAAGGCGATATATTTGCCGACCATCACCGCCGATATTTCGAGACGCGCCGCCGCGCCGGTGAAGCTACCGCACTCCACCACCGCGACAAACGTCTCCATTCCACGCAGTTTGTCCATATTACAAACTCCTGGTTAGTAATCATCTAACTTTTAGCCAGTTTATCCGACAATCGATTAATTAAAGAATAGAGGCTCACTTCACTGAGGAGTTTGCGATGAAAATTATCGTTATTGGCGCCAGCGGTACCGTTGGCCGCGCGGTTGCGGAAGAACTGAGCCGCCAACATGAGGTTATCCGCGTTGGCAGGACCCACGGCGACGAGCAGGTTGATATCACCTCGCAGCACAGCGTGCAGGCGCTGTTCGAGAAAATTGGCCCGGTCGATGCCATCGTCTCAGCAACCGGTAGTTTGTACTTTGGCCCGCTAAGCACGATGACCGACCGCGATTTTGACCAAGGGCTGCAGGATAAACTGCTGGGGCAGATTCGCCTCGCCCTCACCGGCCAGCATTATCTTAACGATGGCGGTTCCATCACCCTTATCAGCGGCATCGTCGCCGATGAACCCATCGCTCAAGGGGTGAATGCCACCACCGTTAACGCCGGACTGGCCGGCTTCGTTCGCGCCGCCGCCTGTGAATTACCGCGCGGGATCCGCATTAACCTGATAAGCCCCACCGTGCTCAGTGAATCCGTCGAAGCCTATGACGGCTTTTTCCCCGGTTTCTCCAGCGTATCGGCCGCAGCGGTGGCGCAGGCCTACCGCCGCAGCGTCGAAGGGATCCAAAGCGGGCGGGTTTATAAAGTCGGTTATTAATTATTTTCGGGCAGGATGTCGCATTCCTGCCCTTATATTGATTATCTGTTGGTTATTGTGAAGCGCCTCGCATAACGCCCTTTCCCCTATTATTTGTATGACTTTAGGTTACTCAATACGACAATTCTAATGTCATGATGTATCAGCTAATTATTTTATTTCCCCATTATTTTATGGGGTCAAACATCTATCTCATTAGACCATAATAAAAACAGGGAATTGTTATTTCTCCCTACGGTTCATCATTCTAATCCCTTCGCAATATAGCAGAGTTTTATCTGCCTGATAAAAAACCATCAGCGGGTTTGCCAGTAAAAAATTAAGCACGAAGCATAAAACTCTAAAAAAAACTAAACGCACAAATGCAGCGTTTTTCCAGCGCCGGGTAAAGCATTTTTTTTATATCCAGCACCGATATTTTTTGTCATTTCGCAAATGATACGGAGTTGTAAAAATGGTGAATGAAATGTTGTGATGAGTAGATTAGCTGTACTCCTCATTGAAATATCACTCTTACGCTGATGAAGACCAAAATAATGAGAGAGCACCATGACAAAACATCAATCTGTTAATGTCGAGAATCTTGAAAGTAATACCATCAGACCTATCCCCTTAAATATGCGTCACGGCAAGCCAGGCGATCTTTTTACCATTTGGTTTGGCTCCAATATTATGCTGTTAACGGTCATCACTGGCGCGATGTCGGTGACGATTTTCCACCTTTCCTTTTTATGGTCAGTGATTGCGCTATTTATCGGCAGCCTGGTCGGCGGGCTCTTTATGGCGCTGCATTCGGCGCAGGGTCCAAAACTCGGGGTGCCGCAAATGGTCCAGACCAAGGGGCAATTTGGCTCCTATGGTTCGGTACTGGTGGTCTCCATCGTCGTACTGATGTATATCGGCTTTACCGCCTCCAGTCTGGTGCTCGGCGGGCAGTCGATGCACGCGATTTATCAGCCGATGAACTCGGACATCGGGATTATCGTGGTCGGCGCGCTAAGCCTGTTCGCCACCATCTTTGGCTATAAGATCATCCACTCCTACGCGCGGATCATGTCGTGGATTTCCGGCATCGTACTGGCGGCAACCTTCGTGTGGATAGTCTTCATCCATGGCCTGCCGGGCGATTTTGTCGACCGCGGCGGCTTCAACATCGTCGGTTTTCTCGGCGCCGTCTCTATCGCCGCGCTCTGGCAGCTGGCCTATGCGCCGTATGTCTCTGATTATTCTCGCTATATGCCCTACAGCACCAACGATAAAAGCGTCTTTTACGCCAGCTATTTTGGCTGCATTCTCGGCTCCTATTTGCCGATGGTGCTCGGGGTACTGGTGGCGATTTGTATCGGTAATGACGATATTATTCAAGGGATTATGGATCTTACCGGCAGCATGGGGGCGATAGTGATTATCGTACTGGCGCTGGGGATCGCCGCCACCAACTCGATGATGCTGTACTGCGGCGTACTCTGTACCCTGACGCTCGGCCAGACCTTTATCGACGGCTGGTCGCCGATGGCGCGGGCACGCATTATCACCGCTATTTTGACCATGCTGCTGGAGATATTCCTCGCTATCTATGGCCAGGAAAATTTCCTGCTAATCTACACCAACTTTATTACCGTGCTGTTGTATGTGCTGGTGCCGTGGACGGCGATTAATCTGGTCGATTATTATTTAGTGGCCCACGGCGAATATCACGTTGAATCGTTCTTTAAACGCGATGGCGGTATTTACGGTTACTTTAATGCAACGGCGATATCCTGCTATATCCTCGGTATTCTGGTCGAAGTACCGTTTATGTCGACCTCAATTTATACCGGGCCAATCGCCCTCTCCTTCGGCGGCGCAGATCTCTCCTGGATTATAGGTTTATTGGTGGTCTCACCGGTCTATTATTATTTCTCGAAAGCGAAGAGTGTTAAAAGCATGGCTTTTGCTAAAGAGAAGATTTAAAGCCCACAAGAAAGCGCGCCGCCTTTGCGGCGCGCCGGCGTTTAAGCTGACATCCAGCGGCAGAGGTTTTTCAACATCTGCGCGCACTTTTCCAACTGCGCCTCGCTAACAAATTCATCCGCCTTATGCCCCTGCTCCATACTCCCCGGACCACAAACAAGCGTGGCCACGCCGGCCTCATCAAACAATCCGCCTTCGGTGCCAAAAGCAACCGTTGAAAAATCCTCGCATTCGGCCCACTGCGCCAGCCAGCCGGCGAACGCCGACTGCGGGTCGCTCAGCAGGCCGGGATACTGGCTGAGCGGTTGAAAGCTAATAGCCGATCCCGCCGCCTTCGCGCGCATTTTTGGCAACAACTCGCCTTCGGCATACGCCTGCAGCGAGGCCAGCGCATCATCGACCGACACATCCGGTAAATGGCGAATTTCAAAATCGAACTGACAGTGCTGCGGTACAATATTCAACGCCGCGCCGCCCTTAATCACCCCCACCTGCAGGGTGCTGAAAGGCGGATCGAAACGCGAATCCTTGCGAAGCGCAAGCTGCTCGCCCAGCTCGTCCAGGCGGCCAATCAGCTTTGCCGCCCAGGCAATCGCATTCACGCCATCAGGCGCATAAGCGGAGTGGCAAGCGTGGCCGTGAACATCGCAGCGCATCGCCAGCTTCCCCTTGTGACCATAGACCGGGCGCATCTCCGTCGGCTCGCCGATAATGCACATCGCCGGTTTCTCTGTCGACGCCTGCAGATGGGCGACCAGGCTGCGTACGCCAAGACATCCCACCTCTTCATCGTAGGAAAAAGCCAAGTGCAGCGGCATGCGTAGCGGTTGGGCGAGAAAATCAGGAATGGCGGCCAGTACACAGGCGAGGAAGCCTTTCATATCGGCGCTACCGCGGCCGTAGCAGCGGCCATCGCGTTGCGTGAGGGCAAAAGGGGGAACCGTCCATGGCTGGCCGTCAACCGGCACCACGTCGGTGTGGCCGGAGAGCATAACGCCGCCGGGCCCCGCAGGGCCCAGTCGTGCATAGAGATTAGCTTTTCTCCCTTCCGCATCATAAAAGCGCTGCGTTTCGATTGCGAAGCCGTGGAGATATTCGGCGATATCGTCGATCATCGCCAGGTTCGATTCGCGGCTGGTGGTGTCAAACGCCAGCAGCCGCGCCAGAATATCCTGTAATCGACTATTCATCGCCGGGTACTCCGTAACTGGGAGCCTCCCGCGGATCGAGAGCGCGCGTCACGTAAGCCTGCATTTGCGGTTCATAGGCCTGCCACAACGCCGCCAGCTCGCCAATCGGGTCCGTTTCACTCCAGTCAACGCGCAGATCCACCAGCGGCCAGGAGTAATCATCCACCACCTTTACCGCCGCCGAATGGACCGGCCCGGCCTCGCCGCCCTCTGCTACACCGGCCTGCAGCGCGGCAACCAGTCGCGTCGCCAGCTCGCCTTCGGTTTGCGAAAACGTTGCCGCCATCGCGGCAATCACCGCTTCAGATGCCAGCATATTACCGCCGGCGATACAGTTATCGCCCTGCACAACATGCCAGGTCCCCAGCGTTTTATCGCCGCTGAACCACGCGGTCTGGCCGCTGGCGTCGATGGCGATAATCTGCCGATAGCGGCTAAAATCATCTTCCGCCAGCGCCCGGCGCATCGCTTTCTCCGCCGTCAGCCCCTGCTCCATCTGCGCCAGAGTGAGTTGCCCCAGCGCCGGTAAGGTAATGTTCTGGCTCGATACCGCCCCTACCCCCGCCTGCAGCCACGGGCAGCGGGCGCCGACGGCAATGCTTGAAGAGCTGATCGCGATACCAAACTGCCCGCTTTCCGGGCAGCGTGCGGCAATCGAAAATGTCATTCTGCCTCCTTATTTCGCCACGTCATCAGGGATGACGGCGATAACATCGATTTCCATTAGCCACTGCGGCTGCGCCAGCGCGGAAATCACCAGCCCGGTGGAGATCGGGAACACGCCTTTTAGCCATTTTCCTACCTCCTGATAGACCGGTTCGCGATAGCGCGGATCGATAATATAGGTGGTGGTTTTGACGATATGCGACAGATCGCTACCCGCCTCTTCCAGTAGCTGTTTGACGTTTTTCATCGCCTGTTCCGCCTGCGCTCTAGGGTCGCCAAGGCCCACCAGATTGCCGGCAAAATCCGTCCCTACCTGGCCGCGAACGTAGACGGTATTACCGGCGCGCACCGCCTGACATAAATCATTGTCCAGCGTCTGATTAGGGTAAGTCTCTTTGGTATTGAACATCCGAATACGAGTATGGGTCGGCATAATGGTTATCCTGTTCAGTAAGTCATGATTAACGCTGACTGGCGTCTTTGTACTGGCTATATTTACGGCGGGTAGCGATATGGTCGGCGATATGCTTCGCGTCGTGCCAGACGCCCCAGATAAAGGTTGATCCCCGGCGCGATAACCACGGCAGGCCGAGGAAGTAGACTCCCGGTTCGCTGGAGACGCCGCGCTGATGCTGAGGACGGCCCTGTTCGTTGAAAGCGTTGACGTTGAGCCAACTGTAGTCCACCGCATAGCCGGTGGCCCAGATAATGGTGTTAATCCCCGCCTGCGCCAGATCGAGCGACAGGATCGGCGACGTCATGCAGTCCGGGTCCGCTAAGAATTGCCGTGCGGCGGGCTCTTCCGGTAAATCCAGGCCATTGGCGGCGATGTAAGCATCGGCGGCATCCAGCAGCGCCAGGTAGTTTTCATCGCCGAGACGAATATTTTCGACGAGATTATTTTTAAAGGAGACGGTGCCCCCAGCGAAGGATTCGGTGAGACCAACCAACGTGATACCGCGATGCGCCAGCTCGCGGAAATCAACCGTGTGGCCGCCGTGCGCGCCGCTAACCGCGATGGTAACGTGCTCTTTACCGGGTTCGCTGGCCGGCGCATCCCACAGGCCTAATACCCCCAGCCACCAGCAGAAGTCCCGGTTACGATAGGCGCGCGGCGGGCGGTCATGGGCGCCGACCGACAGATAAACCTTGCGGCCCGCGCGCTGCAGTTCATCGGCGATTTGCACGCCGGACGAGCCCGCGCCCACCACCAGCACCGCACCTTCCGGCAGTTGCTGCGGGTTGTAATATTTCGCCGAATGAATTTGATGGATGGCGCTGTCGCGCGGGGCGATCGGCGGAATAACCGGCTTCTGGAACGGCCCGGTCGCCGCGACAATATTCAGCGCTTCAATCACGCCGTCGGTGGTTTCAATGGTAAACCCCGGACGACCGTGGTTACGCACCGCACTTTTGACTTCCACGCCGGTACGGACCGGAAGATTAAACTCGCGCACATAATCGACAAAGTATTGCGCAACATCATCCTTGGCAATAAAGGCATCGGGGTCGCCGCCTTTAAACTCCATGCCCGGAAAACGGTCATGCCACGCCGGGCCGTTCGCCACCAGCGAATCCCAGCGGCCGGTACGCCATGCTTCGGCAATGCGATTCTTTTCCACGACCAGATGCGAAATACCCTGTTTGCTCAGGTGCTCGCTCATAGCGATCCCGGCCTGCCCCCCGCCAACAACCAGCGTCTCGATTTGTATTTTTTCTACGGTCATATATGTGTCCTTCGGATGATGTTCTGCTCATGACCGAGGTTAATAAACCGTTATACACAGGTAAATTATTATAAATTTAGTACCTGAGAATAAAATAATGATGCAGCGGTCTCCCCCTGCCTTCAGGCCATTTCCGCCACGCGAATACGCAGTATTTATTTTTCAGGAACGGGATTTTGAAAGGAAAAATAACAATGGCTTTCGAGGCTCATGAAAATATCGTCAGAGCCTCGTTTTTTTATAAGCAATAAAACGTAGAAAATACCGCATGAATATATTTACCCGCGCTAATCGCGGGTAAATTTGCTCATTCAGGCGACTTTCACTTCTTGCTGCGGCGGGCTCAACACCGCATTGCGGCAATATTCCATAAACAGTTTGGTGGGTTTAGTCGGTTCACTACTGCGCAGGTGCGCCATTACCAGCGCCGAATTCGCCATCTCATCTTGAATTTCCACACAGCGAACCTGCTGGCCGTCATAGGTCATGTCATTCACCGGACGCGTTACCAGCACCGAGAAGCCCAGCCCTTGGCCGACCATGCAGCGCACCATCTCAATCGACGGCGAACTGTAGGCCACCTGCGGGTTGTAGCCCTTATCTTTGAAAATGCTGATGAAGTAGTTTTTGCTCGGCACCACATCCAACAGGATCATTGGCAGATTGCTCAGCTCCGACAGCCGCACGGCGTGCCGCTGGGCCAGCGGATGGTCCGCCGGTAACAACGCATAGGGCTTCTGCGGCGCGTTGAGGCTCTCGGTATAAATCGAGGTATCCAGTTCGAGGTCATAGAGAAAAGCCAAATCAAAACGCCCGCGGTGCAGGCCGTGAGCAATCTCGTGCTGCTCGCCGTCGTAAATTTTAATGGTGATTTCCGGATAAATTTTCTTAAACCCGGCCATCAACGATGGCATATACAGCGGCGCGGCGGTCTCGAAACAGCCGATGGAAATAATCCCGGAGACCAGCTCATTATCGGCCTTCGAGTTTTGCTCGAATTGATAAGAGAGCCGCAGCAGTTCTTTGGCTTTTTCATAAAAACGCTGCCCGCTCGGAGTCATTGATACCCCCTGGGCGTGGTGGCGAATAAAAAACTGCTGCTCAAACATATCTTCCAGCGTCTTCACGGCAATGGAAATTGACGGCTGCGCGATATGCAGCTGGCGTGAGGCTTCAGCAATACTTTCCGCCTCGACGACGGCAACAAAGTATTTGAGCTGTTTCAGGGTGAAATGGGGCATGTGATACCTTATTTTTTTATCATCAAGGAGGCAGGCTGGTTAGCTTTAAACGATGAATACCCTGGCCTGCAACCCTCTGCCGTGAAAAAGATCAACAATCCGACAGCGATCAGATTTTTACAGAAAATTAACAGACGCCTGGCGAGAAAACTGCGAGCGCCGGAGGATAATACTTCGGCCAGTATAAGCAGGATGAGAAAAAACAAGGCATATAACTACCTTATATTACAACGTATTAATTATGCTTACGCTCACTAAAACGCGCTGGTGAGGTCGAACGTTTCATCGTTATTCATTTTGCCTTAATTAGTATTTATGTTCTCAATATTTTTATTTGAGAATATTTAATATTGCCAAAGCCCACCGGGCCCCTTCGTTATAGAAAACGGACCGCAAATAAAAACTCTTTGCATTACAGCTTATTGAAAAATTGCACCTCCCCGATTTTTGAACGCCATCACAACGCACGACCTCCCGTCCTCGATCACAGAAAATCGCCAATCCTGACTAACAACGATTTTTATAGAGGTAGCCTCAATTTTTAGTCCTTTCTCGCCGCATTGGCCTCCTGCATCATGAACTCAAAGAAACAAATAAATAACAATTACGCAACATGCGAAGGAGAAGGTTCATGTCTGATAGAAACTTTTGGCAGCGCAGGCTGCAGGAGCAGCGCTTTATCAGCCACGCCATTATCGATGGTCAACCGTACGTCGCGAAAAGCCGTAAAGTCTGCCCCGCCATTAATCCAGCCAGCAATACGCTGCTGGCGGAAGTCACCTCGCTGCAGGCGGAAGATATCGATATTGCCGTCGCCTCCGCGCGCCGCGCGTTTACTTCCGGCGTCTGGTCGGGGCTGGCGCCGCAGGAGCGTAAACGCGCGCTGCTGCGCCTCTCGGCGCTGATCCTTCAACATCGCGAAGAGCTGGCGCTGCTGGAGAGCGTCAGCATGGGGAAACCGGTCAACGATGCGCTGAACATTGATGTACCCGGCGCCGCGCACATCCTCAGCTGGTATGCAGAAAGCGTGGATAAAATCTACGATGAGGTGGCTCCCGCCAGGCCCGGCGCGCTGGCGACCATTACCCGCCAGCCCATCGGCGTGGTTGCCACCATCGTGCCGTGGAATTTCCCGCTCGACCTCGCCTCCTGGAAGTTGGGTCCGGCGCTGGCCGCCGGCAATAGCGTAATCCTCAAGCCCTCGGAAAACTCGCCGTTTAGCGCCCTGCGTCTGGGCGAACTGGCGCTGGAGGCCGGTATTCCGCCAGGCGTGCTTAACGTGGTGACCGGGCTGGGAACCGAAACCGGGAGCGCGCTGGGACTGCATCACGATATCGATGTCATCGCCTTCACCGGCTCAACCGCCGTCGGCAAAGCCTTTATGGCCTATTCGGCCCAGTCCAATCTGAAACAAGTATGGCTGGAGTGCGGCGGCAAGAGCGCCAATATCATCTTCGCCGACTGCCAGGATCTCGACCTGGCCGCTGAAAAAGCAGCTTTCGGTATTTGTTTTAATCAGGGCGAAGTCTGCTCTGCCAACTCTCGCCTGCTGGTTGAGCGCCCGATTTACGCGGCCTTCATTGCCAAACTACAGGAAAGAATGCAGGCCTGGGCTCCGGCGCATCCGCTCGAGCCGCAAACCCGCATGGGAGCGATGGTCAGCGCCGCGCATGCCGAAAAAGTGATGGCGGCTATCCGCCGCGCGCAAGACGAGGGCGCAACGCTGCTTACCGGCGGCCGTACGGTGGAAATAGACGGCGTCGCCAACTACGTTCAGCCAACGCTGCTGACCAACGTGAACGAAGAGATGGCGCTGTGGAAAGAGGAGATCTTCGGCCCGGTGCTGGCCGTTTGCGCCTTCGATAGCGAGCAGGAGGCGGTTCATCTGGCGAATAACCATATCTATGCGCTGGCCGCCTCGCTATGGACCGACAATCTGCACCGCGCCCATCGCGTCGCCGCGCAGCTGACCGCCGGAACGATCTCGGTAAATACCGTCGATGCGCTGGACGTCACCGTTCCCTTTGGCGGCAACAAACAGTCGGGCTTTGGCCGCGATCTGTCGCTGCACGCCTTTGATAAATTCACCAGCCTCAAAACCACCTGGTTTCAGTTTCAGCAGACAGGAGAGACGAAATGACTAATCCAAGCAATCAGAACCGTTCGACGTCCGATTACCAACATTCAGATGCGGCTCACCATATTCATGCCTTCCTGGATCAAAAAGCGCTGAACGCCGAAGGGGCGCGCGTCATGGTACGCGGCGAAGGACTATACCTGTGGGACAACGACGGGAATAAATACCTCGATGGAATGTCCGGCCTGTGGTGTACCCAGCTGGGCTACAGCCGCCAGGATCTGGCGGACGCCGCCGCGGCGCAGTTTGCCAAACTGCCCTATTACAATATGTTCTTCCACACGACCCACCCGGCGGTGATTGAGCTTTCCGAGCTGCTGTTCAGCCTGCTGCCGCCACACTACAGCCACGCTATCTACACCAACTCCGGCTCGGAATCGAATGAAGTGCTGATTCGCACCGTTCGTCGCTACTGGCAGATCCTCGGTAAGCCGGAGAAAAAGGTGATGATTGGCCGCTGGAACGGCTATCACGGCTCCACGCTGGCGGCAAGCGGGCTCGGCGGCATGAAGTTCATGCATGAAATGGGCGGCGTGATCCCGGACGTTGCCCACATCGACGAACCCTACTGGTTTATGCACGGCGGCAACCTGACCCCACAGGAGTTCGGCCTGCGCTGCGCCCGCCAGCTGGAAGAGAAGATCCTTGAGCTGGGCGCGGAAAACGTCGCCGGTTTTATCGCCGAGCCGTTCCAGGGCGCGGGTGGGATGATCTTCCCGCCGGAAAGCTACTGGCCGGAAATCCAACGTATCTGCCGGCAATATGACGTGCTGCTGTGCGCCGATGAGGTGATTGGCGGCTTTGGCCGTACCGGCGAGTGGTTTGCGCATCAGTACTTTGGTTTTGAACCGGATACGCTGTCGATTGCTAAGGGGCTAACCTCTGGTTACGTACCAATGGGCGGGCTGGTACTGAGCAAACGCATGGCGGAAGTGCTGGTGGAAAAAGGCGGCGTTTTCCCACACGGCCTGACCTATTCCGGCCACCCGGTGGCGGCCGCGGTGGCGATTGCCAACCTGAAAGCCTTACGCGATGAAAACCACGTTACCCGAGTTCGTACCGATAGCGGCCCCTATCTGCAAAAAACGCTGCGCGAAGTGTTTGAAAATCATCCGCTCATTGGCGAGGTGCAGGGAGCCGGGCTGGTGGCTGCCCTGCAGTTTGCTGAAGATAAAGCCACTCGCAAACGCTTTGCCAACGAGAACGAACTGGCCTGGCGCTGTCGCACCATCGGCTTTGAAGAAGGGGTGATTATTCGCTCGACGCTGGGGCGCATGATCATGGCGCCGGCGCTGATTGCCGGACATAGCGAACTCGATGAACTGGTTGAAAAAACCAAGCGTGCCGTTGACCGTACCGCTAAAGAGATTGGCCTGCTATAAGTCAATTACTTACTGCTTTTGATTATCTTTTAGCGGAGGCCTTCGGCCTCCGTTTTTACCTGCATTCCACTTAGCAGGGTTCCGGGTATCAGCAGACCGTCATGAGATGCGCTTTTAGAGCGTCGGCAAAAAAATGTTGATCTGATACGAACAAGCTTTTATTTTGCCTGCTAGTTTTCAAACTGAGATGAAACTGATGCCTACTATTATCGCCAGTAGTATGAAAGAAGCTAAAGAACTTGTTAATGCCAGAAAGTACCGGGAAATCGTCCTGAATTTCGATGTTGACGCTGATGATTTTTTCACCCTTGCAACAGCGCAGCATGACACCAAAATCACCATTGCAAACAAAAATAGCCACTCACCGGTTACATTAGAAAAATAATAAAACCCCTGAGGAAATTTTTATGTTGTTGTTTATTGGCACTATTGCTGTCGCTTTTCTCTCTTCTCTGATGCTCATCTGGCTCGACGATCGCATCGCCGAGCAGGAGTAATCCCTCCCCCGATTTAAAGCTCTCCGCACCGGTCATCGGTGCGGAGACAAAAGATTACAGCGATTTCGCCAGACGTTCGACGGCGGTCAGCAGACCGGCTTCAGAAACCGTCGAATAGGAAAGACGCAGCGTGCGGGTATCCGGATTATCGTTGTAGAACGCTTCGCCAGGTACGTAAACCACGCCGTTTTCCAGCGTCTTATTCAACCACGCCATGGTATCGAACGGATAGCGGAAGCGGGCCCACAGGAACATTCCCCCTTCCGGGCGGCTAAACTCAAGATGCTCGCCAAGACGGCTTTCCAGTGCCTCGGCCAGCGCCACGCACTTCTTGCGGTAGTCTTCGCGGATCAGGGCGATCTGATTGTTCAGGCGATTCATTCCCAGATACTCAGCGGTGATAACCTGAGAGAGCATATTGGTATGCAGATCCGCCGCCTGCTTCACGATCACCGCCTGGTGCGCCAGCCATTCCGGCATCACGATCCAGCCAATACGCATTCCCGGTGCGAGGATCTTGGAGAACGTGGAGGTGTACACCACCCGATCTTCACAGCCTTGTTCGATCGCATGTTGATACAGCGGACGCCGCACTTTATCGGTGAAGCTGATTTCGCCGTAGGGATCGTCTTCGATGATCACAAAATCATGTTGCTTCGCTAACGCCACCAGCCGCTGGCGACGATCGTCGCTGAGGGTTTTACCGCCGGGGTTGCCAAACGTCGGCACCAGATAGACCGCTTTAACCTTAGTGGTCTCCAGCAGATCGGCCAGTTGTTCAACCAGCATGCCGTTATCGTCGGTATCGACGCTCAGGATATTCGCCTGCGCCAGCTGGAATACCTGCAGCGCGGCAAGGTAGGTCGGACGTTCAACGACGACCGCATCGCCCGGATCGAGCAGCGTGCGGGCAACGATATCCAGCGATTGCTGCGAACCGGAGGTGATATACACCTGGCTTGCCGAGCAGGCCACGCCGCGCGACTGGCAGATTTCGCTCACCGCCTGGCGCAGCGGCGGATATCCTTCGGTAAGGCCGTACTGGAACGCATCATTAAAACGTTCGCTCATCACCTTTTGCACCGCGAGGTTGAGACCTTCGGTATCAAACAGTTCCGGAGCCGGAATACCGCCGCCAAGCGAAATAACGCCGGGCAGTTTACTGTGTTTGAGAAGTTCGCGGACGGCGGAGGGCTTAAGTTCACCCGCGCGGGCGGCGAGGCGCCGATCGTGCATATGCTTTTCCTTTTCTGTCTTGTTGTTGTGTTAGTTGTACGTTGAAGCTTTGCAGGTGCCGGGCAGCGATGCTAGCCGCTGCCCGGTTTGCGGCCGTTACTCGTTGTCTTTCAGTACGACTAACGGCTCAATATCGCTCTCTTTCTTCACCACCAGCGAATCATCGCCGCGCAGGCAGGTTCCGCCATAGTTACCGCCCACCGTAAAGGTGCACACCTGGATGTACTTGCCGTCAACCTTCGGCAGACACCACAGCTGCTGGTAAATATTTTTGCGATCGACAAATTGCCCGCTGGTCTGATCCAATACCTCATCGTGCGGGCTTATCAGATCGATGTTATTACCGCAGCGCCCGGAGATCGGTTTGACCGCATAACCGGTTTTCGCCAGCTCGTCATTGACCACAAAATCGGTATCCAGCAGATAACGATGATGCGGGAACAGCGACCACAGCACCGGCAGAATCGCCTTGTTGCCGGGGATAACCGTCCACAGCGGTTCGAATACCAATACTTCAGGGCGCAGCAAGACGTCAATCAGGCGCACCTCATTTTGCGGATGACCGGTACGAATCGGCACCGCCGCATACTCATCGGCGCTGACTTCACGCACCTGCTCGATGGCGGTTTCCCATGCCCAGGTCTTCCACACGCAGTTAACCAAGCGGCCATCGCCGTCGATAAGCTGACCGGCAGCATCCCAGCGCAGCTCATCAAGACCGAAGAGAATTTTGCTCTCAAAGCCCGCCTCGGTTAGCGAACGCTGAATAAACTGGGCATGGTAGTTCTCTTCAAGATCCTTATCCTGCATGATATGCACGAACGGCCGCGCGCGGCTGTGTTTCCACGCCCCCGCCAGCTCCTCGAGCAGATTTTCCGCCGGATTATGGCCGGTACCGCGGTAGCCCTGTTTGAGCCACTGTTCGAGGATCAATCCACCTTCCGTATGGCAAGAGGCAGAGTCGGCGTTGTATTCGTACACCTTCAGCCCGCGCTCGTCCATGCAGAAATCCATGCGCCCGGTAATCATATGATGTCGGCGGCGCTGCCACGAGAGGCGCAGGCGCGGCCAAAGAATTTTCGGAATATCGAACAGCGCCAGCAGGTTGTCATCTTTCATCACCTTATCAGTGGCGTGCAGATACATCAGGTGCAGTTCGTTAGTCGCTTTAATCAGCTCCTGTTCGGCGCTCTCGCTGATGGTGAAGTACTGGTAGGGATCCTGATTGATGAAATGACCGTTGGCTTCAACATAGGCCTTTTGCAGCGCGTCTTTCTCATTGAGCCAGTTACCGCGGAACTGGCCCTTATTCGGCAGCCGCGCGCCGCTGATTTTCATCTCCTCGCCCGGCAGCACCGGCTGCGGCAGGCTGTGCTCGGTATCGGCGGTCTGGATCATCCAGCCTAAAATTTCGGTATCGGTAAAGGTATCTTTGATGGTGTAGACGCCGTCTTTCACTTCCAGCGTCAGCTCGCGGGTCCACTGCTGGCCCTGCGGCAGCGGCGCGTGAATGACGTTTTGCTCGGCGATACGGACCTTATTCCCTACCAGTTGCGTAATCACCGCCACGTGGCCGGTATGTTTAAACTCGCCGCCTTTCTGCCAGATTAGCAGCGAGCCGGCGATCGGCGGACGACGCGAGCCGTTGGCGAAGGCCTGCAGGGGAAGAATGTTGTCATTCACCACTTCGCGCAGAAAGCGCAGCGAGAAGATTTCATAAGCCATACCGACATCGGTAAAGACAAAGCCGTAGGTGAGGAATAAAAAGCGCCGCGCGAACTCTACGCACTGCCATTTATGCCCCATATACTCATTGCCGATATAGCTGCGGAAAGCGGCGTCATCCGGATAATCTTGTGGATTTAAGCTACTGTAATTCGAAGAATAAATTGCCACGCCGCCCGGCGCGTAGCCTAAAAGCGTGCCGAAAGGGGCGTCAATACTGGTCGATCCTTTACTCATTTAGCCTGACCTCAAATTAATGCAGCCCGGGCAGTTGGCGGAACAAAACTCCCTCTTCTTATCCTGCCGCAGGCACTTACCAGACAGAGGTGAAAAGATGATACCACTCATTCGATTCGCTAAACGTGCCCTTATAGAAAATAACCCGGCGTCCATTGGCAAAAGTGATATTGTTAGCCAACACATAACAAAAAAACATCACTACATCAGGAGTCGACAATGAGCGCACCTTCGCATCTCAATGCCCAGCCGCTGGTCTGGGGACACGGCCCGCGGACTTTTGAAGTATTCCTCGAACCAACCTGTCCGTTTTCCGTTCGCGCCTTCAACAAACTCGATGAATTGCTGGATGAAGTCGGCGCCGAGAACGTCACGATTAAGATTCGCCTGCAGTCCCAGCCGTGGCATCTGTTTTCCGGGGTAATCGTGCGCTGCGTGCTGGCCGCCTCCACCCTGCCGCACGGCAGAGAGCAGGCGCACAAAGTCCTGCAGGCGGTCGCCGATCATCGTGAAGAGTTTGAATTCACCGACCACTGCAGCGGGCCGAATATGAATACCACTCCGCAGCAAATTATCGAGCGCCTTGAGCGCTATAGCCACGTGTCGCTGGCGGCGGCATTTGCCCGCCCTGAGCTGCAAAACGAAATCAAATGGCACAGTAAATACGCCCGCCAGAACGGCATCCATGTGTCGCCGACGTTTATGGTCAACGGCCTGGTGCAGCCCGATCTCGGCAGCGGCGATGACGTCAGCGTGTGGGCCGCGCGGATTATGGCCTGAGATTAGCTGCTAGACTTTTTTATACACCTTACTAAAGAGGCAGGTCAGTATGTCCGACAATCACTACCAACCACCGAAAGTATGGGAATGGAAACAGAATAACGGCGGCGCGTTCGCCAATATCAACCGTCCGGTTTCCGGCGCGACGCATGAAAAAGTGCTGCCCGTTGGCAATCACCCGCTGCAGCTCTATTCGCTGGGCACGCCGAACGGGCAGAAAGTGACTATCATGCTGGAAGAGCTGCTGGCGCTGGGCGTGGCTGGCGCTGAGTATGATGCCTGGCTGATTCGTATCGGCGAAGGCGATCAATTTTCCAGCGGCTTTGTCGAAGTGAATCCGAACTCGAAGATCCCGGCGCTGAGCGACCACTCCACCACTCCACCGACCCGGGTATTTGAATCCGGCAGCATCCTACTCTATCTGGCGGAAAAATTTGGTTTCTTCCTGCCGAAAGACCCGGCCGGGCGCACCGAAACGCTGAACTGGCTGTTCTGGCTACAGGGCGCAGCGCCGTTCCTCGGCGGCGGCTTTGGCCACTTCTATAACTATGCGCCGGTGAAAATCGAGTACGCCATCGACCGCTTTACCATGGAAGCGAAACGTCAGCTAGACGTGCTGGATAAGCAGCTGGCGCGCGGCCGCTTTGTGGCGGGGGAAGAGTACACCATCGCCGATATGGCGATCTGGCCGTGGTACGGCAACGTGGTGCTGGGCAACGTCTATAACGCCGCGGAATTCCTTGATGCCGGCAGTTACGTTAACGTGCTGCGCTGGGCGCAGGATGTGGGCAATCGCCCGGCGGTGAAGCGCGGACGGATAGTTAACCGCACCAATGGCCCGCTCGACGAGCAGTTGCACGAGCGCCATGACGCCCGCGATTTCGACACGCAGACCGAAGACAAACGTCAGGCGTAATGCCTTTACCCGGCGGCGCAAAGCTGCCGGGTAAGTTATCACATCAGTGCTTTACCTTAGTCAGGCGATCGAGATAGCCCATCACAAAGGCAGACAGCACAAAGGTGAGATGGATAATGACGTACCACATCAGCTTATTATCCGGCACGTTCTTCGCATCCATAAACACCCGCAGCAGGTGAATGGAAGAGATAGCCACAATCGACGCCGCCACCTTGTTTTTCAGCGATGTCGCATCCATTTTGCCAAGCCAGTTGAGCTTCTCTTTGCCTTCGTTAATATCCAGCGTCGAGACGAAGTTCTCATAACCTGAAAACATCACCATCACCAGCAGCCCGCCCACCAGCGTCATATCGACCAGCGAAAGCAGCGTCAGAATCAGATCCGACTCGCTGACGCTGAAGATATGCGGCAGGATGTGGAATATCTCCTGAAAAAATTTTATCGATAGCGCGATAAGCCCCAGCGAGAGGCCGAAATAAACCGGCGCCAGCAGCCAGCGCGAAGCATAAATAGCGTTTTCCAGAAAGCGTTCCATAAGGTCCTGTCAGTTTGTAAAAATGGCCGCCATTATATCGCAGCTGGCCCATATCAAAACGATACGCAGTCGGTGGGGAAATAAAAAAGGCCAACACTGTGTTGGCCTTTCGGGAGAAATCCTGGGGGAAATTACTTCGCTTTGACGGTCTCTTCGCCCACCAGACCAATTTTCAGGTAACCGGCCTGATGCAGCGTATCCATCACTTTCATCATCGTCTCGTAGTCGACGGTTTTGTCGGCTCGGAAGAACACGGTGGTGTCTTTCTTACCCTGAGTCAGCGCGTCCAGCGAGGCAATCACGCTCTCTTCGGTCACCGGATCGTTGCCGAGGAACATCGATTTGTCCGCCTTCACCGACAGGTAAATCGGTTTTTCCGGACGCGGCTGCGGCTGGCTGGATGAGGCTGGCAGGTTGACTTTGACGTCCACGGTGGCCAGCGGCGCCGCCACCATGAAGATAATCAACAGCACCAACATGACGTCGATAAACGGCGTGACGTTAATATCGTGCATTTCGCCGTTATCATCGAGGTTTTCGTTAAAATGCATCGCCATAGCGGATCAACCTACCCGTAATTTCTGCGCCGGACGCAGCGGCTGAGAACCACTGGCGTTCAGGTCAAGGTCACGGCTTTGCAGCAGCATAATCTGCGCGGCCACATCGCCAAGAGACGCTTTGTAACTGGCAATCATGCGGGCGAAGACGTTATAGATAACCACCGCCGGAATCGCGGCAAACAGGCCAATCGCCGTTGCCAGCAGCGCTTCCGCGATACCCGGCGCGACAACCGCCAGGTTAGTCGTCTGCGTTTGCGCGATACCGATAAAGCTGTTCATGATGCCCCAGACGGTACCAAACAGACCGACGAACGGGGAAATAGCGCCGATGGTTGCCAGATAACCATTTCCGCGGCCCATGTAGCGGCCAACCTGCGCCACGCGACGCTCAAGGCGGAAACCGGTACGTTCTTTAATGCCTTCGTTGTCATCCACGCCTGCCGACAGTTCCAGCTCATTATTGGCTTCGTTAATCAGCTGAGTGGTCAGGCTTTTAGCATGGAATCCATTCGCGATAGTGTTAGCCTGATCGAGAGAACGCGCTTCGCTGAGCTGCTGCTGCTCACGCTTGAGGCGACGCTTGCTGGACAACATTTCGGCACCCTTGCCGAAGAAAATAGCCCAGGTGACTACTGAAGCCAGAATCAAGCCAATCATCACAACCTTAACGACAATATCGGCGTGATGATACATACCCCAAACGGAGAGATCCGCCTGCATCAAATTATTACCCACACTGTTTCTCCAGGACGTCAATCACAAAAACTGAGCATAATAATATCAAAACGACATCGAATTGATAGTGGTTCTCATTAGTATTTACACTGTGCAGCAAATCACGTTTATTTTCTTTGCGCTTACGCAGTAAAAAAGCGGCTGACGCCGGTTTCGGGAAAATTTTTGCCTGTATCGTTTGCGGCCCGGTACACAAACCGGTATTCATGGTAGTTTAGACGTCCAGACGTATAAAAACAGGTTTCTATAACATGGCTGATAAACATCTTGATACCGCGCTGGTCAACGCCGGGCGCCGCAAAAAATATACTCAGGGTTCGGTGAATAGCGTTATCCAACGCGCCTCATCGCTGGTGTTCGATACCGTCGAGGCTAAAAAACACGCCACCCGTAATCGCGCCAAAGGCGAGCTGTTTTATGGCCGCCGCGGCACGCTGACCCACTTTTCGCTGCAGGAAGCCATGTGTGAACTGGAAGGCGGCGCCGGCTGCGCCCTCTTCCCCTGCGGCGCGGCCGCGGTCGCCAACACGATTCTGGCCTTCGTCGAACAGGGCGACCACGTGTTAATGACCAACACCGCCTATGAGCCCAGCCAGGACTTCTGCACTAAGATCCTCGCGAAGCTCGGGGTGACGACCGGCTGGTTCGATCCGCTCATCGGTGCGGATATCGCCAACCTGATTCAACCCAATACTAAAGTCGTGTTTCTGGAATCCCCCGGCTCGATCACCATGGAAGTGCATGATGTGCCGGCCATCGTCGCCGCCGTGCGCCGCGTCGCGCCGGAAGCCATTATCATGATCGATAACACCTGGGCGGCAGGGGTACTGTTTAAAGCGCTCGATTTTGGTATCGATATCTCTATTCAGGCGGCAACGAAATATTTAATTGGTCACTCCGACGGGATGATCGGCACCGCGGTGGCCAACGCCCGCTGCTGGGAGCAATTGTGTGAAAACGCCTATCTGATGGGCCAGATGGTCGATGCCGACACCGCCTACATGACCAGCCGCGGCTTGCGCACGCTTGGCGTCCGCCTGCGTCAGCATCATGAAAGCAGCCTGCGCGTCGCCGAATGGCTGGCGCAGCACCCGCAGGTGGCGCGAGTCAATCATCCGGCGCTACCGGGCAGCAAGGGCCACGAGTTCTGGAAGCGCGACTTCAGCGGCAGCAGCGGGCTGTTCTCTTTCGTCCTTAATAAACGTCTGACCGACGCCGAGCTGGCAGCCTATCTGGACAACTTCAGCCTGTTCAGCATGGCCTACTCGTGGGGCGGGTTCGAATCGCTGATTCTCGCCAATCAGCCGGAACATATCGCGGCCATCCGCCCCGGGGCGGAAGTGGATTTCAGCGGCACTCTTATTCGACTGCACATAGGTTTAGAAAATGTTGACGATCTGCTGGCGGATTTAGCGGCAGGTTTCGCGCGTATCGTGTAAAGTGACAGGAAGTGGCAACAAAAGCGGACGCTTTCAGAAAAGCGGCCGCTTTTGTTGCGCCCGGGATCAAGGTGCTCGGGCCGCTTCAGGAGTACACTAGTCGAAAAACGGTACCACTTAGGAAAGTCCATGGTTGTCATTCAAGAGATTGTCGCCGCGCTGTGGCAACATGATTTTGCCGCATTGGCAAACCCTCACGTTGTGGGTTTTGTATATCTGGTCATGTTCGCGACCCTGTTTCTGGAAAACGGGCTGCTGCCGGCTTCGTTTTTACCGGGCGATAGCCTGTTGCTGCTCGCCGGCGCGCTAATCGCTAAAGGCGTCATGGATTTTGTCCCCACTCTCGCCATCCTAACCGCTGCCGCCAGCCTCGGCTGCTGGCTGAGCTATTTACAGGGGCGCTGGCTGGGTAATACCAATATGGTGAAAGGCTGGCTGTCGCATCTGCCGCACAAATATCACCAGCGCGCCACCAACATGTTTGATAAACACGGCCTGCTGGCGCTGCTGGCCGGGCGCTTTTTGGCGTTTGTCCGCACCCTGCTGCCAACCATGGCGGGCATTTCCGGCCTGCCGAATCGTCGTTTCCAGTTCTTTAACTGGCTAAGCGGCCTGCTGTGGGTTGGTGTCGTCACCGGTCTTGGCTATGCGCTGAGCATGATCCCGTTCGTGAAAAACCACGAAGACCAGGTCATGACCTGCCTGATGATTTTACCGATCGCCCTGCTGGTGACCGGCCTCGTTGGTACGGTTATCGTCGTTATCAAGAAGAAATACTGCAGCGCCTGATTCACTCGCGCCGGATGGTCTCAAAGTCCCCGGTAGCGCTAACGCTTACCGGGGCTACAGGCGCCGCATCCTTATCAAATCCCCTGCATTGTGCGAATACGCGCAGCATCTTCACCCGGCGTAATACCAAAATAGCGTTTAAACTCACGGCTAAACTGCGAGGCGCTTTCATAGCCGACGCGCATTGCCGCCGCGCTGGCTTTCATACCGTCATGGATCATCAGCATTCTGGCCTTATGCAGGCGATAGGTCTTCAAATACTGCAGCGGCGAGGTGCTGGTAACCGATTTAAAGTTATGGTGAAACGCCGAGACGCTCATATTCGCTTCCGCCGCCAGCTGGTCGACGCTGAGGTTTTCGGTGTACTGGCTTTCAATACGCTTCAAAACGCGGCTAATCAGACTAAAGTGCGTCTGTCGGCTGACCAGCGCCAGCAGCGCGCCGCCGCAGGGGCCAATCAGGACATGATAAAGGATCTCGCGAATAATCTGTTTGCCGAGAATGCGCGCGTCCAGCGGCCGCTCCATCACGTCTAACAGGCGTTCCGCCGCGCAGAGGATCTCTTCCGATAACACCGCCGAGTTGATCCCGCTGGAGGCGACCGACGGCTGAAAAAGCTCATCTTCGCCGATATCCATCAGCAGCTCCTGCAACTGCAAAATATCGACATTCAACCGCATTCCCGCCAGCGGCACTTCCGGGGTCGCGAAGGTTTCGCATTCGAACGGTAGCGGAACGGTTAACAGTAAGTATTCGTTGGTGTCATAACGGAAGGTTCGTTCATTGATATAGCCAATTTTATGGCCGGAAAAGAGAAAAACGATCCCCGGCTGGTACATCACCGGCGTACGGGTGCCCGGCTGCGTCCCGTACAGCAGACGGATATCCGGCAGCAGTTCACTTAGCATTTCTTGCTTATCTTTCAGCTTGTTAACTTTATCTGTTAATAGCTGGCATATCTCGGCACGGTTCATTTTCGCTGCTTCTCCGACGACTTTTCTACAAGCTTATTGTGCGTAGTTTCCTTCTTTTTCTCCAGCCCAATGGAGAAATGGGCAAGACAATGGCAGGAATGTGCATTGAGAGGAAACGGTCGCAGGAACACAATAGCCGCCATCGGGCAGAGAGTCGTCTTTTCTGCCGGGAGTTTCATCTTTATGAGGGCACCAGCCATGAATAACTTCAATTTACATACCCCAACCCGCATTCTGTTCGGCAAAGGCGCCATCGCCGATCTGCGCGAACAAATCCCAGCCGGCGCTCGCGTGCTGGTGACTTACGGCGGCGGTAGCGTGAAGAAAACCGGCGTACTGGATCAGGTACTGAGCGCGCTGGCTGGCTTTGACGTGCTGGAGTTCGGCGGGATTGAGCCAAACCCGTCTTACGAAACGCTGATGAACGCGGTGAAAATCGCTCGCGAAGAGAAAGTGACCTTCTTGCTGGCGGTTGGCGGCGGTTCGGTGCTTGATGGCACCAAGTTTATCGCCGCGGCCGCGCACTATGACGCGAATATCGATCCGTGGGAAATTCTGGAAACCTACGGCAACAAGATTGCCAGCGCAATTCCGATGGGCTCGGTATTGACCCTGCCGGCGACCGGTTCCGAATCAAACAAAGGCGCGGTTATCTCGCGTAAAACCACCGGTGATAAACGCGCGTTTATGTCCGAACACGTTCAGCCGGTCTTCGCGATCCTCGATCCGGTTTACACCTACACCCTGCCGCCGCGCCAGGTCGCTAACGGTGTCGTTGACGCTTTCGTCCATACCGTTGAGCAGTACGTGACCTACCCGGTTGACGGCAAAATTCAGGACCGTTTCGCCGAGGGCATTCTGCTAACGCTGGTGGAAGATGGCCCGAAAGCGCTGCAGGAGCCGGAGAATTACAACGTGCGCGCCAACATTATGTGGGCGGCGACGCAGGCATTGAACGGCCTCATTGGCGCAGGCGTGCCTCAGGACTGGGCGACGCATATGCTCGGCCACGAACTGACGGCGATGCACGGCCTGGATCACGCTCAGACGCTGGCTATCGTGCTGCCGGCGCTGTGGAATGAGAAACGCGATACCAAGCGCGCTAAGCTGCTGCAGTACGCCGAGCGCGTGTGGAATATCACCGAAGGTTCCGAAGAACAGCGTATCGATGCCGCTATCGCCGCAACCCGTAGTTTCTTCGAACAAATGGGCGTGCCGACTCGCCTTTCCGATTATGGTCTCGACGGTAGCTCCATCCCGGCGCTGCTGGCGAAGCTGGAAGAGCACGGCATGACTAAGCTTGGCGAAAATCAGGATATCACTCTGGACGTCAGCCGCCGTATCTATGAGGCTGCCCGCTAAGTTATTCCCGCCTGATTCACCTCTCCTTACGTTAAACAAACGTCAAGGAGAGGTGTTTTTACTACCGTTTTTAGCTATTTCGTCCAGACTTAATGCTACCCCTCGGCGGATTTTTGACGCTGAGTTCATTAACAGGAGGAAGGCATGACACATCCAACCGTTATTAAACTACACGACGGCAACCTGATGCCGCAGCTGGGTCTCGGCGTGTGGAAAGCAGGCAACGAGGAAGTCGTCTCCGCCATTCATAAGGCGCTGGAAGTCGGTTATCGTTCTTTTGACACCGCCGCCGCGTACCAAAATGAGGCTGGCGTCGGCAACGCGTTAAGCAGCGCGGGCGTCAATCGCGATGAGCTCTTCATCACCACCAAACTGTGGAATGACGATCAAAAACGGCCGCATGAAGCGCTAAAAGAGAGCCTCAGCAAGCTGAAATTGGACTATGTGGATCTCTATTTAATCCACTGGCCGGTGCCAGCGATAGGCCATTACGTCGAAGCCTGGCAGGCGCTGATCGAACTACAGCAGCAAGGGCTGGCAAAAAGCATCGGGGTGTGTAATTTCCAGGTGCCGCATCTGCAAAAGCTGATCGATGAAACCGGCGTCGCCCCGGTGATCAACCAGATTGAGCTGCACCCGTTAATGCAGCAGCGTCAGCTACATGCATGGAACGCCACGCACAAAATCCAGACCGAATCCTGGAGCCCATTAGCGCAGGGCGGCAAAGGGGTCTTCGATCAGAAAATTATTCACCATCTGGCGGATAAATACGGCAAAACGCCGGCGCAAATCGTCATTCGCTGGCATCTCGACAGCGGACTGGTGGTAATCCCGAAATCCGTCACGCCATCGCGTATCGCGGAAAACTTTGACGTCTGGGACTTCCGTCTCGACAAAGACGAACTCAGTGAAATCGCTAAGCTGGACCAAGGCAAACGTCTCGGCCCCGACCCGGACCAGTTCGGCGGTTAATCCCCTTCACTTTTGCCTTTAGCGCCGCACGGCGCTAAAGGCTTTCGCAAATTAAATGTATATCCTCAGGCTCCAGAGCAAACAGCTCCGGGTCGGGCTCATCAATTAAACGACACCCCTGTGAGAGATAAAAATCAACGGTACTTTTATTGGGAATGGACGAAATATACAGGCCGGACGCGCCCAGATCAGGAAGCTGCTGCAGCGCATAATCAAACAGACGCCGTCCCCATCCCTGGCCACGCTGCGCCGCACCCACATAAAAGAATAGCAGCTGGCGTAGATCGCCCTTTTCACCCCGTGGCAAGGTATCAATCGCCGCCGCGGCAATGATTTTATCCTGTTCGAAAAAGGCGAAAAAAATACCGCCGCGATCGTAGCAGGCCTCGTGAATAGGCGTATAAACCTGGCGATCGTGAGGATCCCAACCTCGCACATCATAATATTGCGAGTACGCCTGAAGCCGGCCATTATCGAGCTTATAAAGGGTGTCGATAATTTCACTGCGATCTATCTCCCACAACATTTCCAGCTGCTGTCGTGACAGGATTACCGGCATCATTATCGTTCTCTCTCCTTATATGACAGGCTTTCCCCCGGCGAGCGCACCCGCCGGGGAAGCGGCTTAGCGGGACGCCGTCTTCGGCTTAATACGCTTTTTCGCGCCCGGCGCGGCCGGCGTCTGGCGCTGATGCGCAACCGGCGTATGCTTCGTCAGCGCCGGACGGGTATGGCGGTTCTGGCGACGCGCTTCACGCATCTCGTCAAGGGTCGGCGCCGGTACCAGGCAGTCACGGCGTGAACCAATCAGATGCTTTTTACCCATCGCTTCCAGCGCCTGACGGATCAGCGGCCAATTTGCCGGATCGTGATAGCGCAGCAGCGCTTTATGCAGACGGCGCTGTTTGTCACCCTTCGGCACCACCACGTCTTCGCTCTTATAGCCGATTTTACCCAGCGGGTTCTTGCCGGTGTAATACATGGTGGTTGAGTTCGCCAGCGGCGACGGATAGAAGTTCTGTACCTGGTCGAGACGGAAGCGATGACGTTTCAGCCACAGCGCCAGGTTCACCATATCTTCATCGCGCGTCCCTGGGTGGGCGGAAATAAAGTACGGGATCAGGTACTGTTCTTTACCCGCCTGCTTCGAATAGGTATCAAACAATTCTTTAAAGCGGTCATAGCTGCCCATGCCCGGCTTCATCATCTTCGACAGCGGCCCCTCTTCGGTATGCTCCGGGGCGATCTTAAGGTAGCCACCGACGTGGTGGGTCGCCAGCTCTTTGATATAGCGCGGATCCTCTACGGCGATGTCGTAACGCACACCCGATGCGATAAGGATTTTCTTGATGCCTTTCAGGTCGCGGGCGCGACGGTACAGATTAATCGTCGGCTCATGGTTGGTATCCATGTGCGGGCAGATATCCGGGTAGACGCAGGAGAGGCGGCGGCAGGTCTGCTCAGCGCGCGGCGATTTACAGCGCAGCATATACATATTGGCGGTTGGGCCGCCAAGATCGGAAATAATGCCGGTAAAGCCGGGGACCGTGTCGCGAATCGCTTCGATTTCATTGATTATCGAATCTTCGGAGCGACTCTGGATGATGCGCCCTTCGTGCTCGGTGATCGAGCAGAAAGAACAACCACCGAAGCAACCGCGCATGATGTTAATGGAGAAGCGAATCATCTCGTAGGCCGGGATACGCGCATCGCCATAAGAAGGATGCGGCACACGCTTGTACGGCAGCGCAAAGACGCTGTCCATCTCTTCAGTCGACAGCGGGATCGCCGGCGGGTTAACCCAGATATAACGCTCGCCGTGCTTTTGCATCAGCGCGCGGGCGCAGCCTGGGTTGGTTTCATGGTGCAGAATGCGCGACGCGTGAGCGTACAGCACTTTGTCGCCTTTAACCTTCTCAAAGGAAGGCAGCAATACGTAGGTTTTTTCCCACGGTTTTGGCCGCGGCGGCTGCACGACAACGGTTTTGGCCTCAGCTTTTTTCGGCGCAACCGGTTTGTTGTCTGCGCACGGCAGGTCTTCACCGTACGGATGCGGAATCGGGTCGATTTTGCCCGGCGTATCCAGACGCGTGGAGTCAACGCCGCTCCAGCCCGGCAGTGCTTCCTTTACCATGATCGCGGTATTACGCACATCGCGAATATCGCCGATGGCCTCGCCCATCGCCAGACGATGCGCCACTTCTACCAGCGGGCGCTCGCCGTTGCCGAACATCAGCATATCGGCTTTTGAATCCACCAGCACCGAGCGGCGCACGGTATCGGACCAATAATCGTAGTGCGCGGTACGGCGCAGGCTGGCCTCAATACCGCCGAGGATCACCGGCACGTCTTTCCATGCTTCTTTACAGCGCTGGGTATAAACCAGCGTCGCGCGGTCCGGGCGCTTACCCGCGACGTTGCCGGCGGTATAAGCGTCGTCATGGCGCAGCTTACGGTCGGCGGTATAGCGGTTGATCATTGAGTCCATATTGCCCGCGGTCACGCCGAAGAACAGATTCGGCTTACCCAGGCGCATGAAGTCTTCTTTGCTGTTCCAGTCCGGCTGAGAGATGATCCCTACGCGGAAGCCCTGTGCTTCCAGCATACGGCCGCAGATAGCCATGCCGAAGCTTGGATGGTCGACGTAGGCGTCGCCGGTCACCAGAATAATGTCGCAGCTATCCCAGCCAAGTTGATCCATCTCTTCACGCGACATCGGTAAAAATGGCGCAGGGCCAAAACAGGCAGCCCAGTATTGCGGCCAGGAAAATAGGTCACGATCCGGCTGGATCAGGGATATTGCGCTCATATTGCTTCCGGGGAAAATGATAAAAAAATAACCAAAAGGGCGTGGATTATAAGCCGGAATGATAGTGGAAATGAAGGAGGATTTTCTCAAACCCTGACCGTGTTGCGGCCAGGGTTACGGATATTACGGCGCCGGATTCACCAGAATCTGGCCAATCGAGCCGCGGTCGGCAAGCTCCAGCGTCTGGCTCAGGTACTGGAACGGGAAGTGCGGCCAGGAAGGCTGGTTATAATACACCAGCAGTTCTACCTGCCCGTCGATCCATACGGTATCTTTCCAGCCACGGTCTTCCGGGAACGGCATCGTTCCATTAACGTTACGGATCTGGAACATCACGCCTTCAATATGGAACGACTGCGGGCGGTCGGCGCGCACGGTCCAGCGCTCCCACGTTCCCTGCTGGGCGGTGATATCAATACGCTGCGGATCCCACAGTTGGCCGTTGATGCCGGGGTCGTCGCCGAGCGTAATATCGCGGCTGCGCAGCGGCGTGCCGGAGAGCAGCTCGGTCGGCAGCAGCCGCACCGGCAGGCTATCGGTAACCAGCGGCAGCAGCCCGGTCGGACGCAGCGTCAACACCAGCGTGGAGATCAAAATGCTCGACGGCTCGAAGAAACCGCGGATACGGTCGACGATGCTCGCCGCTTCGCCGCAGGTAATCGACACTTCATCGCCGTTGGTCATATCCACCAGAATTTCTCGCCGCTCGCCGGGGGCCAGCGACAATTGCTTAAGTGAGACCGGCGCCGGCAGGAAGCCCTGATCGCCTGAGATAACGTGCAGCAGACGACCATCGCTCATCTGCAACTGATAGCGGCGCGAGTTAGAAGCGTTCAGCAGACGCAGTCGTACCCAGCCGCGTGAGACTTCGACATAGGGCCCCTGCGCGCCGTTGACCAACAGGGTATCGCCCACGAAACCACCGCTGCCCGGTTCGCTATATTCCGGAGTACCGAAGTTATCCAGCCGCTTATCCTGAATAATCACCGGGAAGTCATCAACGCCATAATGATTAGGAATTGGCAGATTCTTGCTGACTTCATCTTCCACCAGCCACATTCCCGCCAGGCCGTTGTAAACCTGTTTCGCCATCCGGTTCGGGGTATTCGCCTGATACCACAAAGTGGCCGCACTCTGGCGAATCGGCAATACCGGCGCCCAATCCGCATTCGGCGACATCATGCGCGCCGCGCCGCCAATCAGCGGGCCCGGCACCTGCAGGCCGCGAATCGTCATGGCGACATTTTCGGTCAGGCGGTTACTGTAGATAAGTTTGACGTCATCGCCATTCCAGACGCGAATGGTCGGCCCCAGGTAGCGGCCATTGATGCCCCATACCGGCGCGCGCGTGCCCTGGGTAAATGACCAATGAGAACGTTGCAGGGTCAGAAACAGCGGCTGACCGCGACGGGATTCCAGCAGAGGCGGAATGGGGAGCGCCGGCTGCTGGCCGGCGGCATGAGCCTTCAGCGGCGCGGCGCCCGCGCACAGCGCTACACCTGAAGCCTTAATAAACTGACGCCGACTGAGTGACATATTAACTCCATGAAATACTGACAATGCAAAAAGGGAATTCGTTTCCCGCCAGCAATACGCTCGCGTTCGCGGCGTTTCCTGTATTATTTCTTTCCAGCCGCTTCGCGCTCGGCCACTTCTTTATCCAGCTCGGCGATTTTTGCGGACATCAGCTCGCGGCAGTGTGTCGCCAGCGCGCGCACATTATCTTTACCGTACTGGCTGGTATCGACCGGCGGCAGCATCTCGACAATCACCAGACCGTTGTTCCAGCGATTGAGTTTAATTTTGTTCGATGTATTCGACACGCATACTGGAATAATCGGTACGCCAGCGGCGATGGCCGCGTGGAACGCGCCGGTTTTAAAGGGCAGCAGACCGCGGCCGCGGCTGCGGGTCCCTTCCGGGAACATCCAGAACGAAATTTTACGCTTTTTAAACGCATTCACTACTTCGGCGATAGTGCCGTGCGCTTTGGTTCGGTTATTACGGTCAATCAGCAGGTTGCCCGTCAGCCAGTAAAGCTGGCCAAAGAACGGGATCCACAGCAGGCTTTTTTTCCCTACGGTAACCGTCGGCGGCTGCACGATATTTGACGCTGTCACCATATCATAGTTGTTCTGGTGATTAGCGATGTAGATCGCATTGCCGTAGCTTTCCGCATCTGCGGGCTTACGCAGTTCGACTTTCAGGCCGAATACCGGGGACAGACGGCCAAACAGATGACCAAACGTCGCGACGTGCTTAGGGTTGCGCGGGCTGAACAAGCAGTAAAGACTGCCAAATATGCACACCACGATGCAATAAATGACAACAAAAATTAGTCGAAAAATAAATAACATAGCTTCCTCTGAAACCCAAACCGCTTAGCGTTATACCCGTTGAATCACAGGTTCAGGACACCGCTGCCCTCTCAACGCGGGGCGGAAAATTTCCGCCCCTGGAGGACATGTTAATCGCAATGCCTGAATAAACAACGATTTTGCGGCAAATTTTCGCATCCTCCAGCCGGGTGAAGGATGCGGGTCTTACTCTTCGCTGTCGCCAGCCGAGGCGCGGCGCGGGGAGTCGATCTCCACGCGGTCGATTTTCTGCAGGCCGCGCATCAGCGAACCGCGACGGCCGCGCTCGCCGGTGACTTTTTGCAGCTCTTCCGGCCGCAGTTTGATCTTACGCTTGCCGACATGAATGGTCAGCGTGCTCTGCGGCGGCAGGACAAACAGATGCGCCAGCCCATCCTGGCCGGAGGCGGCTTCCGCCGACGGAATGTTGATAATTTTATTGCCTTTGCCTTTCGACAGCTGCGGCAGATCGCTCACCGGGAACATCAGCATGCGCCCGGCGTTGGTGATCGCCAACAGCATATCGGCATCGTCTTCAATGACCAGCGGTGGCATGACATGCGCGTTCTCCGGCAGCGTAATCAGCGCCTTACCGGCGCGGTTGCGCGCCACCAGGTCGTTGAAGGTACAGACGAAACCGTAGCCGGCATCGGAAGCCATCAGCAGCTTCTGATCGTCTGCCTCCATCAGCATATGTTCTACGCTGGCGCCCGGCGGCAACGTCACTTTACCGGTGACCGGTTCGCCCTGGCCGCGGGCGGAAGGCAGCGTAATCGGGTCGATGGCGTAGCTGCGCCCGGTGGTATCAATGAATACCACCGGCTGGTTGCTCTTGCCTTTCACCGACGCTTTCCAGCTATCGCCGGCTTTGTAACTCAGCCCCTGCGCGTCGATATCGTGACCTTTGGCGCTACGCACCCAGCCCATCTGCGACAGAACGATAGTGACCGGCTCGGACGGCAGCATATCGTGCTCGCTCATCGCCTTCGCTTCTTCGCGTTCGCGCAGCGGCGAACGGCGGTCGTCGCCAAAGGTATCGGCATCGGCCTGCAGCTCTTTCTTCAGCAGGTTATTCATCTTGCGCTCGGAGGCCAGAATCGCCTGCAGCTGATCGCGCTCTTTTTCCAGCTCGCTCTGCTCGCCGCGGATCTTCATCTCTTCCAGTTTGGCGAGATGGCGCAGTTTTAATTCCAGAATCGCTTCCGCCTGGGTTTCGCTGATGCCGAAGCGGGCAATCAGCGCCGGCTTTGGTTCATCTTCGTGGCGGATTATCTCAATCACTTCATCAATGTTGAGGAACGCGACCAGCAAACCTTCGAGGATGTGCAGGCGCTTGAGGACTTTTTCCAGCCGGTAGTTCAGGCGGTTACGCACGGTATCACGACGGAAGGTCAACCACTCCGTCAGGATTTCGAGCAGATTCTTCACCGCCGGACGGTTGTCCAGGCCGATCATGTTGAGGTTGATGCGGTAGCTCTTTTCCAGATCGGTGGTGGCGAACAGGTGGTTCATCACCTGCTCCATATCTACGCGGTTGGAACGCGGCACGATCACCAGACGGGTCGGGTTTTCATGATCCGATTCATCACGCAGATCATCAACCATCGGCAGCTTTTTGTTACGCATCTGCGCGGCGATCTGCTCCAGCACGCGCGCGCCGGACACCTGATGCGGCAGCGCGCTAATCACCACCGCGCCGTCTTCTTTCGCCCACACGGCGCGCATCCGTACCGAACCGCGGCCGTTCTGGTAGATTTTGCGAATTTCCGCGCGCGGGGTAATGATTTCCGCTTCGGTCGGGTAGTCCGGCCCCTGCACGATATCCAGCAGTTCATCGAGGGTGGTTTTCGGTTTTTCCAGCAGCGTAATCGCCGCCTGCGCCACTTCACGCAGGTTGTGCGGCGGAATATCGGTCGCCATACCAACGGCGATGCCGGTGGTGCCGTTCAGCAGGATGTTCGGCAGACGCGCCGGCAGCATTTTCGGCTCCTGCAGCGTACCGTCAAAGTTCGGTACCCAATCGACGGTGCCCTGACCCAGTTCGCTGAGCAGCAATTCGGCGTATTTTGACAGGCGGGATTCGGTGTAACGCATCGCCGCGAAGGATTTCGGATCGTCCGGCGCCCCCCAGTTCCCCTGGCCGTCTACCAGCGGATAGCGGTAAGAGAACGGTTGCGCCATCAGCACCATCGCTTCATAGCAAGCGCTGTCGCCGTGCGGGTGATATTTACCCAGCACGTCGCCGACGGTGCGGGCGGATTTTTTGAACTTGGCGCTGGCGTTCAGGCCCAGCTCGGACATTGCATAGACAATGCGGCGCTGAACCGGCTTTAAGCCATCGCCAATAAACGGCAATGCCCTGTCCATGATGACGTACATGGAGTAGTTCAGGTAGGCATTTTCCGTGAATTCATGTAGCGCGAGGCGCTCTGCCATATCGCTCATTAATCGTGGATCCTCAATCTGGGACGCGGCCATTGCGGCGGCAAAACTACCCGCGATAATACCCGATCTCACGCCCTGAGTCACAGGAAGTGAGATCGGTTAAAGAGGATGAGGATATCAATCAGGCTAGCGGCAAATAAATATCGGTGCGGAGTTCATGCTCGCCAACTTCATGCACAAAATTGAGGTAGCGGAAGTACACCGGAAAATCCCTTAGCGTCTCCCCGGCGGCGGGTAGCCAGTCGCGATAGAGGAACCAGACGCTTTGCGCCAGCGTGTCCAGCGAACCGTGGTGGCGGGCCACGGCGCAACGGCCTGCCGGGATCTCGCCGTTAATCACGCCAAACGCGTTTTCGCTAATCGGCCGATCGACGGTACCGCAGATATCAAAACGAAATGCGTCGCCTGGCGTTGTTTGCGGATCGTCCCAGGCAATGCCCCAGGTTTCGCTGGTGGCGACTGGCGACAGCCCGCTCGTTTTACGCCATGCGATAAAACGCGCGGCGGTGGCGTTGACCAGGTCCGGGCTCCCGCGATGTTGTAGTATGGCGACCCTTGTAGCTGGAAATTGAATGATGTTTACGTCCATCGAAGTTTGCTCCTGTAGCGTATGTTTCGGTACGCGTCGATGCCACTCGGCCCAATCCGGTCGCTGACGGAACTGAGTCGGGCTTTGATCAAACGCGGTACGGAAGGCGCGACTGAACGACTCCGAATTTTGAAATCCGGCATCAAGGGCAATATCGATGATTTTATCGTGCGGGTTGAAGGCCAGGCGCCAACAGGCGCGCCGCAGGCGTAACCACTGAATATACCGGTACAGCGGAACGCCGGTATACGCGCTAAATTGCCGGTGAAAATGGTAAGGCGAGCTATACGCAATCGCGCTCAGCGCCTCCAGCGTTAGCGGCTCATCAAGATGATTCTCAATGTACAAACAGACTCGCTGAAAACGCCCGACGTACGCCGGGCTGGCCTTAATATCGTTCATCGTCTCCTCCACGCGACATACTCTGCCAGAGCGAGGATAGCGATTCCTGACCAATCTTGCGCACTATCCGGCACGTACCTTATGGCGTGATTTTACGGATCTGCTTCACGTCGATCTCTACCGAATTCCAGTCTTTATCGACTTCACCCTGAATTTCTACCGTATCCTGCGGGCCGACGGTCACGCCGTTCCAGCGCTTATGGTCGATATCGACGTTCACCACGCCGGAGGCATCCTGGAATTTATACAGATCATCAGAGATGCGCTCGACGATTTTACCGCGCAGGGTCACCCAGGTGTCATCACGCAGCGACTTGGCGTTCGCCACGGTGGTCACCGCGCCGCTCGGCCCGGTGAAGCCGCCGGCCTGCGTAGTAGCGGTAGTAGACGGTCCGGTGAATCCACCCTGCCCGGCGGCCAGTACCGGCATGGAAACCAAAGCAATAATCGCGGTCATCGCAGCAATTTTTTTCATCTTATATTCTCCCTTATGTGTTGGTATGGCTCCTATTACGCCTGACAAAACTTAACGACTTCTTAAGCGGAAAAAAGAAATTTTAATGCTGTACATCCCCTGCTTCAACGCGGTTTACTGCGCAAAGAAACGGGATCGTCGGAGGGAAACATGCGCATATTATTGGTGGAAGATGACAAACTGATCGGTGACGGCATCAAAGCCGGGCTGAGCAAAATGGGCTTCAGCATCGACTGGTTCACCGCAGGCCAGGAGGGCAAAAACGCCTTATATAGCGCCCCTTATGACGCCGCGATACTTGACCTTACTCTCCCCGGCATTGACGGTCTCGATATTCTGCGCGAATGGCGCGATAAAGGTCGTAATGAACCCGTGCTGATCCTCACCGCCCGCGACGCGCTGAGCCAGCGGGTCGAAGGGCTACAGCTTGGCGCCGATGACTATCTGTGTAAACCCTTCGCCCTGATTGAGGTAGCGGCGCGTCTCGAGGCGCTGATCCGCCGCGCTCACGGCCAGAGCAGCAGCGAGCTACGCCACGGTAAGGTGACCCTCGACCCGAACCGCTTAACCGCCAGCCTCGACGGCGAAAGCCTGGCGCTAAAGCCGAAGGAGTTCGCCCTGCTGGAATTGCTTATGCGCAACGCCGGGCGCGTGTTGCCGCGTAAGCTTATCGAGGAAAAACTCTATAACTGGGACGACGAGGTCTCCAGTAACGCCGTGGAAGTTCACGTCCACCATCTGCGGCGCAAACTCGGCAGCGGTTTTATCCGTACCGTGCACGGCATCGGCTATACCTTGGGTGACGCATGAAACGACTCGCCCGTTTAAGCCTGCGCCTGCGCCTGACGCTGCTGTTTGTCCTGCTAACCAGCGCCGCCTGGGGGATCGCCAGCGTTATCGCCTGGCAGCAGACCAGTGAAAAGCTGGATAAGCTGTTTGATACCCAACAACTGCTCTTCGCCCGCCGCCTGAGCGCCATGAATGTCGATGAGCTGCAGGCGCGACCGGCGCAGATCCGCGAAAAGAAAAAAGTTAAACACGGCCATCTTGATGATGACGCGCTGGCCTTCGCTATCTTCACCCGCGACGGGAAAATGGTGCTTAACGATGGTGAAAACGGCGAAGACATTCAATGGGGCTCGCAGCGCGAAGGCTTCAGCGATGGCTACCTGCGTGGCGATGACGACCAATGGCGCTTCTTGTGGCTGACCACCGCTGACGGCCGCCATCGTATCGCCGTCGGTCAGGAGTGGGATTATCGCCGGGAAATGGCGATGGATATCGTGACCTCGCAGCTCACGCCGTGGCTGGTCGCGCTACCGCTGATGTTCGTGTTGCTCATCGTACTATTAAGCCGCGAGCTGGCGCCGTTGAAGAAACTGGCTCGCACCCTGCGCCAGCGCGCGCCGGACTCGGCGGAACGTCTGTCGGACGACAAAATCCCTTCAGAAGTTCGCCCGCTGGTCGATGCCCTGAACCAACTGTTCAGCCGTACCCACGAAACCATGCTGCGCGAGCGCCGCTTTACCTCTGATGCCGCCCATGAGTTGCGCAGCCCGCTGGCGGCGCTGAAAGTGCAAACCGAAGTTGCCCAGCTTTCAATGGACGATCCCGAAGGTCGGGATAAAGCGTTGGCGCAATTACATCAGGGCATCGACCGCGCTACCCGACTGGTCGATCAATTACTTACGCTGTCGCGGTTGGATTCCCTGGCGCAACTGGATGACGTGCAGCCGGTCGCCATCGACGACCTGCTACAGTCGGCGGTGATGGAGATGTATCACCACGCGCAGCAGTCCGCCATTGAGCTACGCCTGCATCTGAATGCCAGCAATATCGTCCGCACCGGCCAGCCGCTGCTGCTCAGCCTGCTGGTACGCAATCTGCTGGATAATGCCATACGCTACAGCCCGCGCGGTAGCCGGGTGGATATCACCCTTTCCGCCCGCGAATTCCGGGTCCGCGACAATGGTCCAGGCATTAGCCCGCAAGCGCTGGCGCGCATTGGCGAGCGTTTTTATCGCCCGCCGGGCCAGGATGCCCCCGGCAGCGGATTAGGCTTATCGATCGTTCGCCGCATCGCCGCACTGCACGGCATGCGGGTTGATTTTGCTAACGCGCGCGGCGGCGGCTTCGAGGCGCGCGTTTACTGGTAGCCGCATTATTGCCAAAAATGCAAAAGACTTTGCACATTTTGCTCATTTTACTGCCCCGCTTCGCGGGGTAAAATTGCCGACAAATTTAATAGATTGAGGGCAAAAAATGAGCAATATCCTGATTATCAACGGGGCGAAAAAATTCGCTCACTCTAATGGCCAATTAAACGACACCCTGACCGAGGTCGCGGATGGTTATCTGCGCGACGTCGGGCATGATGTTAAAATCGTCCGCGCGGAAAGGGAGTACGATGTAAAAGAAGAAGTGCAGAATTTCCTGTGGGCCGATGTGGTTATCTGGCAGATGCCGGGCTGGTGGATGGGCGCGCCGTGGACCGTGAAAAAGTACATGGATGACGTCTTCACCGAAGGCCATGGTTCTCTGTACGCCAGCGATGGCCGTACCCGCTCCGATGACAGCAAAAAATATGGCTCCGGCGGATTGATTCAAGGCAAACAGTACATGCTGTCGCTGACCTGGAATGCGCCGATGGAAGCCTTCACCGATAAAGATCAATTCTTCCACGGCGTCGGCGTTGATGGCGTTTACCTGCCGTTCCACAAAGCCAATCAGTTCCTTGGCATGAGCGCGATGCCGACTTTTATCGCCAACGACGTGATTAAAATGCCTGACGTTCCCCACGTCATCGCAGAATATCGCAAGCATCTGGCCGAGATTTTTGGTTAACTAGATGTCTACACTCGCTGTTATTCAAGTCACTAACCTTGAAGTATGGCGAGTTTACACACAGAAGGAGTTGAGTTAACCATGTTAACAGTGATTGCCGAAATTCGTACTCGTCCGGGCCAACACCACCGTCAGGCGGTACTGGATCAGTTCGCTAAAATTGTCCCAGTGGTACTGCAGGAAGAAGGCTGCCACGGCTACGCGCCGCTGGTTGACCACGCCGCCGGCGTGAGTTTCCAGACTTCCGCCCCGGATTCGATCGTCATGGTCGAGCAGTGGGAAAGCGTCGCGCATCTTGAAGCGCATCTGCAAACGCCGCACATGAAGGCTTACGCTGAAGCGGTCAAAGGCGACGTGCTGGAAACCAGCATCCGCATTCTGCAGGCTGGCGTATAAGCCCGGCAGAAGTAAAAAAGGGAGCCTCAGGCTCCCTTTTTCGCATCTGGCGGCTGACGTCGGCTTAGGCTTCGAGATCCGCCATATCGCCTTTTTCCTGCAGCCAATTGCGACGGTCTTCAGAACGCTTCTTGGCCAACAGCATATCCATCACCGCGGTCGTTTGCTGCTCGTCTTCATCGGTGATGATGAGCTGCACCAGGCGGCGGGTGTTCGGGTCGAGCGTGGTTTCACGTAGCTGCATCGGGTTCATCTCGCCCAGCCCTTTAAAGCGCTGTACGTTCGGCTTACCCTTCTTACGCTTCAACTGCTCCAGCACGCCGGCTTTTTCTTCTTCCGTCAGCGCGTAGTAAACCTCTTTACCCAGGTCGATACGATACAACGGCGGCAGCGCGACGTACACGTGACCCTCTTTCACCAGGGTACGGAAATGCTTCACGAACAGCGCGCACAGCAGGGTAGCGATGTGCAGACCATCCGAGTCGGCATCGGCGAGAATACAGATTTTACCGTAACGCAGCTGGCTTAAATCATCGCTATCCGGGTCGATACCAATCGCCACCGAAATGTCGTGCACCTCTTGCGAAGCGAGCACTTCATCGGAAGAGACTTCCCAGGTATTCAGGATCTTGCCTTTCAGCGGCATGATCGCCTGATATTCACGGTCGCGCGCCTGTTTCGCCGAACCGCCCGCAGAATCCCCTTCGACAAGAAACAGTTCGGTGCGGTTCAGGTCCTGCGCGGTGCAGTCCGCCAGCTTACCCGGCAGCGCCGGGCCGCTGGTGAGCTTTTTGCGCACCACTTTCTTGGCGGCGCGCAGGCGACGCTGAGCGCTGGAAATGGCCATTTCCGCCAGCAGCTCCGCAGCCTGTACGTTCTGATTCAGCCACAGGCTGAAGGCGTCTTTAACCACCCCGGAGACGAATGCCGCGCACTGACGCGACGACAGACGTTCTTTAGTCTGCCCGGCGAACTGCGGATCCTGCATTTTCACCGACAGTACGTACGCGCAGCGATCCCAGATATCTTCCGCCGACAGCTTCACGCCGCGCGGCAGAATATTGCGGTATTCGCAAAACTCGCGCATCGCGTCGAGCAACCCCTGACGCAGACCGTTAACGTGCGTACCGCCCTGCATGGTCGGGATCAGGTTTACGTAGCTTTCAGTCAGCAGTTCGCCGCCTTCCGGCAGCCACAGCAGCGCCCAATCCACCGCTTCCGTTTCGCCGGAGAAGTTACCGACAAACGGTTTTTCCGGCAGCAGCGGCAGGCCATTGACCGCCTCGCACAGATAATCATTAAGGCCGTCCGCATAGCACCAGCGCTGTTCGCTGTTGTTCACCTGGTCGCGGAAAACAATTTCCACGCCCGGGCACAGCACCGCTTTCGCTTTTAACAGGTGAGTTAGCCGCGAGACGGAGAAACGCGGGCTATCGAAGAAGCTTTCATCTGGCCAGAAATGGACGCTGGTCCCGGTGTTGCGTTTACCGCAGGTGCCGGTGACGCGCAGGTCTTCAACTTTTTCCCCGTTCTCAAAGGCGATGCTGTAGACCTGGCCATCGCGGCGCACGTTGACTTCCACGCGTTTAGACAAGGCGTTGACGACAGAAATCCCCACCCCATGCAGGCCACCGGAGAACTGGTAGTTCTTGTTGGAAAACTTCCCGCCCGCGTGCAGCCGACAAAGGATCAGCTCAACCGCCGGAACCCCTTCTTCCGGGTGGATATCAACCGGCATCCCGCGCCCATCGTCGATAACTTCCAACGATTGATCGGCATGAAGGATGACCTCCACGCGTTTGGCGTGACCAGCCAGTGCTTCATCCACACTGTTATCAATAACTTCCTGACCAAGATGGTTAGGACGGGTTGTGTCGGTGTACATTCCCGGGCGGCGGCGAACCGGCTCAAGCCCGGTGAGTACCTCAATGGCATCAGCGTTATATGAAGATTGCGTCATGGTGTGTATTCGTAGGTCGTTCTGAACCGCTTAGCGCAGGCCCAGAAAATCGATAATCTGGGTGAAATGATCTTCAAAGCCAACAAATGCGTGATTACCGCCCTCCTCGACCGTTTGACGGCAGGAGGCGAAGTAGTCAACAGCCTGGCGGTAATCAAGCACTTCATCGCCCGTTTGCTGCAATAACCAGATAAGGTCAGGCGCTTCCAGCGGGTCGATATGCATGACTTTAAGATCGTAAATATGGCGAGACTCTAGCACATATTGCTGCCCGGTGTACGGATTCTCATTGGGGCCAAGAAAATTGTTCAGCAGTTCAAATGGCCGCACCGCCGGGTTAATCACCACCGCCGGCAGCATAAAACATTGCGACAGCCAGGTAGCGTAGTAGCCGCCCAATGACGACCCCACCACGCCTAACGGCTCGCCGCCGTGCTCCAGCACGATAGCTTCCAGCATCTCTGCCGCCTGCGCCGGGAAAGCAGGCAGTTCCGGCACCACCATGTTAATTTCCGGGTGCTGCTGCGTCAGCCACGTTTTCAGCGCCGTCGCTTTTGCCGAGCGCGGCGAGCTGTTAAATCCGTGCAGATAAAGAAGAGTAGACATCAGTATCCTTCTGAAGCGATATCCGGGTGAAACTCGGCGCCGCTGAGACGACAGACTTCAGTCGTCAACGCGCCATCGGGATGCAGCTCAAGCCAGCGCCAGCCAGGAGAGACGGTATCGAGGGTGAAATTAGCGCAGTGCGGCTTAAACTGTACGCAGGTCGATGGCGTCGCCATCATCCGCCGCCCGTTCCAGTCGAGATCCAGCTCCTGGTGAATATGGCCGCACAGCAGGTGCTTAACCCGCGGATAGTTGCTCAGGATGTGATCTAACGCGCCGGCGTTGCGCAGGCTATGCTGATCGAGCCAGCTACAGCCCGCCGGCAGCGGATGATGATGCAGTAACAGCAGCGTGTAGCGCTCTGGTTCCGCATTCAATTGATGCTCAAGCCACTCCAGTTGGAAATCGCTCAGCTCGCCGTGAGGCACGCCAAAGACCTGGCTGTCCAGCAGCAGGATTTGCCAATGGTCGCCCAACAGGACGCGTTTTGCGGGGGAGATGCCGGCATCGTGCAGCGTGCTGTACATCGCCGGCTGGAAATCATGGTTTCCCGGCAGCCAGACGCAGGGTGCGGCAAAGCTCGCGATGCCTTCAGCGAAATGCTGATAGGCCGCGGCAGAGTGGTCTTGCGCCAGATCGCCTGTTGCTACAATCAGGTCGCATTCACGCTGTGAGGCATGTATCGCATCCAATACAGCCTGATAACTTTCCCAGGTATTGATACCCAACAGCGTTTCATGTTTTTCAGCAAACAGGTGAGTATCAGTAATTTGTAATATCCTGACTCTGGCCTCACCAGCCAGAGGTAGGTTTAACAGGCTTTCCAAATGGTGTCCTTAGGTTTCACGACGCTAACAAACCGGAATCGCCATCGCTCCATGTGCTAAACAGTAACGCAGCCAGTCGGCCAGAAACTGATTAATTTGATGCTTTTCGTCGCGTTGATGCAACTTTTTATTAGGATAATCATATCTCGCTTTGAAGCGAAAAATCTGCTGACTTGAACACACTTCAGCCACCATGGCGTCGTGGTACAGGCGCACCGTCATTGACGGCAGGCTCCAGTAGCTCACCGCAGGCATAGTCTGTTCTATTGTCACCAATGTAGTGTAGCGGGTCGATTCGACCACCGTTAATCGGTATTGCGCCGCACCCACCTGATAGTTCGCCATATCGCCGACCGCCTCAGTGCGAGGCAACAGGCGGCGCAGCTGGGCGAAATTGGTTTCGCACAGGCGCATCATTTCCGGGAAGTCAGGTGTATAACGCTTCATATTATTTCCACTCGTTTCGTAAGCTATGATAATGCAGCTGCAGCCATTGCAGGGCGATGACAGAAGCCGCGTTGTCGATTTTCCCCTCTTCTACCCACTGGTAAGCCTGTTCCCGGCTCACCACATGCACCCGAATATCCTCGTTTTCTTCGGCCAGGCCGTGAATGCCTTTTGCCGTCGATGCATCAACTTCGCCCACCAGGATCGATAACCGTTCGCTGGTGCCGCCTGGGCTTGCCAGATAGCTTAATATTGGTTTGGTACGCCCAACTTCAAGCCCGGCCTCTTCCAGCGCTTCGCGGCGGGCGACATCCTCTACCGTTTCGCCTTCTTCTATCATCCCGGCGACCATTTCCAGCAGCCACGGGCTCTCGCTGGTATCATAGGCGGCAATGCGGATCTGCTCGACCAGCACAACTTCATCGCGTACCGGGTCAAAGGGTAGCAAGACCGCGGCGTGCCCGCGCTCAAAAATTTCGCGGGTCACCTCGCCGCTCATCCCGCCGTTAAACAGGCGATGGCGAAAACGATACAAATCGAGTGAAAAAAAACCGCGATAAAGCGTTTCGCGTGCAATAATTTCTACATCGTTTTTAGAGAAGGTAATTCCCTGCTGATTGGGTTTGCTCATTGTCTGTGTCCTGCTCATCCGAAAGTAGGGATTTATAGGCCGTTTGGCTACCGTTTTACAGCCTGTATGTTAGATTGGTGCAAATTACCGCCCTATGGCACGTAACGCCAACTTTTTACGGCGACAGAGTCGATACAATCAGCGATTATTTTTAGAATTTGAGTAGCGCTAAATGCTTCACAACAAGGAATGCAAATGAAGAAACTTTTTCCCATCCTTATCGGCCTGGGCCTGACTGGCTTCAGCGCCATGAGCCAGGCAGAGAACCTGTTGCAGGTTTATCAGCAGGCGCGTATTAGCAACCCTGATCTGCGTAAATCGGCAGCCGATCGCGATGCTGCATTCGAAAAAATCAACGAAGCGCGTAGCCCATTACTGCCGCAACTCGGTCTGGGCGCGGATTATACCTATACCAATGGATTCCGTGACAGTAACGGTCTTAATTCCAATGTCACCAGTGGTTCACTGCAGTTAACGCAAACCCTGTTCGATATGTCGAAATGGCGCGCGCTGACCCTGCAGGAAAAAGCGGCGGGCATTCAGGATGTCACCTATCAGACTGACCAGCAAACGCTGATTCTGAATACCGCGACGGCTTACTTTAAAGTTCTGGCCGCTATCGATACGCTCTCCTATACCGAAGCCCAGAAACAGGCCATCTACCGCCAGTTGGATCAAACCACCCAGCGTTTTAACGTGGGCCTGGTTGCCATCACCGACGTGCAGAACGCCCGCTCGCAATACGACGCCGTGCTGGCAAATGAAGTGACCGCGCGTAACGACCTCGACAACGCCGTTGAAGAGCTGCGTCAGGTCACCGGCAACTACTATCCGGAGCTGGCGTCGCTGAACGTTAACGGTTTCAAAACCAACAAACCGCAGGCGGTGAACGCGCTGCTGAAGGAAGCGGAAAACCGCAACCTGTCGCTGCTGCAGGCGCGTTTGAACCAGGATCTGGCGCGTGAGCAGATTCGCCAGGCGCAGGATGGTCATTTGCCAACACTTAGTCTATCCGCTTCAAGTTCGGTATCGAATACCAGTTATAGTGGTTCAAAAACTCATGCTAATTCTCAGACTAGCATTCAACAGTATAAAGATAACGATGCCGGCCAGAACCAAATCGGCCTGAACTTCACCCTGCCGCTGTATCAGGGCGGGATGGTTAACTCACAGGTGAAACAGGCGCAGTACAACTTCGTCGGCGCCAGCGAGCAGCTGGAAAGCGCGCACCGCAGCGTGGTGCAGACCGTGCGTTCGTCGTTTAACAACGTGAACGCCTCCATCAGCAGCATCAACGCCTACAAACAGGCGGTGGTCTCTGCGCAGAGCTCCCTGGATGCGATGGAAGCGGGTTATTCGGTGGGTACGCGTACCATCGTTGATGTGTTGGATGCAACCACCACGCTGTACAACGCCAAGCAGCAGCTCTCCAACGCCCGTTATAACTACCTGATCAACGAGCTGAACATTAAGTCTGCTCTTGGTACGCTGAACGAGCAGGATCTGATTGCGCTGAACAACACGCTGGGTAAAGCGATTCCGACTTCACCAGACAGCGTCGCGCCGGAAAACCCGCAGCAGGACGCCGCTGCTGACGGTTATGCGAACACCGCCTCCGCACAGCCGGCTGCCGCCCGTACGACGAAGACCAGCGGTTCCAATCCGTTTAGTCACTAATCGTTGAACGTGATTACGCCTCGTCTGGCCTTCGGCTCAGGCGGGGCGTAAAACGTAAGACAACGTAAAGACCCCCGCTTTTCCCCTCTTTCGCTTCATTTTCCACCACTCATACTCTATCCTGAGCGTTGACAAACGCACTACCACTGGGTCCTGGAAGACAAATATGAAACGGACAAAAAATATTAATCATGCGTCGTTCCGCAAAAGCTGGAGCGCTCGCCACCTGACGCCGGTCGCCCTTGCCGTCACCGCCGTCTTTATGCTCGCCGGTTGCGAAAAAACTGACGAGACGGTTTCTCTGTATCAGAACGCCGATGACTGCTCCGCGGCTAACCCAAGCAAAGCCGCAGAGTGCACCACCGCCTACAATAACGCGGTGAAAGAAGCCGCGCGCACCGCGCCGAAATACGCCAGCCGTGAAGACTGTGTCGCCGAGTTCGGCGAAGGCCAATGCCAGCAGGCGCCGGCTCAGGCGGGCGTCGCCCCGGAAAACCAGGCGCAGGCGCAAAGCAGCGGCAGCTTCTGGATGCCGCTGATGGCCGGTTACATGATGGGCCGCCTGATGGGCGGTGGCATGGCCGCGCAGCAGCCGCTGTTTAGTTCGAAAAACCCGGCCAGCCCGGCCTACGGCCAGTACACCGATGCCAGCGGTAAGAGTTACGGCGCGGCGCAACCGGGTCGTACCATGAACGTGCCGAAAACCGCGATGGCGCCGAAGCCGGCCACCACGACGACCGTCACCCGCGGCGGTTTTGGCGAATCCGTTGCTAAGCAATCGACGATGCAGCGTAGCGCCGCGGGCTCCAGCTCCTCTTCACGCTCGATGGGCGGTTAAGCGGCATGGAAAGAATCAGCATTACCGAGCGCCCGGACTGGCGCGAGAAAGCGACCGAGTATGGCTTCAATTTTCACACCATGTACGGCGAGCCGTACTGGAGCGAAGAGGCCTACTACAAGCTGACGCTGGCGCAGGTTGAAAAGCTCGAAGCGGTCACCGCCGAGTTGCATCAAATGTGTCTACAGGTCGTTGAGAAAGTGATCGCCAGCGACGAGCTGATGACCAAATTCCGCATCCCTAAACACACCTGGGGCTTTGTGCGTCAGTCGTGGAAAACCAACCAGCCGTCGCTGTACTCGCGTCTAGATCTGGCCTGGGATGGCGTGGGCGAGCCGAAGCTGCTGGAGAACAACGCGGATACGCCAACCTCGCTATATGAAGCAGCGTTCTTTCAATGGATCTGGCTGGAAGATCAGCTTAACGCCGGTAATCTGCCTGCCGACAGCGATCAGTTCAACAGCCTGCAGGAAAAACTGATTGAACGCTTCGGCGAGCTGCGTGAACAGTTTGGCTTCCAGCTGCTGCATATGGCCTGCTGCCGCGATACCGTTGAAGACCGCGGCACCGTGCAATATCTGCAGGACTGCGCGGCAGAAGCGGGCGTCGCCACCGAGTTCTTGTATATCGAAGATATCGGTCTTGGCGAGAAAGGCCAGTTTACCGATTTGCAGGATCAGGTCATCGGCAATCTGTTCAAGCTTTATCCGTGGGAATTTATGCTGCGCGAGATGTTCTCCACCAAGCTGGAAGACGCCGGCGTACGCTGGCTGGAGCCTGCGTGGAAGAGCATTATCTCCAATAAAGCGCTGCTGCCGATGCTGTGGGAAATGTTCCCCAACCACCCTAACCTGTTGGCGGCTTACTTCAGCGAAGATAACCATCCGCAGCTTGAAAAGTACGTCATTAAGCCGATTTTCTCCCGCGAAGGCGCTAACGTGTCAATCGTTGAAAATGGCAAAGTGGTGGAAGCGGTGGAAGGCCCATACGGGGAAGAAGGCACTATCGTGCAGGAGTTTTATCCGCTGCCGAAATTTGGCGATAGCTATACGCTGATTGGCAGCTGGCTTATTAACGACCAGCCTGCCGGGATCGGCATTCGTGAAGATCGGGCGCTGATCACCCAGGATCTTTCGCGTTTCTATCCGCACATTTTCGTCGAATAACGGCAAACCCCGGCAACCTGAGTGGCCGGGGTTTTTTCATGTGCGATAGCTGCCGTTACGCGGCGCCCACCACCACCGACAGCATACTTAGCGACCCCATCTCCATCCCTTCGACCGGGATCGTTATCGGCTCTTCGCCATCCCACGCCCCCAGAATATAGAGCAGCGGCAGGAAGTGCTCAGCCGTTGGGTTAGAGAGCGATCCGCCTTCGTGGCTTAAATAGTTCACCAGCGGATGCGCGTCGACCGGCCCTTTCCAGGTTAAATTCGCTTTCACATAGTCGTTAAACGACTCGGCCCACGGATACGGCGTACTTTCGCCATGCCAGCGTGCGGTGCGCAGGTTATGTACCACGTTGCCGCTCGCCACCAGCATAATGCCTTCATCACGCAGCGACGCCAGCTTACGCCCCATCTCCAGATGCCACGCCGCGGGCTTGGTGCTATCGATACTTAACTGAACCATGGGAATATCGGCATCAGGGTACATTTTGATCAGCACGCCCCACGAACCGTGGTCAAAACCCCACGCCTCTTTATCGAGGGCAACGGGTACCGGCGCCAGCAGATCAACCAGATGCTGCGCCAGCTCCGGCGATCCCGGCGCAGGGTAATGCGTATCGTATAAGGCCTGCGGGAAACCGCCAAAATCATGAATGGTTTTCGGCGCTTCCATCGCCGTCACGCCCGTCCCGCGGGTAAACCAGTGCGCGGAGATAACCACGATAGCCTTTGGACGCGGCAGCGTTTCGCCGAGATGACGCCAGGCGCGGGTATAAATATTATCTTCCAGCACGTTCATCGGGCTACCATGGCCTAAAAACAACGCTGGCATACGGGTACGGGACATGATGGTATCCTTCAGTAGGGAGTATTTGATTCCTTCACATTACGCGCTTTTAGCCGCAGATAAACTCAGATAAGCGTGATGATCATCATCAGAAAATTTGAAGGTGAAAAATCTCTCCCATGTACCCGCAGAGAAAGCATATTAGCTCGCCCCAGAAACAACAAAGCCCACCGTAAAGTGGGCTTGTCATCAAAGCAGCGGCAACTTAGCTGGCTTTGCGATCGTGCTCGCGGCGGTAAGCCACCAGGTCTTCAATGGTGACCACGGCCATGTTGTGCTGCTGAGCGAACTTGATGCACTCCGGCGCGCGCGCCATGGTGCCATCGTCGTTAGTCAGTTCACAGAGAACGCCTGCCGGTTTAAAGCCCGCAAGGGTCACCAGGTCGATGGTCGCTTCAGTGTGGCCGCCGCGGGTCATTACGCCGCCTGGCTGCGCGCGCAGCGGGAAGACGTGGCCCGGACGGTTGAGATCGGAAGGTTTCGCGCCATCGGCAATGGCGGCGCGCACGGTCGTGATGCGGTCAGCGGCGGATACGCCGGTGGTTACGCCTTCTGCCGCTTCGATGGTCACGGTAAAGCCGGTGCCGTAGGCGCTGGTGTTGTTCTCCACCATCATCGGCAGGTCAAGCTGCTTGCGGCGGTCTTCGGTCAGGCACAGGCAGACAATGCCGCTGCCGTGACGAATGGTCAGCGCCATTTGCTCAACGGTCATGGTTTCGGCGGCGAAGATCATATCGCCTTCGTTTTCACGGTCTTCATCATCAAGCACCATCACACCGCGGCCTTCGCGCAGTGCGTCTAAAGCGTGTTCCACACGTTCAAAAGCGGTACCAAAAGAAGAAAGGAGCGTCTGATTCATGGTAAAAAAACCTCATTAAAATTATGGTTACCAGAATCAGGGCAGTCTTAGGAGTGCCGGTTTAGCGGCAAAAGTCAACGCAAGCGGATCGTAATCCGACTGAGCCGTTACTCTCTCCCATCCGGACTTTAACCGTCGGCCCCGGAATTACACCGGATCTGCTGACCTTCCCGTTTTCACAGGAAGCGCTCGCGGGCTTTCAACGCATAGGTTGATTTACCGCCGGTGGGGAATTTCGCCCCGCCCTGAGAATAAGCGAGATAACTATAACGCCATTAACTATCTTCATCAATGGCTACTCGCTATACATCTGACATTTGTGGTTTATAGGCGCTCCCGTTCGCACTACAATGAACTGTAACTAGACCAGCGCAGGAATCCGCCATGATTGACCCGAAAAAAATTGAACAAATCGCCCGCCAGGTCCATGAATCGATGCCGAAAGGCCTTCGCGATCTTGGAGATGACGTAGAAAAGAAAATCCGCCAGGTACTGCAATCGCAGTTAACTCGCCTGGATTTGGTCAGCCGCGAAGAGTTCGATGTGCAAACACAGGTTCTGCTGCGCACCCGCGAAAAGCTGGCTTTACTTGAGCAGCGCATTAGCGATCTGGAAAGCCGCTCAGCTGCCCCGAAGAGCGAAGAACAGCAATAAAAAACGGGCCTGATGGCCCGTTTGAGATTGATGACAAATCTCATGCAACCTTTGCAGTTACAGATTGCAGCAGATGAAAAACATCGAAAATCAATTTATTGATTTTCGGCTGATAACCACAAAGAAGGAAAAACCACGCTTTTTCCTTCTTTGTCAGCAGTCTGACGGGCCTGATGGCCCGTTTTCATTTGGCTTAGTGCTCTAGCTCGGCCGTGCTATTCACCTGGCGACAATAAAGCTCATAGCGTTGGCAAAACCATTCACGATGTTCCTCATCCATATTGCCGACAATAGCCTGAAGATCAACCGAGTGGCCCTGTGCGTGCATCCTGGCGAAACTACGTGCCAGAAAATCGAAGTTCTTCATAGAATACATATCGTTATGGTTCATCCGCATACTCCTTCAGCCGTTGGCGTTCTGATTGGTCATATGCCTTTTACTAGCTTCAGTATTTACGCTTACCTTAACGCACTTTGTACGAAAAATGCGCTTAACCAGATTATTTATTGCGCTAAATCATAAACACCATCATTAGATCTAAAAATGTGATCTCACGCTCTGCCAACGCCCCCCCTCAAGCACCATTCATTACAGTAATTAATGCCACTAAATATTTTCCTAAATGCAAAAAACACGATAAGTAATGACGTTATGATCTATTTTATTTTCCAGTTTATTGATAAAGTTAATTGCGGCGATTAGGTTTTTATTTGCAATACTTCCGTGAATAAGGAGAGCCATGGATTTACTTTCCGAATACAACAACCCTTATCTATTTGCTTTATCATTTGTCATAATGATTGGATTGTTAGAAATCATCTCTCTTATTTTTGGACATCTATTATCCACCGTTATTGATGCTCACTTGATTCATTTCGAATCGTTATCCTCCGGTAATATAGGACAGGCACTTCATTATCTAAATATAGGGCGAATTCCGGCGCTGATTGTTCTCTGCCTGCTCGCGGGTTATTTTGCTTTTTTTGGGATCATCGCCCAACACGTAACGGTCAACCTCACCGACTCACCTTTGAGTAATATGCTGTTAGCCCCTATCTGCTTGTTGTTAGCAGGTATCGCAGTACATTACACAGGAAAGACGATCGCCCCCTGGCTGCCTCGGGATGAAACGACGGCAATAACGGAAGATGATTTTATTGGCAACATGGCAATTATCACCGGCCATAGTGCTAAACATGGTTGGCCATGCGAAGGGAAATTCACCGATAAATTTGGCCAAACGCATTACTTATTACTGGAGCCAGAGGAAGGCAAAGAGTTTAAAAAAGGGGATCGCGTTCTTATCGTTCTCAGGCTGACCCCAACACGGTACCTGGCCGAACTGAATCCCTGGCCACATATTTTATAATATAAAAAGGAGATTTTTTCATGGATAGCTTGAGCAATTTATTGCCCTCGTGGATGTTTACTTCCGGCATCGCGGTAATAATCCTATTAATCATCGGTATTATTTTCGCCAGACTCTATCGTCGGGCTTCAGCAGAACAAGCGTTTGTCCGGACAGGGCTTGGCGGGTTAAAAGTGGTGATGAGCGGCGGGGCTATCTCAATGCCTATTTTCCACGAAATCATTCCGATCAATATGAACACGCTGAAACTTGAGGTTAGCCGTTCCAGCGCCGATAGCCTTATCACCAAGGATCGCATGCGCGTGGATGTCGTCGTCGCCTTCTTCGTCAGAGTGAAGCCCTCCGAGGAAGGCATCGCGACGGCGGCGCAAACGCTGGGCCAGCGTACATTATCACCGGAGGATCTGCGCATTTTGGTCGAGGATAAATTCGTTGATGCCCTGCGCGCTACGGCAGCGCAGATGACCATGCATGAGTTACAAGATACCCGTGAAAACTTTGTGCAGGGTGTGCAAAACACCGTTGCCGAAGACTTATCCAAAAACGGTCTGGAATTAGAGAGCGTCTCGTTAACCAACTTCAACCAAACGTCTAAAGAACATTTCAATCCCAATAATGCCTTTGATGCCGAGGGCTTAACAAAACTCACTCAGGAGACGGAACGCCGTCGCCGCGAACGTAATGAAGTAGAGCAAGACGTTGAAGTCGCTGTGCGGGAAAAAAACCGCGATGCGCTGGCGCGTAAACTCGAGATTGAACAACAAGAATCCTTCATGACGCTTGAGCAGGAACAGCAGGTGAAAACCCGTACCGCTGAGCAAAACGCTAAAATTGCCGCCTTTGAAGCTGAACGCCACCGTGAAGCTGAGCAAACGCGTATCCAGGCTGAGCGTCAGATCCAGGAAAGCGAAATTGAACGTGAGCAGATTGTGCGCACGAAAAAAGTGGAAGCCGAGCGGGAAATCCGCATTAAAGAGATTGAGCAACAGCAAGCGACGGAAATTGCAAACCAGACGAAGTCTATCGCCATCGCCGCAAAATCAGAACAGCAGTCTCAGGCGGAAGCGCGGGCTAACGAAGCATTAGCCGCTGCCGTTAAAGCGCAGCAAAATGTTGAAACCACGCGACAGACCGCGGAAGCCGACCGTGCAAAACAGGTTGCATTAATCGCCGCCGCGCAGGATGCAGAAACTCAGGCCGTCGAATTAACCGTACGGGCAAAAGCGGAAAAAGAGGCCGCTGAGCTGCAGGCCGCGGCCATCGTCGAACTGGCGGAGGCAACCAAGAAAAAAGGTCTGGCGGAAGCAGAAGCGCAACGCGCGCTCAACGATGCCATTAACGTATTGTCCGATGAGCAAACCAGCCTGAAGTTCAAACTGGCGCTGCTGCAATCGCTGCCAGCGGTTATCGAGAAATCTGTTGAACCGATGAAATCGATCGAAGGTATCAAGATTATTCAGGTCGACGGTCTCAACCGCAGCGGAAGTGCGGAAAATACCGGCGTAAGCGCAAGCGGCGGCAATCTGGCAGAGCAGGCCCTATCGGCGGCGCTAACCTACCGCGCCCAGGCGCCGCTAATTGATTCACTGCTAAATGAAGTTGGCCTTTCAGGATCTTCTTTAGCTTCGCTGGCAGCGCCATTAACCGCGTCGATACCCGAAACCGCGCCGACAAACGAAGCAACGCACTTCATTGCCGTTCCGCAAAATCAACCCTCTCAGCCATCTACGATCCCGGCCGAATAAAAAGCGCCCCCTATAACGGGGGCGCTTTATGCCAAACCCGGCGACGTTATCGTCCCGGGTTTAACCTTTATCAACCATAAGACAAGGCGATTACTTATCGCTATCTTTCTGAATCTTCTTGATAATATTGGTAGTCGAGCAGCCATCTTCAAAGTTGAGCACCAGCACTTCGCCGCCGTTGGCCCATACCTCTTCGCTGCCGGCAATTTGCTCCGGCTTGTAATCGCCGCCTTTCACCAGCAGATCCGGCAGGATCCCGGCAATCAGCCGCTGCGGCGTATCTTCTTCAAACGACACGACCCAATCGACGGCTTCCAGCGCTCCCAGCACGATCATCCGCTGTTCAAGCGGGTTCACCGGGCGGGTTTCGCCTTTCAGACGTTTGGTTGAGGCATCGCTGTTGACGGCGACGATCAGACGATCGCCCAGCTTGCGCGCATTGGCCAGATACGAAACGTGACCTGCGTGCAGAATGTCGAAGACGCCATTGGTCATCACCACTTTTTCGCCACGCTTACGCGCCGCGGCGACCGCCTGTTTCAGCTCTTCTTCGCTCATCACGCCAAACCCGGTATCGGCACGCCCGCGCACCGCGTTTTCCAGCTCGATTGGCGAAACGGTGGAAGTCCCCAGCTTGCCGACCACCACACCGGCCGCGGCGTTAGCGAAATAGCAGGCCTCTTCCAGCGTGTTGCCCGCCGCCAGCGTCGCCGCCAGCACGCCGATAACCGTGTCGCCTGCGCCGGTGACGTCATACACTTCCTGCGCCTGGGTCGGCATATGCAGCGGCGGACGACCCGGCTGCAGCAGCGTCATACCCTGCTCGGAGCGCGTTACCAGCAGTGCGGAAAGCTCGAAGTCGGCGATGATTTTCATCCCGCGTTCGACGATTTCTGCTTCATCCTTACACTTTCCGGCGACCGCTTCGAATTCAGACAGGTTCGGCGTCAGCAGCGTCGCCCCGCGGTAGCGTTCAAATTCAGTGCCTTTCGGATCAATCAGCACCGGAACGCCAGCATCACGCGCCAGCTTAATCATGGTCTGCACGCTGGCCAGCGCGCCTTTCGCGTAGTCTGACAGCACCAGCGCGCCGATTGAACCCAGCGCCTGCTGAATACGTTCATGCATCGGCTGTGGATCGACCCCGGAGAAGCCCTCTTCAAAATCGAGGCGAATCAGCTGCTGGTTGCGCGACAGCACGCGCAGTTTGGTGATGGTCGGATGCGTCGGTACCGACACGAAATCACACTTCACTTTTACGTCAGCCAGCGCTTTGCTAAGCGCGCGTGCGGCATCGTCGATACCGGTCAGGCCGACCAGACGAGAAGTCGCGCCGAGCGAAGCAATGTTCATCGCCACGTTAGCCGCGCCGCCAGGGCGTTCTTCGATATTTTCCACCTTCACCACCGGCACCGGGGCTTCCGGGGAAATACGGCTGGTAGGGCCATACCAGTAGCGGTCCAGCATCACATCGCCTACCACCAACACTCCTGCACGTTCAAACTCTGGCAGCGTTACTTTCATTACTCTCTCCTGCGAGATGCAAACTTTGCGCGCGATAATAGCACACCCGATTTGTTAATTAAGCCATCAACCACTTCTGCCAGCTGGCGCTCACCTGCTGGCGTTCACCGTCAAAGGCATCCGGCGCAACGTGGCCCGGCTGCTCCTGCAGCGCCAGATGGTGCAACGCATCGCGTAGCGTGGTGTAGGCATGGGTAAGCGCCCGCGCTTCTTCCTCATCCATGATGTCGTTCTGCGCCAGCAGTTCCAGAATACGCACATTATCGGACCAGCGCGTCAGCTTCGGCTTTTCATGCGCGTAGCGCAGCACCAGGTACTGGGTGATAAATTCAATATCGGTGATCCCGCCGGCATCGGCTTTGATATCAAAGCGATCGCGCTGCTTATTGCCGAGATGGGCGCGCATCTTTTCCCGCATCTCACGTACTTCGGTTTGCAGCGTCGCGCCTTCACGCGGCGTGGTCAGGATATCGCGGCGGATCGCATCGAAGCGCGCCTGCAGCGCCGGGTCGCCATACACCACCCGGGCGCGAACCAGCGCCTGATGTTCCCAGGTCCAGGCTTCATTGCGCTGATAATCGGCGAAGGCGTCGGCGGTAGTCACCAGCATGCCCGCCGCGCCGGATGGACGTAAGCGAGCGTCCACTTCATACAGGATGCCCGACGAGGTGCGGGTGCTGAAAAGATGCATGATCCGCTGGGCAAGGCGCAGATAGAACTGGCGGCCATCGATTTCTCGCTCGCCGTCGGTCATCACCTCCATCGGACAGTCGTGGAGGAAGACCAGATCGAGGTCGGAACTATAACCCAGCTCCCAACCGCCGAGTTTACCGTAACCTACTACCGCAAAACCGCGTCCCTGACGGTCGCGCAGATGGGTCGGCTGGCCGTAGCGGGCGACCATCTGTAGCCACGCCTGCTGAACTACCGCATCGATCATCGCCTCGGCAAGCCAGGTTAAGTGATCGCTCACTTTCATCACCGGTAGCGTGCCGGCAATATCGGCGGCGGCGATGTGCAGCAATTGCGCCTGTTTAAACTGACGCAGCGCTTCCAGCTGCTGTTCTTCGTCTTCTTCCGGCACGCGCAGCAAATACTGGCGCAGCTCGTCGCGGTACGCATCGGTCGCCGTCGGTTGATAAAGCGTGTTCGGATCCAGCAGTTCGTCCAGCAGCAGCGGGTGGCGCGCCAGCTGGCTGGCGACCATCGGCGAAGCGGCGCACAGGCTAATCAGGTGTTTTAGCGCGCCGGGGAATTCGCTGAGCAGCTCCAGATAGGTGGTACGGGTGACGATACCGGTCAGCAACGGGGTGATTCGCGCCAGCGGCAGCGGCGCATCCGCCCGCGAGCAGACCTCGCTGAGCAGATGCGGCATCAGCTGGTCGAGTACCTGCCGCCCGCGTGGGCCGATGGTGCGCCGGTCGAGCTCTTTGCGAAAATCAGCGATCAGCGCCAACACGCTGCGCCGATCGTTGTCGTCAAGATGCGCCAGCGCCGGCGTAGTGTCGTCTTCTTCCAGCGCGTCCTGCCACAGTTCGCGCCAGTACTCTTCCAGTTGTTCATCCGGCGATTGCGCTTCATCGTCGCCAATCAGTTCGTTAAAGACGCGACGCACGCGGCGCATCTGCTCTTCCAGCTGTGCGCTGAGCGTCTGCCAGTCGGCGACGCGCATCCCCCACGCCAGACGCGCGCGGTTAAGCTCATCCTGCGGCAGGGTTTGGGTTTGCTCGTCGTTAATGCTCTGCAGCAGGTTTTCGAGACGGCGCAGGAACAGATAGGCTTCGCGCAACTGGGCGGCATCGCCTTCCGGCAACAAATGCAGCTCGTCAATCGCCGTCAGCGTCGGCAACAGCGCGCGCTGCTGCAAGGCCGGTTCGCGACCGCCGCGGATCAGCTGGAAAACCTGGACGATAAATTCGATTTCGCGGATGCCGCCCGCGCCAAGCTTGATGTTGTCTGTCAGGCCGCGGCGGCGCACTTCACGGGCAATCATCCCCTTCATATTACGCAGTGACTGAATAACGCTAAAATCGATGTAGCGGCGGAAGACGAACGGACGCAGCATGGCGCGCAGTTCGTTGGCGTGCTCGCCGTCGTTATCGCCCATGATCCGCGCCTTTACCATCGCGTAACGCTCCCAGTCGCGCCCCTGCTCCTGGTAATAATCCTCCAGCGCCGCAAAGCTCAACACCAGCGGGCCGCTGTCGCCAAATGGTCGCAGACGCATATCCACGCGGTAGACGAAACCATCCTGCGTCGGCTGATCGAGTACTTTGATTAACCGCTGGCCCAGACGGGTAAAGAACTGGCCGTTATCCAGCTCGCGACGCCCGCCCTGGGTGGCGCCGTGTTCCGGCCAGGCAAAAATCAGGTCGATATCGGAAGAGAAGTTAAGCTCGCCGCCGCCCAATTTCCCCATGCCCAGGATCATTAGCGGCTGCGCTTCGCCCTGCGCATTGCACGGCGTCCCCCACTCCCGGCAGCAGGCGGCGTACAGCCAGTCGCGGGCGGCGACGATTAAGGTCTCCGCCAGGGCGCTGAGCTGCTGCAAACTGCTCTCTTCGCTCACCAACAACAGCGCCTGCGCCCAGGCGATACGCACCATTATCCGGCGGCGGAACTGGCGTAGCTCGCGCATTAGCGCGGCCTCGTCAGTCACGTTTTGTAGCTGTTCCGCCAGCCAGTCGCCGTAATGGCGCCATTCGTCGGCCTGCGGCGGCGCGCTTTCCAGTTCAGCCAGCCACTGCGGCTGAGCGACCAGACTCTGTTCAACAAACTCGCTGAACGTCATCACCGACTGCGCCTGCGAACTTAACGTTTGCAGGGGAAAATCTGCCGGAAGCCGGTTTACAACCGTCTGCCAGTGCTGCTGTAACTGCGAAGAAAGCGCCATTATAGGGGTCTCCCTGGCCTGAAATTATCGTTTTCCACTATGCAGCCAGAATGGTTCCGCGGCCAGCGCCTGACGACGGAAATATTCGATGACGCTGCGGTCATTGTTCTCGATAGCGCGGCGCACCTCTTGCCAGTTTTCCAGCCAGGCCTCGGCGACCTCGGCATAGGCGCTGGAAAGCAATTGAATACTGTCGATCTCGCGCGCCAGACGCGTGAGCCGATCGCTATAGTCGTCCTGCGTCTGCTGGAAGTTACTTTTCAGATCCGCCGCGGCTCGCGACAGCTGAATATCAGCAAAGCGTTTGAACGAACCGGCGATTTTCTTTTGCCCCGCTTCGTTGAGGAACGAACGCCAACCGCGGGTAACCAGCCATTCGGTCAGCAGCAGTTTGGCGCCAACCGTAGCGCGGTTGAACAACGCCGCTTCGGCTTTCTCCGCTCCGTCCAGCGCCGCTTCGGCCTCAGTGAGCGATTCACGCAACTGTACGGTGGCTTTTCGCGGCACAATGCCGCCAAACAGCACCAGCGCATGGCGTACGCGAGCCATCGCCCGCTGGATTTCACGTTTAGCGGCCGCGTTGCCCCGGTTCCAGACTTCATCATGATAGAGCCAGTGCGCCAGCGCGCTTTCCAGCGCCGCTTCCAGCCCCTGCTCGACGCTGGCTTTGGCCGCCACGCCTACTACCGTTAACGGTTTAACCGGGCGCGCTTCGTTGCCCTGCGCCAGCTGATAGCCACGCGCCGCTTTACTCAGGCTGCCCTGGCGCAATACGCCGGTTGCCAGTAAACGTCGCGCCAGCGCCAGAATGTCGGCGGTATCGCCGCTCAACAGCTCAAGCTCCAGTTCGCAAATGGCTTCCTGATGCTCACCGGCTTTGACGTCGCCAAGGTCAAGAGCTATCTCAATCTGGCTATCGCCCTCTTTCACCACCCATTTTTCACGGAGGAAATCAGTGCTAAACAGCGGCTGCACATTTTGCGCCAGTTCTGCCGGCAATTGCCCCTGCGGCCAGACTTCAGCCGGCAGCTTATCCAGCGCCAGCTCAGCTTTTTCCAGCGGAATATTGTATTCCGGACGCTGATGCAAACCGCCCACCACCCGACCGGCAATTTTCAGCGTCATTTCATAGCGCTCCCGATCGCCGCGGATCCGCAATCCCATGTCGTGACGACGCAGCCAGTTATCGGCGGTTTCGTAGTAAATATTCAGCAGTTGACCTGCCGGTGTGTGCTTCGCGTCCAGCGTATTGAGATGCTGGCGCAGCGCCTCAACGCCGTCGTGGGCAACGATAAACTTCAGTTCGATTTCTTGAGCCATGGCTGAATTCTTCCACCTGATAAGCGTCGCCGGGAAAATGCGGCGAACTAATGACGATATTTTTTGTCAGTAAATAGTATTTTGCGGCGAATCGCCATGCAATGCGCATTTGCCAGCTGCATTTGGATGATTCCGATTGTGGCGGAAAACTTTGCGTCGCTCTGGCGATGCCACTACTATCGTTCAACTTTTTATGACCAAACGATGACCTGATGCCAAAATTACGCCTTATTACCTTTACATTGCTAGCGCTTAGCGCCGCTACGGCGGTTCACGCAGAAGAAAAGCGCTACGTTTCCGATGAGCTGAACACCTGGGTTCGCAGCGGTCCTGGCGATAACTATCGTCTGGTCGGCACCATTAACGCCGGTGAAGCCGTCGACGTTCTGCAAACCAATGACAGCACGAATTACGCGCAGGTACGCGACAGCAACGGCCGTACCGCCTGGATCCCGCTGAAAGAGCTGAGCAACGAGCCCAGCCTGCGCATTCGCGTGCCGGATCTGGAAAATCAGGTCAAAACGCTGACCGACAAGCTGAACAATATTGACGCCACCTGGAACCAGCGTACCGCCGACATGCAGAAAAAAGTCGCCGGTAGCGATGGCGCGATCAACGCTCTGAAAGAAGAGAACCAAAAGCTGAAAAACGAGCTGGTTGTCGCTCAGAAGAAGGTGAACGCGGCGAATCTGCAGCTTGATGATAAACAGCGCACCATTATCATGCAGTGGTTTATGTACGGCGGCGGCGTGCTTGGCGTCGGTCTGATCCTTGGTCTGGTGCTGCCGCATCTGGTACCGAGCCGCAAGCGTAAAGACCGGTGGATGAACTAATTCGTCTTCTCTGCCAGACTTACGTATCATCTTGCGAAAAGTCGATGCGGGAGAAACAGGCGTGAAGATTTATTTGGTCGGTGGTGCGGTACGAGATGCGTTATTAGGACTACCGGTCAAAGACAGAGACTGGGTGGTGGTTGGCGCCACGCCCCAGCAGTTGCTCGACGCGGGCTACCAGCAGGTAGGCCGCGATTTTCCCGTGTTTCTTCACCCGCAAAGCCGTGAAGAGTACGCCCTCGCGCGTACCGAACGTAAATCCGGTTCCGGCTATACCGGTTTCACCTGTTATGCCGCCGCTGACGTCACCCTTGAGCAAGATCTACTGCGCCGCGATCTCACCATTAACGCGCTGGCTCAGGACACTGACGGTCAGATTTACGATCCCTATGGCGGCCAGGCCGATTTACGCCAGCGCCTGCTGCGCCACGTCTCCCCAGCCTTTAGCGAAGATCCGCTACGCGTACTGCGCGTCGCGCGTTTTGCCGCACGCTATGCCCATCTCGGTTTTCGCATTGCCGATGAAACCATGGCGCTGATGCGCGCGATGGCGGACGCCGGCGAACTGGCGCATTTAACCGCGGAGCGGGTATGGAAAGAGACGGAGAACGCGCTTAGCACGCGTAACCCGCAGGTCTTTTTCCAGACCCTGCGCGACTGCCACGCGCTGAAGGTTCTGTTCCCGGAAATCGACGCCCTGTATGGCGTACCCGCGCCGGCCAAATGGCATCCGGAAATCGATACCGGTGTTCACACCCTGATGACGCTCACCATGGCGGCGATGCTATCGCCGGCCATCGACGTCCGTTTCGCCACCCTGTGCCACGATCTTGGTAAAGGTTTAACGCCCAAAGAGTTCTGGCCGCGCCACCACGGCCACGGCCCGGCGGGGGTAAAGCTGGTGGAACAGATTTGCCAGCGCCTGCGGGTGCCAAACGATATCCGCGATCTGGCCAGATTGGTCGCCGAATTCCACGATCTGATCCACACCCTGCCGATTCTGCAGCCAAAAACCATCGTGAAGCTGTTTGATAGCATCGATGCCTGGCGCAAGCCGCAGCGTGTACAGCAAATCGCCCTCACCAGCGAGGCCGACGTGCGTGGGCGTACCGGTTTTGAGTCCTGTGATTATCCGCAGGGGCGCCTGCTGCTTGAAGCCTGGGAAGTGGCGCAGTCGGTCTCCACTAAAGAAGTCGTAGCGGAAGGTTTCAAAGGACCGGAGATTCGCGAAGAGCTGACGCGGCGCAGAATTGCGGCCGTGGGGCAGTGGAAAGAACAACGTTGCCCCCAGCCGCAAGGCTGAGGGCCAGGGCCTTAGAAGAAGACCACGTAGACGGCTGCCGCGACGATAAAGCGGTAGATTGCAAACGGGATAAACGAAATACGTTTAATCAGCTGCAGGAAGGTTTTAATGGCGATCAGCGCCACGATGAACGCCATGATAAAACCGACGGCGAACATCGGAATATCCCCGGCGTTAAGGAAGCCGATGCTCTTGTAGACGTCCAGCACGGTGGCGCCCATCATCATCGGCACCGCCAGCAGGAAAGAGAACTCGGATGCCGCATAGCGGCTAACGCCCATCAGCATACCGCCGGAAATGGTCGCCCCGGAGCGAGAGAAGCCAGGCCACAGCGCCAGACACTGGAAGCAGCCGATGGCGAACGCCTGACGATAGGTCATATCGTCAATCCCCACCGCGCGCGGTTGTTTCGGTTTGAACAGTTCCGCCGCGATCAGCAGGAAGCCGCCGACAATCAGCGCGTACATGACGTTAACCGGGTTAAACAGCGATTTAATCAGGTCATGGAACACCAGTCCCAGTACCACAGCCGGGATCATGCCTAACAGGATATGAATCAACGACAGACGCCCGCTGCCTTCGCCTTCATGCACCGGCGGGCGGCCAAAATGAATGCCGATCAGGCCAAACAGTCGACGCCAGAACACCACGACGACCGCGAGAATAGATCCTAATTGAATTACGACTTCAAAAGTATTGGCGGTATCCCCTTCAAAGCCAAGGAGATGACCAACAATAATCATATGTCCCGTACTGGAAACCGGTAAAAACTCCGTCAACCCTTCAACCACACCCAAAATTGCCGCTATCAGCAGCGAGTGTAAATCGCCCATTCAATAAACCCTTAAAAGAAAAAGTAAAATTAAAATCCAGGCACTAAGACCGGTATAAAACAAATTTGTTTAAACATTATGACGAGAAACGTTTTGTTTCAGATTACTGCCACGTTCAATGATTACGCCAACGTTGGCCGCACGAGCCACCGCGCCAGGCTTGCTGACTTTAATCCGCACCCACGGAGAATTAAATTTTTGCAGCAGGAGATCGGCTATCTCTTCCGCCACCCGCTCGACCAGCGCAAAACGCCCGCCCTCAACGTGGTTGATAACCAACTCGCTGATATCAGCATAGCTCAGGCAATCGCTCACATCGTCGCTGGCGGCCGCTTTGCGGTTATCCCACGCCATTTCGATATCGAACACTAACTTCTGTTCGATGGTCTGTTCCCAGTCGTAAACACCGATAGTGGTGATTACCGAAAGTTGCTCTATAAATACAATATCCATCACGACCTGCCTGCTTTTTGGCTAAACCGGATACCACTTCCGGCGAATTATGCGTATTATCCACAGATGCAAAGACATCCCCTAAAGAATTCACGTGTCCTGACAGCGGCGACGCGGCAAGATTTCGGGAACATAGCAGCATCACTATGTAACCTATCGCGCAAAGAAAGCCAACAAACTGTTAACACGAAAATGGGTGGGGTTCTAACGACATTTTCAAAATGGAACAGCTGATGAGTGCAATCGCGCCTGGACTAGTTATCCTCGCCTACCTCTGCGGCTCAATTTCCAGCGCCATTCTGGTATGCCGTCTTGCTGGTTTGCCCGACCCTCGCGATAGCGGTTCCGGCAACCCTGGGGCGACGAACGTACTCCGAATTGGCGGCAAGGGAGCAGCCGTAACGGTATTAATTTTTGATGTCCTGAAAGGGATGCTGCCGGTTTGGGGCGCCTGGGCGCTCGGCTTGACGCCATTCTGGCTCGGGCTGGTGGCGATCGCCGCCTGCGTCGGCCATATCTGGCCGGTGTTCTTTAATTTCCGCGGCGGCAAAGGGGTGGCAACCGCATTTGGCGCTATCGCGCCCATCGGCTGGGATCTCACCGGCGTGATGGCTGGCACCTGGCTGCTGACTATTCTGCTCAGCGGGTATTCCTCGCTGGGCGCTATCGTCAGCGCGCTGGTCGCCCCTTTCTACGTCTGGTGGTTCAAGCCGCAGTACACCTTTCCGGTCTCGATGCTCTCCTGCCTGATCCTGCTACGCCATCACGACAACATCCAGCGCCTGTGGCGCCGTCAGGAAACGAAAATCTGGTCACGCTTTAAGAAGAAGAAAAAAACGCCAGAGCAGAAATAATCTCCACGCCCGGCCGCCTGTGCCGGGCTTCTTTGCCCCCACAAACGCATTCTATTTCCCACTTTTTTAGCCAATCATAGCGGCAAAAGAGAAAACCAAAGATAATCCTTTCACTACAATGACTTAGTTATGAGTTATAACCAAAAGTGATTTTTTCGTCCCCGCGTCGCTGTTTACTCTGAAGATCTTTATAAGAGAAAAAAGCACAACACCATGACTGATGTAATTAACGCGGCGCCAGCGGCAACCTCTGCGTCGCCCGGCGGGGAAGTAAAATGGATCGGCAGCGCGGCGGACGTCTCGCGCCTCATCAATGAAGGCAGCAGCGGGCGCAATAACGCGCGTATCGTCATGGGAATCGCCCTCGGCGGTATTTTCCTTGATGCCTACGATCTTGGCTCGCTGGCCTTCGGCCTGAAAGATATTACCCGGGAATTCAACCTGACGCCTGCCGGTACCGGGATGGTCGCCTCGGCCATCACCTTCGGCGCTATCGTTGGCGCGCTGCTCGGCGGTTACTTGACGGACAAAATTGGCCGCTATCGCGTGTTTATGGCGGATATGCTGTTCTTCGTGGTAGCGGCAATCGCCTGCGCGCTGGCGCCGAATGAATACGTCCTTACCGGCGCGCGCTTCGTGATGGGCCTCGGCGTCGGGATCGACCTGCCGGTGGCGATGGCGTTTCTCAGCGAATTCGCGAGGCTCAAAGGCCCCGGCAACAAGGCGGCCAGCGTGGCGATGTGGTGCCCAACGTGGTACGCGGCGATCAGCATTTCCTATCTGCTGGTACTCTTTTTTTATGCCGTCCTGCCGGAAAGCCATAGCGACTGGCTATGGCGGATTATTCTTGGTTTTGGCGCCATCCCGGCGCTGGTGATTATCGCTATCCGTAGCCGCTACATGAGCGAATCGCCGGTGTGGGCCGCCAACCAGGGCAACCTGCGTGAAGCTGCATCTATTCTACGCCAGGCGTACAACATCAATGCACACGTTGCCCAGGACGCGCTGGAAAAACCGGCGCCCAAAGTTCGTAGCGCCCAATGGAGTAACTATCTGCGCCTGTTCCGCGGCGTCTACCTGCGCCGCACCACGCTTTCTACCCTGCTGTCAGTGGTTTCCTCGTTTGCCTATAACGCCGTCGCGTTCGGTCTGCCGGTGATCATCTCCAGCTTCTTCGTGCAGTCAATGTTGACGACGATTTTGATTTCGCTGGCGCTGAATCTGCTGTTCGCTTTCGTGGGAGGGATACTGGCGGTACGCCTGGTACCGCGCTTCGGGGCGTGGCGGATGTCGCTGGCGGGTTATAGCTGCCAGCTGACGGCGCTGCTCGGCCTGGCGCTGATTGGCCGCCCTGATGGCGCAGGTGAAGGCGTCGCTGCCGTGGCGATGCTGGCGCTGTTCCTTTTCGGCCAGGGATTCGGCCCCGGCGCGCACACCATGACCTTCGCCTCGTTAAGCTATCCGACATCGCTGCGCGGCGTTGGCGTCGGGCTCAACCAGACGCTTATGCGCGGCAGCTCAACGCTTTCTTTATTCCTCTTCCCGCTGCTGGTCGCCGCGCTGGATACCCGCGTTTTCTGGATCATCGCCGCGGCGCCGCTGATTGGGCTATTGTCGCTGCTGGCGATACGCTGGGAGCCGTCAGGCTACGACATCGACGCCGAGGATTATCAGCAGCCTTAATCCACGCGTAAAAAAGCCGCCTCGATGGGCGGCTTTTGCTTGTAACAGGCTTATCAGGCGGCCGGCAGTTCCGCCAACGGCCAGCGCGGCCGCACGGTAACGCCGAGTCCGGCATTGGCGCCGCCCTGCAGGCGGACCATCCCGGCGTAAGCGATCATCGCGCCGTTATCGGTACAGAACTCAGGACGGGCATAAAACACTTCGCCGCCGCGTTTGCTCATCATTTCCGCCAGCTTCGCGCGCAGCGTACGGTTAGCGCTTACGCCCCCCGCCATCACCAGACGCTTAAAGCCGGTTTGCTCCAGCGCGCGGCGGCATTTAATCATCAGCGTATCGACCACCGCGTCTTCAAATGCGCGGGCGATATCGGCACGGGTTTGCTCATCGTCGCCGTTGTTACGAATGGTATTAGCGGCGAAGGTTTTCAGGCCGGAGAAGCTAAAATCGAGCCCCGGACGATCGGTCATTGGCCGCGGGAAAACGAAGCGGCCTTCCGTGCCCTGAGACGCCATTTTCGACAGCATCGGCCCGCCGGGATAATCCAGCCCCAACAGTTTCGCCGTCTTATCAAAGGCTTCGCCAGCGGCATCATCGATTGACTCGCCCAGCAGTTCATACTGACCAATGCCGGTGACGCTAATCAACTGGGTGTGACCGCCTGAAACCAGCAGAGCGACGAACGGGAACGCCGGCGGGTTATCTTCCAGCATCGGCGCCAGCAGGTGCCCTTCCATATGGTGTACCGGAATCGCCGGCACGTTCCAGGCGAACGCCAGCGAGCGGCCAACGGTCGCGCCGACCAGCAGCGCACCCACCAGGCCAGGGCCTGCCGTATAGGCAACGGCATCAATATCTTTCGCCGTCAGACCCGCTTCTTTAAGCGCCGCCTGAATCAGCGGAACGGTCTTACGCACGTGGTCGCGCGACGCCAGTTCAGGCACCACGCCGCCGTAGTCGGCGTGCAATTTCACCTGACTATACAGCTGGTTGGCTAACAGACCTTGTTTATCGTCGTAAATGGCGATGCCGGTTTCATCGCAGGATGTTTCAATTCCCAGTACACGCATGAGTTGTTTTACCTCGTTTCAATACCGCGCAGTGTAGGACCAATGACCGGCGATGTAAAACTTTGCTCACCCCTGGTGTTCTCTTCGTGTATACTCCTCACCCTTATAAAAGTCCCCTTTCAAAAAAGGCGCCGGTGCTTTACAAAGCAGCAGTAGTTGCAGTAAAATTCCGCACCATTTTGAAATAAGCTGGCATTGCGGCCAGCGGCAAACCGAATTAATCAAAGGTGAGAGGCACATGCCGGTAATTAAAGTACGTGAAAACGAGCCGTTCGACGTAGCTCTGCGTCGCTTCAAGCGTTCCTGCGAAAAAGCAGGTGTTCTGGCGGAAGTTCGTCGTCGTGAGTTCTATGAAAAACCGACTACCGAACGTAAGCGCGCTAAAGCTTCTGCAGTGAAACGTCACGCGAAGAAACTGGCTCGCGAAAACGCACGCCGCACTCGTCTGTACTAATCTGTTGAGAGCGAAGCTCTCAATTCAGACCGAGTTGTAGTTGTAAGGCCGTGCTTCCGAAAGGAATGCGCGGCTTATTTTCGTTTATGCATTAGCAGATACACGAGATCGTTCAAACTGTCTTCAGGCAATACATCGAGGCCGTTTGCAGGATGCAGTGTATAGATTACGGGGCATATGGCTGGACGAATCCCACGCGTATTTATCAATGACCTGCTGGCGCGCACCGACATCATCGATCTGATCGATGCTCGGGTGAAGCTGAAAAAGCAGGGCAAGAATTATCACGCGTGTTGTCCATTCCATAACGAAAAAACCCCCTCCTTCACCGTCAACGGTGAAAAGCAGTTTTACCATTGCTTCGGCTGCGGTGCGCACGGCAACGCCATCGACTTCCTGATGAACTACGACAAGCTCGAGTTCGTCGAAACCGTCGAAGAGCTGGCCGCCATGCACAACCTTGAAGTGCCCTATGAAGCAGGTAATGGACCGAGCCAGATAGAACGGCATCAGCGGCAAAATCTCTATCAGCTGCTGGACGGTCTGAACACGTTTTACCAACAGTCTCTGAACCAACCCGCCGCCGAACCCGCGCGCCAGTATCTGGCAAAACGCGGCTTAAGCAGCGAGGTGATTACCCGCTTCGCAATAGGCTTCGCTCCCCCAGGCTGGGATAACGTTTTAAAACGTTTTGGCGGCAATCAGGAAAACCGCCAGTCGCTTATTGATGCGGGCATGCTGGTCACCAACGATCAGGGGCGCAGTTACGACCGCTTCCGCGAACGGGTGATGTTCCCGATTCGCGATAAGCGAGGCCGGGTGATTGGTTTTGGCGGGCGCGTGCTGGGCGATGCGCTGCCAAAATACCTGAACTCCCCGGAGACCGATATTTTCCATAAAGGCCGCCAGCTGTACGGCCTGTATGAAGCGCAGCAGGATAACGCCGAACCTCAGCGTCTGCTGGTGGTCGAAGGCTATATGGACGTCGTCGCGCTGGCGCAGTACGGCATTAATTATGCCGTGGCCTCGCTGGGCACCTCGACGACCGCCGACCACATTCAGCTGTTGTTCCGGGCGACCAATCAGGTCATCTGCTGTTACGACGGCGACCGGGCTGGCCGCGACGCGGCATGGCGCGCGCTGGAAACGGCGCTACCGTATATGACCGATGGCCGCCAGCTACGCTTTATGTTTTTACCTGACGGCGAAGACCCGGATACGCTGGTGCGTAAAGAGGGCAAAGAGGCGTTTGAAGCGCGGATGGAGCAGGCTCAGCCGCTCTCCACGTTTTTGTTTAATAGCCTGATGCCGCAGGTCGACCTGAGCACTCCGGACGGGCGCGCGCAGCTGAGCACGCTGGCGCTGCCGCTGATAACCCAGGTGCCGGGCGAAACGCTGCGCATCTATTTGCGTCAGGAGCTGGGCAACAAACTGGGCATTCTGGATGACGCCCAGCTTGAACGTTTAATGCCGAAACAGGCGGAAAATAGCGCTCCGCGCCCGGCGCCGCAGCTAAAACGCACGACCATGCGTATACTTATAGGGTTACTGGTGCAGAACCCCGATCTGGCGCCGCTGGTTCCGCCCTTAGCCGGTCTGGATCAGCAAAAGATGCCAGGGCTTGGTTTATTCAGCGAACTGGTCAATACGTGTCTGGCGCAGCCAGGTCTGACCACCGGGCAACTTTTAGAGCAGTATCGCGGGACAAATGAAGCGGCAACCCTTGAAAAACTGTCGATGTGGGACGATATAGCAGATAAGGATATCGCTGAACAAACCTTCACCGACTCGCTCAACCATATGTTTGACTCACTGCTGGAACTGCGACAAGAAGAGTTGATAGCTCGCGATCGCACACATGGTTTAAGCAGTGAGGAGCGCCGGGAACTCTGGACTATCAGCCAGGAACTGGCCAAAAAATGAATTTAACGGCTTAAGTGCCGAATATCGCTCGGGAAGCCCCCGACAGCCGCGCTGAGGCGCAGCGGCAATAATATAAGTACGCCCTCGCTTTAAATGTTGGCAGTTCGTCTGCCTGCACCAATCAAACGAATTAAGTGTGGATACCGTCTTATGGAGCAAAACCCGCAGTCACAGCTGAAGCTTCTTGTCCAACGTGGTAAGGAGCAAGGCTATCTGACCTATGCCGAGGTCAATGACCATCTGCCGGAAGATATCGTCGACTCCGATCAGATCGAAGACATCATCCAAATGATCAACGACATGGGTATTCAGGTGATGGAAGAAGCACCGGATGCCGATGATCTGCTGCTTGCTGAAACCTCCAATAATACCGATGAAGACGCGGAAGAAGCGGCGGCCCAGGTGCTGTCGAGCGTTGAATCTGAAATTGGCCGTACGACCGACCCGGTGCGCATGTACATGCGCGAAATGGGTACCGTTGAACTGCTGACCCGCGAAGGCGAAATCGACATCGCTAAACGCATCGAAGACGGGATCAACCAGGTCCAGTGCTCCGTTGCGGAATATCCGGAAGCTATCACCTATCTGCTGGAGCAGTACGACCGCGTTGAAGCTGAAGAAGCTCGCCTGTCTGACCTGATCACCGGCTTCGTCGATCCGAACGCTGAAGAAGATATGGCGCCGACCGCCACTCACGTCGGTTCCGAGCTGTCTCAGGAAGAGATGGACGACGACGAAGATGAAGAAGAAGATGACGACGACGACAACAGCGATGACGATAACAGCATCGACCCGGAGCTGGCCCGCGAGAAATTCGCCGAGCTGCGCACCCAGTATGAGCTGACTCGCGACACCATCAAAGCGAAAGGTCGCAGCCACGCCGCCGCGCAGGAAGAGATCCTCAAGCTGTCCGAGGTCTTCAAACAGTTCCGCCTGGTACCGAAACAGTTCGATTACCTGGTCAACAGCATGCGCAGCATGATGGATCGCGTTCGTACTCAAGAACGTATCATCATGAAGCTGTGCGTTGAACAGTGCAAAATGCCGAAGAAAAACTTCATCACCCTGTTCACCGGCAACGAAACCAGCGAAACCTGGTTCAACGCCGCCGTGGCGATGAACAAGCCGTGGTCCGAGAAGCTGCATGACGTTAAAGAAGACGTTCAGCGCGGCCTGCAGAAACTGCAGCAGATTGAAGAAGAAACCGGCCTGACCATCGAGCAGGTTAAAGATATCAACCGTCGCATGTCCATCGGCGAAGCGAAAGCCCGCCGTGCGAAGAAAGAGATGGTTGAAGCGAACTTACGTCTGGTTATTTCTATCGCCAAGAAATACACCAACCGCGGTCTGCAGTTCCTCGACCTGATTCAGGAAGGCAACATCGGTCTGATGAAAGCGGTAGATAAGTTTGAATACCGTCGTGGTTACAAGTTCTCCACCTATGCGACCTGGTGGATCCGTCAGGCTATCACCCGCTCCATCGCGGATCAGGCGCGCACCATCCGTATTCCGGTGCATATGATTGAGACTATCAACAAGCTCAACCGTATCTCCCGCCAGATGCTGCAGGAAATGGGCCGCGAGCCGACGCCGGAAGAACTAGCCGAGCGCATGCTGATGCCGGAAGACAAAATCCGTAAGGTGCTGAAAATCGCCAAAGAGCCGATCTCCATGGAAACGCCGATCGGCGACGATGAAGATTCGCATCTGGGTGACTTCATCGAGGATACCACCCTCGAGCTGCCGCTGGATTCTGCGACCACCGAGAGCCTGCGTGCGGCAACGCACGACGTGCTGGCGGGCCTTACCGCTCGTGAAGCGAAAGTGCTGCGTATGCGTTTCGGTATCGACATGAACACCGACCACACGCTGGAAGAAGTGGGTAAACAGTTCGACGTTACCCGCGAACGTATTCGTCAGATCGAAGCGAAGGCGCTGCGTAAACTGCGCCACCCAAGCCGTTCTGAAGTGCTGCGTAGCTTCCTCGACGATTAATCGTCGCGCTGCAAAGAGAGTAAAAAGCTCCCCGCGGGGAGCTTTTTTTATGCCTGCGATTCGGGCGCCATCACCGCCCTCGCCCCGCCAGCGCCTCATCCAGTTCGCGATAGGCTTCAACCAGCTTGTCCAGCGTCGCCCGGTTTAAACCGCTGGGATTGGGCAGCACCCAGATTTCAGTTTCACCGATGGTCGCCTCCTGGCGTCCCCACTTCGCGCCACGTACCCTGAACGCCTGCTCATAGGCCTGCTTGCCGAGCACCGCCAGCGCCTGCGGCTGATAGTCCTGGATTTTGCTTATTAGCTCCTGCGCGCCATTGCGCAGTTCCAACAGGGCAACCTCGCTGGCCTGCACCGTCGGCCGCTCAACCAGCATGGTGATACCGCAGCCGGTATCCAACAGATGCTGCTCCTCTTCCGGCTTCAGCTGCCGCTCGGTGAACCCCGCCTGGTGAATGACCTTCCAGAATCGATTGCCGGGATGGGCAAAATGAAACCCCGTATGCGCGGAGGACTTCCCCGGATTGATGCCGCAAAAGACCACCCGTAGCCCCGGCGCCAGGATATCGCTAATCATAATTTCTCCGGCTGAATGACTAAAAAGCTGATTATAAAGGATTGAAAATGCATTGTTTATAAAAACAGCAGCCGAGCGCTTTACGCTGGATTGCAGCGTGCAGTTACATTATAATCCCTCGCCACGGCCCCTTAGCTCAGTGGTTAGAGCAGGCGACTCATAATCGCTTGGTCGTTGGTTCAAACCCAACAGGGGCCACCAAATAAAACAAGGGCTTAGATAAGAAATTATCTAAGCCCTTGTTCTTTCCCGTTGTTTAAGTCGGGTATAGAATCGCCTTCTCGCCCTTTTCATCTCGTGATCTGCCCCCTCTGACAATGGTGTAAATCTGTGATACTGCACCGAGCCACGACAGACAAAGAGCATTCGATTCAAAGTGCCACACCCGCCAGAACCCCCGCTCATTGCAATCGCGTTTCCCTGGGAGAAATCATTACACGGTTCATCTTCAGTAGGAACGAGTTCGACTAACGACATTATGCTGATTAATACCTGATAAGATATTTTTAAGCAATCTGAGTGCCACATCTTTCGCTAACAAGTTTCATTTTAATAAAAACAGATTGCGGTATAACCCACCAACAATAAAAGGTGGTCTATTTCTTGTTTCAAATATCAAGGTATTATCCCCATGAGAGATTTAAAGAGATAAATAAAAAAATCGCATCAGAAGAACATCTAACATTAACGCTGCATTACTTGACAAAAAACCAGATAAGTCAATAATTAACAGATGCACATCACAATTAACCATGGAAAGAAAATGATTACAGCAAATAACATTGCTTTACTGTTCGATGATACTGTCCCTACTCAGTATTTATTTTCTTTAGCTAAGGACATCCCACTTCCGCAGAGGCTATCATGGTTATATATAATTTCGAACATCAGAGAAAGTAGATTATTAGATGAATATGAAAACACATTGAGTAAACATAACTCCCAAGCAAAAAATAAAAAATTTGATAAAATCTATGCGAACACCGAACAAACGTTAAACCTCTGTGGTGGTACCGTAGACCGATCATTACTGGCAAAAGATATTGTCGACATCACCCACCTTATCGCGCAAAAAATTCACTGGGACGATCTGCAGTTTTTGCCAGAACATCCGCACTATATGCGTGCCGAATATCTTGAGGCTACGCTACAGAAAGTGAAATCCGTTGAGGACGTGTGCCTGGCTCTTAATATTAACTGCATAGACTGTAGACCTGACAGCGCAACCATCGAGATTAACCAAGCGCGTGTCGATATTATAACGGATAGCGATAACTACGCCGACCTCCGTCTCGACGATAAACAGCGAAGCGCGAGTATTGCGCTTAATGCCCCTGACTTTACCAGCCTGACACCGAGCGAAGCTCTTGAGCTAGCGCATGAAATTGGCCACTGTCGTAACCACCTATTCAGCCCCTATCCCAGCGGAGATTTTGCGCTTCCTTTCTGGGATACCGAACTGCCGGCCTTTGAAGAAGAGTGGCGCTTATGTACAGCGTTGGATCCCCACATAAGCCTGCAAGCATGGTCTCTCGAAGCCATTAAGCAATCCGTTTTCGCTCTTTTTCCGCTTCTGGCTCCTGAAAACGGTATAGAGCGGGCGTTTCGATATGCCCTGGAGCACAATCCCATTTATTGCAACAGCGCGAAAACACCAGAATGGCTACTGGAAAAAACATCTCTTTTCGTCTGGACTGGAGTCCCTTACGTGCAATATTTCCTCAGCCTCGCACATCTCATTTTACGCCATAGTCCCAAGGATGAGCAGCTTGCGAAATTATTATCGCGCAGCTATTCACGTTTTACGCTGCGGCTTCCTTCTGCTGGCATATCATAACGTTATCACTCAGTGCGGGCATTGCGAGCCATTTCTCCATCTCCTCGCCCGCGTCCAGCACAAAGCTGTCATCAAATAATCTGCCGACGAGTTGCATCCCCAGGGGCAATCCATCCTCCGTCAGCCCCAGCGGCAGGCTCAGTGCAGGATTCCCCGTCACGTTAAAGGGAATTGTCTGCGTTGGTACGACATGGCTAGCCGGTGGCCAATCCTGTGAAAATTCATTGAAGTGCGGTGCGGCCCGCAGCGTGCCGGGAAACAGCAACAATGAATAGCGCGAAAATAATTCAGCATTCAGCCAGCCAGTCAGTTCCGTACGTAAACGCAACGCATCCAATAGCTCAGTTGCCGAAATTGTTGCACCGGGGAGGATCCGCTGATAGGTGAAACGACCGTATTCAGCTCCTCGTGTGCGCAGATTGTGCTGATGGATAGCAAAAGATTCGGCAGCCATGATAATTCGCCCACAGGCATTAAACAGAGAAAAATCCTTAAATTTCACCTCTTCGACCTGTGCTCCCGCGTCAACCAGAAATCCGACCGCCCGATCCATCGCAGCGATCAGTGCCGGGTCGGTATGTGGGTTATCCGTTAACAGATGTCGTGGCCAGGCTATGCGGTGACTGGGCCATGTCACCGCTCGGGGAGATAAATCCAGTTTACGGCTGTTGGTCGTCGGGTCGGCCGGGTCATATCCGGCAATCGCCTGTAAAACCCTACGGCTATCATCGCTAAAACGCGTTAAGGGCCCACAATGATCCAGCGTCCATGATAGGGGGAATACACCTGCCCGGGAGACGACTCCATAGGTTGGTTTAAACCCAACGATACCGCATAAACAGGCGGGGCCGCGTATTGAACCGCTGGTATCCGAACCAAGAGCGATGGGAACCAACCCCGCAGCGACTGCAGCGCCCGCCCCCGACGAAGATGCTCCGGTAAAATGTGCCGTATTCCAGGGATTGCGCGCAGGAGGAAAAGGAAGCTCAATACTCGGGCCGCCCAGAGCAAACTCATGCGTCGCCAGTTTGCCTAAATATACTGCGCCGGAGGCAGCCAGTCGGGACTCCACGGTACTACTGCGCGTCGCACGATGTTGCAACATCAAATACGAATGACAGGTTGTCGGCTCACCCTCAACGTCAAAAATATCTTTTAGGGCATAAGGTATGCCCGTTAAGGGACTACACGGCCCTCCCTTAGTCAGGATATCATCGGCGCGACGTGCGCAGCGGTATGCGCGCTCCCTATCAACCTGTATAAATGCGTGTAGAGTTGGATTAAAGCGTTCAATACGTTCCAGGAAGTACTCCGTCAACGCCACTGAAGTCAGTAACTTCTGCTGCAACTGCCGCGACAACTCGGCCAACGAAAGAAGATGAAGAGCCTTATTCACGGGTTGCCTCATAATGGTGGACGATATCTTCAGGGAAAAAGCCGTTAGCAGGCTCAGTCTGATCAAAGCGGCAAGAACTAATCCGCTCCACAGCATGACGAAGTTCAATAACGCACTGTAACGTGCCCGCTCGCCAGGCCTCAGGCACATCGATGTTCTCTTTCACCATACAACATTCAAAAAGCTGTTGTGGATCCATAATTTTCGCCCCCCGGAATGTGATTTGCTCTGCAGACCTGAAAATAATCAGAGGAATCAAAAAGTGAGAATAGTAATGCAGCCACCTCATCAGAGAGTGGCAAACCTATCGTGTTAGCCGATTCATGCACTAACGTCTCCCTCCGGCATCCATTAGCCCCAATAGCACAAAGATGCAGAAGCGCAAGGTAACGTTTATCCCGTGAAATCAATGTTTCTATCGACTGTCGCAGCGGTTTGTCCAACCGCTGGATAAGGCCCCTGAGGTTAAGCGGCCCCTCCCAGCGCCCCACCAAGCCGCCATCCTCAGGAGCCGGCTCTTGACGATGAGGCAAAATCTGTTCTGGACGTAGCGCCTGCAGTTGCATAATTAGCGCCAACGCTACAGCAACCGCACGCTTCATCTCTACACCGGAGACCTTATCCGGCAAATCTGCCGCGGTATGATTGAACCGATCGTTGATGTGGCAAAGCTGAACCGCAGGGCAGTTACGCTGCGCATCGCTATGGTTCATAAACAGTGCGTGATCGGAAAAACCGTGGAAAGGCATGCTAAGCCAGGAACCAGGATACCCGGCGGTCAGGGCAAAAACGTTCTGCATCAGCATTTTTGCCATCTCTCCCAGTGGGGAGGTTAAGCTGTCTGGAGGGAGCTCAACACACATTGGCGCCCCGCATCGCTCAGGGTCTTCACCCACCATATCCAGATTAATTACCGCAATCGGTCCCGGCAGGTGACGCCTTTTATACTGCATCGCCGCCACGCCAAGAAATTCAGGCCCCCAGATGAAGCGAATAGGATAACGCAACGCCCCGGACGTTTTTATCAAACACTGCACCAGTCTCGCCACTTCAAGCGAGGCGCTCACCCCGGATGCATTATCGTTCGCCCCCGCGCGGGAATGGCATAGGTGTGCAGTTACCCAGATCTCCCGCACCTCCGTCTTACCAGGAATTGAGGCACTCACTACGGGCATGGAGGCATCATCATCAATCACGATCTCGACATACGCCTCAGTTTCGGCGCAAGCCAGGTCTCGTAGCTCTTCCGGAAGCACGCTAAACGCAAATAATTCGCAACCTGGCGGCAGCTCAAGGCGGCCACGCCAGTAACGGCCGCTATCGGGATCAAAACGGGCAAAGGCATCGGTCACAAATCCCGCCGCGCCCCGTTGCTTCAGACTCGCCAACAGACCAGCAGGTTGATAGTCCGACGCGGGGATAAGGACAACTTTCCCGTTGAGATCGTTTACCTCATCAAAGAAAACCATGGGATACTGTCCACACGCCGCCGCTGAATAGGTGGCCAAAGTAAAAGGTTTGCTCCGGTGGTCTAGTACACAGGATGGGGGAAACAGAGACAACGTCGCTTTTAGTGGCGTCCAAGCCACAGGGGCCTGGAAATCCCACCAGCTTCGGGAGCCATTAGCAGTGAAGTGGTGGACTGTCGCATCGCACATCCCCTTCTCTTTTGCTACGCGAGAGATAAATGTCGCCGCAGACATAATGCCTTGAGAAGCCTGATAACGATCGAACTCACCAAGCCCATGGATAATATCGAACATCTCCGTTTCATTACCGTTGCTCAGCGCCCATTTAAGCCATTTCTGCGTCATGCTTTGCCTCACGGTTAATAATTATCTGACAATTTTTCCTGCATCCTGAGCACGTTGGAGGCCACTAACACTATCGAACCTGACACAAACAGCCCTCCCATCACTCCCAATACCACACCTGTCGAAACCTGATTACCCCAGAGCGCATAAAGCGTTAGTGATACCGGGATGAACATTTTGAAGATGCTGCCGGTGATACCATTAATTTTGCCGAGATCGTCAGCCGGGGCCACCACCAGCCTGTAGGTTCGAACGCAGACAATATAGAGAGAGAAAAGAAAAGATTCGCAAAACAACATTGCGCCTAAGGTTACAGGCGTAACGTGAAGGCTGGTGAAGAGGTAGGCAAGCCCAATTAGAGGAATACTGTAGGCCAGCACCCGTATGACCCCCACGCGTTGCTCAATATGTTCCGACAGCCACGATCCGCTTATAGCGCCCAAACCACCAACTGCGAAAAGTAACCCGACCTGAAAATCGGTGAAGGTAAATGTCGACTTCGCACAGTACATCACCACGACTTCCGAGACGACAATCACAGCATTAGCAAAGGCCGTCCACCACGATAAAACCCAAAGATTACGCAATCGATAGAGGGCTCGAAAGCCGTATATAACATCGGGTATAAACGGTTTTTTCCCCCTTGCTGGCGGACGTCGGAAAGTCATTATGCCAAGCAACAGGGCGACAGACAGCAGCACCCAAGAAAAATGCAGCGCCTGGGTATAACTTAATACCAGCAATAAAGCGCCAATTATGGCGGGTCCTGCGCTTTCCATGACATTAGTCACCATATTCGTATAGCGGTTATAGGTGATTAGTCTGTTATCAGGTAAAGCAGTTCGGGACTGGACGATGAGCGAGTTATTTGCGAAATACGTCATCCCCATTAGCACGAATACCAGAAGGAAAAGCAAATGTGGCGATGGAGCGCCATACCACGCCAGCACCGCCAACACCGCTGTCTGCCCCAGAGTCCCTAACGTAAAACCGCGACGGCTGCCGACTCTATCCACCAGCGCACCAATAATGAATCCTAAAACCATAAAAGGTAGGTATTCAAACATGCGTACATAGCTCATCAAATCATTGGACTGAGTCTGCTGAAATGCCCATAACGGCAAAATAAAGTTACTTATTTTCTCGGCAACAGCTTTCAGCATTGTAATAATTATCAGTAAGGTCATGACAAAGAACGGTCCTTCAAAAAGCGAGCTACAAACGCGCGATCTTCCATAAACACGGGTAAATCAACCTTACCGAGTAATTCGCTTACCTCCTGCCGCCAGGGCGCCTCAGGGAGTGACTGGCAGACCGTGCGTAAAAAAGCAAAAAAGCGTCCCTCTCCGTCGAGCATGGCGATCCGTCCGCGCGTAACAATTGCCCGTTGCTGAAAATTTAGCGGCGTTTCGATGCCTTCCAGCAGCGTCATTTTTTTCCATACACTACGCAAATCAACCAGTGGATCCGCGTTCATCGCAATGCCAAGGCTGATCATCTGAAACATCATTGATTGATACATAACCGCTCCTCCACCGCCTGTTCGTCACGATAAAACGTATAGATTTCATCCTGCATGTCATAAAAAAGGAAATTGAGATATGACATATCATCCAGAATTTCGTTTTGCTGCTCGTGAGTAAGCAGAGAGATTTCCGAGAAATAGTGGCGTGAAAAATTGGCGTGATCGCCCTGAACATTAATGCGGGCATGCGCCAGATGACTGTCACGTATCCGACGAAAACCAGGGATATCGGGAATTCGCTCGGAGAACATCAGCATATCTTCATCATCACCTTCATAGAAAAACAGGCTGGCAAAAAACGAGTGAGGACGACGAAAAGCAATATCCTTGAGAAAATCCATATAGGCTTGCGTTGAGGGGAGCGGTTGCGAGGCAAACACTTGGCTGTCATTCCATGGCGTATCCTGAAAAGCTTTGGCCATAATACGCTCATGAAATAGCTCTTCTTTAACAAAATCCCGGGCAAGCGCAGCAAGTGCTGGAGAGAAGTTGTGCCCAAGAATACCAATCAGCGAGGTGATGGCCAGTCGGGTGACGTGAAAATATTCCAGCGTCCAGCCCAACAGCAGGGCTCGGTGCTTTTCAGGTTCCAGCAGCGCCAGCGCAAGCGGAGTTTCCCCCCGCTCTAACAACCATTTATTATTAACTATATTAAACAGATGGTTATAAAAAGCATTTCCGGTACTCCCCAATTCGCTGACGGGAGCAAAACTACCGGTATGTTCAAAAACAAGATTGTTTTCTATGAGATATTCACAAAAAGGGGTTTGATCCCGCTCGGCGCACCCTTTTTTGACTAATGCATCAGCCAATTGCTGTGCAGAAATATATTGAACTTCATCATCAAAACTTATTTCGAACACCTGCTCAAACACATAAAATAAAAAAACATGACCACAAAACTTTATTTTCACATCGGAGGGTAAATAGATCATCAGCAGCCCCTAATGAAAGGCAACAACGATAAGATTCAGTAATAATTAATGGCACAAATCCCTGTGCCACTAATTCGCGTCATTAACAATTACAACGCGGCACCACCACGACGTACTTTCTTCAGTTTCTTCGTATTCATAATGACTCTCCTTAATTAACATTCAGGTTTATGCATTACGCTCCGCTCATTCACAGATTTGAGAACGAACAGGAGTTTAGTCTTATCACAGCGATAACAATTGTCAAATAAAAAGTTACTAACAAGTATCATTTTTTATGATGAAAAAACGATGAAGTCGCGGAGATTGCAGCATGGCCTGCAACAATGGTCATCACAGAAGATGACACATCGATACTAAGTAGTAACATTCTTGCTTGACAAAGTAGTCGACAGAGATATAACTATTCTTGCTACGTAAATGTTGAGCGATTGTTTCTCATATGTAGCCTAACCGGTATTCCACTTTCAAATGAGGACGTGAGAATGAAAACTGCTTTAAAACAAAATCCAAGTAATAATTTCAACCTGAAAAATGAAGCTGTAAATCTGATCGTACATGGCGCACATCATCAGTATGCCGACCTGTCCGTCAATGAGCTGGAATCAATGCGTGCTAATCGCGCATTTATTCCGGCTTCACGGCATGGGATTGAAACTATTTGCGGTGCCAGCTGCGAAACCGGCGCACAGTAAAAACCAAGGCCACATTCCCATGTGGCCTTACTTTCATCATACATCTTTAACCAATAATCTAATAATCCTATAACGACTTACTATTCAGGGTAATGCGAGGTGATGCAATGTCAGCAAAGTTATCTTTAAATTCAGAGGGACCTGCAATCTCGGTTGTCACGGCACATGGACGCCAGCAACTCATCAGTAATAAAGATGAGCGCTTAATTGACGTCCTCAACCGTAATAATGTTCCGTGGTCTGCAGTCTCTATCTACCAGCGTAATGAAGATGACGAAACGCTACACCTCTGCTCTGGCCTGGAAAAGAGCATGTCTGAGTTTAACGCTGATGAACTATTGCTTTATTTCAATCGTAACGTAAATCCTTTTAAATTCTCGCCAGAGAATTTTCGCATCGTGCCGGCATCAGAGGACGAGCAACAGTCGACGGAATACATCTATCAGGATTTACAAAACAGCGACTCCAGCGCCCAAAGTTATCTGAAAAAACTGACGCCGGAAGAGTGTCAGTCGATTATTGCCCAGCGGGTTGCTGATACCATTAAAGAGAATTTGCCGGAAGGGGCTCATCTGGTGGTGGGGGTCAGCGGTGGCGGTGACAGTAATGCCATGCTGCACGGTCTGAGCCTCATCCGCGACTATGTGCATATTCATCCCGTCATCATTATGGGGATCCCTGATTGGGATAAAGGCGTGCCGCGCGCCAAAGCGCTGTGTGAAAAATATCAGCTCGACCTTAAAGTTTTTGACGAAACAGAAGTTAAATCCCTGCTAGGTATTCCTTCCGACGGCGAAAGCCTTATTGATCGTTTTGAGCGACATTTTGTCGGTGACGACTTTGAATTCCTCGGAACATTGCTGATTCGTCTCTCTCTGACTCGCTATGCGCGAGAGTTGAATACCACCTTCATCAGCACCGGTCTGAATCTGGAAGATGTGCTGTGTGAAAATCTCTATCGCGTGACGACCGGATTAAAGCCAGCTTCCAGTCCTGCTCGTAAAATTGGCGATATGACACTGGTAATGCCCCTTTGGATGTGCCCGAAACGGATCATTGACGGCTGTTTCCCTAAATACTCCCTCGACAATTACGAAGCGCGTTACCCCTGCTTCTCCCTGGGGCGCAATCTGTACTACAGCGTCATTTATACGCTGCAATCGAGCTACCCGGGATTTCCGGAGCAAATGGCCAGAGGACTATCTCTGCTGGCAGAACAGAATCCAGTGGAGTACCACCTGGATGAACAGCTCGGCTTTTATGTAGAACGATTGGTTCCACTGGCGCTACGCCATCAGTTTAAAAAAATGCTCAATGATGCCCAGGGGGTCAGCCTGGACGAGCAGGCAGAGGACATTCTGCGTACGCAGCGTTAATCCCGGCCCCGGCGCACTGCGCCGGGACAACACCAGCCTGAGGTATTTATGTTAATTAACTTATTGGGTTGCGACGGCTGCGGAAAATCAACCCAGTTGCGTCAGGTTATCCCGTGGCTGGAAGCCCACTATTCTCAGCCAGTCCGGTCAATTTCGAAAAAAGATGCGTTGAACATCACCGCCATCCCTGAAGCTCGCTATTTTGGCTGCGACTACCATACCCTGATGTTCGATATCCTGCCTGAAATGCGTGGAGCAAGCCGGGCTCTGTTTATCTTTAATCTGCTTGCTATACCGCTTTGCCATCAGCCGGTACAAAACGATGAGATTGTGATTCTGGATGGTGGCTGGCAAAAACATGTCGCCACCGAGATGGCATTGGGTCTTGATGAGCAATGGTTGACTAATCTGGCCGACATTTTCCCTAAACCCGACCTGACGATATTCCTCGACGTGGATCCGGATACCATCCTCGAATGGCGTAGGCAAAAAAATGGCACTCATGCTCCCTACGAGTGCGGGAACCAATCAAACTGCAGCGACGCCCTTTTTCTGGAACAAATGAACAAGGTATACCGAATTTTGCTCAGGCAGAGCCGGGAACAAAATTGGACACGAATCGACGGTAAAAAAACTACGACGGAGGTGTTTCAGGCGATTACCCAAACCATCACTGCAACCTTCGAACCCGCACGTTGAAAATTATTATTTGATCAGGAGCCAATTATGGAAATAGAAGTCTCTTTGAGCGGCGAACTCCCCGACGCGCGCATTTATGAGGAAGTCTCTGCCGTAGGTCTATTGAGGGGCGAGTATATTTTTCGCCGCGCCGGAAAATACCTGACGGCTCCCGATGGACGACAGCTCATGGAAGAATATATCGAAAATATTCTGCGAACTTTTCCGGACAAGGATGTTTGGTACCGTTTTATCGACGCGCCAGCAAATGAAATTAATATGCTGGAAGGCTATGACGAGTATGTATTAGAAGAGTTTCCAACTATCGGGTTGCGCGGAATGCGCCGTGCAATGGAGCTGCCACGAACCTTCGATCTGGAATTTGATGTGGTTACTACGCTCGCCAGGAAGCATAAAAACTTGCACATCATGTTTCCCTACATCTGCGAAATGTCAGAAATCGAATTTGGCATGGATTATGTGCGCCGCTTCAGCTTCCCCAACAAAGTGTCATGCATGATGGAAACCCCTGCCGCCCTTTGGCATGCCAAAGATATCCAGCGGCTCGGTCTGGAAAACTTTTTGGTTGGCATGAATGATTTGAGTAGTCTGGTTGTAGGCGCCAGCCGAGGTAGTGGTTTTGATCGCCATAACCATCCCGCCATTATCGGCATGCTTAAGACGCTGCGCCAAACGCTAAGCGACAGCCGTCTCAGCATTGCGGGGTACATGAAGCCCGAATTTCTGGAAATTGCCAAACAAACTGGAATGGATGCCATTACCGTGCATTACTCCTCCTTCCCGGCCTTTTTTGGCGACCGTTTTTCTGAGTACCAGGATATGGACTTTATGCTGAACTTTAAAAAACAGGATAACCGCAAGCGCCTAAGATTATGGGCCCAGTCTCTGCTAGATGTTGCTAATGATACCAGTTCAATGACGATTCAAGGCCTGCACTGGCATAAAAAAGCCAAATCATAATGGATGGTATGCGTATGGAGAACATGGTAGTGGCAATCGTCGGCGGTGGTCCGCGCGCAGTGTACGCCCTGGAACGTCTACTGGTGCTATTGACCAACCATCTGCCCGTACGCCAATTATCTATTCATATCTTTGATAATACTGGACGTTTTGGCGCAGGGATGGCGCACAGCGATCTACAGAGCAAAAGCTGCTATTTGAATCGCCCGGTCGATCAAATTGCATTTGCCGCAGATGAGTCCATCAGCACGACCAATAAGCTGCTTCCCGCGCCGTTGCGCCTCAATTTTTATCACTGGTGCCGACAACGTTTTTATGCAACAGGCGATGCCCGATTTGATTTACAGCCCCATGACATTCCTCGTCGATATTTACACGGTCTCGCGCTGCGCGATTATTTCGATACCTACGCCAACGCCCTTCGGGCACTACCCGGCATAGATGTCACGACTCATGCAGAAGAGGTTATTAGCGTCACGCGCAATAATTCCGATTTTTTACTGCATACCCCCCGAATGCCGGCAGGTTTGCGCGCCGACTACGCGCTCTTTGTGACCGGGCATACGCCTTGCCGCGCCCATTGGCAAACGGATGAAGCCCGTTATCAACGCGGCTTACGTTATACATCGTACGCCTATCCCCTGGACCAACTAAACAGCGTAGGCGCAGGAAGCAGCATCGCCCTCTGCGGTATGGGCCTCACCGCCATCGACATCTGTCTACATTTGACAGAAGGACGGGGAGGCCGTTTCCTCCGTACAGAAGAGGGGGACTTGCGTTATCAAGCCAGCGGCAATGAACCATCGCAAATCATCACGCTCAGCCGAAGCGGCCAGCTTTACACCGCCCGGGCACGCAACCAAAAAACCGCAGTCAATCTTCACCGCCCACACTTTTTTTGTGAAGAGGCAATTGCATCTCTGCGGCGCCACCGTGGCCGATACACCGTGCTAGGTGATGGCACCGTTTGTCGACAGATCGATTTCAGGCAGGATGTTTTTCCCTTAATCGTCCTGGAAATGGCGTGGATCTATTACCGGACCCTGTTTGGCGAACGGTTTGCGCAGAGCGTCAGCGCGGCGCTCGCTCCACATTATCAGGCGTTTTTGACACATACGGCATCGGAGATACAGTGCAACGTTGAGACGCTAATGGCTTATTGGAACGACCATTTTCGTCAAATGGCGACTGCGCTGAACGAGGCCTGTCAGGGAACAGTATGCCCCGATCGGGGCGTTCAGGAGGCCGCGGCCGCGTTTGTTTGTACGCTAACAGATGAACACATCACGCCGGAACAGGCGATTAGCCGCCTGCGCTCGCTCCCCAGGCAGGAGATAAAATGGCGCCATGCCCGGAATATTTATCACCACTACTTCGACTGGCAGGCTATTTTCTATCCCAAAACGCGGGGGCGTCGGCCACGTAAAGCTGAGCACCTGGACGCACTGGCACGCGATCTGGCTTTTGCCGCACAGGGCAATATCTCTAATCCCCTGAAGGCCGCCTGCGATGGCGTCTGGCGCGATTTACGCGCCGTCTTCTCGGCAGCCACAGATTTTGGAGGCCTGACGCCCGCCTCTCAGCAGGATTTTATCCGCCACTGGCTCTCCCACTATAATCGGCTTTCCAACGGCGCCGGTACAGAAGCGATGGAGAAGCTAGGCTGCTTGATTGCCAGTGGCCGGGTGGCAATCGCGCCTGGCGGCACCCGCATCCGTTCTTGCGGCCCCTTTAGCGGTTATCGGCTCACGGGTCGACAATATCGGCTACGGGTTGACCATCTATGTTGCGCGCGTTTACACCCCTTCGATGCGCATCGGCAACGTAATTCTCTCTACCCTTCCCTGCTCGCAACAGGTCTGGTCCGCATGTGGGAAAACCGTGGCGGCGACGGAACGCGCTTTATGCCGGGCGCCCTGGACCTCACCCGCGATTTTCACCCTATTAATCGCCAAAACCACATCGAGAGGCGATTAACGTTTCTCGGGGCGCCCGCCGAAGGACTCTGTTTTTTCCAGAATGCCGCCGCGCGCCCCGACACCAATAGCGCAATCCTTAGCGCCATAAATAACTGGGCAACAGACCTGCTGACGCAAATGGCTGAAAACGCGTTGGCGATATCAGAACCGGAGCGGCTATGAAAAAAGTGGAAACAGCGTCGCGTTTAAGCCAGCGGCATTTTCGTGAGCGTGTAAGAGCTCGCTTGTCGCGCAACACGCACCAGATCGTGTTTGCCCTGGATGGCATTCCCGGCAAACTGGTTGACACTCTGTGGCAAACGCCAGTCATAGAACGCTGGCATGCAGTGTTTCCCGCCACCTCAACCACTGGTTGGCTCAGCAGCCTGACCGGGCTCGGCGTTGAAGAACACGGTATTCCCGGCGTCGTGTTCCGATATAACGACCAACCGGATTCGCTTATCAATATTTGCCAATATCAAGGGGAAGCGCTGGCAATTCCCACAGACAACATTTTCCATGACGCACGCCGCTGCGGTTATTTACCGCAAGCTGTGATAGGGGATCTGCTCCCCATCGAGGGAACCTGGACGCGCGCCCTACTTGATGGTGTGGAAATCATCGACCGAAGCGTTTTTTTTACCCTTTCGCCACCACAACCGGTTTGGGCACTTCTAGAAACACTTAAAACCGCTATTAAAAGCGCGCTCGAGAGAACAGACGTCCCAACCCTGGTCTGGATATTTATCGATATCGATCATTACGTCCACACGCAAGGTTATGACGCTCACGTTACAGCCTTTCTGCTGGGTATTGATGAACTCGCCAGCACTCTGACGCAACAGGGCTGCGATGTCATCGCCCATTCCGATCATGGCCTGGTACCCGTGCTCCACGATGAGCAGATCGCCCACCAGATTGACCTGTTGTGCGAACAGTTCGGCGCGACCATGGGAGGAGCAGGTCTGACGCGCTGGTTCTATGTCCCGGATGACAGAGTAGCCGAATTCCATCGTCGCCTGACCGATCGCCTGGGGGAGTTTGCCGAGGTCATTTACGCCACAGAATTGGATGATATGCCTGCTCGCGTGGGCAACCTGCTGCTTATTGCGCGTGGCGAACGATTTATTGCCTCTCCGGGCTACCGGTATGAACATGGCTCACGCCAGCCCGACGAACTCGACGTCTTTTATGCCATATGGGAGACACCATGTTAAAGCGGGCTATTGATTCCTACCACCATCTTAAGCTTGACGATACGCCAGAGCTGCTAAATCTGGCCTGGACGCAGGATGAACGGAATTTTATTACTCCCGCCCTGAACGAGCTTATTACGTGCAGCCTGCAGGAGGAAATCAATGGACAACTGCCTGCAACCTGGCATTATGCCGTCGACGATCCTTGGGGAGAACAGCGTCTCACCCCAGCCGTTGCCCACTATTTCGGCGTTCAGGAAAAAGCATTCTCGCTGGCCTGTGGAGCCGGCGTCATTCAATTATTGAGTATTTTACCCGCGCTAAGTGCCAGACGGCATGTCGCCGTCGACGGTGAAGTTTATCCAGACTTTCCCTGGTGGTTAAAACATTCGGGGCGACGCGCAGAACGAATCGCATCCGAGCCCTTGGCGGAAAGGATAAAGCAGGTTATCAGTCTGGAAAGCGATCTCTATTTCATAGAACGCCCCGCGCTTCAGAGTGGCTCAGTCATGTCTCTGGATAGTGTTTATGAATTGGGAGTAGCCATGGCGCGAGCGGGGATAAAACTATTGATTGATGAATCCAACGCCAATTACCTTCCCCCCTCCTGTAGCGCCGTTCATTTACTGGCCTGTCTGCCAAACATCATCGTACTACGAGGTATGTCAAAAGCCTGGGGATTAGGTGGGCTACGTATGGGGTTTTGTCTTTCCTCTCCTGCGCTTAAAAACATGCTTCGGGAACATATTCCGCCTTTACTTAATCCGTCTTTAACACTAAGGATCGCCCACAATCTGCTGATGGCGGGGGATAGCACAGCCAGCCTGCGCGCGCGAATCCAACAACAAAAGCAGGCCGCGCTCGGTCTATTTACCGGATGGCCAGTGATCTCCTCCAGCGAAGCCATGCCCTATATTTTTCTCCCCAGTGACAAGGAATCCGCGCTGCAAAAACGAGGAGTTGTTGGAAAACAGCACCACTTCTGGCAGGAAACTAACGCCTCCGCCACTCTGTTACGTCTCAGCGTACCGCTGGAGACCAGTAGAATGCAGCGGCTGGAACAGGCCCTGAAGGTAGAAACGCCATGAATATCGCACAAGCCCCCCTCGACCATCTTTTATGCCGTTTATTGTTTGATCCGCAGCATGCCGGAGAACTGACGCAAACATTGTCGGCAGAACAGTGGCAACACTGCCTCGAACGCGCCGTCAACCATAAAATTCTGCCGCACGTCGCGATGCTCTACCAGCAGTATCAGGCCTTACCGCTGCCGGAAAACTATCAAACAATTTTGCATACGCATACGCTGGAGCGTTCCAGTTGGCTCGCTGCTCTACGACTAGCCGCCCCTTTCAGCCAAAGCGCTAATGCTATGTTAATGAAGGGCTTTGGCCATGAGCTCCTCTACCCTGAAAAGATAGATCGGTTCGCAAAAGATATGGATGTTGTTGTGGCTGATTTCACTGTCTTCTGTGATATAGCTAACCAGTTACTTAATAATGGCTTTCATTTGCCATTTATGACGCAGTTTATCTGGCGTAAAGAGTTGAAAAGCTGGCAGGGACTGGCCCGCTTCATTCATCGGGAAGGAAATGAAGATGGCGGGGTTGAACTGCATATCGGTCAGTTTGCGGTCGATGAAGCCCACAAACTTAGTTGGCCTACGTTGCACGCGCAGGCCACAGTACAACGCTTTGGGGAGCTTCCGCTCTGCATGCCTGATACGACGATGATGCTCACCGTTTTTTTCATGGAACTTGCCACCCGCCCGGAATGCATGCTGAGGGATCTCTATGATGGTTACTGCCTGTGCATGACCCTCACGGACCAGGATAAATTCGATATGCTGGTCACGGCGCTGAATAAGGCGCAGCTTGGCGAGCAGGTCATAAAACTGATCGCGGCCTTTAATCGCTTTAATCATCCCACTCCGCAAAAACTACTCCAGCTTGAGAAAAAAGTTCGAACACGTGGGCCATCAGGTAAGTGCAACTGGCGTAACCGAATTCGAAAACGTCTCGATAGCGCTTGCCAGAACGCCGACGTTTTGCTGCGGCTATACAGTATTTTTGATAGACCTTGGGCAATTCGCCTGGCAATGCATTTCGCCATACCTATTTACGGCATACCGCTGAGCTCTCATCCACAACCGCTGCGGCTGATAAAAAGGGGACGTTACAGGCTACTAACCACCCAAGCGGGCACATTTTTACTTGGCGGTGTGGGTATATTCAGCGATGAAGAGATCGAGTATTTACAGTCGGTTATCGCATCATCACCTTTACCTCTCACGCCTGAGCCGGAGCCATAATATGCATTCTTCTCCTTCGATGATGAAACTGGGCGCGTTCTGGTACCCAACCGGATACCACATTGCTGCATGGCGACACCCGGACGTTCCCGCTAACGCGGGGGTCAATATCGAACACTGCATGGCATTCGCGCGTCAGGCAGAACAAGCTTCATTCGATTTTATTTTTCTGGCGGATAGTCTGGCTGTAAAAGGAGATGACTGGCAGACGCTCAGCAAGAGCGCGCATCGCTACGTGGGTCAATTTGAACCACTGACACTACTTTCTGCCCTCAGTGCCGTCACCACACGAATCGGCCTGGTTGCCTCCGCCACGACCACCTACAACAGCCCATACACGTTGGCCAGGCAATTTGCTTCGCTGGCACATCTCAGCCAGGGGAGAGCGGGTTGGAATCTCATTACCTCACAAAATCCCTTTGAGGCCGGAAATTACGGTCTGGAAAATCATCCCGACCATGCCGATCGCTACAAACGTGCTGAAGAGTTTTGCGACGTCGTTAAAGGGTTATGGCACAGCTGGGATGATTCGGCCTTCTGTTATGACAAGAAGAACGGACAGTTTTTTAATGTCGATGGGCTGCATATCCTGGACCACCGTGGCGAAAATTTCCGGGTGAAAGGGCCGCTGAATGTTCCCGCTTGTCCAGGCGGCGATCCGATTATCGTTCAGGCGGGCGCTTCTGATGCCGGGCGCAGACTTGCTGCGCGCACCAGTGAAGTCATTTTTTCAGCACAACATGATTTTTCCTGTGCACAAGAATTTTATCAGGATATTCATCATCGCGCGGCGCTAGCCAGTCGCCCAGCGCCAAAAATTATGACAGGGCTATTCCCGTTTGTAGGACAAAGCATTCAAGAAGCGGAGGAAAAACACGCTCGGCTACAGTCATTGATTGATGATAGCGTGGGGCTCTCTCTCCTTCAGGTGCAGCTTGGTGGCGTAGATCTCTCGTCCTACTCCATGGATGCTCCTCTTCCGCCGCTTCCCGAAGGCAACGCCAGCCGTAGCCGTCGTCAATTGTTGCTGGAATTGGCCGAGCGTCAGGGTTATACGCTTCGCCAACTCTGTCAACATGTTGCAGGTGCCAGAGGACACTGGCAGCTCGTGGGAACGGCAGCACAAATAGCAGATGAGATGGAATACTGGTTTCGTCAACGGGCAACAGACGGTTTTAACATCATGGCCCCCTGGTTACCTGGCGGGTTTGAGGATTTTACCCGCTGGGTAGTACCTGAATTAAGACGGCGAGGATTATTCCGCGACGAATACACAGGCACAACCTTGCGCGAACATCTGGCATAAATAAATGTATCCGCCGGGCCCCCGGCGGATACATTTTACAAAGCCTTTAGCGTTCTGAGCAAATTATCGTAATAATCCTGACACGTCTGCAAACGTAACTGGGCGCCAAAGTAGATCTCCTCCAACGCCTCAGGATAACGTTCAGCGACGGGAATAATGACATTGTTAAGCCAGCCATCAGCATGGTCGACATCAACAGAGATATGCTCACTATAGTAATGCACATCTCGCGCCGAAAGACCAAGGCGACGACTACCGTTAACAAGCTTTTCATATTGTGACGGGTCGAGCAATTCGGTCATTGCCATCATACCAATCAATTTATAATAATGACAGCGAGTGACGCCCCCCATCATAAATAGATTATATCCGGCCAGCCCCTGCCAGTCATACAGATGGGTATAGTGATCGTCTGGTAAATTAATACCACGACGATAAAGCAAATCCTTATATAAATTTACATGGGTAAATTCATTGCTACCCTGTCCAATCTCATCCCATAAATTCTGACTAATTTCACCACGAGTTTCGGGGAAAGAACCAACCAACGTCATCGCGACCAGATCAAAGAAAAGTAAATTTAATGCACTGTCGCTTTTGAAAAAATAATAGAGCTGATGGCTATTAGCTTCATGCTCCAAAAAATCAAACAGCGCATGAGACGAAACTGAATGGCTCTTCCATAGTCGCTGAAGTTCCTCAATAATATTTCCCGGAGATAAAAACAATGCTTGAGATCTTACACGGCGTTTTTCGCTAAAAAGCCACTGCGACTCAAGAAAAGTACGTACCTGCAACAATACCGGATGGTATTGATTTCGACTAGAACAAGAAAGTGGTTCGGCGAGATGAGAGTGATATGCGTAGAAAAGCGCCTGGTGAACCTGACGGAGCGCCTCTTCATTCTGATGCTCAAAGGCATTAAAACACGCTTCCGACGCTAAGCTCATTAGCTGCTGCGCTGTCTGTGGCCGCCGTTCAAAAATTGAATTAATATCATTACTATCAATTAGTTGAAAAAATAAAGCATCCAGTTTATTTTCAAATTTTAAGGCTGTATCTCTGTCAATTACCGATAAAGATTCACTTTTATTTATCATGATTAACCCCTCACTATCCCAGAGTTTCGACTTTACTCAGACGCAAACATACATGCAACAAAAATGTTACACATATGTATCATTAGGGGTAAAAAGAGGTTGTTGAGATGAGAATCTTAAATAAGTCGGATAAAAAAACTGAGTTTCTGATCAATGTCGGTGTTTAAGGCATACAAGCGCCGCGATTGTCACTCTAACTCTCCACCTTCAGAATAAATTACAGCTTTTGCTGCTGACCACGCAGTCATGGCCGCAGGATATTCTCGCGCCTCTTTGTCCATTGTCTGGCTCATCGAGATGGCACCATCAATCAGCATAACAATAATAACCGCAACACGCTCAGCCGGCTCTGGCTTCAGACATTCGTTTAATATATCCCTCACGACCTTAAGTAAATCACTTTTGAAATCGAAAACGATGTTACAGAGTGCTGGCATGCTATTTCCCAACTCCACCACAGCACGAAAAAAAATACAACCATGAAAATAAGAACGCGCAAACCACTCATGATAAAAATTAAATATTGCGAAAAGTTTATCTTTCGTAGTATTTTCCTTTTCGGTTATAGCAACAAGCTCTGAAATAAACTTATGATGTTTATCTTCAAGAATAGCTCGGATTAATGACTCTTTATCATTAAAATAACGATAAAAGGTCATTTTAGATATCCCGGCAGCTTCAGAAATCTTGTCAATACTGGGTAATATATAACCTTCAACATTAAAAAGAAGAGCGGATGAATTAATAATATCGTGATATTTTGATTTCATACCCATTACCCACAACCTTAACAAGGAAAAATGCTAGATTATATTATAATTTAAAATAATAATGATGTATAGATGTGCTGGTTTGCAAAATACTTGGGTACAACTATTCTTAAGTAATCTGATTAAACAGATGATAAGGAAGATATCCCGTGAAGAGTACTCCCACTTCCGCAGCACAATCAGAACAATGGTTAGCAGTCGACGCATGGTTTTCTACCCTTTTTTCCCCTTCAGATGATATGTCAGACAAGATACTGGCGGCGAACCACGACGCGGGCTTGCCGGAACATGATATATCCATAATGCAAGGGAAAACGCTCGCCTTCTTTATCACATTAATGCAGGCTCAACGTATTCTTGAGATAGGTACGCTGGGGGCCTTTAGTACGATCTGGATGGCCCGTTCGCTACCGCCAGGCGGCCGAGTAACCACTATAGAGGCCGAGAAACGGCATGCGGAGGTCGCGTTACACAATGTGAGTGACGCGGGCCTGTGCGACCGTGTAGATCTTCGTATTGGGCAGGCTCTTGACATATTACCTTCACTAAAAGGGCCATTCGATCTCATTTTTATCGACGCTGATAAAAAAAATAATCCCGCTTATCTGGAATGGGCTTTGCGTCTCTCTCGTTCTGGGACGCTTATCATTGCCGATAATATTGTTCGCGGCGGTGAAATACTGCAAAGCGAAAGTTCAGACGACAATGTCAAAGGGGTTCGCACATTTCTTTCTTTGCTGGCCAAACATCCATTGCTTACCGCCACGGCCATACAAACAGTAGGGTCTAAAGGATGGGATGGCTTTGCCCTTGCAGTAGTTACGGGGAACATAGATGAACCAGAATAGTGGCTATGAGTAGAGTGGTTCGCCAAACACGGCTAGATGAATCAGGCGTTTGGTTCAATAGTAGCATGTGATTCCTAATCGCTGTTCGACATGCATAACGCCATTTTGGTAACTACGCAAAAAATTTTAGCGCTTCCAAAATCAAAAGTGAAACATCGTTCCAACAACCTCTTGTTTTATCAACAATTCCTGCCTGTTTTTCGCAAAAAACGACGTCCTCGCAGGGCAATAAAATATCGGCAAGGCTCACAAAATATAAACGCAAAATTTTTTCGTATTGCGCATATGAAATGCGTAGTGATTTAATTCTTATAGCCAAATCATCCTTAGAGCGAGAATGAGAATAAAAAATGGAAAAGCGTTCACTGAATAAAAATATTGATTTACTGCTGCGCGGATTTACTAAATTAAAAGATAACGGGCGGTTTAATGAACCCAATCTTGATGGTAGCGCCGGCGATTATATTTCATTTTCCAGTTGGGAATGGCCGCAGGGCGTAGGGCTATTTGGTCTGGTACGTTTATGGGAAAATACGAAGTCTGATGAGCTATATCAAATTATCGACCAGTGGTTTCAGGGAAATATCGAAAAAGGCCTACCAGGCCTGAACGTCAATACCACCGCGCCGATGCTTCCCCTCTCGCTTTTCTGGTCCCATCATCGGCAACCGCACTACCAGCAGGTGCTGGATAACTGGGCAAACCGCGTGATGACGGAACTACCGCGTACGCCGGAACAAGGCTTCCAGCATGTGGTCTCCGACGGCATTAACGACATGGAGATCTGGGACGACACGCTGTTTATGGTGGTACTGTTCCTCGCGCACTACGGTACGGTATCCGGGCGCCAGGAGCTGGTAGATGAAGCCGTTCGGCAGTTCCTGCTGCATGCGCGCTATCTCAACGATCCGCAGACCGGCCTGTGGTACCACGGCTGGAGCTTCGTCGAGAACAGCAACTTTGCCAAAGCCCGCTGGGCGCGCGGTAATGCGTGGATCACCGTCGGTATACTCGAATTACTGGAACTAGCCGACGTAGGCGCGGGCGTTCGGGAGTACCTGATAGAGTGCCTGAAAAAGCAGGTTAATACGTTAATCGATCTGCAGGCTGCTAATGGCGCCTGGCACACCCTGCTCGACCATCCTGACTCTTACATTGAAATTTCCGCGACTGCCGGTTTTGGCTATGGCTTATTAAAAGGCGCCCGTCTTGGCATTGGCGATGAACGATGGCTACAGGCGGGTATGAAAGCGCTGGCGATTGTTCAGGATAATATTGATGGCGCAGGAACGGTGCACAATGTTTCTTATGGCACGCGAATGGGGCGCACCCTGCAATTTTATAAAGACATTCCATTACAACCTACCGGTTATGGGCAGGCCTTAGCAATATTATGCCTGAGCGAAGGTTTGCGCCTGACTGATAATAAATAAAATAGATTCCTTCTCTATTTGGAGAAAGTAATAATGACTATCGAATATAGTAATTTTAATTTAACGGCGGGTAACGCCGTGCGCTACTGGCAGCTATCCGATATTACCAGTTTACGCTATGACACGGTGGACACGCCGATGGCTGGCGAAATGGACCCGTTTTTCTTTTTAAGCAAACATAAAAACTTCATTCCACATACCTACCCGTGCCGCGACGATTTTCGCCAGCACTTTGCTGAAAAAAAACCGCAGCCTTTCGCCAGCGCAAACTACTCTCGCTGGTGGTTCCCTTTTGCTTCCGACAGGGTCGATCTCTCCAGCTTTTGGTTTCGCCCAACCCGCGTCGGCGCCTGGGCCAGAACGCTGCTCGATTGCCCACAGGCGGGCGAGTATCGTTTTCGCCTCGCCACCTGCGGCGGCGCGCTGCTGAAGCTTAACGGCGAAGAAGTACTCTGGATGGCGGATTATCAGCGCAACCTGGAAAACCAGCGTGAATTCAGCCTGTCGTTACAGGCGGGGAAAAATGAGCTGGAGCTGTGGTTTGATGACTTAGCCGAACGCGATATTCGCTTCTTTTTCCAACTCGACTACCTCGCCGGCGAGCCGCTGCGTATTGCGTTGGCAACGCCGCTAACCGATGCGCAGGTCAAAGAGATGGAACAGCTCCTGGACGGCGTTTCCTTTGAGCATCCGGTATATAACCGCGGCACCATTCGCCTGGTATTTCCTCAACCCGCGTCGACGGACTACGGCCTGCACGTCAACGTGCTGGGGGATTTTATCTCGCTGGATGAACCGGTCACGCTCGATAGCCGACTGTCCGCCGGCGAGTCGCTAGTCGCCATTGCCGAAAGCGAAGCTATTCCGGCGGACTTCCGCAATTTCAACATCACGCTGCAGCGTGAAGGGTTCAAGATTAGCCGCACGCTGGGCGTCGAAATCTGCCACGCCGACCGCCAGACGGCGATCCCGGCAACGCTGGAAGCACGGATTGTGGAAGCGCTGGAGGTGGTCGCTCATGAAGGTGAATACAGCAGCGTCAAAGCGCTAGCGCGCCTGGCCTGCGGCCTGAACGATGAGCAAACCCAGCAAATGCTGGATGGCGTTCTGCCGTCGGTGCTCGACTGCCACGATTGTGCCGACTTTACGCTTGTGCCGCTGTTGTGGTGCCGGACGGTATGGGGCGACAAGATCGACCCGGAGGTTCGCGGGCGCATCGATGACGCGATTCTGCGTTTCCGCTACTGGATGGACGAACCCGGCAACGATGTACAGTGGTACTTCTCTGAGAACCACGCCCTGTTGTTCCACACTGCGGCGCTGCTGGCGGGCAATCTCTTCCCGGACGCGACTTTCACTCGTTCCGGGCGCAGCGGAAGCGAGCAGGCGGCGGCGGGTAAAGCGCGGGTCATCAGTTGGCTGGACCATTTCGAGCAGTGTGAAATGGCCGAATGGAACTCAGCGCCCTACTTCCCCATTGATTTAAAAGGTCTAACCGCACTGGCGGCACTGTCCGGCGACGCGCAAATAAGCCAGCGCGCCATCGCGGCAATCACACGCTTGCTGGCGCAGATTGCCCGCTCCGCCCACCAGGGTTTTCTGACCGCCTCGCAGGGACGTTCTTACGAACACACCCTACGCGCCGGACGCTCTCTGGAACTGGCGGCGATTTCGCGTCTGCTGTGGGGCAAAGGTAACTATGGTTGTCGTTTCCATGCGCTGCCGCAATTAGCCCTGCTGCTGCGTGATGGCCTGCTCACCCTTCCGGCGGAACTAGCAGAAGTTGCCGCCTGGCAAAAAGAGAGCGCCATCGAGTGGTGTTTTGCCCAGGGCGCCAACCGGATCGCCAAACTCTATCACTACAAAAACCGCCATGCGGCGATGGGGTCCATCGCCGGCTATCGCTGGGGAGAATGGGGCTATCAGGAGACGCCGTTCCATTTACGTCTTGGCAACCAACCTGAAGCGCAGATCTGGATAAACCATCCAGGCGAGACCCTGCACGGCGGGTTCGGTCGCCCCTCTTACTGGGGCGGGTGCGGCACGCTGCCGCGCGTGCAGCAATATCGCGGGCTGGCGGTGCTGACTTTCAATCTGCACGCCGATCAGCCTGGCTTTACTCATGCCTGGCTGCCGCAAAGCCAGTTTGATGAGGTCGTCATTAGCGGCCAGCGCGCGGCGGTACGCAGCGGTAACGGTATGGCGCTACTGGTGGGCAATCAGCCATTTGAAACGGTGAATACGGGGCCAACCCGCGGCTGCGAAATACGCCTTAACGGGCAACAAACCCGCTGGCTGGTTCGCATCAACGATCGGGTCGATAGCTCCCTGGAATCCTTCAGCGCATGTTTCAGCGACCTGACCATGATGCAGCACGAGGACGGCAGTATCGAAGTGAACGACCCGCTGTACGGAACGGTGCGTTTCCTGGCCGATGGACGAGTGAGCGCCGAAAACCGCACGCTGGACCCACAGCAGTGGAGCGTCGTGGGCAGCAGCCGTGAACTTCCTCTGTAACCAACGCCCGGCAGAGACCGGGCAAGGAAAATAATAATGGATACGCAAATCGACAAACAGGCTGTGCCCTCCGGGCAGGCCGCTGATGATGTTAATCCGAATACGCTGCACAATCCCGCTCGCGAAATGGCTAAACCGAAAAGCAACTATCGCTGGGTCATCTGTTCCATGCTGGTGTTTGCCACAACGGTCAACTATATGGATCGCCAGATCCTCGGCTTGCTGGCGCCGATGCTGCAAAAAGATATCGGCTGGACGCAAATGGAATATAGCTGGCTGGTTAATGCATTTACCGTCGCGTATGGCGTCGGCACGCTGGTATGTGGGCGAATTATCGACAAATTGGGGACCAAAATCAGCTATGCGGCGGCGATGGTCGTCTGGAGCGTCGCGGCGATGGCGCATGCCGTCGTCGGGTCGGTAGCGGGATTCGCGCTGGTTCGCGTCCTGCTTGGGCTAGGTGAATCCGCTAACTTCCCGGCGGCGATGAAGGTGATTGCCGAGTGGCATCCTAAAAAGGAACGCACGCTGGCGACCGGCATTCTTGGCGTCGCGGTCAATATCGGCGTGGTTATCTCACCTGCGCTGATCCCCCTTATCGCAGTGCATTATGGCTGGCACGGCGCGTTCTTAATTCTCGGCGCCATTGGCTTACTGTGGCTGATTCCCTGGTTCATTGCCTTTGGTCCGGTGAAAGCGAAGGCCAGCGCCGAAGAGCAGGCCTGGATTGCTCAGGATAAAGAAGAAGCCGTCAGCGTTTCGGCCATTAAATGGACACATCTGCTGGGCTATCGCCAACTGTGGGCCGTGGCATTAGGCAAAATGTTGACCGACCCAATCTGGTGGTTCTTTCTCTTCTGGCTACCGAAGTGGCTCAACGAATCCCGCGGTATCAACATGGAAGGCCTGGGTCTACCGCTGATCGTTATTTATCTCTTCGCCATCGTCGGCAGCCTCGGCGCAGGCTGGTTACCCGGCAAATTGATGAGTAAAGGCTTTAGCACCGCCAGCGCACGTAAAATCACGATGCTGATCTGCGCCTGCCTGGTCCTGCCGATTTTCGCCGCCACCCAGGTCGAAAATCTGTGGGCCGCCGTCGCGCTGGTCGGGTTAGCTGCGGCGGCGCACCAGGGGTGGTCTGCCAATATTCTGACCTCGGTATCCGATCTGTTCCCGAGCGCAGCCGTCGGTTCGGTCGTAGGGATTGGCAGTACCTTCGGGATGATCGGCAGCGTGATCTTCTCAACGGTGATTGGCGCCGTGCTTGAAGCCTCTGGTAACTATTGGGCGCTGTTCGCCATCAGCTCTGTGGCTTATCTGCTGGCATGGGCGATTATGTATTTACTGTTAGTGCCGAAGATGGAACGGGCTAAATTCGACTAACCCGTTCCCTTTGCCGGTGGCGCGTATCAGGCGATACGCGCCACCGATTGACGTTCGACGATGGCGCACGCCAGCTCAACCCGCCTTGGAATTTCGACACTACCCGCAATCATATCCTGCAGCAGCTCCAGCGCCAGCGTGCCGATTTCGTGTACCGGAAGGTGAACGGTAGTCAACGGCGGTGTGGCAAACTCCGCCTGCGGCAGGTTATTCATACCCACCACCGAGATATCTTCCGGCACGCGCAGTCCTAAGGCCCGCACGCCGTTGATCGCGCCGATCGCCAGCGAATCATTGGCGCACAGTATCGCCGTACACTCGCGCGGAGTATCACGGAAACGCGCGATCACCGCCTGCTCCGCCAGCTCCGGCAGCCAGTCGGTAACCGTCAGGATCCGCGAATCGTCGCACAACAGCTGGCGAGCGCGCATCGCTTCCCGCCAACCATCTTCACGCTGTTCAATGGTTCGCCTGCCTGGGTGGGTTAAAAAAAGAATGTCGCGGTGGCCGCGCTCGAGCAAATATTCACAGGCCATGCGCGTGGCCGAACGGTTACAGGGCAGCACGCTGGACAAGCGCATTAATGGATCGTCGGTATTCACCAATACCGCCGGTTTTTTCAGGTTCGCCACCGTATTCAGAAAGCCGCTGTCGTCCACCGTCAGCGCCAGCACGCCACCTACGTCCGCTTCTTCCAGCAGCGCCTGCAGAGCGCCGTTGTCATTATCGCTGAGCTGATGAGTAATGAGATCAACGCCCAGCACCTTCGCTCGCTCTTTTAACCCTTGCAGGACGTACCAGCTAAACTGATAGCGGTTGTAATCCAGCATCGCCACTTGTGAAATAGCCAGCACAATCCGCGCGCCGCCCAGCTCCTGAGCCGGCGTATATCGCATGGCCCGCGCCACTTCCTGAATACGCGTGCGCAGTTCGTTGCTAACCCCTTTTTCGCCCGATAGCGCCCGCGACACGGTACTGAGCGAGGTACGACAACGGGTAGCGATATCCTCCAGCCGCACGCGGCGATATCCAGCATCGCGATCTGCCTGATTATCTGATTTACTCATCTCTCATCCTTTCTGACACCGCGCGCTACTCGGCGTAAAAATGAAAATCGCCGCGACTGGCGAATAATATGCAGTACTCAGTGTAGCCATTGACGCTGCCCAAACGACTTAGCGCACCACGGCACGATAAGCCATTTTTTACCCGGCATCGATTCAGAATCGCGAATTTGTGATCGTCAGCCGCACTATCCTGCCATTGCTACCGCTCACTCGCTAATCCTGTAACAGCATGAAGATTTTGATATCGATGATTATATTTTTATTCAATTAGGGTGTGGATTATTCTGTTGTTTAAAAGTTTGCCATCATATTTATAAATATAATATTTATATTATCAGCCCTAAAGATTATCGAAACACCCGATGCTCTATATTCAGCCTCCTTCACTTATAGCGCTTCCCACATATAAAACCAGTGGGTGGCATCCCGACAAACGGTGCGGAACATCGCAGCGGAGACCAGCTGATAGCGGCGGTCCTGAGATTTCGCGGGTGTATAAGCGCACACGTAGCGACCGCTATTGGCGTCGGGCAGCCCCTCTTTAACCGACATCCAGGGGAGAATCAGCTGCTCCGGCGGAACGCCCGCCGAGATGGTATCGATCACTTCATGCGCCAGCGCCCGGGCGTCGCGGCTATAGGGGCCAACCACAACCTGTTCACAGTGTCTGAGTAAATGTTCCATTAATTATCGCTTCCTTTTATTGAGTCTCTATTTTCCCTTAATTATTGCAAAGATATCATTGGAAATAACTATTATTTAATAGGGTTTAATGGTGCTTATTTACTTAAAAATAAATTTTTAATACGAAACTATAATGACTCGCATTTATATCTTATTGATATAAAAAAGCCATTATCCGCTATCTCCGTATCAACATAGCTGAATAATGGCTAATTTCCACAATAACGTCTTATGCGCAATTGGCCGTGAACTCTACCGGCAAGTCGCCATAAAACCAGCCATCGTCCTGTTGGGTGAGATCGACGCGGATAGTCTTCTTCTCGCCAAACAGAAACTGCTTCACCAGTACCTTACGGGTAAAAACGCCGCCGACGTTAATACGCACGCCGTTGTGCTCAACCTTCTTAACCCGAATGGTTCTGCTGGAATAATCTATTTGAATATCAACATGTTCTCCGTGACGAGCAATAAAAGCCGCGATCCTGACATGCCCCCCATTTTTGGAGAAAGAGATAAACGGCTGACTCTTTCTACCGCGCCTTCCCTTTTCTATATTAATGAAGTTGTTTACGTCAGAGCGCGCTGCACCATTGAACACAAAGAAGCCTCCCTTCTCAGCAAAATCGTATCCCTTAAAACGAAAAAACAATGGTTTATTTCACTAGCAGGATGAATTTATGACAGAATAATTGACTGCATTTTAGAGATTTACACAGACAAAATCAAACCCGCTAAATGCCATTGCAGGGCAACTATCTCCCCATTCTCATCGCGGTAAAAGAAACACGACGGGCAAGATCCCGCACGGTAACTGGCTTCGGCGAGACCTTTTCCCCGCCCAGCGTCCAAGCGTAATGAAGAGTAAAGTAATCCCTGGATCTGTTAGACGGTCTCTGCGACCCTGAAATGAAGTTCGTGCAACAACAGAAGGTTAAAATTTCTCCGGCAGATCGTGCACAATATCGACCAGTTCGCCGTTTTCCATTTTGATATATCCTCCCTCCTTTAGCTCGGCAAGGATTTTAAAAAGGTAGCTGCGCGACATTTTGGTTCTTTTCAGAATAAAGCTAGCCAGGCTTCTATCATGCAATACTCCTTCATCCTGCTGTTTTTTGTAACGGTAGATCATCGATTTAATCGTATCGTAGCGTGAAGGTAAATTCTTTTCGTGATGTGCATCAATAATCAACGATAGCTGAAATGCCATGATTTCCATCAGATAAGCAAACCGTTCGCGTTGAATAAAATAGTGTTCAAACGCTTCTTTATCGCAGGTCACTATTTTGACATTTTTCTTTGCGGTATATTTTAGCGATAGCGCCGGACCATAGTTTTCAATAATCCCCAAGATCATACCGCGTATCCCTTTGCCAACCTGCAGCATATCTCGCGTTTTACTCAGGACACCGCGTTTACTCGCGGAGCCAAAGCCCACGTTGTATTCCACTTCTATCGCAATAATGCCTTCCACTACAATGACGACTTCGCCAGGCTCAATTCTGAAAACGCCATTGTCTTTGATGATTCGCGGCTGGTTTGCCGAGATCAGAGGTTGAATCAACTCAAGGTCGCTGGCGACAACATGGTTATATTGATCAATAACGTCGGCATAAGTCGTTTTCATGTTGCCTCATTAATTAGCATTTATTTAATGCATGCAAAAATAGTCTGATAAAGTTAACCCTGTCAATTAAAGATAGCATTTTTAGTTCATCCCGCCATTTATTTCAGTCCGTTTAGAGACTCCTCTCTCGTATCAATCTGGATGCCTGAATAAAATACCAACACCGACGAGAACCCTAACCCGGTTTCGCCCACTGAAGCGTCTAATTTATTTTTAATAATAAACACCCTTGTAATTTAAAAATAAATTAGACGCTTCGTTAACAATCTATTTTTCCAAACCATTTAGAAAGCCGGAAAAATAAAAGGATAGCGAGCTATGTTTAAAAATATTCCCTTTAAGAGAACAATGTTGGCCAGTATGCTGACATTAGCTTCCGGCGCGGTGACCGTTGCTCACGCAGCCGACGCAACAGCGCAGAAGCAGGATGCTAAAAAGCCTAACATCGTAGTTATCTTTGGCGATGATATCGGCTACCTGAACCTGAGCACCTACAATCAGGGTCTGATGGGCTACCAGACGCCAAACATTGACAGCATCGCCGCCCAGGGCGCGAAGTTTACCTCCTACTACGCCGAGCAGAGTTCCACCGCCGGTCGTTCCGCGTTTATTACCGGCCAGATGCCGTTCCGCACCGGGATGAGTAAAGTCGGTATGCCGGGAGCACCACAGGGTCTGCAGAAAGAAGATCCGACCATCGCCAACGTCCTCAAGCAGCTGGGCTACGCCACCGGCCAGTTCGGTAAAAACCACCTTGGCGATCGCGATGAATTCCTGCCGACCGCGCACGGTTTCGATGAATTCCTCGGTAACCTGTATCACCTGAATGCCGAAGAAGAGCCGGAAAACCCGGATTACCCGAAAGATCCCAACTTCCGCAAACAGTTTGGCCCGCGCGGCGTGATTAAGAGCACCGCTGACGGCAAGATCGAAGATACCGGACCGCTGACCGTGAAGCGTATGGGCACCGTAGATGAAGAGACTCTGGCCGCCAACAACGACTTTATGGCGCGCCAGGTGAAAGCCGGTAAGCCATTCTTTACCTGGTTCAACACCACCCGCATGCACAACAAAACCCACCTCAAAGACGACAGCGTTGGCGTCACCGGGCTGGGAACCTATGCCGACGGCATGGTTGAGCACGATAAAATCGTCGGCCAGGTACTACAGAAGATTAAAGACCTCGGTATCGAAGATAACACTATCGTTATCTACACCACCGACAACGGTCCGATGACCGCCACCTGGCCAGACGCAGGCGAAACTCCGTTCCGCGGTGAGAAAAACACCGGCTGGGAAGGCGGCTTCCGCGTACCGGCGATGATCAAGTGGCCAGGCCACATCAAACCGGGCACCGTGGTGAACGATATGTTCGCCAGCTATGACTGGTTCCCGACGCTGGTTGCCGCCGCCGGCGACAGCAACATCAAACAGGAAATGCTGAAAGGGTATAAAACGCCGTCCATCACCTACAAGGTTCACCTTGATGGCTATAACCAGCTCGACTTCCTGCAGGGTAAAGGAAAAGACCAGCGTAATGAATTCTTCTACTGGAGCGATGACGGCGATCTGCTGGCGATGCGTCAGGGCCGCTGGAAGATCCACTTTATGATCCAGGAACACACCGGTCTCGATCTGTGGCGCTATCCGTTCACCAAACTGCGTGCGCCGATGATCTTTGACCTTGCCGTCGATCCACTGGAGAAAGGCGACCAGGGGATGGGCTACCAATCATGGTTCTACGATCGCATGTTCCTGATGGGCGGCGCGCAGAAGTCGGCAAAAGAAATGCTGGCGACGTTTAAAGAATTCCCGCCGCGTCAGAAGCCGGGCTCCTTCACCGTCTCCGATGTCAGCGCGATGCTTGACCAGGGCGCGCACAAATAACCCTGTTATCAACTCCAGGGCGGTCCGCCGCCCTGTTTTTCTCCTCGCTTTACCCTCGACCTGACTAACCCGGGAGTTATTTATGAAACACAGCACTACCGTGCCTGTTAACGCATTACCTTCGGCAGAAAAGTACGCGGGTAACGGCCCCGCCTACCAACGTCGCTTTCATGTGATGGCGAAACCCACCGGCTCCGCCTGTAATCTCGATTGTAGCTACTGCTTTTACCTGCACAAAGAACACTTACTCCAGCAGGAAAAACGCCGCTACATGAGCGATGAAACGCTGGAAAACTTTATCCGCCAGTACATCGACGGACAGGATGGCGAACAGGTGGTCTTCTCCTGGCAGGGCGGCGAACCGACCCTGATGGGGCTGGAGTTTTTCCATAAAATAGTGAAATTCCAGCAGCAATATAAAAAGCCCGGCCAGCGGATCGAAAACGATCTGCAGACCAACGGTATTCTGATTAACGATGCCTGGGCTGAATTCCTCAAAGCGAATCATTTCCTTGTCGGCCTGTCGATTGACGGCCCGCGAGAGTTGCACGACCGTTATCGCATCACCCGCAGCGGCAAACCGACATTTGATAAAGTGATGGCCGGCGTCGACGCCCTGAAACGCCATGGCGTTCCATTCAATGCGCTGGTCACCGTCAACCGCACCAACGCCCGCTTCCCGTTAGAGGTTTACCGCTTTGTTACCCGCGAACTGGGGGCGACCTACGTGCAGTTTAACCCCTGCGTCGAACCGGTGGACTTTACCCAGACCGCGCCTCATTTCTGGCGTGATGACAGTATCCCCACCGTCGGCAGCCGCCGCGCGCGCCCCGGCGATTTAGACGCTATCGTCACCGACTGGTCGGTCGACCCGGACGATTGGGGACGCTTTTTGATAGCAACCTTCGAAGAGTGGGTGAACAACGACCTTGGCCGCGTCCAGGTCAATCTATTCGAAACTGCCGTCGCCCAGATGATGGGTCTGCCGGCGCAAATTTGCACCACCGCGGAGTTTTGCGGCAAAGGGCTCGCGGTCGAGAAAAACGGCGACGTTTTCTCCTGCGACCACTACGTCTATCCGGAGTATCAAATCGGCAATATCGCCGATAACAGCCTGGCGCGAATGGCTTTCTCCGAACGTCAGCAGGCTTTCGGTATGGGTAAATGCGACACGCTGCCCCAGCAGTGCAAGCAGTGCCCTTACCTGAAGCTTTGCCACGGCGAATGCCCGAAAAACCGTCTGGTGCTCACCACCGACGGCGAAGCCGGCTTGAACTATCTCTGCCCGGGCATTAAGGCCTTTTTCAACTATGCCGAGCCGATTCTGGCGGGCATCGTCACGCTGGTGAAACGCGATTTTAAAGGAGTTAGCCGATGAATCTTCGCGATAAAATGCTACGGCTGGAGCAGCGCATGAATGCGCAGGTGCTCGGCCAGGAAAACGTCGTGCGAATGCTGATCATCGCCCTGCTCTGCGATGGGCATATCCTGCTCGAAGGGCTGCCGGGGCTGGCGAAAACCCGCGCCGTCCGCGAGCTGGCGCGGCATATCCTCGGCGAGTTTCGCCGTATCCAGTTCACTCCGGATCTGCTGCCCTCGGATATCACCGGCAGCGAGATTTATCAGCAAAATGCCAGCCGCGAAGAGGAGCAGTTTCGTTTTCGCCCGGGGCCGGTATTCGGCAACGTGATTCTGGCGGACGAAATCAACCGCGCCTCGGCCCGCGTGCAGTCGGCGCTGCTGGAGGCGATGGAAGAGCGCCACGTCACCGTGGCGGGCAAAAGCTGGCCGCTGCCGGGCGTGTTTATGGTGCTGGCGACGCAGAACCCCGTCGACCAGGAAGGAACCTGGCCGCTACCGGAAGCCCAGCTCGACCGCTTTCTGATGAAGGTACAGGTCGACTATCCATCGAAAGAGCATGAGCAGCAGGTGATGCAGCTGGTTCGCGCCGAGCAACAGGCGAAATATGGCGTAGCGGCAAAAACCGCCCCCGCGCCAGAAGTGGAATCGCTGCTATTCAGCCAACAGGAGATCGCCTCCTGCTGGCAGGAGATAAGCGCCATCCACGTCGCGCCGATTATCGAAACCTGGATAGTCGAACTGGTCAACGCCAGCCGCCAGCCGCAGCACATCAGCGAACAATTAGCCAGTTATCTGGCTTACGGCCTGAGCCCGCGCGGCACCTTAGCGCTGGAGCGCTGCGCCCGCGCGCAGGCCTGGCTCGCGGGACGTGACGCGGTTCGCCCGGAAGACGTGCGCTTTATCGCGCCGGCGGTGATGCGCCACCGCTTGATGCTAAGCTATCAGGCCAGCGCCGATGGTTGCAGCGCCGACGATGTGATTACCATGCTGCTCAACGCCGTGGTGATCTGATGAGCGACCTCTGCGTGAATCGCCAGATGCTGCTCGACCTCGCGCCGCAGGCGCGGTTGATGGTTAACCCACCGGGACAGATCCCGCCGGGGGCGTTGTCCGGCGAACGCGCCTCCCGCCAGCAGGGGCGTGGGCTCAACTTCGACAGCCTGCGTCGTTATCAACCCGGCGACGACATACGCATGATCGACTGGCAGACGACCGCCCGTCTACGTACGCCGTGGGTGCGCCAGTACAATGAAGAGCGTGAACGCCCGGTCTTTTTGCTGGTCGACCAGCGATTAGATATGCATTTCGCCACCCGCGGGCAAACTAAAGCCAGCGCCGCGGCCAAAACCGCCGCGCTGCTGGCCTGGCGTAGCCATCACGATGGCGATCGCCTCGGCAGCCTGGTATTTAACGATATCACGTTGGCGCTACACCCGTGCCGCGCCCCGCGTAGCTCTCTACCCGCGCTGCTGGACGATCTGACGCATTACAACCAGTTGCTGGCGCAGCAATATCCTCTCGAGCCGGAGCGTACGCAGACGCTTTCGCAGGCGCTACAGCGCGCGGTCAGCACGATTCCGCGCGGCGCCTGGGTCGCTATCCTCAGCGATTTTCACGATCTCGACGCCCCAGCTCAGGCCATGCTGGCGCATCTGCGCCGTCGCTGCGAGGTCAGCGCATTTGTGCTGTTCGACGACTTACATCTTCGCCTGCCGCGCTCCGGCACGCTGGCCGCCTGCTACGGCGGGCGCAGCGCCAGCGTCACCCTCACCTCCGCGCTCAGCACCGATATTCGTCAACACATCATCGGTCGGCTGGCGCGTCAGCAGCAGCAACTCAACCAGTTGGGTATTCGGGTTAATCATCTGACGGTAACTCAGGACCTGCTGCGCCAGTTACAAAAAGGGCTTTAAATGTTTGAGAAAGGCTATGCGGTGCCGGAGCTACTAACGCCCGCGCTGCCCCCCGCCCCCAGCTGGTTTCCGCTACCAATCGGCTGGCTGATTCTGCTCGCGATTGCCGTAGGCCTGGCGGGGCTGTTCCTGCTTATCCGCTACGCCCGCTGGCGGCGCAACCGCTGGCGACGAGAAGCGCTGCTGGCGCTCAATCATCCGCATACCGTCGATAGCTGGATGCAGCTGATTAAACGCGTGCAGATGGTCCACCAGCCGCGCCAGATGGTTAGCCAAACGCTGGCACCGGAAGCCGTGCTGGCGTCGTTGACGCTGGATGCTGACCTGCGCGACCAGCTCATCGCCCGCTACTGCCGGGCCGACAACGCCCTGAACGACCAGAAGACGGCGCGGCTTCGCGCTCAGTTGGCGCAGTGGCTAAAGGAGCTTCCACATGTCTGAATGGCTCGCCCACATTGATTTCGCCTGGCCCTGGGCCGCGCTACTGCTGGCGCTGCCGCTGCTCACTCGTTTTCTCCCGCTACCGGCAAAAACCACCGACGAGCGCGTGCGGGTACCGTTTTTACCCTCGCTCATTGACGCGCTACAGCTCGATACCCGGCCAAAACGCGGAAATGGGGCCAGCGCCGTGCTGTTCTGGCTTATCTGGTCGCTGCTGGTTTGCGCGCTGGCGCGGCCGGAATACCTGACGCCGCCACAATATATTACCAGGCCGATGCGCGACATCGTGCTGATCCTCGATGTCTCCGGGTCAATGGCGAAAAATGACGTCCAGGGCGGTAATACGCGCCTGCAGGCGGTACAGCAATCGGTGCGCAAGTTTATCGCCGCCCGCCAATCCGACCGCATCGGCATGGTCATCTTCGCCAGCAAAGCATGGCCCTTCGCCCCGATAAGCGAAGATAAACAGGTGCTGCAAACGCGCATCAATCAGCTAGCGCCGGGCATGATTGGCCAGCAAACGGCTATTGGCGATGCGCTGGGCGTGGCGGTTAAGGTGCTGGATAATGGCCCCGATAAGCAGGCCGACAAGCTGGCGATTTTACTCACCGACGGCAATGATACCGCTTCGCAGCTGTCGCCTGAACTGGCGGCAAAGCTTGCCGCCGACCACCACGTCCGGGTACATACCATCGCCTTCGGCGACCTCAGCGATACCAGCGAAGACAAAGTCGATTTGCCGCTACTGCAACGCATCGCGAAAACCACCGGCGGCCAGAGCTGGACCGCCGCGCATTCCGGCAGCGCGCTGGATAGCGTCTGGCAACAAATCGACGCCCTCACTCCGGCGCAGGTCAAAAGCCTCGGCTGGTCCTGGCATCAGGCGCTCTATCCGTGGCCGCTCGCCGTCGCGCTGCTATTGCTACTGCTGGCCGCCTGCGGCCGTGTCCTCAGGGAGAAAATGGCATGAGCGATTTTCACTTTCTCTATCCGTGGCGCTTAACCGCGCTGCTGCTGTGTCTGCTGGTGGCCTGGCTTCCTGGCTACGGCGCCTCCGCCTGGTCCACGCTAATGGATAAACCCTTTCGTGCGTTGATTATTCAACGCCGTCGCAGGCTAACCCGGCTGCTGCCGTGGCTACTCACACTCGGCGTCGTGGCATTGGCGGGCCCGAGCTGGCAGCGTGAACTACCGGCGGCGCTCACCCCGCAAAGCAACGTGATGGTAATACTGCAGCAGGATCTGGCGATGTATGCCCAGGATCTTCCCCCCTCGCGCCATCAGCGCATGCAGCATAAAATCGCCGCGCTGATGCAACGGCAGCCCGGTTCACATTATGGTCTGGTGGTTTACAGTAGCCAGGCCTTTCTCACGACGCCACTGACGCAGGATCCGCAGTTTTATCAGCTGTTTCTCAACGCCCAGTCGCCCTCTTTGCTGCCGGAAGGTAGCGGTTCCGCCCTGCCGCAGGCCGTCGCACTGGCGTTAAAAAATCTGCCTACAGCCAAAGACAGCCCGCGTAGCCTAATCCTCGTTGCCGATACCCTGTCGCCTGCCGATATCACCTGGCTGAAAGGGCAACATCTACCGCTGCAAATTTGGGTCCCCGGCACCGCCGCGGGCGGCACGCTGCCGGATAAGTACGCCAGCCTCGGCATCGATACCCGACTAAACGTCAATCGTTTCCGTCAGCTGCGCGACGCCGGGATCCCGGTGACGCTGGCCAGCGATGATGGCGACGATCTGCCGATCATCGCCAGCCACATTCAACAATCGGTGACTCAGCAAAATAATGCCCGCCAGGATCTGCACTGGAAAAACAGCGGCTACCTGCTGATCGCGCCGATGCTGTTCCTGCTGCTGTTCTGGCGACGCCAGTTACTGATGGTAGCGCTTCTATTTCCCGCGCTGCTGTGGTCGCCGCACAGCGATGCCGCCTGGCTCGATGCCTGGGTTCGCCCGGATATCCTGGGACAGCACGCCTTTAACCGCGGCGACTACGCCGCTGCCGCCGGGCACTATCGCGATCCGTTATGGCAAGGTATCGCCTGGTATCGGGCCGGCGACTATCCTGCCGCCGCCAGCGCGTTTCGCGCCGCGCCGCCAAGCGCGGAAACCTTGCTGTGGCTGGGTAACAGCTATGCTCAGCAAAAGCAGTGGCAACAGGCGCTCGACAGCTACGATCGCGCCCTTTACCTACACCCTGACTGGCCCATGGCGCTGCAAAATCGCGACAAAATCTCGCAGATCGTAATGCGCATTCGTCAGCAGGAGCGAGAGCGCCAACAGGCGCAGGGCGATGCGATGGACGATGGCCCGGATAAGCTGGTCCACGATCTGCAGAAAAATCAGGGCATCAATCAGCAGCAAATCGGCGCTATCGCCGGGGAGAGTCCGCAGGTTAATCAATGGTTTGATGCACTGGAGGTTTCGCCTACCGGGCTACTGAAAAGCCTGTATCGCAACGGCTCAGGAGATACCACGCCATGAACAAAGCGCTACTTTTTCTGCTGGTTGCCGCGCTTCCCGCGCATGCGGCGATGGACATCACCCGTGAACTGGAAGCGCCGACGCAGATCGTCCCCGGCCAGCCGGTTCGGGTGGCGATCACCTGGTGGACCGATAGCTGGTTTAACCCGCCGCCGCAGTGGCCCGAGTTTGCCGTCAAAAACGGCGAACTCCTGAATACTGCGTTGCCTTCACAGCTGGTGACGCGCAAAAAGAACGGGATCGTCTGGAGCGGCATTCGCCTTGAACGTCAGGTCAGCGCCTGGCAGCAAGGCGTGCTACGCCTGCCGGCAATCGACATTACCGCGTCATCCGCCAATCAGGCGCCGGTCACGGTGCATCTTCCGGCGCTGGAACGCCCGGTACACTGGCCTGCCAATACCACTCAGGCGGACCATTTTTTACCGGCCAGCCAGCTGACGCTCAGCCAGCAAATTCAACAGTACCACGCGGGGAAAGACGCCACGCTGCGGGTCGGCGATGCCGTTGACCGTATCGTGACCGTCGAGGCGCGGGATGCGCTGCCGGGGCAAATTCCACCGCTGCTGTACGCCATTAGCGGTAGCGAGAGCCAGCGTCTGGCGCCGGTCAGTGAACCATTAAAAAGCGAGCGCGGCGATGTTATCGGCGCCCACCGGGTGGAGCGACTGCGCTATTTGCCCAGCCATAGCGGCACACTGACGCTACCGCCGATTAGCTTGCGCTGGTGGGATACCATTAATCATCAATGGCGAACGGCGAAGCTGACGGGAGAAACGTTGAACGTCGCCGCGGCGCGACAAGGCGGCGCGGAGCAAGCGCTGCGCGGTACCACGGGAATGGTCTCCTGGCAGAGCCTGATGTGGATAATGATTGCTGCCGCGGCGGCCGGTGGGGGATGGTTTGGCCGCCGCTGGTTTTATCGAACGCTTCTCGGCATCAATCGGCGCTGGCGGCGTTTCTGGCAGCCGCAGCCGTTGCCGCCGCTGGCCCCTTAGGCAATTATCCGTGGCGCCGGGAGCGCACAGAGGGCGGCCCATCGCCACCAGGGATTTTCCCGGAGGCGGCGCGTTGCGCCTTATCCGGGCTACCAGACTGCCCTCCGGCGTTTTTTATTTCGCCTTACACTGCGCCGGGTCGTATACCGTCTTCCAGTCCTGCTGCATATCGACAACCGTCCAGCCCTTCTGTTTCGCCTCGGCCAATCCTTTCACCAGCTTGCCGCTGGCGGAAGGATGGCTGTCGTAGGCATACTCCCGCGCCGCATCGGTATGGTGTACCAGCAGCTCGAAGGTTTTATAGTTTGGGTTGGCGGCGGTGTACTGCAGCATCGCCAGATCGCCATCGCTGTTGCCGAAAGCCGCAACCGGGCGCTGCCCCATAAACAGGTGGATCGCCACCGGCTTGGCCGCGGCGTCATCATTAAATGCGCCTTTCATCGTTTTGCGAAGCTGGGTGCCATTCTCCGTCAGACTAAACTCGCTGAGCGCGAACGAACCGATAACCTGCTCCGGCGGAATACCGTACATTTTCGCCGACACTACGCGCATGAAGTCAATTCCGCCGCCGGAAACGATCCACGTTTTAAAACCATTGGCGCGCAGATAGTCCAGCAACTGGCGCATCGGCTGATATCCCAACTGGTCGTAGCGACAGCCGGTACGTTTATCCTGATGGCTGTCAAACCATGCGCTGACTCGCTGACTAAACTCTTCGGTGGTCATGCCGCTATGGGTTAACGCCAGCAGCTTGAGTAGCCCTTTTTCACCGCCCGCCGCTACCGTTTTCAAATCATTGTTCAGTACCGCCGCCACCAGCGGATCTTTTTGCCACTCCGGATGTTCCGGCGCCAGTCTTTTCACTTCATCCACCGCGAACTGTAGTTGGAAAGTCAGCGGCGCTTCCGGCCACAGGGTGCCGTCGTTATCGAAAACCACATAGCGCTTATCCAGCGGAATAAAGTCCGCCCCGCCTTCACGCGTCGCCCCCTGCACCCATTGCTCAATCGCCTGTTTAGCAGGGGTATCTTTCCATGCCGGCAGCATATCGGTGGCTGCCGCGCTGGTGAAGCTCAATAGCAGCATGCTGAGCAGTACTGTTTTTTTCATTGTTTTTCCTTCTTATTCCACCGCCAAAAACCAGACCTACTTCAGCATGGCGGCAATCTTCTCAAGCGTAGGTTTAACCGTCGCGTAAAAATGGCGAAAGCCAGGACACAAATAATTGAGCCCCTCTTCGCCGTCCGGGGCGCGCACGATGCGGTTTTTCGGGCATTCGCCCCAGCATAAATTCAGATGCGGGCAGCTTTTGCAGTAGGCGGGCAGCGTCTCTTTCTTGCCCATCCCAAACACTTTCTGCCGCTCGGAAAAGACCATATGCGCCAGCTTATGCGCCTTAATATTGCCAAGCTTATATTCCGGGTAGACGTAGTGATCGCAGGAGTAGACGTCGCCGTTTTTCTCAATCGCCAGCGCCTTACCGCAAAACGGCGCGGTGATGCATAACTGGGATGGAAGCCCCATAGTCTGTACCACGGCGGTTTCGAACAAATTCACCTGCACGCGGCCCAGATCGTAGGTCACCCACTCATCAAAAGCTTCGGTCAGAAAATGTCCCCAATCGTCCGGATCCACCGACCAGTCGGTGACGATAGAATCCAGATCGCCCGGTTTCGCCCGGCGGCTGCCGGTGATGGGGATCGTCTCTTCGCGCCAGAACTGCGGCGCGGTAGTTTTAAACTCGGCGGCCTCTACGCAAGGCGTAAACTGGATATAGGTGGCGCCGAGTTCGCGGGTAAGAAAACGATATACCTCGCGCGGGAAACGGGCATTCACCCGGTTAACGACTGCCAGCGCGTTGAACGGCACGCCGTGGCGCTTCAGCGCCGCGACCCCTTCCATGACCTTATCGAAGGTCGGCTTGCCGCTGCGCGTCACGCGGAAGCGATCGTGGATCTCGCGCGGGCCATCGATCGATACCCCGACCAGGAAGTTATGCGCCTTTAAGAAGGCCGCCCATTTATCGTTAATCAGCACGCCATTGGTCTGCAGATCGTTCTCAATGCGCTGGTGCTTCGGCTGATATTTCTTTTGCAGCTCAACGACCTTTTCGAAAAACTCCAGCCCCATCAGGGTTGGCTCGCCGCCCTGCCAGGAGAAAATAATCTCTTCGCCGTCCTGGCTTTGAATGTACTGACGAATGAAATTCTCCAGTACCTCGTCGCTCATTCCTTTGTCGTGCGGCTGATGCAGAAGCTGCTCTTTATGCAGATAAAAACAGTATTGACAGTCCAGGTTGCAGGTGGAGCCGCTGGGTTTCGCCATCATGTGATAGCGACGTTTATAGGCGGGCAGATAGCGCCCCTGGTTCTGTAATGGCGTTAATGGAATGGTGGTGCTTTTTTTCATCGACCAGAACCTATCTCTAGAATGCTCACAACAGCAAAAGGCCCGGACATCTCGCCCGGGCCAACGTCATTTTAATTACCGGTCGGCATCGCCAACTGGAACCCTTCTTTTTGTAACTGCTCGCGGATATTACTAAAGCGTTGGTACTGCGACAGGGTAATCGGCCCACTGTAGGCTTCGCTCTGCGGCTTACGCGGCGGATACTCGACGTAGGTTTTCATCAACTTAGTGATGGCTTCATTGAAGGTCACCAGCGTCCAGGTATGCTCGGTATAGTTGTTCATAAAGATATCGTAGCGTTCCTGCGGATCCTGCCAGAGGTCGAAAATCTGCGGCACCGTTGCGACATAGGACTCCGGCCCTTTCCAGCCGAGGTTGGAATCCACCGCCAGGCCGCCGGTTTTCGCGCCGTTATCGCCGCGCAGGTTAAACACCGCCTTATAGTGGCCGACGCGTGCCGCCCCCGGGGTCAACTCATTTTCAGTGAAGTAGAACCAGGAGGTACGCGGATCTTTACCCGTGCCAAACAGTACCGGTGAAATATCGTAGCTATCGAAGATAATCGGCTGCCCGGCGCGGTCTTTGGTCGGTAATTTAACGCCGGCCACCGAAGCAAAAGTCGCCATCAGATCGAGGCCGCCAACGATATCGTGGTTACGGCTGTGCTCTTTAATCTTGCCCGGCCACCAGGCGATAGCCGGAACGCGGCTGCCGCCTTCGCGGTCAGTGCCTTTGGTACCGCGGAATGGCGTATAGCCAGCATCCGGATAAACGTCCTGCCAGGCGCCGTTATCGGTGGTCCATACCACAAGGGTGTTTTTATCGATCCCCAACTCGCGCAGCTTATCCATGATATGGCCTACGCGAGCATCCATTTCCACCATCGAGTCGGCGTATTTGCTCTTCGACATCGACTTGCCGACGTAATCCGGATCCGGCATGTTCGGCTGGTGGTTCTTCATAAAGTTGATGCTCATGAAGAACGGTTCGGAAGATTTTGCGTTTGCTTCGAGATAGTCCAGCGAGGCCTTCTCGACGTAGCGGTCGAAGAATGGGATCCCGACCACGCCCTCTTTGCCATCAACGACCGGGGTATTCACATACTGGCCGTTAATTTTGAACTCTTCCTTCGGCGCTTCGCCCGCCTTGCCGGAGAGCGCGCCGCGGGTGACGCGGGCAAACATTTCACGCAGTTGCGGATCCATATCCGGGAACCAGGTCGGGTCGGCATAGGTATAGGCGTTCAGGTGATAGAGGCCGACGTATTTCATTTCGTCGTAGCCCTGCGCGTTTGGTAACGCGTAATCGGCTTCGCCGAGGTGCCACTTACCGGTAAAGAAGGTTTTATAGCCGCCGGTTTTCAGTACCGAGGCCAGCGTCCACTCTTCTTTCGGTAAACCGCCGCCTTGCCCCTGGAAAGCCACGGTGGTCATACCGCTACGGTTGGGAATGCGCCCGGTCTGCATCGCCGCGCGGCCCGGCGTGCTGCTCGGCTGGCCGTAGAAGTCGAAAAAGGTCATCCCCTCATCGGCCATTCTGTCGAGGTTTGGCGTCGGCATACCGCGGCCTTCGCCGCCGCCGTAGACGCCGAGGTCGCCATAGCCGGTATCGTCAGAGACGATCAGGATAATATTGGGCTTCTTTGCCGCACCATCGCTGGAGCCAGCCGCATTTTGATCGGCGGCATTGGCCGTCGCGCCGGGTAATAACGAACCGGCGGCAAATGCCAGCACGCCGATACCCTTGTATTTTTTATTCATCTTCAAACCTCATTGCTCAGAATGCGCCTGATTTAACTTACGATTTAGCTAAAGTCAGGCAGGCGTTGTCAGATTAGATAAGTCTCAATATGAGATGAGCGACATCGGCAAATATTCTTGTCGCTACTGAGGCGATTGCGCTTAAGTGAAGTAGAGAAAGCAATAAAAATCCACAGGTTCTGGTTTTATTTTTTAATTTATGCAAAGCGCATCACTATCACCGTTTCGCTAAAGAAACCCGCCGCAAAAGCAATATTATCATTCAATATTTAAGTGGATTCTTAGTTACTAAAAATAGAAGCCCAACTACCCACTAAAACAGTCTAAGTGAGTGTTTTAAAAAGAGCGATAGATCAGTCCGTTAACGGACTCTAAAAGTGTCGTCTGCTATCTGGCGCCAGCTTTTAAATTTAGATATTTTGTATCAGGCGTAATTCCGCGCCGTTAAAATATAAAGTATCGCCACTGCAAAATAGCAAAGAGTAATTAAGCGGTAGAATTGAGTCTGGAGAGAAGATGAGTCGTATTCAAACGCCCTATTCCCACATCATCGATGAATATAATAAGATGATTTCAAAGAATATAAAGGCGATACACTCGTTAGCTCTCAGCAATAATATCCGCAAGATTGCCGATGAAACACATTTCACTCTGAGTACAGGCGAGATTATTATTGTTCTTGAAGGCGTTATTGCCGTTGAGATGCAGGAGCACAACTTTATTGTCGCCCCAGGAAAAGCAAAAACCCAGCCGAAAAAGTTGTTTCAGATCGGTAAAGGCATCAAAGGGATGTTTTTCGGTATCGTCGAGAATTATGGTCCGGGCATTCAGTTGCACTATACCGCCAAAAAAAATGTCAAAGTGTTCAGCTGTAATCTCGAATACTTTGAGAAACATTTTACCCAGCCCGATAAATTTACCTTTCTGATGAACATGATGGCCATCACGTTGGCGTTTTTGCTCGATGCGCATGACGAAAGAGCTATTGGCACCCGCTATTTTGTCATTCGCTCCATGATTTATCGTTATCTCAAACAGAAAAATGAAGGCGTATTACACGATCCGAGCCTGGCGAACTTTATCCTGCGACGCACCAAAATGTCGCGTAGCTATCTGTTTCAGGTACTTTCCGATCTGAAAAACGGCGGCTATATCACGATGAAAAACGGCGAGCTCGTCGATATTGTCAACGAGCTGCCGGAAAAATATTAACGCCGTTGGCTTAGCTCTTATCCTGCCCCCGGCGCTTAAACTGCCCGGCGTCGATGTCGTACTGCTTCATCTTGCGCCACAGCGTGGTACGGCCAATATTCAGCAACTGCGACATCTCCTGTACCCGGCCGCTGGTGACTCGCGCCGCCTGGATAATCGCCTCTTTCTCGATGGCGCTGAAAGACAGGCTTGATGGTAGTAATGAGGACGCCGTTTCGCTGCCCGGCCGGGTAGAGAAGAGATGCTCGGGGAGATTGCTTAAGCGGATATGACCGTTATCGCTACTCATCGCGATATTCTCAATAATGCTATTAAGCTCAAAATCGTTGCCTGGCCACGGGTAGGCCACCAGTTGCGCCAGCGCGTCGTCATCCACCTTCAGGCGCGATGAAAAGCGTTTTTCCAGCCGACGCAGACGGCTATGCACTAACGAAGGAATACTGCCGCGCCGCGCCCGCAGCGGCGGAATGACGATTTCAAACGAATGTAGCGCATAGTAAAGCTGGCGGCTAAAGCGGTTCTGCTCCACCAGGTTGGCGAGGTCGACGGTGGTGGTGGCGATCACTTTCACATCCACCGGAATCAGCCGCCGGGCATCAAGACGCGTCAGCACGCCCTGTTTTATCACCTGCAGCAGCGCTGATTGCAACTCGGGGGCCAGATACTCTATTTTTTCCAGGAAAAGCGTGCCGCCGTTGGCCAGTTCGAGTCGGCTGAGGCGGCCATTTTCATCGTCGGTTGGCGCGCTGCCCATAAAATCCTGGCCCAGTACGCTGTCGGCGTACAGCTGGCAGTTAACCGAAATATACGGGCCCGGCGCCCGTTCGCTTTCGTTATGGATCGCCTGGCTCAGTAATTCTTTACCCACCCCTTCCTCGCCGCACAGCAGCACCGGGAAAGCGCCGCGCGCCGCCTGACGGCCAAAGTGGATCAGCCTGCGGGTTTCCGGGTCATCCGCCGACATCTGTTCGAAGGTATGGCTCACTTTGCCCAATTGGCTGGTCATTAATTGACGCATCTGCTCCACCGGGTGGAGCAGTAAAATGAAGCTATTGCCCTGCTCCTCCACGATAGGCTTCAGGGTGATCACCGCGTCGATAAATTGATGCTGGCTCTCAAAGGTCACTTCCACATGATTAAGGCCGCGGGCCTGTTTAATCGCGCGGCGCAGCAACGCCGGCAGGGTCAGCAGCTCATTGATATTTCGCCCCTGGCTGGCCTGGGTATCGAGATGGAGCAGCGTGGCCGCCTGCACGTTGAGAAACTGCAGCACTCCCTGCTCGTTCCACGCCATCACCCCGTCGTCCATACTTTCCAGCAGGCCGTACATTTGATTAAGGTGGCGGTTAGATTCCGCCAGCAGGCTGTCGGTAAGCAGCGAGTTACCCACTTCGCGGGCGATGGCCAACGTCAGCGACAGATCCGCCGGGGCCCACTCTTCGCGCAGGCAGCATAGCGAAATCGATCCAAACAGACGGCCATGGTTATCGAACACCGGCGTCGAACTGAACGACCAGCGCCGCAGCGCCTGCTTAAAGTGCTCGTCCCCCGCGGTGTTGACCGGCTGTCCGAGCATCGAAGCCAACGACAGCGCGCAGGTGCCGATAATGCTTTCCGCACAGTAGCTGCCGTCGCGAAATCCCAGCTCCGCCAGTTGTTCCAGGGTCTGAGGATTGCCACAGCGGCTCAGAATACAGGCCGACTCATCAAGGATGAACAGCGCGCAGGGGCGGTTGGCCATAAACTCCCACGCATCTTCCAGCGCCGCCTGGCCGATGGTAAGCAGCGCGGTTTTGCGACGGCAGATCGATTCAAAGGTCAGCCCCTGCGCCTGATGCGGCGCCTGCCAGGTTTCCCGCTGCATAAATTTGCTGCAGCGATGCCACGACTGGCTGATAACGGCTGAAACTTCATTTTCCGCGCCCTGAGTCTGAGCTGTCATATCCCTTTTCCGCTGGAGTTAACACAGTTAAAACGACAAAACCCTCCGGCAGCGGGTGCCGGAGGGGAAAGTTCATGCCGCATTATGCTGCGGCGTCTCGGTCAGGCGAAAACGAATTAACGCGCCAGCCACTGCTGCCCAAGCAGGTCAGCGGTAAGGATGGCGGCATAGACGCTATCCGCGGTGACCGGGAACGGCATATTGTGGATGGTTTCGCCTTCCGCGCAGGTGGCTTTCGCGACCGCGTGGATTTTGCTTTCGATACCCTCTTTCACGCCCATCTGCGCAAGGGTGATCGGCAGGCCGACTTTTTCACAGAAGCCCATCACGGTTTCGATCTCTTCCAGCGGGCTGTTTTGTAGTACCAGCTGCGCCAGGGTGCCGAAGGCGACTTTTTCGCCGTGATACAAATGGTGGCACTCTTCAAGAATGGTGAAACCGTTGTGAATCGCGTGCGCGCCGGCCAGGCCGCTGCTCTCAAAGCCGATACCGCTCAGATAGGTGTTGGCTTCGACAATGCGCTCCAGCGCATCGGTCACCACTCCAGCCTGAGCCGCCAGACGTGCTTTTTCGCCTTCCGCCAGCAGCGTATCATAGCACAGGCGCGCCAGGCTCAAGGCCGCCGCCGTGGACTGCCCGCCCGCCATGCTGGTGGCTCGCGCATCGAAGCAGGCCTTGGCTTCAAACCAGGTGGAGAGCGCATCGCCCATCCCGGCCACCAGCAAGCGTACCGGCGCTTTGGCGATAATCGCCGTGTCCATCACCACCATATCCGGGTTTTTCGGGTAGATCAGATACTCTTCAAACTCGCCCGCCTCGGTGTAGATAACCGACAGCGCGCTGGTCGGCGCATCGGTTGAGGCAATTGTCGGGATCACCACCACCGGCAGCTTCTGGTAATAGCCGATAGCCTTCGCGGTATCGAGGGTTTTCCCGCCGCCGATACCCACCACGCCGCGGCAGCCGTGCTGCTTAAGAATGGCGATCAGACGGTTGATTTCCGCATGGCTGCACTCGCCGTTAAACCGTTCCGCATGGCAGCTAATATTGTGGCTATGCAGGCCGTTCAATACTTTGTCGCCCGCCAGCTTCATCACGAAGTCATCGGCGATAACAAAAAAGCTGTCGGCCAGGTTTTTAGCGTATTCGCCAAACAGCATGGCGGCATCAGGTCCCTGGAGATATTTGGCTGGAGATTGAATAACTTTTAGCATTCCTTTCACCCTCAAATAAGTGCGTATGTTGACACGTGAGCCCAGGCCGTCATGCCGCGGCGCCTGATATCAATGGCGCTTACAGCCACGCTGCCGGAGCGATGCAACCACTGTAGGGCGAGCCACGGCGAAAAAAATTTTTCCCTTTTTTGTTCTCTTCTGAAACAGATAAAAAAATAATGCGTTTCACATTGAAACAATGTGACTGAGAAAGCGATGGGATTGCGATCGCGATCGGATCATTTTGGCAAAAAAGCCGCTATCGTCTCCCCTCTTTAACGCAGAAAATCGCCTCAATGCGGCACAATGGCGAAAAAAATCATCATTGTCCACGCTCTGATAGCAGAAAAAAACGGACAAATTATTAGCGCTGGCTCGCATTTCTGGTGTTTATCGGTGAATAACGTTCCATAAAGGAACAAAAATCATTTTCTACGTTCCGTTATGGAACCCATTTTGACGGCATTTTATTTTGCGCCCGCTCAGCCAGAATCACTACATCGCCGGGCTACCCTTATAGACAGGCGACCTCCCCCTACCCTACGGAGCATAAACAATGAAAAAACTGATTAACCGTGTGGAAGATGTACTGAGTGAACAGCTTATCGGCCTGGCGAAGGCGCATCCTGAATTGACGCTGCACCAGGACCCGGTCTATGTCACCCGCGCCGATGCGCCGGTCGCCGGCAAAGTGGCGCTGCTCTCCGGCGGTGGCAGCGGACACGAACCGATGCACTGCGGCTACATCGGCCAGGGCATGCTTTCCGGCGCCTGCCCGGGGGAAATTTTCACCTCGCCGACGCCGGACAAAATGTTCGAATGCGCGATGCAGATTGACGGCGGCGAAGGCGTCCTGCTGATTATCAAAAACTATACCGGCGACATCCTGAATTTTGAGACCGCTACCGAGCTGCTGCACGAAAGCGGCGTTAAGGTCACCACCGTCGTGGTGGATGACGACGTGGCGGTAAAAGATAGTCTCTATACCGCCGGACGCCGCGGCGTCGCCAATACCGTGCTGATTGAAAAACTGGTCGGCGCCGCCGCCGAACGCGGCGACTCGCTGGAAGCCTGCGCTGAACTGGGCCGCCGTTTAAATAACCTTGGCCACTCGATTGGCATCGCGCTGGGCGCCTGCACCGTACCGGCCGCCGGACAGCCCTCCTTTACCCTGAAAGACGATGAGATGGAGTTCGGCGTCGGCATCCATGGCGAGCCAGGTATCGACCGCCGCCGCTTCAGCTCGCTCGACCAAACCGTCGATGAAATGTTCGATACCCTGCTGGAAAACGGCGCATACAGCCGCACGCTGCGCCAGTGGGATAACGTCAAGGGAGCGTGGCAGGAAGTGAAACAGAGCAAAACCGCGCTGCAAAACGGCGATCGGGTTATCGCGCTGGTCAATAACCTCGGCGCCACCCCGCTTTCCGAACTATACGGCGTTTACAACCGCCTCGCCCAGCGCTGCGAAGCCTCCGGCATTGTGATTGAACGCAACCTCATCGGCAGCTACTGCACCTCGCTGGATATGGCGGGTTTCTCCATCACCCTGCTGAAAGCGGATGATGACACGCTGGCGTTATGGGACGCCCCGGTCCATACCCCGGCGCTGAACTGGGGAAAATAAGGAGCACGACATGTCACTGAACAGAACGCAAATCGTCGACTGGCTGTACCGCTGCGGCGACATTTTCACCAAACAGAGCGATTTTCTCACCGGCCTTGATAAAGAGATCGGTGATGCCGACCACGGCCTCAATATGCACCGCGGCTTCAGCAAAGTGGTCGAAAAGCTGCCGTCGATCGCCGATAAAGACATCGGTTTTATTCTCAAGAATACCGGGATGACGCTGCTTTCCAACGTCGGCGGCGCCAGCGGTCCGCTGTTCGGCACCTTCTTTATCCGCGCCGCCCAGGTCACCCAGGCGCATCAAAGCCTGACCCTCGACGAACTTTATCAGATGATCCGCGAAGGCGCGGACGGCGTCGTCAACCGTGGTAAAGCGGAGCCGGGCGATAAGACGATGTGCGACGTCTGGCTGCCGGTAGTGGAATCCCTGCGTCATTCCAGCGAGCAGCATTTGTCTATCCCTGCCGCGCTGGATGCCGCCTGTGAAGTGGCCGAGCGCGCCGCCCACGCCACCATCACCATGCAGGCGCGTAAAGGCCGCGCCAGCTATCTCGGCGAGCGCAGCATCGGGCATCAGGATCCCGGCGCGACCTCGGTGCTGTTTATGGTTCAGATGCTGGCTGCCGCCGCCAAAGAGTAAGGAAATCGCGATGGTAAACCTGGTTATTGTTTCTCATAGCGCCCGGCTGGGCGAAGGTGTCGGAGAACTGGCCCGGCAGATGTTAATGAACGATGGCTGTAAGCTTGCGATCGCCGCCGGGATCGACGATCCCGACAGCCCGATCGGCACCGATCCGATTAAAGTCATGGAGGCGATCGAGTCCGTCGCCGACACCGACCATGTACTGGTGATGATGGATATCGGCAGCGCCCTGCTCAGCGCCGAAACCGCCCTCGATCTACTCGATCCGGCGATGGCGGCAAAAGTGCGGCTGTGCGCCGCGCCGCTGGTCGAAGGGACGCTGGCGGCCACCGTCAGCGCCGCCTCCGGCGCCGGAATCGACAAAGTTATCGCCGATGCCATGAACGCCCTGGAAGCCAAGCGGGTTCAGCTGGGTTTACCTTCGCACACGCCTGACGCCGCCGCCCCAACGTTTGCTGACGACGGCGACGCTAAATCGGTTTCAGTCATTATTAACAATCACAACGGCCTGCACGTGCGTCCGGCATCAAAGCTGGTCGCCGCGCTGGCGGGTTTTAACGCCGACCTGGTACTGGAGAAAAACGGCAAATGCGTTACCCCGGACAGTCTGAATCAAATCGCTCTGCTGCAGGTGCGCCGCCACGATAAGCTGCGCCTGCTGGCTCGTGGTCCGGACGCCGATGCCGCGCTGGCGGCGTTTCAGGTGCTGGCCGCCGATAACTTCGGCGAGTCGCCGGAGGCGCAACCGACAACGGAACCCGCCATACCTGCGCGTGTTGAAGGCGCCGCCCTGCTTTATCCGCTGGCGGCGATCCAACCGGCGCTCCCCACCGCCGCCGACATCGCCCGCGAGCAGCAGCGCCTGCGCCAGGCGATCGACCAGACGCTGGCCGATCTCAATGCTCTCACCGAGCTGGCGGAAAACAAATTTAACGCCGATATCGCGGCGATCTTCGCCGGCCATCACACCTTGCTCGACGATGAAGATCTGTTTGATGCCGCCAACGATCGCCTGCTCACCGAACAGTGCTCGGCGGAATGGGCGTGGCATCAGGTGCTGATGGAGCTCAGCCAGCAGTATCGTCAGCTGGATGACGCCTACCTGCAGGCGCGCTATATCGATATCGAAGATATTCTGCAGCGCACGCTACGCCATCTGCAGGGTATTAAGGAAATACTGCCAACTCCCAGTGAGCCGACGATTATTATCGCCGACAATATTTATCCCTCGACCGTACTCCAACTGGATGCCAGCAAGATCACCGGCCTGTGCCTGCGCGACGGCAGCGAACAGGCCCACGGCGCGATTATCGCCCGCGCGGCGGGGATCGCCTGGCTATGCCAGCAGGGCGAAGCGCTGAATGATATTCAGCCTGGCGAAGCCATCGCGCTCGATATGCGTCAGCAACGTCTTATTCGTCGCTAAATCCACTTTGACCATTACCCCTCCGGAGGCCCGCCTCCGGAGGGTGAGTTTTCGCTTACTGATCAGGAACCACTATGTCTCAATTCTTTTTTAACCAGCGCGCCAGCCTCGTTAACGACGTTATCGAGGGAACCATTATTGCCAGCCCGTGGAACAACCTCGCCAGGCTGGAGAGCGACCCGGCGATCCGCGTGGTGGTGCGCCGCGATCTGAATAAAAACAACGTGGCGGTGATTTCCGGCGGCGGCTCCGGCCATGAACCGGCGCACGTCGGCTTTATTGGTAAAGGCATGCTGACCGCCGCGGTCTGCGGCGATCTGTTCGCCTCGCCGAGCGTCGACGCGGTACTCACCGCGATTCAGGCGGTGACCGGCGAGGCGGGCTGTCTGCTGATCGTTAAAAACTACACCGGCGATCGGCTTAACTTCGGCCTCGCGGCGGAGAAAGCGCGCCGTCTTGGCTACAACGTAGAGATGCTGATCGTCGGCGACGATATTTCGCTGCCGGATAACAAACAGCCGCGCGGCATCGCCGGGACCATTCTGGTGCATAAAGTGGCGGGTTATTTCGCCGAGCGCGGCTTCAACCTCGCCACCGTCCTGCGTGAAGCGCAATATGCCGCCAACCATACCGCCAGCATCGGGGTGGCGCTGGCCAGCTGTCACCTGCCGCAGGAAGCGGAAAGCGCGCCGCGCCATCAGCCCGGCCACGCCGAGCTGGGGATGGGCATCCACGGCGAGCCGGGAGCTTCGACGATCGCGACCCATAACAGCGCGGAAATCATGCAGATTATGGTAGAGAAGCTGACCGCCGCCCTACCCGAAACCGGCCGCCTGGCGGTGATGCTCAATAATCTCGGCGGCGTGTCGGTGGCCGAGATGGCGATTCTGACCCGCGAGCTGGCCAACACCCCACTCCATGCGCGCGTTGACTGGTTGATTGGCCCGGCTTCGCTGGTAACGGCGCTGGATATGAAAGGCTTCTCGCTGACCACTATCGTGCTGGAAGAGAGCATCGAAAAGGCGCTGCTGTCGGATGTCGAAACCGCCAGTTGGCAGAAGCCGGTGCAGCCGAGGGCCGTTAATATCATGCCGTCCGCGCTCGCCAGCGCACGCGTCGCCTTTACGCCATCGGCCAACCCGCAGGTGGGCGATTACGTGGCGCAGGTGACCAGCACGCTCTCCGGCCTCGAAACCCATCTCAACGCGCTGGACGCCAAAGTGGGCGACGGCGATACCGGCTCCACCTTCGCCGCCGGCGCGCGCGAGATTGCCGCTCTGCTGCAACGCCAGCAATTGCCGCTCAATGATTTACCCACGCTGTTCGCGCTAATCGGCGAACGCCTGACGGTGGTAATGGGCGGCTCCAGCGGCGTATTGATGTCGATTTTCTTCACCGCCGCCGGGCAGAAGCTGGAGCAAGGCGCCAGCGTGGCCGAAGCGCTGAATGCGGGTCTGAGGCAGATGAAATTTTACGGCGGCGCCGATGAGGGCGACCGGACGATGATTGATGCTCTACAGCCGGCGCTGGCGGCGCTGCTGGCCGAACCGGATAATCTGCAGGCCGCTTTCGCCGCGGCGCAGGCCGGCGCGGATCGCACCTGCCAGTCGAGCAAAGCCGGCGCCGGGCGTGCATCCTATCTCAATAGCGAGAGCCTGCTCGGCAATATGGACCCCGGCGCCCACGCGGTAGCGATGGTGTTTAAGGCGCTGGCTGAACGCTAAGCCTCACCCGGTAGCGTTGCGCTTACCGGGGCGACATAACATCACTGAAAGGTAGCCCGGATAAGGCGCAACGCGCCGCTATCCGGGTTTACCGTTCTATCTATTATTTGCTATGCCAGTACGCCTGCGAGCGCACCAGTTGCTGATCGATACTCGGCTCCTCAAAGCGCGCCAGCAGTGATTTCACCACTGCGCCTTCTCCGGTCAGCCAGATAAAATAATCGTCTGACGGCACCTTAACCTGTGCCAGACGCTCGGCAACGAACCCCGGGTTGTGGCCCACCACCCATTCGATATTAAAGCCGTCGAGATCCGCCAGATAATCTTTATACGAAGCATCCGCGACGGTGACGATGGCCGTCACCTGCGGCGTCACCGGCAGCTGACGTAATCCCAGCAGGCGACGGCGCAGCGCCGGCATGCCCGACTCGTCACAGACATAAAGCTGCCAGGCGTAATCTTCCGGCACCACCAGCGAACCGCGCGGCCCGCCGATCACCAGCTTATCGCCGACGTTGGCTTCCAGCGCCCAGCGGCTGGCAATACCGCCATCGTGGATATAAAAATCGTAAGCCAGCTCATGGCGTTCGGCATCGTACAGCGGCGTGTAGTCGCGGGTCGCCGGGCGCACGCCCTCGCCCCAGTTAATGCCTTCGTCGGTCACTTCCGGCGGCGTGAATACGCTGCCCGCCTGCGGGAAAAACAGTTTGGTGTGGTCGTCAAAACCTTGTGAAACAAAGCCATCCAGCGCCTCGCCCCCCAGCACGATCCGCTGGAACGCCTGGCCGATACGCTCAATGCGCAGCACGGTTAATTCGCGAAAACGTAGTTCGTTACGCACGCGCTGCGGGTATTTAGTTTGATTGATTATTGTCATCCGTCATCGCCTTGGTGAAGGGTAAATAGATATATCTAAACTCAGTGCAAATGATAATGATTGCCATTAATGAAAATGGCAAGTTTTTTTTGATATAAATTACAGGAAAGCTTCATCAAAGCTAAAAACAACAATAAACCAATTAATATCAAACAATTATAAATTATACATTGTCTTTTTTTACTATTTAGATATAAATTAGATATATCAAAAATATGCAGGAGAACTGATGCGACATCATCACGAAGAGGGCCACGGCGAACAGGGCCGTCGCGGCGGCGGACGCCGCCAGCGTTTCTTTGGCCACGGCGAATTGCGCCTGGTGATCCTCGATATCCTTTCGCGCAACGCCAGCCACGGCTATGAGCTGATTAAAGAGATTGAGGCGCTGACGCAGGGCAATTACAGCCCCAGCCCCGGCGTTATCTATCCGACGCTCGACCTGCTGCAGGATCAGGGATTGATTAGCGTAGAAGAGGAAAATGGGCGTAAAAAAATCGCTATCACCGAAGAGGGACGCCGCCTGTGCGCCGAAAGCGGCGCACAGTTAAGCCAAATTCAGACGCGCCTGCAGGAACGCATGGTCGGCTGCGAATTGCGCAAAAATCCGCAGATGAAACGCGCGCTGGAAAACTTTAAAGCGGTGCTGGACCTGAAGGTCAACCAGCAGAGCATCAACGACGCGCAGTTAAAACAGATTATCGGCGTGATTGACCGCGCGGCGATGGAAATTTCCCAGCTCGATTAACCTCTCGCACCACAATAGTTCCCAGGCTGCTCCATCACGCGGCAGCCTGCACCACCCCAATTCATATCGCTTCACACCCTAACGGCAGTTTATCTTGCGGCCTCAGGAATAAAACGTGCCAATAATTAAGTTATGAGATTAAATTTTGCACATTTGCGCCTTAACTTTGCGTTTATCCCGATTTTCATCGTCGCTGCCAGGCTGGCGTAATCCCTGCAATACTTAATTCAGTATCATGTGATACGCCCCCCCAGGAGCACATTTTGAACAGGTTACCTTCCAGCGCATCGGCTCTGGCCTGCAGCGCGCACGCACTGAATCTCATTGAGAAGCAATCGCTCTCCCATGATGAAATGAAAGCACTGAACCAGGAGGTAAGAGAATACTTTAAAGAACATGTGAACCCGGGGTTTCTGGAGTATAGAAAATCGGTCACAGCCGGCGGGGATTACGGAGCCGTAGAGTGGCAAGCGGGAGGGTTAAATACGCTTGTCGACACCCAGGGACAGGAGTTTATCGACTGCCTTGGTGGGTTTGGCATCTTCAATGTAGGGCACCGTAATCCAGTTGTGGTATCCGCCGTCGAAAATCAACTCGCGAAACAACCGCTTCACAGCCAGGAGCTGCTGGACCCGCTGCGGGCGATGCTGGCGAAAACGCTGGCGGCCTTAACGCCCGGTAAGCTCAAATACAGTTTCTTCTGCAACAGCGGCACGGAATCCGTGGAAGCGGCGCTGAAGCTGGCAAAAGCCTATCAGTCTCCGCGCGGCAAATTTACCTTCGTCGCCACCAGCGGCGCGTTCCACGGTAAATCGCTCGGCGCGCTGTCGGCCACCGCGAAATCGACCTTCCGTAAACCGTTTATGCCGCTACTGCCGGGCTTCCGTCACGTGCCGTTCGGCGATATTAACGCCATGCGTTCCATTCTGAGCGAATGCAAGAAAACCGGTGATGACGTCGCGGCGGTGATCCTTGAGCCTATCCAGGGCGAAGGCGGCGTGATCCTGCCGCCGACGGGTTACTTACCGGCGGTCCGTAAACTGTGCGACGAGTTTGGCGCGTTGCTGATCCTCGACGAGGTACAGACCGGCATGGGCCGCACCGGCAAAATGTTCGCCTGCGAGCATGAAAACGTGCAGCCGGATATTCTGTGTCTGGCTAAAGCGCTCGGCGGCGGCGTAATGCCGATCGGCGCGACGGTAGCGACGGAAGAGGTCTTCTCGGTGCTGTTCGATAACCCATTCCTGCACACCACCACATTCGGCGGCAACCCGCTGGCCTGCGCGGCGGCGCTGGCGACGATCAACGTCTTGCTCTCACAGAACCTGCCGGCGCAGGCTGAGCAGAAAGGCGATCTGTTGCTGGACGGCTTCCGTCAACTGGCGCGCGAATATCCGGATCTGGTGAATGAAGTCCGTGGCAAAGGCATGCTGATGGCCATTGAGTTTGTCGATAACGAGATTGGCTATAACTTTGCCAGCGAGATGTTCAGACAGCGGGTGCTGGTCGCCGGGACGTTAAACAACGCCAAGACGATCCGCGTTGAACCGCCGCTGACGCTCACCCTCGAGCAGTGCGAGCAGGTACTGAAGGCAGCGCGCAAGGCGCTGGCGGCACTGCGCGTTTCGGTCGAAGAGACATAATTCACACCCGACCCTCTCCCGTCGGGAGAGGGTATTTTCGCGTTATACCACCCGCACGCCCGCCGGCATGACGCGTTCCGGCGTCAACAGCACGCTTTCGCTTTCATCCTCGGTTTCCGCGCATAGCAGCATGCACTCAGATGTTTCGCCACGCATTTTGGCTTTCGCCAGATTACACAGCACCACCACCGTTTTCCCCAGCAGTTCCTCTTCGCTATAGTAGGGCACCAGGCTGGTGACCGTCTGCAGCGTGCGGTCGCCGACATCAATCCGCGCGATATACAGCTTGTCGGCATTGTCATGGCGTTTCACCTCGACAATCTTGCCGACGCGCATCTCCAGTTTGGCAAAATCAGCGTAAGCTACGGTATCCATCTCTCACCTCCAGTAAATTTTTACTAAAAGATAGCAATTTTTTGCCGTTCGTCTGCATAATGCTGATAATAATGCTACTTCTGTCACGCTATCGCCGGGGAAAACGGCCCTCGCGCGCTGGCGTTTTTTACTGAAATAAGGTGCAGGACGCGACGCTTGCTTTACAATAGATGAGCAAACATGGGCAACGTCCGATAAAGGAAAAAGATGGCAACGCTAAAAGACATTGCGACCGAAGCGGGTGTTTCGCTGGCGACGGTTTCCCGGGTGTTAAACGACGATCCCACCCTGAACGTAAAAGAAGAGACCAAGCATCGCATTCTCGAGATTGCGGAGAAGCTGGAGTATAAAAGCAGCAGCGCGCGTAAAACGCAGGTCCTTCCCGTCGGCCATCATCATATCCTGGCGCTGTACAGCTACCAGCAAGAGCTGGAAATTAACGACCCTTACTATCTCGCCATTCGCCACGGTATTGAAACACAGTGCGAAAAGCTCGCTATCGAACTCACCAACTGCTATCTCAATAACACCCTGCCAGAGCTGAAAAAGGTCACTGGCGTATTGATTATCGGCCAGCCGACGCGCGAGCTCCGCGAGACCGCCAGCGCGCTGACCGACAATATCTGCTTTATTGATTTCCACGAAGCCGGCAGCCCGTACGATGCGGTGGATATCGACCTGGTACGTATCGCTAAAGAGGTGGTCGACTTCTTTATCCAGCAGGGCGCGTCGCGTATTGGATTTATCGGCGGCCAGGACCAGCCCGGCAAGGCCGATATTCGCGAAGTGGCGTTTGTGGAGTACGGTCAGTTGAAGGGCGTGGTTTCAGCCGATGATATCTGGCGCGGCGGTTTTTCCAGTTCTTCCGGTTATGAGCTGGCGAAGCAGATGCTGGCGCAAACGGAGTTTCCGCGGGCGCTGTTTGTCGCCTCGGACTCCATCGCCATCGGCGTGCTGCGCGCCATTCACGAACGCGGGCTGGCGATCCCGGAAGATATTTCGCTGATTAGCGTCAACGATATCCCCACCGCGCGCTTTACCTTCCCGCCGCTGTCGACGGTGCGGATCCACTCCGAAATGATGGGCAGCCAGGGGGTGAACCTGCTGATCGAGAAGGCCCGCGATGGCCGCGCCCTGCCGCTTAACGTTTTTGTTCCCAGCGTGTTGAAGCTGCGCGGCACCACCCGTTAATCCAACCCCATCCCGGCGGCGCTGCGCTTGGCCGGGCTACCGGTCCTGGCCAGAATGCCATTCTGTAGGCCGAATAAGGCGCAGCCGCTACCCGCATCCTGTTACCCGGCGGCGCTACGCTTGGCCGGGCTACCAGTCCTGTCCAGAACATCATTCTGTAGGTCGGGTAAGGCGAAGCCGCCACCCGACACAAAAGCGGCTCCCTGCCCGCAGCCTGTTACCCAGCGGCGCTACGCTTAGCCGGCCTACCAGTCCTGTCCAGAACGTCATTCTGTAGGTCGGGTAAGGCGAAGCCGCCACCCGGCACAAAAGCGGCTCCATACCCGCATCCTGTTACCCGGCGGCGCTACGCCTGGCTACCGGTCCTGGCCGGAACGCCATTCTGTAGGTCGGGTAAGGCGAAGCCGCCACCCGACACAAAGCGGTTCATTTTGTGATCGAGTTAAAGTAAATCATCCCTGGCGATTTTATTTAGTAAAAGTTTTACTAAAATGAGTTTTATCTTATTAAGCCGTTCAGGGAGGCGATATGAATCGCTGGGAAAACCTTCAACTCACTCATGAAAACAGGCTGCCGCCGCGGGCGTATTTCTTCTCTTACGACTCACTGGCCCAGGCGCGGACCTTCGCCCGCGAAACCAGCAGCCGCTTCCTGTCCCTCAGCGGGCAGTGGAACTTCCGCTTCTTCACCAACCCGCTGCTGGTACCGGAGAGCTTTACCTCATGCTATCAGAACGAGTGGGGGCCGATTACCGTACCGGGCATGTGGCAGATGGAAGGCCATGGCCAGTTACAGTACACCGACGAAGGTTTCCCCTTCCCCATCGACGTGCCCTATGTCCCGACCGATAACCCGACCGGCGCCTACCAGCGCCTGTTCACCCTCGGCGACGGCTGGCAGGGCAAACAAACCATCATCAAATTCGATGGCGTCGAAACCTATTTCGAAGTTTACGTTAACGGCCAGTACATCGGCTTTAGCAAAGGCAGCCGCCTGACCGCCGAGTTCGATATCAGCGCGGTGGTGCAAACCGGCGACAACCTGCTGTGCGTGCGCGTGATGCAGTGGGCGGACTCCACCTATATTGAAGATCAGGACATGTGGTGGTCGGCAGGCATTTTCCGCGACGTCTATCTGGTGGGGAAAAATCCGCTGCACGTGCAGGATTTCACCGTGCGCACCGATTTTAACGATGACTACATCGACGCGACCCTTTCCTGCCAGCTGACGCTGGAAAACCTGGCTCCGCAGACGGCGGCGGCGACGCTGGAATATACCCTGTTCGACGGCGAAAAGGCGCTTTATTCGGGCAACGTTGGTCAACTGCAGGTCAGCCAGCAGCTGAACACCGGCTTCACGATTGATGTGAGCGCGCCGCAGCAGTGGTCGGCGGAAAGCCCGTATCTCTATCATCTGGTGCTGACGTTAAAGAACGCCGCCGGCGAGGTGCTGGAAATCATTCCGCAGCGCGTCGGTTTCCGCGATATCAAAGTGCGTGACGGCTTGTTCTACATCAACAACCGCTACGTAATGCTGCACGGCGTAAACCGCCACGATAACGACCATCTGAAAGGCCGCGCGGTCGGCATGGATCGCGTGGAAAAAGATCTGCTGTTGATGAAGCAGCACAACATCAACTCGGTGCGCACCGCTCACTATCCGAACGACCCGCGTTTCTATGAAATGTGCGACATTTATGGGTTGTTCGTGATGGCGGAAACCGATGTGGAATCCCACGGTTTCGCCAACGTCGGCAACCTCAGCGCCATCACCGACGATCCGGCCTGGGAACATATCTACGTTGAGCGCATCGTGCGCCACGTTCACGCACAGAAAAACCATCCGTCTATCATCATCTGGTCACTGGGTAATGAATCCGGCTACGGCTGCAACATCCGCGCTATGTACCACGCCACCAAAGCGCTGGATGATACCCGGCTGGTGCACTACGAAGAGGACCGCGATGCCGAAGTAGTGGATATTATCTCCACGATGTATACCCGCGTACCGCTGATGAACGAATTCGGCGAGCATCCGCATGAAAAACCACGCATTATTTGCGAATACGCCCATGCGATGGGCAACGGTCCCGGCGGATTAACTGAATATCAGAATGTTTTTTACCAGCACGACTGTATCCAGGGCCACTACGTGTGGGAATGGTGCGACCACGGGATTCAGGCCAGCGACGATAACGGCGCGGTGTGGTACAAATTCGGCGGCGATTATGGCGACTACCCGAACAACTACAACTTCTGTCTCGATGGTCTGATTTTCTCCGACCAGACGCCGGGGCCGGGCCTGCGCGAATACAAGCAGGTCATCGCCCCGGTAAAAGTACAGGCGCGGGATATCTGCCGCGGCGAATTGCGGGTGGAAAACAAACTGTGGTTCTCCACTCTCGATGACTACACCCTGCGCGTAGAAGTCCGCGCCGAGGGCGAAACGCTCTCCAGCCAGTTGCTGAAAGTGAAAGACCTGGCGCCGAACAGCGGCCGCGACCTGCAAATCGCCCTGCCGCAACTCGACGAGCGTGAAGCTTTCGTCAACATCATGGTGACCAAAGATTCGCGCACCCCGTATAGCGAAGCCAATCACGATATCGCCGTCTATCAGTTCCCGCTTAAGGCGCGGACCGCCGCGCGAACTCCGCTGTTAAACGCCAGCGCCACCCCGCTGCAGATTGCCGATGAACGCCTGAACTACACCATCAGCGGCCATAACTTCCGCGTGGTATTCAGCAAGGTCAGCGGCAAACTCAGTGAATGGCAGGTCAACGGCGTCGATCAGGTAACCCGCGAGCCGAAGATTAACTTCTTCAAGCCAATGATTGATAACCATACACAGGAATACGAAGGGCTGTGGCAGCCGGCCCACCTGCAGATAATGCAGGAGCATCTGCGCGAATTCAGCGCTGAAATAGAGGGCGAAACGGTGGTGATCACCACCCGCAGCGTGATTGCGCCGCCGGTGTTCGACTTCGGTATGCGCTGTACCTATCGCTGGCAGATTACCCCGCAGGGCCACATCAACGTTGAGCTGGCCGGCGAGCGCTACGGCGACTATCCACACATTGTCCCGTGCATCGGCTTTATGCTGGGCATTAACGGTGAGTTCGACCAGGTGAACTACTACGGCCGCGGGCCGGGCGAGAACTACGCCGACAGCCAGCAAAGCAACATCATTGATATCTGGCATACCACCGTCGACGATATGTTCGTCAATTATCCATTCCCGCAGAACAACGCTAATCGTCAGCACGTGCGCTGGGCATCGTTCAGCGACCGCCACGGCAGCGGTCTGCTGGTCGTTCCGCGCAATCCGCTCAACGTCAGCGCATGGCACTTTACGGCAGAAAACCTGCACGCCGCCCAGCACTGCAACGAACTGCAGCGCAGCGATGACATCACCCTGAATATCGATGCACAACTGCTCGGCCTCGGCTCCAACTCCTGGGGCAGTGAAGTGCTGGATAGCTGGCGCGTCTGGCTCAACACCTTTAACTATGGCTTTACGCTGCTGCCGCTGGAGGGCGGATGCGGCACCTCGCAGGTACTGGCGAACCATAGCTTCGGCGCCGGTTTCTTTTCCCCCGTTGCACACAGCGAGGCTGAACAATGAGAATTCTCGATAATTTAGAACAGTTTAAGCAGGTTTATCATAGCGGCCGCAAATGGCAGCGCTGCGTGGAAGCCATCAATAACATCGACAACATCCGCCCGGGCGTGGCGCATTCCATTGGCGATTCGCTCTCCTATCGGGTGGAAACCGATAGTACGACCGATGCGCTATTTGTCGGCAACCGCCGCTACTTTGAGGTGCACTATTACCTGCAAGGGCAGCAGAAAATCGAGTTTGCCACCAAAGAAAATCTGCAAACCGTCGCCTGCTACCGCGACGAAACCGATCGCGAATACCTGAAAGGGATCGGTGAAACGGTGAAGGTTCACGAAGGGCAGATGGTGATTTGCGATATCGACGAAGCCTACCGCTTTATCTGCGATGCGCCGGTAAAAAAAGTGGTGCTGCGAGTCACGGTTGAAGACGGATACTTCCTCAATAAGTAAACCCGCGTTAAGCGACAAGGGAGGTCAACGGGTACGCCCGTTGGCCTTTCGGTTCCAGCCCGCTAAAGCGGGTAGATGAATGATTGGAGGACGTATGTCCGAGTCTGTACGTGCCAAAATCGGCAAGTTCGCGCTGCTATCGATGGCCTTTACCGCCGTCTTTAACGTGCGAAATATCGTCAATAATAACATCGAGTTAGGTCTCAGTTCCGCGCCTATCTTCTTATTCGCCACTATCGTTTACTTTATCCCGTTCGTGTTTATCATCGCCGAATTCGTCTCGGCCAATAAACACTCCGAATCCGGGATGTACGCGTGGCTGAAGCAGCCGCTGGGTACCCGCGCCGCCTATCTTGGTTCCTTCCTCTACTGGTTTGTGAACCTGTTCTTTTTCCTCTCGCTGTTGCCGAACGTAGTGGCCTACGCCTCATACGCGATCACCGGTTACGCGATCCCCTTCTCGCCGATGGTGACCTCGCTTATCTCCATCGTGCTGTTCGCCATGGCCACCCATATATCCACCAAAGGGGCGACCTGGCTGGGTAAAATTTCCGAATGCGTGGCCTACGGCGTGTTCGCTTTGTTCGCGATTTACGTCGTCGGCGCGCTGACCGCACTGGGTTCCGGTCACGTCCCGGCGCAGCCGATTACCCTGGCGGCGATGGAGCCGACCATCAACTGGGCGACGCTCGGTATCATGTGCTGGATTTTCCAGGCCGCGGGCGGCGCGGAAACCGTTGCCGCCTACCTCAACGACACCAAGGGCGGGCAGAAATCCTTTATTAAAGTCATCATCACCGCCGGGGTGCTGATTGGCGGCATGTACGCCTTAGGTTCGCTGCTGGTTAACGTCTTTGTCGCCCGTGAAAACCTGACCTACGCTGGCGGAATGGTGGAAATCTTTACCGGTCTCGGCGCCTACTTCCACATTTCTGAAGCGCTGATGGGCCGCTTCGTCGGCATCATTCTGTTTATCGCCATCTTCGGCAGCATGATGATGTGGACCGCCGCGCCGGTCAAAATCCACTTCTCGGAAATCCCGAAAGGTATCTACGGCCAGAAAACCACCGAGCTAAACGCTCACGGCGTGCCGGTACGCGCCGCCTGGTGGCAGTTCCTGTTCGTCTTCCTGATGCTGATTGTTAACGGCTTCGGTTCCGCCAGCGTGCAGCAGATGATGAACACCGCCATTAATCTCACCGCCGGTACCGCCATGCTGCCGCCGCTGTTCATCATGGCCGCCTACTTCGTCTTCCGCTGGAAACACGATGACACGCCGCGCGACTTCCGTATGGGCTCAAGAAAAGTGGGCATGAGCGTGGTATCGATGCTGATAGTGATTTTCGTGGTTAGCATGACCGCTTCCGCCTTCCCGCCGGGCGTCGATCTGGTTAACGCTTTCTTTATCAACGTCTTTATGACCGCGGTCTTCTCCGGCCTGGCGTGGTGGTGGATCACCCGCTTTGAAAAAAAGCAGCAACGTCTGCGCGCCGCGGCGCCGGTTAACGCTGCCGCCGCCGGTAAATAACGTTCCTGTCGTCCCGTCAGCCCCTCGTCGGCTGGCGGGATTTTTTTATCCCTCGCCTGATTACGTATTACTCAACCTTTTTCGTGATCGAGTTAAAGCTATTCGGTTTCTTTACTTCTATTTACTAAAAGTTTTACTAAAATCGACATTAATTCTTAACTACCTCTACCCTACAAACAACACAACCCCCTTCAGCGACCCTCTGAAGGACAATGTGTGGAGATGTGTTATGTCTGATACTAAACGTAATACCATCGGCAAGTTCGGCCTGTTATCGCTGACCTTTGCCGCCGTTTACAGTTTCAATAACGTCATCAACAACAATATCGAACTGGGGCTGGCGTCGGCGCCGATGTTCTTCCTCGCTACCCTGTTCTACTTCATTCCGTTTTGCCTGATTATCGCCGAGTTCGTGTCACTGAATAAAAACTCCGAGGCCGGGGTTTACGCCTGGGTGAAGAGTTCGCTCGGCGGCCGTTGGGCGTTTATCACCGCCTATACCTACTGGTTCGTAAACCTGTTTTTCTTCACCTCGCTGCTGCCGCGCGTGATCGCCTATGCCTCTTACGCCTTCCTCGGCTACGAATACATTCTGACGCCGTTTGCCACCACCGTGCTGAGCATGGCGCTGTTCGCTTTCTCCACCTGGATCTCCACCAACGGCGCGAAAATGCTGGGGCCTATCACCTCCGTTACCTCATCGCTGATGCTGCTGCTGACGCTCTCCTATATTTTGCTGGCCGGTACCGCGCTGGTGGGCGGCGTACAGCCAGCGGATCCGATCACCGTCGAGGCGATGATCCCTGACTTCAACTGGGCGTTCCTTGGTATTACCACGTGGATCTTTATGGCGGCGGGCGGCGCGGAATCGGTGGCGGTGTACGTCAACGATGTGAAAGGCGGCTCTAAATCCTTCGTCAAAGTGATCATTCTTGCCGGGATCTTCATCGGCGTGCTGTACTCGATCTCCTCCGTACTGATCAACGTCTTCGTCAGCAGCAAAGAGCTGAAGTTTACCGGCGGATCGGTGCAGGTGTTCCACGGCCTGGCGGCTTATTTTGGCCTGCCGGAAATTCTGATGAACCGCTTCGTCGGCCTCGTTTCGTTTACCGCGATGTTTGGCTCGCTGCTGATGTGGACCGCCACCCCGGTTAAAATCTTCTTCTCGGAAATCCCCTCCGGCATCTTTGGTAAAAAGACCGTCGAGCTTAATGAGAACGGTGTCCCGGCACGCGCTGCCTGGATCCAGTATCTGATCGTCATTCCGCTGATGATCATCCCGACGTTGGGATCCAACACCGTGCAGGATCTGATGAACACCATCATCAACATGACCGCCGCCGCTTCCATGCTGCCGCCGCTGTTCATCATGCTGGCCTACCTCAACCTGCGCCGCAAGCTCGACCATCTGCCGCGCGATTTTCGCATGGGCTCGCGTACTACCGGCATCGTGGTGGTATCCATGCTGATTGTGATTTTCGCCATCGGTTTCGTCGCCTCAACCTTCCCAACCGGTGGCAACATCCTGACCATCATTTTCTACAACGTCGGCGGGATCGTGATTTTCCTTGGCTTCGCGTGGTGGAAATACAGCAAATACGTCAAAGGATTAACCCAGGAACAACAACAAATAGAAGCGGCTCCGGCTTCCCATACCTCTTAAAAACCTTAAAAAATGAAAACTAACCCTTACTTATACGGGGCACTCGTTGCCCTGGCTTTTTGCGCCCCTGCGGCGGCCGCTGAGACCGTCCATCCGGCCGAGCACGACGATACCAAAACGCCGGAATTAACCACCACCTCCTACCGCTTTTACGGCGAATTGGGGGTTGGCGGTTACATGGATTTAGAAGGCGAGGATAAACATAAATACAGCGATGGCACCTATATCGAGGGCGGGCTGGAGGTCAAAAACGGCCACTGGTTCGGGCTGATCTACGGCGAAGCCTGGACGGTACAGGCCGATAGCCAGGGCAATGCCTGGACGCCCGGCCACAGCTGGGGCGGCGTGGAAGGCGGCCTTAACCGCCTCTATGGCGGCTATAAAACCGATAACAACACCGAGATCATGCTCAGCCTGCGCCAGGACTCGTCGCTGGACGACCTGCAGTGGTGGGGCGACTTTACCCCCGATCTGGGTTATGTGATCCCCAATACCCGCGACATCATGTACGCGCTGAAGGTACAAAACCGCAGCGGCGATTTCCGCTATAGCGTCACCGCCACGCCGGCCGGGCATCACGATGAAAGCAAGGCCTGGCTGCACTTCGGCAAATATGATCGCTATGACGATAAGTACACCTACCCGGCAATGGTCAACGGCTACGTGCAGTACGACATCGTCAAAGATGTCACCTGGATGAACGGCCTTGAAGTGACCGACGGCACCGGACAGCTATTCCTGACCGGCGTTCTGTCGCCCAATCTGGCCTTCCGCGCCTGGCACCATACCGGCCGCGCCAAAGGGCTGGATGTTCCCGGCAGTGAAACCGGCTTTATGGCCAGCGCCATGTATGAAGCCTTAAGCGGGCTCTACTTCTCCACCGCATACAGCTACGCCAAACACCGCCCGGACCACGCCGCTGATGAAACCACCGCATTTATGCAATTTGGCATCTGGTACGAATACGGCGGCGGGCGTTTCGCCACCGCCGCCGACAGCCGTTTCTATACCAGCAACGCCAGCGGCGACCCGAGCGACAAAATTTTCCTGATGCAATACTTCTACTGGTAACAAGGAGCCGAGATACCATGAACCTCACCACTACGCTGACGCCGCTGGCCTGCGCGCTGATGCTGAGTTTTTCCGCCCATGCCGTCACCGCGCAGGCGTTTAAAAACGTCATCGACCGCAGCGGCGCGCCGCAGTATATGCAGGATTTCGACGCCGATGACCACCAGCGCTTCAACCCCTTTTTCGACCTCGGGGCGTGGCACGGCCACCTGCTGCCCGACGGCCCGGCGACCATGGGCGGTTTCCCCGGCCCGGCACTGCTGACCGAAGAGTACATCAACTTTATGGCCACCAACTTCGATCGCCTGACGGTGTATCAGAACGGCAAAAAGGTCGATTTCACCCTGCAGGCCTGGAGCCTGCCCGGCGCGCTGAAACAAACCCTCACCGCCCCCGGCGTGAAGGTGGAGATGACGCTGCGCTTCGCCAGCGCCCACACTTCACTGCTGGAGACCAAAATCACCAGCAACACTCCGCTGAAGCTGGTATGGAATGGCGAACTACTGGAAAAACTGGCCGCCAAAGAGGGTAAAGCGCTATCGGGCAAAACCATCGATGAAGCCTTCCCGGACTATCAGCGCCGTCTGAGCGCCACGCCCGACGGCCTGACGATCAGCTTTGGCAAAGTTCGCGCCGCCTCTGACCTGATGACTTCCGGCGAATCGCAGTATCAGATCCACCGTTCTCTGGCAACCGAGACCCGTATCGACGGTCACCGCTTCACCAGCAGCGTGGAGATCCGCGGCTCCACCACCCTCTACACCACTTATTCGCACCTGCTCACCGCGGAGCAAGCGCGGCGGGAAAAAGCGCAGATCCGCGATATTCTGGCGCGCCCGGCTTACTATCTCACCGCCTCCGAACAGCGCTGGGACGGCTATCTGCAAAAAGGGCTCAGCAACCCCGACGCTACCGCCGAACAGACCCGTGTTGCGGTGAAAGCCATTGAGACGCTCAACGGCAACTGGCGCGCGCCGGGCGGCGCGGTGCATTACCACACCGTCACCCCATCCGTGACCGGCCGCTGGTTCTCCGGCAACCAGACCTGGCCGTGGGATACCTGGAAACAGGCCTACGCCATGGCCCACTTCAACCCGGATATCGCCAAAGAGAATATCCGCGCCGTCTTCTCCTGGCAGATTAAAGCCAATGATAAGGTGCGCCCGCAGGATGCCGGATTTGTGCCCGACCTGATTGCCTGGAACCTGAGCCCCGAGCGCGGCGGCGACGGCGGCAACTGGAACGAACGCAACACCAAGCCAAGCCTCGCGGCCTGGTCGGTAATGGAGGTGTATAACGTCACCAAAGATAAAGCGTGGCTGGAAGAGATGTATCCGAAGCTGGTGGCCTATCACGACTGGTGGTTGCGCAATCGCGACCATAACGGTAACGGCGTGCCGGAATATGGCGCGACCCGCGATAAGGCACACAACACCGCCGACGGCGCCATGCTGTTCACGGTGAAAAAAGGGCAAACCGAGCAGACGCTTTCCGGCCTTAGCGCCTACGAACAGGTGACGGCCAAAGGCGATTACGACAGCCTCGAAATTCCGGCGCAGGTAGCGGCGTCGTGGGAGTCCGGGCGCGACGATGCGGCGGTATTTGGTTTTATCGATAAAGAACAGCTGGATAAATACGTCGCCAACGGCGGCAAACGCAGCGACTGGACGGTGAAATTCGCCGAAAACCGCGACCGTGACGGCAACCTGCTGGGGTATTCGCTGCTCCAGGAATCGGTCGATCAGGCCAGCTATATGTACAGCGATAACCACTATCTGGCGCAGATGGCGACGATTCTTGGCAAAGCGGAAGAGGCAAAACGCTATCAGGCGCTGGCGGCGAAGCTGGCGGATTATATCAATACCTGCATGTTCGACCCGCAGACTCGTTTCTATTACGACATTCGTATCGAAGAACTACCGCTGGCCAACGGCTGCGCCGGTAAACCGATCGTCGAGCGCGGCAAAGGGCCGGAAGGCTGGTCGCCGCTGTTTAACGGCGCGGCGACGCAGCAACATGCTGACGATGTGGTTTCAGTGATGCTCGACCCGAAAGAGTTCAACACCTTTGTGCCGCTGGGTACCGCCGCGCTGACCAACCCGGCCTTTGGCGCCGATATTTACTGGCGCGGACGAGTGTGGGTGGATCAGTTCTGGTTCGGCCTGAAGGGAATGGAGCGCTACGGTCATCGCGATGAGGCGCTGAAGCTGGCGGACGCCTTCTTCCAGCACGCCAAAGGATTAACCGCCGATGGCCCGATTCAGGAGAACTACAATCCGCTGACTGGCGCCCAGCAGGGCGCGCCCAACTTCTCATGGAGCGCGGCGCATTTATATATGTTGTATAACGAGTTTTTCCGTAAGCCGTAGCGTTTTCCCCTCACCCTAACCCTCTCCCACAGGGAGAGGGAACCGTTCGAAGCCGCTTTTCTCCCTCTCCCCTGGGGAGAGGGTCGGGGTGAGGGCTCGTCTCACACCTGCGGTAACAGGCCGATAAAGCTGCGCTTCTGCCGCGGCTGCGACATCATCTCCTCCAGCTTTTCGACGCAGGCTAAATAGTGCGGCGTCTTCTTATGCGCCAGCACCGCCTCATCGTCTTTATAGGCTTCGTAGATAAAAAAGCGAGTTTTCACCTCTGGATCCTGCAGGACATCAAAGCGCAGGTTGCCCGGTTCCCGCAGCGCGCCTTCGTGGTTGGCACGAAACACCTCGAGAAATTCATCCACCCGCTCGGGTTTAATATTGATCTCCACCAGCGTGACGTTCATTTCAGCTCTCCCTGTTTTTCTTCCTGCCAGAACTGATACGCTTCGCGGGCGTTCAGATTCTCATGCACCACCTTTTTCACCGCCTTCAGCATCGCGCGCGGGGCGCTGGACTGGAAGATATTGCGCCCCATATCCACCCCGGACGCCCCCTGGTCGATCGCCCGCCAGCACATCTCCAGCGCCTCATGCTCCGGCAGTTTTTTACCGCCGGCGATGACGATCGGCACCGGACAGCTGGCGGTTACTTTTTCAAATCCTTCCTCAACGAAATAGGTCTTCACAAACTGCGCCCCCATTTCGGCGGCAATCCGGCTGGCCAGCGAGAAGTAGCGCGCGTCGCGGGTCATCTCTTTACCGACGCCGGTAACCGCCAGGACCGGCATACCGTAGCGATTGCCGGCATCCACCAGTTTGATGATGTTATTGATCGACTGATGTTCGTATTCGCTGCCGATATAGACCTGCGCCGCCACCGCGCAAACGTTGAGACGCAGCGCGTCTTCCATCGCCACCGCCACGCATTCGTTGGAGAGTTCGCTCAAAATCGAATTACCGCCGGAGGCGCGCAGCACCACCGGCTTATTGGTGGCCGCCGGTACCTGGCTGCGCAATACGCCGCGGGTGCACATCAGCACGTCGGTGTCGGCAAACAGCGGCGCAATCGACAGGTCGATACGCTCAAGCCCGGTCGTTGGCCCCTGGAAGTAGCCGTGATCGAAGGCCAGCATCACCGTGCGATTGCTGTGCGGATTAAAGATGCGCGCCAGCCGCGACTGCATGCCCCAATCTAGCGAGCCGCAGCCTTTCAGGGTATACAGCGTGTTCTGCTGCGGGCGGTCGATACCGAAGTCCTTACCCTCTTTGATGTCGTCTAAATCAGCCATCTTTTCCTCCGTCAGAAGTCGTAGTTGTTGATGTTCTCTTTGCTGAACACCACGCGCTCCGGCAGCAGCACGATACCGTTGCCCTTCGCCTCATATTGGTAGCCCTGCACGCTATTCGGTTCGACCTTCAGCGAGCCGATATCTTTCACCTCAACGCTGTCGCCGACGTTAAGATCGCCCTTTTTCAACAATCGATCGGCGACGTTAACCGCAATTTTGCCCTGCTGAACCACATCCCACAGGCCGAACGCTTTCACCGTGCCGCGCTCAACGTACGGGCGCATCACGTTCGGTGTACTAAAGCCGACGATCGCCACGCCCTGACGCTTGAGGTTCTCCGCCGCCTGCGCCGCCGCCGGCAGCGCATTGGCATCCGGCGCGATAATGGCGTCGAGATCCGGATACGCTTTTAAGATCCCCTCGGCGGTTTGCAGCGATTTGGTGGCATCGTTATAGCCAAACTGGGTGGTGACGATTTGCCACTGCGGATGCTCTTTTTCGATTTTGGCTTTGGCTTCCTTCACCCACTGGTTCTGGTCGGTCACCGTCGGGCTGGAGTAGAAAAACGCGACTTTGGCGGCAGGTTTGCTGACCTGCTTTTCCGCCATCTCGACCAGCAGGCCGCCGAGCTGCTGCGGCGTGCCCTGGTTGATATAGATGCTGCGGCACTCCGGCTTGGTATCGGAATCCCAGGTCAGGACTTTCACCCCGCGCTGCATCGCCCGCTTCAGCGCCGGACACAGGCCGTCCGGCGAGACGGCGGAGACGATAATCGCGTTGTAGCCCTGGTTGACGAAGTTGTTGATAAGCTGCACCTGGCCGGAGACGCTGGGCTCGGTGGGACCGTCATAGGTGACATCCACGCCCAGCGCTTTCCCCGCCTCTTTCGCGCCGTTGCCGCCGCTGGTAAAGAAGCCGACGCCGACCAGCTTAGGAATAAAGGCGATGCGGTCCGCCGCCTGTGCGGTGACTACGCTCATCGCCAGCGCCAGCACGATCAGTTTTAATTTCATTTTATGCTCCGATTGTTTTATGCGAGAAAAGACGCCGCCAGGTCGCGCGCACCCATTCACGGTGCAGGCTCAGCGAACGCCCCATCACCACCACAACCAACAGCGCCCCTGACAGCGCGCTCGACACCTGGTTGGGGATGCCGACCATCTGTAAACCCTGTTGCAGATACCCCACCAGCAACGCTGCCAGCGCGGTACCCAGTATCGATCCCGAGCCGCCGTAAATATTGGCCCCGCCAAGCACCGCCGCGGTCAGCGCCGGCATCAGCAGGTCGCGACCTAAATCCGAACGCGCCGAGCCGAAATAGGAGACCATCACCAGCGCCGCGACCGCCGAGGCGACGCCAACCAGGCCATACAGCACGTACGGGATGCCGTTCACCGACAGCGCGGCATAGCGCGCGGCGCGCGGGTTTTGCCCGAGTAAAAAGAGGTGGCGGCCAAAGCGCCCACGATGGGCCAATAGCCAGAAGAAAAAGGTGATAATCGCGAACAGCACCAGCGGCAGCGGCAGTCCGCCGAGGGTTAAATTGGCGAAGGCGGTGAAGCTATCGGGAAAACCGCCAATCCCCTCGTAACCGGTCGCGCCGGCCATCCCGGAAAGCAGCAGCGCGCCGCCGCCGTACAGATACAGCGTGCCAAGCGTGATCACCAGCGGGTTGATGCCGGTGTAGTGAATCAGCGCGGCGTTGAATAACCCGCACAGCAGCCCCAAGAGCAACGTCAGCGATACCGCGAGCCACAGCGGCCAGCCCGCCTGGGTCATCACCCCGAGGGCGATGGCGCACAGGCCGATGGTCGAGCCCAGCGAAATATCGATCCCGCCGCTAATGATCACCAGCGTCAGCGGCAGCGCGACGATGCCGATGCAGATAAAGTCGCTGGTGCTAAAGAGCAGCATATTGAGATCCAGCATGCGCGGATTCAACGCGCCGAATAGCAGGATTTCCGCGATCAGCAACGCCAGCAGCGCACTTTCCCAGTTAAGCTTCAGCTTCATTTAAGCCACCTCTTTGCTTTTGCGTTCGGGAAAGCGGGCAACCTGTTTGCCCCCTTTATTACCGGGCTGGAAACGGCTGTACTTTAGCGCCCGCTGATGGCGGGCCAGCGCCTGGCGCAGGCGGCCATCGAGCACCAGCACGCCGAGCAGCACCAGGCCGGCGATAAAGTCATTCCACCAGGCGGGAATGCGGAACAGCACCAGTACGGTGTCAATTTGGGTGAGGAAAAAGGCGCCGAGAAACGCGCCAAGCAACGTGCCGGTACCGCCGAGCAGCGAGATCCCGCCCAATACGCAGGCGGCGATGGCTTTCATCTCCAGGCCGCTGCCGGTCTGATTAGGCACAAAACCAATCTGCGCGGCGAAGACGATCCCGGCGCAGGCCGCCAGCATACCGTTGAGAGTAAAGGCCAGCATCCGCGTGCGGTTGACCGCCACCCCCAGCTGACGCGCGGCGGCGAGATTATCGCCAACGGCGTAAAAATCACGACCAAAGGCGGTGCGCGACAGCAGCCAGCCGCCCGCCAGCAGCAGCGCCAGCACCAGCCAGCCCAGCGGCGACACGCCAATAAACGCGGGCTCCGAGAGCGATTTCAGGCTGTCGGGCAAGCCCTCGATCCATTTCCCGCCGGTCCACAGCAACATCACTCCGCGATACAACCCCAGCGTACCGAGCGTCGCGACGATCGCCGGAATGCGCAGCCCCACGACCAGCAGGCCGTTAAAAGCCCCGGCCAGCGCGCCAATCATCAGCGCGAAGGCGATAGCCGTCGCCAGCCCGTAACCGTTGTTCAGCGCCACGCCGACGGCGATGGCGCACAGCCCAACGGTCGAGCCTACCGACACATCAATATTGCGGGTCAGCATCACCAGCGTCGCGCCCAATGCCAGCAGGCAGAGGATCTGCGAGCTGGCGAAAATCATCGCCAGGGTCTGCAGGCTGAAATAGGCTGGATTGAGCGCCACCAGCACGACAAAGAGCGCCACGATGGCAAAGAAGGCGCTCAGTTCGCGATTCTTCAGTAACGTTTTCATGCCTGTCCTCCGAAGGCCAGGGTCATCATGCGATCGACGGTCACCGCCTGCCGCGCCAGCTCACCGCTGTAGCGGCCCTGATGCATCACCAACACCCGGTCGGCAAGGCCAACGAACTCATCCAGATCGCTGGAGATCATCAGCACCGCCACGTTTTGCGCGGCAACGCTTTTTAGCAGTTGATAGATATCGGCGCGGGCTGAGACATCCACGCCGCGCGTCGGCTCATCGACAATCAGCAGCAACGGATTAGCTTCCAGACAGCGAGCCAGCAGTACCTTCTGCTGGTTGCCGCCAGAGAGCGTGCGCACCGGCTGATCGTCATCGGCCAGCTTGATCCCCAGCGCCCGGTGATAGCGCTCAACCACCGCCGCCTCCCGTTTCCCCTGCTGCCACCATGACGGCTGATTGAACATCACGGTGTTCCAGCGCACCGGCGCATCAAGAAACAGCCCCGAGACCTGACGGTCTTCCGGCAGATAAACCAGTCCGCTGGCCAACCTGGCGCGGGTGCTGTCGCGGCTAATCTCGCGGTTCTCCAGCCAGATCCGCCCGGCGCGCGGTGGGCGCAGGCCGTATAGGGTTTCGGCAAATTCGGTGCGCCCGGATCCCACCAGCCCGGCCAGACCGACGATCTCTCCGGCGCGGATCTCCAGATTGAGATCGATAAAACCTTCTCCGGTGAGATCTTCCACCCGCAGCACGGGAAAGTCCTGCGGTTGCGTACGGCGGTTACCCGGTAGCGACAGCCACAGCTTTTGCGTGTCGCTCAGCGTATGGTCGCGGCTGACCGGCGTCATCGCGTTAATCAGTTGCTCATCGCGGTATGCCGCGGTCTCGCCGCTCAGCACCACCGCGCCGTCGCGCATCACCGAAATATGGCTGGCAAGCTGGCGGATTTCGGGCAATTTGTGTGAGATAAAGACGATCCCAACGTCCAGCGCCTGTAACGCGCGGATCTGGCTAAACAGTCTCTCGGTTTCACCCGGCGTTAAAGAGGCGGTGGGTTCATCAAGGATCAGGATCCTGGCCTCGCGCATCAGCCCGCGCAGGATCTCGACCATCTGTTGATCGGCCACCTCGAGCGTGCTGGCGCTGGCATCGAGGTTGATCTGGCAGTTCAGCTGCTGCAGTTTGTCCTGCAACCGCGCGGCGGTATCCGCCCGCTTCGGCAGGCGGAAGAGAATGTTCTCGCGCACGCTGAGGTTGGGAAACAGCATCGGCTCCTGCGGCACCAGATAGATGCCAAGCTGGTGCGCCAGCGCCGGGCTGAGGCGCGCAAACGCGCGGTCGCCGATCGTCAGTTCACCGCTGTCCGGCGTTTCAACACCGGCGATAATCTTCATCAACGTCGATTTACCCGCGCCGTTCCCCCCCATCAGCGCATGCACCTGGCCCGCGCCTAGCGTGAAATCGATGCCTTTCAGCACCGCAACGCCGGAGAACTGTTTGCAAATCTGGCGAGCTTCAAGCAGTGGCTTCATCGTCGCGCCTCGATTGAACAAATGATTTTTAGATTTAATAATGTTCAAAAGCGTAGACCGTGAACTATATTTACAACCGTGCGAAGATCACAGTTTGGCGCTTTAGATCGTCAGGAAAAAAGGCGCCAGCGATGAAAGATCCATTTTGCCAGTCGGCTCACACTTTCCGACCGCGCAATAGCGAACATATGATCTAAATTTTTATAAGAGTTCAATTTATGAGCGAAAAACGCATTACGGAAGAGAACCGCTACGCCGGGCTGGCGTTAGCCGAGGAAGAGCTGGTGGCGCGGGTGGCGTGGTGCTACTACCACGACGGCCTGACGCAAAATGACATCGGCGAGCGTTTAGGGTTGCCGCGACTGAAGATTTCTCGCCTGCTGGAGAAAGGCCGTCAGTCCGGGGTGATCCGCGTGCAGATCAACTCGCGCTATGAGGGCTGTCTGGCGCTGGAAAGTGAACTCCAGCAGCGTTTTGGCCTCAAGATTGCCCGCGTGCTGCCGGCGCTCAACACCCCGCCGATGAATACCCGGCTGGGTATCGGCGCGGCGCAGTCTCTGATGGGCATTCTGCAACCGGGGCAATTATTGGCAGTCGGCTTCGGCGAAGCCACCATGAGCTGCCTGCAGCACCTCAGCGGCTTTATTGGCTCGCAGCAGGTGCGGCTGGTGACCCTCTCCGGCGGCGTCGGCCCTTATATGACCGGCATCGGCCAGCTTGATGCCGCCTGTAGCGTCAGCATTATCCCGGCGCCGCTGCGGGTCTCTTCGGCGGATGTCGCCGAGATCCTGCGCCGCGAGTCGAGCGTGCGCGACGTGATGCTGGCGGCAACGGCGGCGGACGCGGCGGTGGTTGGCATTGGCGCCATCGATCAGCGGCGCGACGCCACCATTTTACGCTCCGGCTATATCAGCGAGGGTGAACAGCTGATGTACGCGCGCAAAGGCGCGGTCGGCGACATTTTAGGTTATTTCCTGCAGGCTGACGGCCGGCCGGTAGAAGGACTGGAGATCCATCGGGAACTCCTCGGCGTAACCCTCGATGAACTGGCGCAGCTGCCGACCATCGTTGGCGTCGCCGGGGGCGAACAAAAAGCGCAGGCGATTCATGCCGCTCTGATTGGCAAGCGCATTAATGGCCTGGTAACGGAAGAGACAACAGCACGCGCGGTGCTCGCACTGGCCTCCTGACGGCCTGGCGCCGCGCGACAACAGCGAGGCGCATGTCATGAGTTACCTGTTAGCGTTAGATGCCGGGACCGGCAGCATTCGGGCGGTCATTTTCGATCTTAATGGCCGCCAGCTGGCGGTAGGCCAGGCCGAATGGAAACACCTGAGCGTTGATAACGTCCCCGGCTCGATGGAGTTCGACCTTACCACCAACTGGCAGCTGGCCTGCCAGTGCATTCGCCAGGCGCTCGACGCCGCCCGGCTCTCTGCCGCCGATATTCAATCCGTCGCCTGCTGTTCGATGCGCGAAGGGATCGTCCTCTATGACCGCAACGGCGAGGCCATCTGGGCCTGCGCCAACGTCGATGCCCGCGCCAGCCGCGAAGTGGCGGAGCTTAAGGAGATCCACGACTATCGTTTTGAATCCGAGGTGTACGAGGTCTCGGGACAAACCCTGGCGCTAAGCGCCATGCCGCGCCTGCTGTGGCTGGCGCACCACCGCCCCGATATCTACCGCAAAGCGGCGACCATCACCATGATCAGCGACTGGCTGGCGGCGAAACTTTCCGGCGAGCTGGCGGTCGACCCGTCAAACGCCGGCACCACCGGCATGCTCGATCTGTTCAGCCGCGACTGGCGCCCGGCGCTGCTGGATATGGCCGGGCTGCGCGCCGATATGCTGTCGCCGGTCAAAGAGACCGGTACCCTGCTGGGCGTCGTCACCGAAGCGGCGGCGCAGCAGAGCGGCCTGCGCGCCGGGACGCCGGTAGTGATGGGCGGCGGCGACGTCCAGCTCGGCTGCCTGGGCCTTGGGGTGGTGCGCGCCGGGCAAACTGCGGTACTCGGCGGCACTTTCTGGCAGCAGGTGGTCAACCTGCCGCAGGTGCGTACCGATCCGCAGATGAATATTCGCGTTAATCCTCATGTCATTCCCGGCATGGCGCAGGCGGAATCGATCAGTTTCTTTACCGGGCTGACCATGCGCTGGTTTCGCGACGCCTTCTGCGCTGAAGAAAAACTGATTGCCGAGCGGCTCGGCGTCGATGCCTATTCGCTGCTGGAGGAGATGGCCAGCCGCGTGCCCGCCGGTTCCCACGGCGTGATGCCTATTTTTTCCGACGCCATGCACTTTAAGCAGTGGTACCACGCCGCGCCGTCGTTTATTAACCTCTCCATCGATCCGGAAAAGTGCAATAAAGCGACCCTGTTCCGCGCGCTGGAGGAGAACGCGGCGATTGTCTCCGCCTGCAATCTGGCCCAGATTTCGCAGTTCTCCGGGGTAACATTCGAGAGCCTGGTGTTTGCCGGCGGCGGCTCTAAAGGCGCGCTGTGGAGCCAGATCCTCAGCGACGTCACCGGCCTGCCGGTGCGGGTGCCGGTCGTCCGCGAAGCCACCGCTCTGGGCTGCGCCATCGCCGCCGGAACCGGCGCCGGACTGTATGACGATATGGCCAGTACAGGAGAACGGTTAGTGAGCTGGCACCGCGAGTTCACCCCAAATCCGCAGCATAGCGAGCTGTATCAGGAGATGATGAGCAAGTGGCAGACGGTGTACGCCGATCAGCTTGGCCTTGTCGATAGCGGCCTGACAACATCGATGTGGCAAGCACCGGGCCTGGAGCGCCGCCAGCGCGTAGCGTCTTCCCCGTCACCCTAACCACCGGTACCGATCCGCCTTTCCCCCTCTCCCTTTGGGAGAGGGCCGGGGTGAGGGACAACGTGTTCCGTTCTTTGAATCCCATCACAATCACCGCACTCCCCTTTTCCCTTTTTCTCCGCGACGGCTAAATTAGTAACTCATCCGACCACATAACAATAATTTTACATTGGAAGCCACTATGAGCCGCTATCCGTCGCTTTTCGCCCCGCTTGAGCTGGGCTTCACAACGCTCAAAAACCGCGTGTTGATGGGCTCAATGCACACCGGCCTGGAAGAGTTACCGGACGGCGCGCAGCGGCTGGCGGCCTTTTACGCCGAACGCGCCCGTCACGGCGTGGCGCTGATCGTCACCGGCGGCATCGCTCCGGCGCCTTCCGGGGTGACCATGGCCGGCGGCGCGGTACTCAACGATGCCAGCCATCTGGCGCACCATCGCCATATTACCGACGCGGTACATCAGGAAGGCGGCAAAATCGCCCTGCAGATCCTGCATACCGGGCGCTACAGCTACCAGCCCGCGCTAGTGGCCCCCTCGGCGCTACAGGCGCCGATTAACCGTTTTACGCCCCATGAACTGAGCCACGATGAGATCCTTACGCTGATTGATGATTTTGCCCACTGCGCCCAGCTGGCGCGCGAAGCGGGCTATGACGGCGTTGAAGTGATGGGCTCTGAGGGCTATCTGATTAACGAATTTCTCGCCGCGCGCACCAACCAGCGCGACGACCACTGGGGCGGCGATTATGCCAGGCGCATGCGTTTCGCCGTAGAGGTGGTTAAGGCGGTGCGCCAGCGCGCCGGCCACGATTTCATTATCATCTACCGCCTGTCGATGCTCGATCTGGTCAACGACGGCAGCACGCTGGCGGAAGTCACCGAACTGGCCAAAGCGATTGAAGCGGCGGGGGCGACAATTATCAACACCGGGATTGGCTGGCACGAAGCGCGCATTCCGACCATCGCCACGCCGGTACCGCGCGGAGCTTTCAGCTGGGTCACCCGCAAGCTAAAAGGTGCGGTGTCGATCCCGTTGATCACCACCAACCGCATCAACGATCCGCAGGTCGCGGAGGATATTCTCGCCCGCGGCGATGCCGATATGGTATCGATGGCCCGCCCGTTCCTCGCCGACGCCGAATTTATGTCGAAAGCGCAGCGCGATCGCGCCAGGGAAATCAATACCTGCATCGGTTGCAACCAGGCGTGTCTCGATCGGATCTTCGCCGGCAAAGTCACCTCTTGTCTGGTCAACCCGCGCGCCTGTCATGAAACCCTGATGCCGGTCCTGCCTGCTAACGCGCCTAAACGGCTGGCGGTGGTCGGCGCCGGGCCGGCCGGTCTGGCCTTCTCCGTTAACGCCGCCGCCCGCGGTCATCATGTCACGTTGTTCGATGCGCTCCCGGAGATCGGCGGCCAGTTTAATATCGCCAAACAGATCCCCGGCAAAGAGGAGTTTCACGAGACGTTGCGTTACTACCGCACCATGCTCGATCTTCATGGTGTTGATCTACGCCTGAACACCCGCGTCACGGCAGACGATCTGCTGGCGTTCGATGAGACGATCCTCGCCACCGGTATCGCCCCGCGCCTGCCGGCGATCGACGGGATCGAACATCCCAAAGTGCTGAGCTACCTGGATGTCTTGCGCGATAAAGCTCCGGTTGGCGCGAAGGTGGCGATTATCGGCTGCGGCGGCATCGGCTTCGACACCGCGATGTATTTAAGCCAGTCGGGTGCGGCCACCAGCCAGGATATCGGCGAGTTCTGCCGCGAATGGGGTATCGATACCAGCCTGCAAACGGCAGGAGGGCTGAGTGCTGAAGGCCCACAGCTGAGTAAAAGCCCGCGACAGATTGTGATGCTACAGCGCAAAGCCAGCAAACCGGGCGAAGGGCTCGGCAAAACCACCGGTTGGATCCACCGCGCGACGCTGCTGGCGCGCGGCGTGAAAATGATCCCGGCGGTCAGCTATGAAAAGATCGATGATGAAGGGTTACATGTCACTATCGGCGGCGAGCGCCAACTGTTGGCGGTCGATCAGGTGGTGATCTGCGCCGGTCAGGAACCGCGCCGCGAGCTGGCGGAACCGCTGCGCGCGGCGGGGAAAACGGTGCATCTCATCGGCGGTTGCGACGTGGCGGCGGAGCTGGATGCGCGTCGGGCGATTGCCCAGGGCACAAAACTGGCGCTGGCGATTTAGCCGTGTCCCGGGGGCGGCGCGATGCGCCTTCCCCGGGTTACCCGCGGTGTCGTTTTTTGTCGGGTGGCGGCTAACGCCTTACCCGACCTACGGTCCTTGCGACCTGCCTTTAATGTCTTCACCACGCTGGCTGAAACTACCAGTCGGTAGCCCGGCTAAGGCGACAGCCGCAAGCCGGGGGGAGACAACAACAAGAATCAGCGCTGCTTACGCACCTTCGTTGCTTTCAAAATGACAAACTTATTGTTCGTCGCAATGGTCGTGCAATTACCAAAAGCGCGCTTCAGCTTACGGAAGTAATCAAGGTGGCGGTTGCCGACGACGTACAGCTCGCCGCCATATTTCAGGCTGCGGCGGGCATCGTTAAACATCTGCCAGGCAATATGGTCGGTAATAGCGTGCTGCTGATGGAACGGCGGATTACACAGAATCGCCGTAAAGCGGTCGGGCTCAATGCCGGAAAGCGAATTGTTGACCATGAATTCACAGCGTTCGATATCGTCCGGCAGATTGCGCTCGACGTTCAAACGGCTGGAAGCCACCGCCATGTGCGACTCATCGGTGAACATCACCCTGGCGTTTGGATTTTGCGCCAGCGCCTGCAGGCCAATCACCCCATTGCCGCAGCCGAGATCGGCGATCTCGCCTTCTAAATCAGACGGTAAATGCTGTAGGAAGAAACGCGCGCCGATATCCAGGCCACTGCGGGCAAAAACGTTGGCATGGTTATGGATGGTCCACGGCGTGCCGTCCAGCTTCCAGTTGTAGGTTTGCGGCGCTTCGGCAAGCTTAGGGGCGGTGAAAACGCAGTGGATCAGACGCGCTTTTTTCCACGCCAGCGAAGTGGTGGTGGTACCGAGGATTTTTTCAAACAGCGCCAGCGTCGAGTTGTGCACATCTCGGGCTTTCGCCGCGGCGATAATGCGGGTTTCCGGCGTCACCACTTCGCGCAGCGCGCGCAGCTGCTGTTCCAGCAGCGCCAGCTGTTTTGGCACCTTAATCAGCACCAGCGCCGGCGCGACCGGCAGCGGGCTCAGGCTATCCTGAAAGCGCACGCTCTCTTCATCGATACCGTTCATCCGCAGGTTGTGGCGAGTCGCCAGCTCGGAAATAAAGGAGTCGTTGATGCTGACCGGGTTGCGCTCCGCCAGCGCGCAGGAGAGCGCGCCGAAGCCGTCGTTGAAGATGAGCGTCAGGCCGTCGACGTCATTCACCTGTTGCAGCAGATATTCATCCGCCGCTTCCCATGCCTGAAGCGCTTCTTCTTCAGCGTTAGGTGGGAACCGCTCTAATGTGAATAACTCACCGTTTAACTCTACCTGGCTCATCGCCCCTCCGAAATGCTAAAATTCGCGCGTGTTATCGCTCAATTCTCCGGAGAAGTAAACTTTTTTCACCATGAACACGCTACCTTACCTTCAGGGTTACCCCGAATCGCTGCTGTCGCAGGTGACGACTTTAATCGAGCAAGGTCGCCTCGGCGAGGTGCTGCAAAAGCGCTATCCGCAGGGGCATGATGTCAACAGCGATAAGGCGTTATATCAATATACCCAGGATCTGAAGGCCCGCTATCTGCGCGGGGCGGCGCCAATCAATAAGGTGATGTACGACAGTAAAATCCACGTGCTGAAGAACGCGCTTGGTCTGCATACCGCTATTTCCCGCGTTCAGGGCGGCAAACTAAAAGCTAAAGCGGAAATTCGCGTAGCGACGGTATTTCGCGACGCGCCGGAAGCGTTTCTGCGTATGATCGTGGTTCATGAACTGGCGCATTTAAAAGAGAAGGATCACAACAAAGCCTTCTATCAGTTGTGCTGTCATATGGAGCCGCAGTACCACCAGCTAGAGTTTGATACCCGCCTGTGGCTGACGCATCTTGCTTTACCCTGATTCTGAAAAATTTTTGTCCCGATAGTTTTTTTATACGCTTAAATTTAGAATCAATTAGTTAAAGGAGTTTTCGTTTAATTTCAGCACAGGGAATGTGTCAATGAACTGGATGTTCATAACAGAGTTATATAACAAAATAAGCGGTACTTTTACTATCAGGACGGCCCAACTTATCCGTCGATTTATTTTCGCCGCTTGCATGTTGCTTACCGCCTGCGTGACATTAATCTTTTACGCCGACACGCTCATTATCAAAACAACACAACATCTTATCTGGAACGATATCAACACGCTTCCCTACAATAATGTTGGATTAGTTCTCGGCGCCAAGCCTGGCAATAAATTCTTTGTTCGCCGTATTAATACCGCAGCCGCGCTGTACCATGCCGGAAAAGTAAAGTGGCTACTGGTCAGCGGCGACAATAGCAAAAAAAATTATGACGAACCCTCGGCGATGCAGCAGGCGCTCATCCATCAAGGGGTGCCTGAAGAAGCGATTTTCTGCGATTACGCAGGTTTTTCGACGCTAGACTCGGTAGTGCGCGCGCAAAAAGTTTTTGGCATAACCGATATGACTATTATTTCCCAGGGCTTCCATAACCCGCGGGCGCTGTGGCTGGCCAGAGAATATGGTATTCGCGCTATTGCCGTTAATGCTCCCGATATCCCCCAAAAAGCGCGAATATTCACGCATTTTAGAGAAAAACTAGCCCGAGTTAGCGCAGTTATTGATGCAAAGATATTACATCGACAACCTAAATATCTGGGTTCAGTAGTTAGCATAGCTCAAGAGGTTCAGCGAGGATGCCCCACCAAGAACTAGCAATTTACCAGAGTGCGTATTTGCGCACTCGTTTTGTCATCATGGCGTGCTAGAGTGACGAAAGGTCCCCTTTAACGGAGTTCGTCAACGTTTATGATACGTTTCGCAGTTGTTGGCACAAACTGGATTACTAAGCAGTTTGTCGATGCCGCCCATGAAACCGGTAAATTTAAACTCACCGCGATTTATTCCCGCAGCCTTGAACAGGCGCAAGCTTTCGCTAATGACTACCCGGTCGAGCATCTGTTTACTTCGCTCGATGAACTGGCGCAAAGTTCTGACGTTGACGCGGTCTATATTGCCAGTCCGAACTCGCTGCACTTCCCGCAAACCCGCCTGTTCCTGAGCCATAAAAAGCACGTGATTTGCGAAAAGCCGCTGGCATCAAACCTCCAGGAAGTCGAAGCGGCGATTGCCGTGGCTAAAGAAAACAACGTGGTGCTGTTTGAAGCCTTCAAAACCGCCAGCCTGCCCAACTTCCTGCTGCTGCGCGAAGCGCTCGATAAAGTGGGCAAATTACGTAAAGCCTTCATCAACTACTGTCAGTACTCTTCGCGTTACCAGCGCTATCTCGACGGCGAAAATCCAAATACCTTCAACCCGGCCTTTTCCAATGGCTCGATTATGGATATCGGTTTTTACTGCCTCGCCTCGGCGGTCGCGCTGTGGGGCGAACCGCAAGCGGTCCATGCCAGCGCCAGCCTGCTGGCGAGCGGCGTTGATGGCCAGGGTACGGTGGTGCTGAGCTACGGCGATTTCGATGTCACCTTGCACCACTCGAAGGTCAGCGACTCCACTATCCCTAGCGAAATCCAGGGTGAAGAAGGCGCGCTGGTGATTGAGAAAATCTCCGAATGCCAGAAGGTGGCCTTTATTCCACGCGGCGGAAAAGCGCAGGATCTCACCCAGCCTCAGCACATCAATACTATGTTGTATGAAGCGGAGGCGTTCGCGCGGCTGGTGGAAACCAACGACGTCGATCATCCCGGGCTTGAAGTCAGCCGTATTACGGCAAAACTGCTCAGCGAAATCCGTCGCCAGACCGGCGTGGTCTTCCCGGCGGATACTCAGCCTGTGGAGTAAAGGAGTGTAAATGGGCCCTCGACCTCCATTGACGCCCTTTATAACTTGTAATACTTTGTTACGTGCAAAGGGGAGTAACTTCCTGGCCGGTCGATCGTCATTACGATGCGTGCAAAACCGCATCCGGTCGCCGGGCAACAAGACCAAGGGTCCAGTTCCCGTCTTGTTGTAAGTGAGACCTTGCCGGAAGGCGAGGTCTATGCATAAAAGCGCAGCGGCTGCCGTCTTCCGACGACAGCCGTTTTGTTTTTATGTAAGGAATAACGCAATGAATAGTGTCGGCACGCCGTTGTTATGGGGCGGATTCGCTGTAGTCGTGGTTATCATGCTGGCGATCGATTTACTGCTTCAGGGAAGGCGCGGTGCGCATACCATGACCATGAAGCAGGCCGCCGGTTGGTCCATCCTGTGGGTCACCCTCTCCCTGCTGTTTAACGCCGCTTTCTGGTGGTATTTGGTGCAAACGCAGGGCCGCGCCGTCGCCGATCCGCAGGCGTTAGCCTTCCTCACCGGTTATCTGATTGAAAAATCACTGGCGGTCGATAACGTCTTCGTCTGGTTAATGCTCTTTAGCTACTTTGCCGTGCCGCCTGCGCTACAGCGCCGGGTACTGGTGTATGGCGTCCTCGGGGCGATTGTCCTGCGTACCATTATGATCTTCACCGGCAGCTGGCTGATTTCGCAGTTCGAATGGCTACTGTACGTGTTCGGCGCGTTCCTGCTGTTTACCGGGGTGAAAATGGCGCTGGCGAAAGAAGATGATTCCGGGATCGGCGATAAGCCGCTGGTGCGTTGGATCCGCAGCCATCTGCGTATGACGGATAAAATCGAGAGCGAGCGCTTCTTCACCCGTAAAAACGGCGTACTGTTCGCCACACCGCTGCTGCTGGTGCTGATTCTGGTTGAGCTGAGCGACGTGATTTTCGCCGTTGATAGCATCCCGGCGATTTTCGCGGTGACCACCGACCCGTTTATCGTGCTGACCTCTAACCTGTTTGCGATTCTCGGTCTGCGTGCGATGTATTTCCTGCTGGCGGGCGTGGCCGAACGCTTCTCGATGCTGAAGTATGGCCTGTCGGTGATCCTGGTGTTTATCGGTATCAAGATGCTGATCGTCGATTTCTACCACATTCCGATCGCCGTTTCCCTCGGCGTGGTGGGCGGCATTCTGGCGGCGACGCTGCTGATTAACGCCTGGGTGAACAAACAGAACGATAAGAAGAAACAGCTGCAATAACTCCCTGCTCCCGGTCAGATATCGCGTATCTGGCCGGGATACGCATCACTGCTTCAGGCTTCCCGCGCATAATCTTTATCTATGTCACAAAAACGTTAATACATAGTTAAAAAACAAGATCGGCGCGTAAGAAACAGTAGATTACGCTTCCTCCCTCGCGTTCTTTCCGTATACTCGACCATGCAAACATTCATTTACATCCGGACATAAACGTAACAAATAATACGTCGCCGGGATGGACTGCTACATCACTGGAAGGAATGATTTATGACAACACAAACCCGCCCGTCGGGGCTGCTGCAGCGCCTGGCGCATGGCAGTCTGGTGAAACAAATCCTGTTGGGACTGGTACTTGGCGTGATACTGGCGCTGGTCTCGAAACCGGCCGCTATCGCGGTCGGGCTGCTGGGAACGCTGTTCGTCGGCGCGCTAAAAGCCGTCGCGCCGGTACTGGTATTAATGCTGGTGATGGCGTCGATCGCTAACCATCAGCACGGACAAAAAACCAGTATCCGCCCGATTCTGTTTCTCTATCTGCTGGGCACCTTCAGCGCGGCGCTCACCGCGGTGCTGTTTAGCTTTGTTTTCCCTTCTACGCTGCATCTGACCAGCGCGGCGGACAGCATCACCCCGCCGTCGGGGATTGTAGAGGTGCTGCGCGGACTGCTGATGAGTATGGTGGCTAATCCTATCGACGCGCTGCTGAACGCCAACTACATCGGTATTCTGGTGTGGGCGGTGGGCCTGGGCTTCGCGCTGCGCCACGGTAACGACAGCACTAAAAACCTGATTAACGACGTCTCGCACGCCGTGACTTTTATCGTCAAGATGGTCATCCGTTTTGCGCCGCTGGGTATTTTTGGCCTGGTCGCCTCGACGCTGGCGACGACCGGTTTCGACACATTGTGGGGCTACGCCCAGCTGCTGCTGGTGCTGGTCGGCTGCATGCTGCTGGTGGCGCTGGTGATTAACCCGCTGCTGGTATTCTGGAAAATCCGCCGTAACCCGTATCCGCTGGTGCTGACCTGCCTGCGTGAAAGCGGTGTCTACGCCTTCTTTACCCGCAGCTCCGCCGCCAACATTCCGGTAAATATGGCGCTGTGCGAGAAGCTGAATCTGGATCGCGATACCTATTCGGTATCTATTCCGCTGGGCGCGACCATCAATATGGCGGGCGCGGCGATGACTATCACCGTGCTAACGCTGGCGGCGGTGCATACGTTGAATATTCCGGTGGACCTGCCGACAGCGCTGCTGCTGAGCGTTGTGGCTTCACTGTGCGCCTGCGGCGCTTCCGGAGTGGCGGGCGGTTCACTGCTGCTGATCCCGCTGGCCTGTAACATGTTCGGTATTCCGAACGATGTCGCCATGCAGGTCGTCGCCGTCGGCTTTATTATCGGCGTGCTGCAGGATTCCTGCGAAACGGCGCTCAACTCGTCAACCGATGCGCTGTTCACCGCCGCGGCCTGTATGGCCGAAGACGAACAGCTGGCGAAAAACGCCCTGCGTAGTTAGCGTATTGTCGGATGGCGCTACGCTTATCCGACCTACGGTCCGGTATTCGGCTGGTAGCC